>JBBRTH010000042.1:0-48951 GCA_038244615.1 Mycobacteriales bacterium | reverse complement strand
GTGACCTCAGCCTGGGTCGCCGCCAGATCAGCACCCGGGTCGGCGTTGCTGCGCGCGTTCACCGCGGTACGCACCGTGCCATACGCACCACATGCCCTTGCTGTTGCGTCGGTGATCTGCTGCGCGCTCGGCGCCGGCGGCACGGCGGGAGCGCTGGGGGTAGGCGGGTGAAGCAACACCCACAACGAGACACCCAACGCGCTCAGGGCGATGACCAACGCGGCCGAGGCCAGCCAACCAACGACCGGACGCGAAGCCGCCGTCGAAGGTTGGTTGCTGACGCGCATCGTGGGCTTCGAGGTTACGTCGTCCTCGTGCGTGTCCTCGTCCTCGGCCGGCTCCGAGGCTGCGGGTTCCTCGTCTTTGTCCTTAGTCGGCTCCGCCATGGCGCGAGCATAGCGTGAGCACCACGGGGCCGATGGTTGCGACGGGCTGGGCCATAAAGAGCATGTCGCTGGCGGTCGGTGCGTTCGTGCGCGGGTCAGCTCCGCGTGGCCGGAGGTAGCGCTCACTGAGCAGTCGCAAGCCGTGAGCAGCAAGGGCAGCGGCCAGGAACACGGCCAGCATCCACCACGGTGGAGCGAGCTCCCAGCCGAAGATGCCAGCCCATATCGGCGCGTGCTGGGTAACCGTGAGCACGCCGGCCGCGCAGGCCAGCGAGATGCCCGGCACATTGAGGTGGCAGCCGGATACGGCCGTGATGGCCACAGCGCACACCGAACCCCGCGCCGCTCCGGTAGCCGAGCGACGGGGTCAGCATCCCCCGGCCGCTCAGGCCCGTAGAAATAGGGCAGTCACGAGGGGCTTCAGCAGCGGGAGCACGGCCGAGGTCCTCGGACAGGGCACGCCAGCAGAGGCCACGGGTAGGGTGTGCCGATGCCGACCGAGACGCCGCGGCTGTTATTCGTGCACGCCCACCCCGATGACGAATCCCTGAACAACGGGGCCACCCTCGCGCATTACGCCGGCCGTGGCGCGGAAGTGCACGTGGTGACCTGCACGCTCGGCGAAGAGGGCGAGGTCATCGGCGGCCAATGGTCGCAACTGGCCGCGGACCATGCCGACCAGCTCGGTGGTTACCGTATCAATGAGTTGTCCGCGGCTCTGCACCTGCTGGGTATCGGCGACCCGATCTTCTTGGGCGGTGCGGGACGCTGGCGCGACTCCGGAATGGCCGGCACCCCACCGCGTTCGGGTAGCCGGCGGTTCGTCGACTCCGGCGAGGCAGCCGTCGCTGCGCTGGCCGACATCATCGCCGCGTTGCGCCCGCACGTCGTCGTCACCTACGACCCCAACGGCGGCTACGGACACCCCGACCACATCCGCGCCCACGAGGTGACCACCGCCGCCGTCGCCACGGTCGGCGAGCGCTGGCCGGTGCCGAAGTTCTACTGGACGGTGATGTCCACCAGTGCGTTCGGGGCCGCCGCGGAAGCGTTGACCGCCGACGACCTGCGGCCGCACTGGGCGCTTCCCGAGGGCGGAACGGACGGGATCGGCTTCGCGGACCACCACATCTCCACCCGCATCGATGCCCGCGACGGGTTGGCCGCCAAAATCGGCGCGCTCGGCGCTCACGCCACCCAGGTCGCCGTCGGCCCGACGGGCCGGGCCTGCGCGCTGTCCAACGATCTGGCGCTGCCCATCGTGGGCCAGGAGCATTACGTCCTGGTGTCCGGTTCGGGCGGCCTTCGAGACGAGCAGGGCTTCGAATCCGACCTGCTCGCCGGATTGGACTTCGGCCAGGGCTTAGACGGGGCTGGTTGATGTCATACCCCTCCTCAGTTGGCGTTCGCGGAAACCCGCTGAGCTGACGTTATGGTGGCGCACGCGCCGTTTGAACCGACAACGGGCACTCGGGTAGCGGAGACGGCCCGAATCGAATAACGACTACCTGCATCCTTATCAACGGGCCCTGGCGACAGGTACGCTGCCGATCACGCAAGCCCACAGGCGAAGGGACGGCCATGGACCCGGATCTGGATCCCAACCTGCGGCACTGGCAGGACCGCTTGGATGATTCCCAGTGGGTCGTCGGTTCGCTGGTGGGGCTGCTCGAGAGCGTTCCCACCTGACCACTCGGTCTCGGGGCTCGTTGCGTTCCGCCGTCCTTGCCGTCCTGACACTCGACGGCGTCCTGTCGGCAATCGCGGGCGCCTTCTTGCTTCCGCTCTACGTGGGAACGATTCCGCTACCCGTCAGCGGGTTGATCAGCGGCCTGGTCAACGCTGCACTCGTCTGGGCGGCGCTGCAGTGGGCGCCGACGCCGCGGCTGGCGGCGCTGCCGTTGTGGGCGTGGCTGATGACCGCCCTCGGATTGACTTTCGGCGGACCCGGCGGTGACATCGTTCTCAGCGGTGCGGGCATCATGCAGCTCGCACCGGTGGTCTTCGTCGTGTTGGGCGGTGCGCCGCCGGCCTATGTGTGGTGGCGGTTGACGTCGAAGGTCGACGCCTAGTTCTCGTCGGCACCCTTGTCGGCTGCACCCTTGTTCGTCGCGCTCGGGTTGCGGGGGCCCTTGTCGCGGCCGGCCGCGGCGGGACCCTTGCTCCCCGTCGACGCGGATTCCGTCGCCGTGGCAGGGGCATTGTCGGTGCCTGCGGTGGCGCTCGTGGATTCCGACGTCTCGTCCTTGGTGGTGGTGGTGGTGGTGGTCGTCGTGGCGTCGTCGGTTCCGTCGGTGCCGCCGCGGACCTCGCCCTGGGTCTGCACACCGTCAGTCGTGGTCTTGGGTCGTTCGGGAGTCTTGGGCGGGTCTGCGGTTGCAGGTGGGTCTGGCGTTGCGGACGGTGCGGAAGTCCCAGAGGCCGAGAGCCCCGCCGCGTCGGGGACGTCGTCGGTCACCACTGCCGGCAGGTGTTTCTCCTTCCGGAGGCTGGCCGGTTCTTCCTTCACGTCCGCGGCCGTCGCGGCGGTCAGATCCAGGCCGGCTGCCAACGTCGACACCGCTTCTTGGGGCTGCACTGTCTGCGCCGCAGCAAGCGGGAGCGGTGGGAGCGGGGGGATCAGCCAGCCGAAGAAGTAGCTGAACTGCGCGATCCCCGTGTTGATCGCCGCGTTGACCGTGGTCTGGCCGACGGTGATCAATCCGTTGATGTACGACGACGGATTCAGCGGCTCGTTCACCACGGGCACGACCAGTCCGTAGACGATGCTGTCGGAGATCGGCAGGATGAGGTTGTAGTAGAAGATGTTGATCTGTCCGCTGATCAGTGACCCGTACGGGATGAACTGCAGCGCGTAGTCGGCGAGTTGTACCCCGTAGGTCACCCAGGACTGGATGAACTGGTAACCCGAGACGATCCAGTCGGACGCTGCGTTGAGTGGGACGGGGACGGCGGCTTGGACCGCCAATGTGGCACTCGCCGCGGGATCGATCCTCGCGATCGCGGCCTTCGCCGCGGCGAAGTGCTCGGGATTCGGAGGCGTCGTAACGAGCGAGCGGACCGACGCGGCCAGGTCGATCGACGGTGCCACGCGCACGTCGGCGGGCTGGACCTGCATCGCCGACGGAACCGACGGGGGGATCGCAATCACGCCCGCTGCTATCGCGGTGACACCCGCTATAACGTAGGAACGGACGGAACTGCCCATGCTCGATCTCCTCGTGGCCGCTGTCCTCGACGGTGATCAACTTACGCCGGCGTCAGTATCGGGGTTGGGAACATGGCGCGCGCCCGTGTCGCAGTGCTGGGACTACTGTGACCCCTATGCAAGGGGCAACGGACTTAGTGGCGCGCGGATGATTCTCCACGACCCCGGGGTTACAGGGGAGTGGCTCTGAACCCCCAGCGTGGTGCCGATCTGCCCAGCCCCGTAGCCCCATCGAAGTCCGCAACGTCGGGCCCGAACGCGCCGCCACATCCCGCCGCCCTGCGCCGTGTACTGCGACGCGCCCGCGATGGGGTGTCGCTCAACGTCGAGGAAGCCGCGATCGCGATGACGGCGCGTGGCGCCGACCTCGAAGATCTGACGGCCAGCGCGGCCAGGGTGCGCGATGCGGGCCTGACGGCGGCGGGTCGGTTCGGGCCGACGGGCAGGCTGCCCGTCAGCTACTCCCGCAAGGTGTTCATCCCGATCACGCACCTGTGCCGCGATACCTGCCACTACTGCACCTTCGTCACCGTGCCCGGCAAACTGCGTGCCGAAGGCAAGGGCATGTATCTGGAGCCCGACGAGATTCTGGAGATCGCCCGCCAGGGTGGCGCGCTCGGGTGCAAAGAAGCGCTCTTCACTTTGGGTGACCGGCCCGAGGAGCGCTGGCCCGAGGCCAAGCAGTGGCTCGATGAGCGTGGCTACGATTCGACGCTGGACTATGTGCGCGCCATGGCGATCCGGGTGTTGGAGGAGACCGGCCTGCTGCCGCACCTGAACCCCGGTGTGATGAGTTGGTCGGAGATGTCGCGGCTCAAGCCGGTCGCACCGTCGATGGGCATGATGCTCGAGACGACGTCGCGGCGGTTGTTCGACACCAAGGGGCTCGCGCATTACGGCAGTCCCGACAAGGATCCCGACGTGCGGTTGCGCACCCTGACCGACGCCGGCCGGTTGTCGATTCCGTTCACCACCGGCCTGCTGGTGGGTATCGGTGAGACACTGACCGAGCGCGCCGCGACCATTCACGCTATTCGCAAGTCGCACAAGGAATTCGGGCACATCCAGGAAGTCATTGTGCAGAACTTCCGGGCCAAGGATCACACGGCGATGGCTGCGACACCGGACGCAGGTATCGACGACTTCGTGGCCACCATCGCGGTATCGCGGTTGGTACTAGGCCCGGGCATGCGCATCCAGGCGCCGCCGAACCTGGTGTCGCGACAGGAGTGCCTGGCACTCGTCGGTGCGGGCGTCGACGACTGGGGCGGCGTCTCGCCGTTGACTCCGGATCACGTCAACCCCGAACGGCCGTGGCCGGCGCTGGACGAACTCGCCACCGTCACCGCAGAAGCGGGTTACGACCTGGTGCAACGATTGACCGCGCAACCGCGGTATGTGCAGGCCGGGTCGGCCTGGATCGACCCGCGGGTGCGTGCCCATGTCACCGCCCTGGCCGATCCGGATACTGGCTGGGCGCGTGACGTCAACCCGGTGGGCGCGCCGTGGCAGGAGCCCGACGAGGCCACCGAGTCGCTGGGCCGTACCGATCTGCATACGGCCATCGACACCGACGGCCGTCGCACCGAGACCCGCTCCGATCTCGACAGCGCGTTCGGCGACTGGGACTCGATCCGTGACAAGGTGCACGAGTTGGCCGCCCGGGCCCCCGAGCGCGTCGACACCGATGTGCTGGCTGCGCTGCGCTCGGCGGAACGCGATCCCGCCGGTTGCAGTGACGACGAGTATCTGGCGCTGGCCACCGCTGATGGCCCGGCGCTGGAAGCCGTTGCGGCGCTTGCGGATTCGTTGCGCCGCGACGTCGTCGGTGAGGACGTGACCTACGTCGTCAACCGCAACATCAACTTCACCAACATCTGCTATACGGGTTGTCGGTTCTGCGCGTTCGCCCAACGCAAGGGCGACGCGGACGCGTTCTCGCTGTCCACCGGCGAGGTCGCCGACCGGGCGTGGGAGGCCCATGTCGCCGGTGCCACCGAGGTCTGCATGCAGGGCGGTATCGATCCCGAGTTGCCGGTCACGGGATATGCCGACCTGGTGCGGGCTGTGAAGGCTCGGGTGCCGTCGATACACGTGCACGCGTTCTCGCCGATGGAGATCTCAAACGGTGTCACCCGCAGCGGCCAGTCGACTCGTGAGTGGCTCACCAGCCTGCGCGAGGCCGGGTTGGGCAGCATCCCCGGCACTGCCGCCGAGATCCTCGACGACGAGGTCCGCTGGGTGCTGACCAAGGGCAAGCTGCCTGCGTCGGCGTGGATCGAGGTCGTGACCACCGCGCACGAAGTGGGGCTGCGGTCCAGTGCGACGATGATGTACGGACACGTCGACACCCCGAAGCATTGGGTCGGGCATCTGAACGTGCTGCGCGGAATCCAGGACCGGACAGGCGGTTTCACCGAATTCGTGCCGCTGCCGTTCGTGCACCAGAGTTCACCGCTGTATCTGGCCGGAGCCGCGCGGCCGGGCCCGACGCACCGCGACAACCGGGCGGTGCATGCGTTGGCCCGGATCATGTTGCACGGCAGGATCTCCAACATCCAGACCAGCTGGGTCAAGCTCGGAACCGAACGCACCCGGGTGATGCTCAACGGCGGCGCCAACGATCTGGGCGGAACGCTCATGGAGGAGACCATCTCGCGGATGGCGGGCTCAGAGTACGGCTCGGCCAAGTCCGTCGCCGAACTGGTCGAGATCGCCGAGGGCATCGACCGACCCGCCCGGCAACGCAGCACGACGTACGCGCCGCTCGCCGCCTGACCCACCTCGCTTTCCCCGTCTACCCCCTTTCCCGCTCCCGCGAGTGTGCGTGTTTGCGGCCGACACGCCGCCGAGCGATCGAAGTTCGCGCACGTTCGCGAGTCGGCGGCCGTCGCAGGGTTGCGATATGGTCGGGTCATTCCATCCAAGGAGCGCCGTGAACACGATTGCCGGGATACCCGCGCATGCCCTGCTCGTTCATGCCATCGTGGTGCTCGCGCCATTGGTCGCGTTGCTCGAGATTCTCTGTGGCTTCTGGCCCGCTGCTCGACGCCGGTTGGTGTGGCTGGTGCTGGCGCTCGCCGCCGCGACGATGGTCCTGACGCCGCTGACCACCGACGCCGGCCAGTGGTTGATCGATCAGCGGAGCAGCGTCAGCCCGATCCTGCAGGAGCACGCCGAGCGCGGCGACTGGATGACCTACTTCTCCGCCGCGCTGCTCGTCGTGGCACTGGCGCTGGTGGTGCTGCACTGGCTCGAGAGCCGATCGGACACGCCGCGGAAGGTGGCGACGGTCGTCGTCGCGATCGTCGCCCTCGTCGTCGGGGTCTCATCGATCGTGACCGTCGTCCGGGTCGGGCACTCCGGCGCGGAGTCGGTCTGGGGCGGCGGCTAAGGGCGCGCCGTCTCCGCCCAGGCGTGCTACTCAGAGTTGTGACCTCACCTCAGACCCACACCACCGAGAGCTTACCGCGTGCCCGCGGGCTCGCCATCCCGCTCATCGGTCAGCCTGGTCCGCTCAACGCGATCACCGACGTCCCCGGCGTCGAAGTCGGCGAAGTCACGCTGATCGACGGCGAGGGTCCGCTGCAGGTGGGGAGCGGCCCGGTGCGTACCGGCGTCACCGCGATCCTGCCCCGCGGACGCGACGGTCTCGGGCGGGCTTGTGCCGCCGGCTGGCACTCCCTCAACGGCAACGGCGAGATGACCGGCACGACGTGGATCGAAGAAGTCGGAGCGTTCAATCTGCCCGTGGTGCTGTCCAATACGCATTCCGTCGGTGCCTGTCACACCGGCGTGGTCAGTTGGGTGAACCGGGTCCGTCCCCAACTCGCGCGTCAGTGGCTGCTGCCCGTGTGCGGCGAGACGTGGGACGGCTACCTCAACGACATCAACGGCGCTCACATACGGCCGGAACACGTTGAGGCTGCGCTCGACGCGGCAGCCTCCGGGCCGGTGGCGGAGGGCTCGGTCGGAGGCGGTACGGGGATGAACTGTTACGAGTACAAGGGCGGCAACGGGACAGCGTCGCGGGTGGTCGATTACGGCGCTCACGCCTTCACTGTCGCCGCGTTCGTGCAGGCGAACTTCGGTGCCCGCCATGAGCTGACCGTGGCGGGACGACACATCGGACCGCTGCTCGCCGAGGACAATCCGATGGACTCGGACTGGTTCGCCGCTGATCTTGGGCTCCGGTCACCTCCCGGCGCGGGCTCGGTGATCGCCGTCGTCGCGACCAACGCACCCCTTCTGCCGGGGCAGTGCAAGGCGCTGGCCCGCCGGGTGCCGCTCGGACTTGCCCGGACGGGCACCACGGGCAGCCACTTCTCCGGCGACATCTTTCTGGCGTTCTCGACTGCGGATGCCGACGGCCTGCAGAGTGGGTTCCCGGTCGACCCGCCCGCGGATGACGAGTTCGGGGCGATGACCTTCATTCCATGGGGGCGGATGGACGCGTTCTACGCGGCCGTCGTCCAGTCCGTCGAGGAAGCGGTGCTCAACGCGCTGGTCGTCAACGACGAGATGGTCGGGCGGGACGGGCACCGTTCGCCCAGGCTGCCGATCGACGCCTTGGCAGCCCTGCTCTGAGCACCGCAGGCGAGATTCGGACTGCGGTCCGGAACAAAATCGGACTACGGTCCGTTTTGCCTTGGTAAGGCGCCGGAAAGGCCGGCCCCACGCCAAGGAGACACAGACATGACCGCATCGGTAGCGAGCGCGCTGAGCACCGGAACCTGGGCCATCGACCCCGTCCACTCGTCGATCAACTTCTCGGTGCGCCACCTGATGGTGAGCAAGGTGCGCGGCAGCTTCGGGACGTTCAGCGGCGCGGTCGTCGTCGCAGAGGACGGCACCCCGTCGGTGTCAGCCGAGATCGCCGTCGATTCGCTCAGCACCGGCAACGAGCAGCGCGATGGGCACGTGAAGTCGGCTGACTTCTTCGACGTGGAGACGTACCCGAACGCGTCGTTCGCCTCGACCGGTGTGCGGGCCGACCGTGATGACTACGTCCTCGCTGGTGACTTCACTCTCAAGGGCGTGACCAAGCCGATCGAGCTCAAGCTTGAGTTCAACGGCGTCAACAACGGCATGGGTCACGGTGAGGTCGCAGGCTTCGAGGCGTCGGTCGTGCTGAACCGCAAGGACTTCGGCATCGACATCGACATGCCGCTGGAGACCGGCGCCGTCGTCGGCGACAAGGTCACCATCACCCTGGAGATCGAGGCCCTCAAGCAGGGCTAGTCATTCGAATGTGACGCCACGGCGAGTCTCCGGCTGGATTCTCGCCGTAGCGTCACGTTCGGCGCACGAGCTACAGGTTCGCGGCGAGCTCCGTGCCCTGGCGGATCGCCCGCTTGGCGTCGATTTCTGCGGCGACGTCTGCGCCACCGATGACGTGCGGCTCGATACCGTTGCGGCGCAACCCATCCTCAAGGTCACGGACCGACTCTTGGCCCGCGCAGAGGATGACGTTGTCGACCGCGAGCACGCGGGGGTCGGAGTGATCTGAGCCGAAGCTGATGTGCAGCCCGGCGTCGTGCCCAGGCCGCGACCCTGCGGGCCCTTGGTTCGCTGCAGCAGGTACACCTCTCTGGCGGGTGGCAGGCGGAGCTGGCTCTCCGTGAGTGGTTCGGCGATCCAGCGCACCAGTTCCTCGCGGCCGCCGTCGGTGACGCCGTACACCTTCTTGTCCGGCCTGCCGTGCTGCGAGACGACGTCGACGTGCACTCAGCGGGCGTCCTCCATCGTCCACAACATCCGGTAGATCTGCTGATGGGTGGCTGCCCAGAAGTAGCCGATGGACCGGTCGAAGCGGTGTGCCAGCTCGTAACCAGAGCCAGCCTGTTCGCTCAGCGCCACCAGTATCGCGTGGGGGAGGGCCACGCCCGGCAGCGTAAGAGGTACCCGTGGTGGTTCTATGCAACCAGTTGGACGTCTTGGGCCGAGTACACGCGAAAGGTGACTAGGCGACTTGTATGTGCAACGTTTAGTATCAGTAACCACGCGCCACCCGTAACGGGCGGCGCGTCAGGTTAGGACACACTGAGACAGGCGTTTAGGTATGGGCAACGCATACTTGCTTCGGCTTCTCGGGGTTCCTACCAGGTCCCCACCGACCAGCAGCCCACCGCACAGGAGAGACATCAGTGACGTACACCATTGCCGAACCCTGCGTCGACATCAAAGACAAGGCATGTATCGAGGAGTGCCCCGTCGACTGCATCTACGAGGGCGCACGCATGCTGTACATCCACCCCGACGAGTGCGTGGACTGTGGCGCCTGCGAGCCGGTCTGCCCGGTGGAGGCCATCTACTACGAGGACGACGTTCCGGACCAGTGGAACGTTTACACCCAGTACAACGCGGACTTCTTCATCGAGCTGGGATCTCCCGGCGGGGCGTCGAAGGTCGGTCAGACCGACAACGATCCGCAGTTCATCAAGGACATGCCGCCGCCGGGCGAGGAGAGCTGAGCGAAGCGAAGCCGACCAGCGGAGTGGGAGAGCTGAGCGAAGCGAAGCCGACCAGCGGAGTGGGCCTGAGCCCGACCGGGCTGCTTTCGGCGTCACTGCCCGTCTTTCCCTGGGACACGCTGGCCGACGTCACGGCCACCGCCAGGGCGCACCCCGATGGCATCGTCGACCTTTCGGTCGGCACCCCCGTCGATCCCGTAGCCCCCGTGATCCGCGACGCGCTGGCAGCAGCCAGTTCTGCACCCGGCTATCCGACCACGGCGGGCACCCCGGCCCTGCGGGCCTCCGCGGTGAACGCTCTTCGACGTCGCTACGGCATCACCGAACTCGCCGCTGACGCCGTCTTGCCGGTCATCGGCACCAAGGAGGTCATCGCCTGGTTGCCGACGCTGCTCAATCTCACGCGCGGCGACGTCGTGGTCGTTCCCGAATTGGCGTATCCCACTTACGACGTCGGAGCGCGCCTGGCGGGTGCCGAGGTCGTGGCCGCCGATTCGCTGACGCAACTCGGGCCGCGGGTCCCCAAACTCGTCTACGTCAACTCGCCGAGCAACCCGACGGGCGCGGTTCTGGGCGTCGAGCACCTGCGCAAGGTCGTCGAATGGGCGCGCAGCAGGGGGGTGCTGGTGGCCTCCGACGAGTGCTACCTCGGCCTCGGCTGGGATCCTGACGCGGTGCCGGTCTCGATACTGCACCCCTCGGTGTGCGACGGCGACCACACCGGACTGCTCGCTATCCATTCGCTGTCGAAGACCTCCTCTCTGGCCGGCTACCGGGCCGGCTTCGTCGCGGGCGATCCCGCGGTGGTGGCAGAACTGCTCGCGGTGCGCAAGCACGCCGGAATGATGGTGCCCACGCCCGTGCAGGCCGCCATGGTCGCCGCGCTCGACGACGACGCCCACGAGAAGGTGCAGAAGGAGCGTTACGCACGTCGGCGCGAGGTCCTGCTGGCCGCCGTCCTCGGGGCCGGTTTCACCGTCGAGCATTCCGAGGCGGGCCTCTATCTGTGGGCAACGCGGGGCGATCCCTGCCGGGAAACCGTCGCGTGGCTGGCAGAACTCGGGATCCTGGTCGCGCCAGGGGCGTTCTACGGCCCACGCGGTCGCCGTCACGTGCGGATGGCGCTGACGGCCACCGACGAGCGGGTCGACGCAGCCGCCCAACGTCTCGCCTGATCTCCCGCTTTCCGCCGAACGTGGATTATCCCCACGCGATTACGCGGTCTTGCGTGGATCAATCACACATTCGGAGAGCCAGGGGCATCCCGCCGCGTGCAGCGCAGCGTAGGTGCGTTGGACGATCACACCGGGCCGGTGGCGCAGAAGTTCGGCACTGACGCGGATGATCTGCCAGCCAAGCGCCAGGAGCTTGGCGTGCCGGTCGATGTCGTGAGCACGTCGAACCGGGTCGGTCCAGTGCTGCTCGCCGTCGTACTCGACGCCGACCAAGTACTCCGCCCAACCCATGTCGATGCGGGCGAAGGGGTATCTTGCGGCGTCGAGCACCGCTATCTGGGTCTTAGGTCTCGGCAAATTGGCACTGATCAACAACAGCCTGGTGCGGGTTTCCTGTGGTGACTCGGCCCCGCCATCCATCACGTCGAGCACCTCACGCAACTGAACGAGCCCGCGTGCGCCACGGTGTGACTCGATCAGGGGGCGGACGTCACCGGCTTTCACGCCGCAAGCGTTGCCCAGCGCATCCACTCGAGTCACCGCCTTCTCCAATCCCTTTCGCCTACCGACGTCGAAAACAGTCCGCGCCAGCGTACTCACTGAAACCTCACCGACCGTTGTGATCTCGTCGTCGCGCAAGTGCTCGCGGTGGACGAGGATGCCGTTGGCGCTTGCCTCCGCCCGAGTCAGTTCGGCAGGCTCGTCGACGTCGATCCACAGCGAACCGTGCAACGCGGCCGCCGACACTCCCGTGACCGTGGCACGACGCCCGGACCACAGCCATGCGGCGACGGCACGGTGCTCGGCGGTGAGTTCCTCGCCATTCGGGAGGTAGACATTGTGGTAGATCAGCTGATTTCTGCTGTGCAGCGTGCGTTTCGTAAACCGGCCAAGGGCCAGGGCTTCGGTGCCAACGAACGGTCCAGTTTGCTTGGGCATGAGCACACGAAAGCACCCGATGTCGATGGTCTAGGCCGCCCGAAGGCAGAGCGCCGGGGCTCCTGTGGAGCAATTGCGCACTGTGGAGAATTCGTCGAACGTGGATTACCCCCACGCGATCCTCGCCGGATGCGTGGGGGTAATCCACGTTCGGCGGGAATTGTCACGTCGCCCGGAGGGTCAGCGAAAGCAGTAGCCGCACATCGGGATCGGCCAGCGAGGTGCCCAATGCCTCCTCGATCCGGCGCACCCGATACCGGACGGTGTTCGGGTGGACGTGCAGCCGCGCAGCAGCAGCGCCGACGTCGCCGAAGCTGTCGAGGTACGCCCGAAGGGTATCGACCAGCGTCGGATCCTTCTCGCGTAGCTCACCCACGCGTGGGTCGACGAGGCGATCGTCCGCGCCGATCATCGTGACGATCTCGTCGAGCAGGACGGTCGTGCGCGACTCGGCGAGCGACGTCACCTGACCGATCGCACCCGGGTGACGCTCGGCGCTGTCGAGCACGTGGTCCACCTCGGCGCGCGCGATCGCCACACCCGCCAAACCCGTTGAGGGAGTGGCGATCACGGCCCGGAGCTCCAGACCAAGTTCGGCACGCAACGCGCCGATCGTGCCGCGGATCCATGACGACACCGCCGATGCCTTACCGGTGTGCGGGAACAGCACGTAGACGCGCGACGTGCCTGCCGCCACCTGCGCATCCGGCCGAAAGGCGCTGGCGCTCATAGCGAGTACGTCCGCGAGTCGCGCGGGCGCACCTGCGGCGCCGTCGAAACCGACGACCGCTACGCGCCCGTCCGCCACGATGCCGAGTTCGCGCGCGGCGTCCGCCACCTGCGCAGCATCGAATGCGGCGTCGCGCAGACCGAGTAATTCCTGGACCCGAACCGCGTGCGTCGACGGCGTCGCGGCCAGGCGCGAGATGATCCTCGCGGCCAGCACGCCGGCACCGCGCAGCACGTCGTCGGCGTCCTCGGCCAGCGGGCGAGTGCCTTCCTGCAGCCAGATGGTGCCTGCGAACACGGGGCCGCGCCGGCGATCCGGCGCCATGTGATGAATCCCGACCGCGCGGCGAGGCCGCAAGCCGAGTTCGGGCCGGGAGTCGACGCGGACGACGTCACCGGTGGCGCGCAGAGCATCGAAGATGCCTGCCCTGCCGATCCACGCGAGATGCTCAGGCGGGCCCGCACGGCCGAGGATGGACAGCCGCCGCAACTCGTCGGCCTCGTCGTTGGAGGCCGAGTACGCCAGGACGTGGCTCTGAACGTCCTCGATGCTTACCATCCCGTGAGTGCGGTCGGCGATCGACTGTGCCAGCCCGAACAGGTCGGTGCTCGAGTCGTACAGCGGGTCGCCCCGGTCACCGTGGTGCTCGAAGACGTGGTCGACGAGGCGGTACAACCTTTCCCAACGGGCCCTCGGTTCGACCGCGACGACGGCTGTGCCCGCCGCCACCGCGCGAGCCACTACCGCGTCGGAGGGCTCCTTGACGAAGATTGCGGCTGGTGCCCGTCGCGCCGCCTGTTGAACCAGCCAGGCGAGCACATCGTCGTCTCCGACGCCAAGGATGAAGAACACGTCGGCCGACCCTGAGCCGAGTGCTAGACCGAGACGGACGTCGTCGGCGTCGATCAACGCTGCCGACGCCACCGGAAGATCCAGACCTCGTGGGGCTTCCACCAAGGTCACCATGGTCGCGTCCAGCGCGAGCAGCAGCTGTCCGAGTCCGACACCGGCAGCCTTCATGTTGGCTGATCCTACTGCGGCGCCGACAAATGTTTGTCCGATCGGCCAACGGGTCGGAGGGCGGTTTGGGAGATCCTGATCACATGAGTGCATCGCATGCCTTCGCGGCCGTCACCGACGTGCCGGTCCCCACGAACGAGCCGGTGCTCGAGTACGCGCCCGGCAGCCCGGAGCGCGGCAGGCTCGTCAACGAGCTGGCCGCGCTGAACGTCGCCGACCCGATTGACCTGCCCCACGTGATCGCCGGCAAGCACACGATGGGCAGCGGCGACCGCATCGACGTCGTCCAGCCGCATCGCCACAGCGCTGTACTCGGCACGCTGACCAACGCCGGTCATGCCGAGGCGACCGCTGCCGTGGAGGCTGCGATTGCCGCCAAGCAGGCGTGGGCCGCGACGCCGTTCGACGAGCGGGCCGCGGTCTTTCTGCGCGCCGCGGATCTTCTCGCCGGGCCGTGGCGGGAGAAGCTGGCCGCGGCCACGATGCTCGGCCAGTCCAAGACTGCGTACCAGGCCGAGATCGATGCGGCGTGTGAGCTCGTCGACTTCTGGCGTTTCAACGTGGCCTTCGCCAGACAACTCATGGCGCAACAGCCGATCAGTGCGCGGGGCGTGTGGAACCGCACCGACTATCGCCCACTCGAGGGCTTCGTGTATGCGATAACCCCCTTCAACTTCACCGCGATCGCAGGCAACCTGCCGACTGCACCAGCGCTGATGGGCAATACCGTCGTGTGGAAACCGTCTGTCACGCAGACGTTCTCGGCCTACCTGACCATGCAACTGCTCGAGGCGGCCGGGCTGCCGCCGGGTGTCGTCAACCTGGTGACCGGCGATGGCTACGCCGTATCCGACGTGGTGCTGGCAGATCCCCGGCTGGCGGGCATCCACTTCACCGGGTCCACCGCGACGTTCCAGCATCTGTGGCGTGAGGTCGGCACCAACGTCAGCCGCTACGACACCTATCCACGGCTCGTCGGCGAAACCGGCGGCAAGGACTTCGTGGTCGCCCACACTTCGGCGCGCCCAGACGTGTTGCGCACCGCGCTCATTCGTGGTGCCTTCGACTATCAGGGCCAGAAGTGCTCGGCGGCCTCGCGAGCGTTCGTGCCACGGTCGGTGTGGCAGCAGATGGGCGACGACTTCCTCGACGCCACCGGCAAGATCGCCTACGGCGACGTCACGGACCTGTCCAACTACGGTGGCGCGCTGATCGACGAACGCTCCTTCACCAAGAACGTCAAAGCCATCGAGCGGGCAAAGAGCGCGGCCGGTGTGACGATCGCCGTCGGCGGTGAATACGACGACAGCGAAGGGTATTTCGTCCGGCCCACGGTGCTGCTGTCCGACGATCCCACCGACGAGGCCTTCTCAGAAGAGTACTTCGGCCCCATCCTGACCGTCCACGTCTATGACGACGACCGTTGGGACGATGTGCTCGGCATCGTGGACACGGGGTCGAAGTACGCGCTGACCGGTGCTGTGATCGCCGACGACCGGGCGGCCGTGCTGGCCGCCGAGGACCGGTTGCGTTATGCCGCAGGCAATTTCTACGTCAACGACAAGCCCACCGGCGCAGTCGTCGGACAGCAGCCCTTCGGCGGGTCGCGCGCATCCGGCACGAACGACAAGGCCGGCTCGGCGCTGAACCTGCTGCGCTGGACGTCGGCACGGTCGATCAAGGAGACGTTCGTCCCGCCGGTGAATCACGACTACCCCCACATGGAGCGATGACGATGGGCCTGTTCCAGAAGGTCGCCCGCCCGGCGATCCTCGCCGCCGCGAGGTCCGACGGACTCCGTCGCACGGCTGAACGGATGCCCGTCACTCGCGAGGTGGTGCACCGCTTCGTCCCTGGCGAGACCGTCGAGCATGCGCTGACCTCGGTTGCGGAACTTCGGGAGTCACACCGCTTCGTCTCGATCGACTACCTCGGTGAGGACGTCACCGATGCCGAGGCGGCCGATGCGACCGTGCGCGCTTACGTCGACCTGCTCGACGCCCTCGGCCAGCGCGGCGAGGCGCTCGACGGTCCGCGACCGCTGGAGGTGTCCCTGAAGCTCTCGGCACTGGGGCAGGCGCTGCCGCGCGACGGCGAGAAGATCGCCCTCGAGAACGCGCACGCCATCTGCAGCAGGGCGCGTGAGCTTGGCGCCTGGGTCACCGTCGACGCCGAGGATCACACCACCACCGATTCGACCCTCTCGATCGTGCGCGATCTTCGCCACGACTTTCCCTGGCTCGGAACGGTTCTGCAGACCTATCTGAGGCGCACCGAGAGCGACTGCGCGGAGTTCGCCGCATCCGGGGCGAGAATCCGCCTGTGCAAGGGCGCGTACGACGAGCCCGCATCGGTGGCGTACCGGAGCGCTGACGAAGTCACCGAGTCCTACTTGAGGTGCCTGCGCGTACTGATGTCGGGCGAGGGGTATCCGATGGTGGCGTCGCACGACCCGGCGATCATCGACGCGGTGCCTGCCTTGGCCCGCGAATTCGCCAGGGGCGTCGACGACTTCGAGTACCAGATGCTCTACGGCATTCGCGACGCCGAGCAGCGCAGGCTTGCCGACGAGGGCAATCACGTCAGGGTGTACGTGCCGTTCGGCACCCAGTGGTACGGGTACTTCGTGCGTCGTCTCGCCGAGCGGCCCGCGAACCTGACGTTCTTCCTGCGGGCGTTGGCCGAGCGGCGGCACTGAGACGGGGCCCAGCGCTGATCTCACGGGCATTGCTCGTAGGCGTAGCCGTCGGCACCGCGGGCGAGGAGGCCGCGGTCTCGCAGGATCGTCAGGGGAGCACGGTCGGGCGAGGCGCACACGTCGCGGAAGGGAGCAGGCAGGTTGTCCGTGTACTCGATCTGCAGGACGTGCCGCCCGTACACCCGCTCGTAGCGACCGCACTCGCCATACGCGGCGCACTCCTCGGCGACGGCGAAGTCGAAGCCGACCTCGCGCCGACCCGTGTCGGTCGATTCGGCGGCGTTCTTCTGGCCGATCGCTAGGCCGTGGCCGTGCGCGAGGACAGCGAAGGAGCGCGCGAGTTCGATCGCGCCCGCCGGGTCGACACGACCGGTGGCGGGATCGGAGAACCGCGTGAAGGTGTCGAAGTTGTCGATCTCGACGGCATCGAAACCCTTGTCCGCACAATCGGAGATCAGCGGTCCGAGCGCGCCGAGGATGATCGTCCGCTGCGCCTCCGTCGATGGGTCGAGCACGTACTCGTCGGGCCAGTCGGGGTCGCTGACGGGCATCCCGTCGTCGTCGCGCAGCACCGCCTGCCCGTACCTCTGCAGCCAGCGGTCGCCTTCGCCGGGCTGTGACTGAAATCCATTCACGTAGCAGACGTTGAAGGCCCCTGGCATCGGCCGTGCGGAGGCATCGCGGACGACCACCGTCAACGTGTCGGTGTCGTCGACGCCCCCCAGTTGATAGTCGAATGACCCAGTGACGGGCGGTAATACGACCTCGGCGGAAGGAGTGGCCGCCGAGCAGGCGGTCACCAGCGCCGCGGCGGCCAGCAGTGCCGATGCCGGGGCTGCTGCCTTCACGTCTCGCCGGACCCGGCTAGCGATCGGCGAGCCGCAGCAGCGTCCAGGCGGCGAGGGTCTGGGCGTCTGCGATGGTGCCGTCGACGATCATCTGGTCGATCTGCGAGCCGGTGAACCACTCGCTGTGCATGTCCTGCTCCTCCGGCTCGTGTTCGTGCTCACCTTCGGTGAGTCCGGTCGCCAGGAACACCCAGCCGCGTTGGCTGCTCATCCCCGGAGCGACGTCGAGCTGGCCGAGGACGACCATCGACTCGGCGCGCAGTCCCGTCTCCTCTCGGAGCTCGTCCGCGGCGAGGTCGGCGGGTGGCGGCTCGTCACCGTCCAGCGTCCCTGGCGCGGTGCCCTGCGGGAACTCCCATCGCCGTAGCCCGATCGGATAGCGGAACTGTTCGACGAGTCGGAACCGGTCGCCATCCCGGGCGACCACCAGTGCATAGTTCGGCTTGTCGATGACGCCGTAGATGCCGATGCTGCCGTCCGGCCTGAGGATGTCGTCCTCGCGAACGATCATCCAGGCATTCCGATACACCTCGCGCGAGCTCACGCGTTCGACGGGATCCACGCGTCCAGTATCCCGTCTCGCGGTAGCCTCGCTGACGTGCTGCTGGCTTCGCTGAACCCCTCGGCCATCGCTGCCGGTCACGACATCGCCGACGCCGTGCGCATCGGCGGTGCGACGCTGAGCCGCAGTGACCTCGTCGGTGCGGCGACCTCGGTGGCAGAACGCGTCGCCGGCGCGGGCCGCGTCGCCGTCCTCGCCACCCCCACTGCGACGACGGTGCTTGCCATCACCGGTTGCCTGATCGCGGGCGTGCCCGTCGTCCCGGTTCCCGCCGACGTCGGGGTCGCCGAGCGCCGGAGCATCCTGACCGACTCCGGCGCCGTGGCGTGGTTGGGCGACGTGCCCGCCGAACCCGAGGGGTTGCCGCACGTCCCGGTTCGTCTGCATGCGCGGTCGTGGCACCGCTACGCCGAGCCTTCACCGGATGCCACGGCCATGGTCGTCTACACGTCCGGCACCACGGGGCCGCCCAAGGGCGTGCTGATCAGTCGGCGGGCGATCGCCGCGGACATCGACGCGCTGGCCACCGCCTGGGCGTGGACGGCGGACGACACGCTGGTTCACGGTCTGCCGCTGTTCCACGTGCACGGCCTCATCCTCGGCCTGCTCGGGTCGTTGCGAATCGGAAACCGCTTCGTGCACACGGGAAAACCGACGCCTGCCGCCTATGCGGAGGCGGGCGGTTCGCTGTACTTCGGTGTTCCGACGGTGTGGTCTCGGGTCGTCGGTGACCTCGATGCGGCACTGGCGTTGTCGTCGGCGCGACTCCTGGTGTCGGGGAGTGCTCCGCTGCCGGTTCCGGTGTTCGACGAGATCGTGCGCTTGACCGGCCATGCACCCGTCGAGCGGTACGGCAGCACCGAGTCTCTGATCACGCTCAGCACCCTGGCCGGCGGTGAACGTCGTCCCGGCTGGGTCGGGCTTGCGCTCGACGGAGTACAGACGAGGCTGGTAGACGACGACGGCAAACCCGTGTCGCACGACGGCGAAACCATTGGGCGACTTGAGGTTCACGGGCCGATGCTGTTCGACGGCTATCTCGACCGGCCCGACGCCACGGTGGAGGTTCTGGACGCTGAGGGGTGGTACCGCACCGGTGACGTCGCCGTCATCGACGGTGACGGCATGCACCGCATCGTCGGGCGGGAGTCGGTCGACCTCATCAAGTCCGGCGGCTACCGCATCGGCGCTGGGGAGATCGAGGCGGTCCTGCTCGGGCACGTCGACGTCGACGAGGTCGCGGTCGTTGGGTTGCCCGACGCGAACCTCGGCCAGCGGATCGTGGCCTTCGTCGTCGGCTCAGCCGCGCCGCAGGCGCTGATAGATCATGTCGCCCAACAGCTTTCGGCACACAAGCGTCCGCGTGAGGTACGTATCGTGGAGGCTCTCCCCCGCAACGCGATGGGCAAGGTCCTGAAGAAGGAGCTGCTGACATGACGTTGCGGTTCACCGAGGTGTGCATCGACGCGGCGGACATCCACGTGCTCGGCCAGTGGTGGGCCGACGTGCTCGGATGGCGTGTCGAGACCACCGAAGACGGTGACGTCATCCTGCGCGCGACCGCGGGTCCGGACTGGCTGTTCCTTGCCGTGCCCGACGACAAGGTCGTGAAGAACCGCATCCACTTCGACTTCACCCCGGACGATCAGCAGGCCGAGGTGGAACGCCTGATCGCCATGGGCGCGCGGCACGTCGACATCAGTCAGGGTGACGAATCCTGGGTGGTGCTGGCCGACCCCGAGGGCAACGAGTTCTGCGTCCTGGCGGCCGAGGATTGAACCGGTCTCACTGCGCGAGCGTGCGTGTTCGCGGCCGACACGCCGTTCTGCGATGGCAGTTCGTGCACGCTCGCACTCTTCGATCGACGCCGAATGCGCTGACGAACCCACAGGAACTTTGATCCCCACCCACAGATCGCGGTGTCAAGATGACCGCGTGCGTCGACTGTGCGGCTTGCTGGTCTGCATCGGCGTGCTGGGCGCATGCAGTTCGCCCGCTCCAGAGCCCCGCCCGTCGCAGACGCCACCGATGGGGTGGAATTCGTGGAACCCCGGCATGCCCCTGAACGAGCAGGCCGTCGAGGACACCATCGACGCGATGGTGTCCTCGGGCCCGATCTGACGGATGTCGAACGGTGCGCACACTTCTCGTTGTGGGCGGTGCTGGCCGCACCACTGCTGGCGGGAAACGACATGCGGTCGATGGATGAGGGGATCCGGGCCATCCTGACGAACCGCGACGTGATCGCCGTCGATCAGGATCGTCTGGTGCTGCAAGGGCTGCCTCTGCTCGACGATCCGCGGGTCATCGTGAAGCCGCTGGCCGACGGTTCGGTGGCAGTGGCGTTGTTCAACACCGATGCCGCACCCGTCGCGATGCCGACAGGCGTCAGTTCGCGTGCAACGCCTCGTTCAGCGTGATGCCCGTGCCGTCGCGTGACACGACTTCGACAGCTCCGGACACTGAATTGCGGCGGAACAGAAGGTTGTTCGCCCCGGAGAGGTCCCGCGCCTTGACGGTCTGACCGTCGGACGTCGTTACCTTGGTGCCGCCGGTCACGTAGAGGCCCGCCTCGATCACACAGTCATCGCCGAGGGAGATGCCGAGCCCGGAGTTGGCGCCCAGCAGGCAGCGCTTGCCCACTGAGACGACCTCCTTGCCGCCACCGGACAGGGTCCCCATGATCGATGCTCCGCCGCCGATGTCCGAGCCGTCGTCGACCACCACGCCCGCCGAGATCCGGCCCTCGACCATCGAAGTGCCGAGGGTGCCCGCGTTGAAGTTCACGAAGCCCTCATGCATGACGGTCGTCCCCGCCGCCAGGTGCGCCCCGAGCCGCACCCGATCCGCGTCGGCGATCCGAACCCCGCTCGGCACCACGTAGTCGACCATGCGCGGGAACTTGTCGATGCCATAGACGACCACCGGTCCGCGCTTCCGCAGCCGCGCGCGGGTCAGCTCGAACCCGTCGACCGCGCATGGTCCGTAGCTCGTCCACACCACGTTCGCCAGCACTCCGAAGACGCCGTCCATGTTGGCGCCGTGCGGGGCGATCAGTCGGTGTGAGAGCAGGTGCAGGCGCAGGTAGGCGTCGAACGCATCGGCGGGTTTGTCGTCGAGTGAGGCGATCGTGGTGCGCACGATCACGGTCTCGACGGCGCGCTCGTCGTCGCGGCCAGCCAGCATGGCCAGTTCGTCGGTCATGTCAGCCACCGAGAGCCGGTTCGTGCCTGCGACGACCCCCGAGTCGTCGGTGGAGAGCTCGGGCTCAGGGAACCACGTGTCGAGAATCGTTCCGTCGGCCGCGATGGTGGCCACGCCTACGCCTGATGCTGAAGTCACGTTGCCAGACGTTACTGGAACGGCTGCCCCGGGTCGCTTCGCTCCTGCCCGCGGCGAATCGATCCCCGGGTCGCTTCGCTCCTGCCCGCCGCGAATCGATCCCCCGGGTCGCTTCGCTCCTGCCCGCCGCGACTACCGTTGACGGCTGTGGGCCTGGATTTGCGCGCCGATCCGATCGCGCTGACGGCTGCGCTGGTGGACATCCCCAGCGAGTCGCGACACGAGAAGCACATCGCCGACGAGGTCGAGGCGGCGCTGCGCGCCCAGGCCACGAGTTACGAGGTCATCCGCAACGGCGATGCCGTGTTGGCGCGCACCAACTTCGGCCGACCGTCGCGCGTACTGCTCGCGGGCCACCTCGACACCGTTCCCGCGGCGGACAACGTGCCAAGCCGCCGAGTGGGCGACGAGTTGTTCGGCTGCGGCACCTCCGACATGAAGTCCGGTGACGCGGTCTTCCTACACCTGGCGGCCACCATCGCCGAGCCTGCGCACGACGTCACGCTGGTGATGTACGACTGCGAGGAGATCGAGTCCAGTGCCAACGGTCTCGGCCGCATCGAACGCGAGCTGCCCGACTGGCTGCGGGCCGACGTCGCGATTCTCGGCGAACCCTCGGGCGGTTACATCGAGGCAGGCTGCCAGGGCACCGTCCGCGTCGTCGTCCGAACGACCGGAACTCGGGCGCATTCTGCCCGATCCTGGTTGGGCGACAACGCCATTCACAGACTTGGTTCAGTGCTCGACCGGTTGTCGTCCTACCGGCCACGCAACGTCGACATCGACGGCTGCACCTACCGCGAGGGGCTGTCCGCGGTCCGGATCGACGGCGGCATCGCGGGCAACGTCATTCCCGACGCGGCCGCGGTCACGGTGAACTTCCGGTTCGCACCCGACCGTGGCGTCGAGCAGGCTGTCGCCCACGTCCACGAGGCGCTCAACGGACTCGACGTCGACATCGAACAGACCGACGCCGCCGCCGGGGCGCTCCCCGGTCTGACGAAGCCGGCGGCCGCCGCGCTCGTGCGGGCGGCCGGCGGACGGGTGCGCGCCAAGTACGGCTGGACTGACGTCGCGCGCTTCGCCGCGCTGGGCGTCCCCGCCGTCAACTACGGCCCCGGCGACCCGAACATGGCACACCGCGTCGACGAACGCGTGGACGTCAACCAGATCACCGCGGCCACCGAGATGCTGCGCAAGTATCTCGTTGACTGACCCCGCATGCTGGTTTACGGCGAGAACTGCTGCGGGCGGGTCTGTGCGGGCTGCGGACGTTCCGCTGCGGGAGGCGGCACCGGAGACCTGCCACCGTCCGCGGAGTGACCGGGTTGCGCGCCGTCGGTCCGGGTGATCGGTGCTTGCCGCTGCTCGTCAGCGGTCTTCTCGGCCGACTCGGCCTCTTCGCGTTTGCGTTCCTCGGGGTCGCCGGCCTTCTCCTCGCCGATCTTGTGCGCTTCGGATCCTGCCCCCTTGGTGGCCGACTCCACGATGCCCTGAACGCCCTGCATGATCTGCTGGGGCAGCTGAGTGAGGCCTTGTGCAAGCCCCTGGGCAGCCTGGGCCATGCCCTGAGCGAACTGGCCTACCTGCTGCCCGACCTGGGTGGCCAGCTGGCCCGCCATCTCGGCCCCGCTGCCTCCGCCGGCATCCGCGCCGACCCCACCGGCGCTCGTTGCGCCGCCAGCGCCGCCCGCCGATCCTGGTCCACGTACGGCCCCGGAGCCCTCGAGCGCCTCGGCCGCGGCCCTGAGCTTCGCCGCGCCCTGCTCATCGCCCTGCGCGTACATCCGGTCCGCCGCGGTGAGCAAGTCCTTGATCGTGTCGCTGGCGATCTTCGTGGTCTGGAACGTGCTCGCGCGGCTCTGCGTCGCGCCGTCGAGGGCAGTGTTCACGGCGAACGCGATGTTGCCGAACGAGTTGGCTACGTCGGCTGCCTGCGGCCCGCCGGCCCCAGCCAGCTGCGACAACCCATCGGCGACCTGCGCATGGATGTCGGCCAGCAGTGTCAGGCCTGCACTGTCGAGAGAGAACTCGCCCCCCATGTCGATCCTCCTCGCATCCCATGACGTTCGTGACGACCGCCGCGGGTTGTAGTCAACTGCTGCAACGATTCTATGGCCGGTCACTGCGAGGCGAGCGCGGCAATTCGCGGGGTGGCGCTTGCGGAAAGTCAACGGCTCGAATGCTGGGCCTCTTGGGATCTCCGTTGGCGGTGCCACCGCCTGGTGCGAACTTCTGGTTTCCCAGTGCCTCATATTCGTCACTGAGACTTCGGATCTGGCCGCCGATCGCGAAGAGCTCGCCGTTGGCCTTGGTGACGATCTCGCTCAGCTGGCCGAGGCCCTTCTGCACGATCGGCATCACCATCTGCTCGCGGTTCTTGCCAGGTGGCATCGAAGCCGCGGCGTCGACCACCCACCGGCGGACGGCGTCGAGGTTGTCGCGCCCGGACGTCACCACCTGCGACGAGGCGTTGACCTGTGCGCTCAACCGCTGATCCAATGACGCCAACTGCGCGAACACCTTGCCGTGGTCCTTGTTGGCAGTGTCGTACGCTGCGGCAGCAGTGCCGGTCCACCGCGACCCTGGTGCAGCTGATTGCACTGTTGTCTGGAGCTGGCGCAGGGTCCCACTCTCGTCGAATTGGTCGCCCGTCTGGGGGACACCCTGGCCGAAGGTTTCGCGTGCCGTGGACCACGTCGACATGAACGCGTCCAGCACGCCCACGAAAACCCCCTCGATCGCTGTGAGTACCCCAATCCTAAGGCCGCTCAGCTACCCCCGGTTGCGGTAATCCTCGCGCTGCTGCCGAGATGCCCGGGCGTCAGCCGCGCGCAGCGTCTGCCTGCTTCGTCGCGTCCAAAGCGACACCGCGCATGCCAATTCCGTCGAAGGCCGCCGCAGCGTCGTCCAATGCGTCGGCGTCGCCACCGGTGAACGCCCGCGCGTACGACAATGCGATGGGGCCGACGACGCAATCCACGTCCAGTCGCCCGATGGCGTCGACTGCGCGCGTGTCGCCTAGGCGCACCGCGTCGATGAGCGCACGCAAGGCGACCGCCGACTGACCCCCGCGTTCGGCGGCGCGGGCCGACTCGCGCGCGGCGTTGATCGCCCCGGGTCCGTCGCGGCGCGCCGCCGCCGTCCACGCACGCGCCAGTGAAAGCTCGGGCGCAAAGAGCATCGACTTGAGGCCATGGCGTGCTTCGGCCTTCGCGAGCATCCGGCCCGCATCGGCGATCCGACCCGACTGGCCGAGCGCCTGCGCCAACAACATCCACGCCAACGGACCCCACGAATAGCCAGTCGGGGCCAGCGCCGCGGTCGCGGACTGCAGAAGTGCAACGGCAGCGGCGGCATCGCCGCGTGCGATCAACACGTCGGCAACCAGGAGTTGGCCGATCGCGTGGCTCGGCTGCGGCGGCTGCGAGCCGTCGACCAGTTCCTGGGCCAGGTTCTGCGCGCGGTCGAGTTCCCCCGACATCACCAGAGCGGTCGTCTGCCCGAACGCGCTGGTGAAGCGCAGCAGGCCGGGATGCCCCGCAGCGATGGCCCGCGCCGCGAGGTCGTCGACGTCGGCAAAAGTCCCCATCCTGGCGTGGCATAGCGCTGCCGCGGCGGCGGCCCAGCCGATGGCCTGCTGGTCGGCGTTCGGTGAGTTCAGGACCTCCCGGGCGATTTGCATCGCACGTTCGGGGCTGCCCGCATTCATCGTGAACGTACCGAGCAGTGCGTCGAGCGTCGCACCCGCGCCCTCCGACGTCACCCTGCCCCTGACCGTGTGCAGAAACGCGGTGGCACGCTCCGGCTGATCCAGCATCCAGAATTGATTGGCCGCCCGCGGCAGTGCCCACGCCATCAACTCGGATTCGCTGAGCGCCGACTCGTCGACCTCGGACATCACGGCATCCGCGTCACGACCACGGCCCTGCCAGGCCAACGCCTGAGCAAGCGTCAGACGGGCGGCGAGCGATTCCTCGTTGCGTAGCGCCGCGCGGCCAAGCTCCTCGGCGGTGGCGAGGTCGCCCCGTCCCAATGCCTCCTCGGCGGCGGCCGTCCCATCTGGTCCCTCTGGCATCGCCGTAGTGTATGGCGGTCGAGCCCGCATTCACTGGCGAACTCGTCGGTTCGAGCTCCCGCGTCACGCCGGGTACCTTTTGCACCCGTGCCCGCTGAAACTCCAGAAGACCAGGAACCGCGAGGCCCGTGGGCGGTCTGCGTGTACTGCGCCTCCAGCCCGACCCATCGGGAGTTGCTGACGTTGGCATCCGACGTGGGAGCCGCGATCGCAGACCGAGGTTGGACGCTGGTGTCTGGCGGCGGAAACGTCTCCGCGATGGGTGCCGTGGCGGGTGCGGCACGGGCGCACAGGGGCCGCACCGTCGGCGTGATTCCGAAGGCGCTCGTCCACCGCGAACTGGCCGACGTCGACGCCAGCGAGCTGATCGTCACCGACACCATGCGCGAGCGCAAGCAGGTCATGGAGGACCGGGCCGACGCGTTCCTCGTGCTGCCCGGCGGCATCGGCACGCTGGAGGAGTTCTTCGAGGCCTGGACCGCCGGCTATCTCGGCATGCACTCCAAGCCGCTCGTCATGCTCGACCCCCTCGGCCACTACGACGGACTGCTGGCGTGGCTGCGCGGGCTGGTCGACACCGGATACGTCGGCACCGGTGCGCTCGACCGGTTGATCGTCGTCGCGGACGTGGACGCCGCGTTGGAGGCATGCGCACCGCTGGCGTGATGGTCCGCGGTGAGGTCGGGCCGGAGTGATGGCCGCCACCCTCACAGATAGGGTTGGCTCGTGAGCGACGAGAAATCGGGTACCCGCAGCAGCGTCGGCCTTCTGGACCTCGCCCCGCGGTTGCCAGGACTGCTGAAGGACGTACCGGTCATCGCGCGTGGCGTGGTCACCGGCTTCCTGGCCCGCCCGACGGCGAAGACGTCCATCGGCAAGGTGTTCCAGGAGCGGGCCGCCCGCTATGGCGACAAGACGTTCATCAAGTTCGACGACCAACGGCTGACCTACCGCGAGGCCAACGAGACGGTCAACCGCTACGCGGCGGTGCTCGCCTCGCGGGGCGTCGGTCACAGTGACGTCGTCGGCGTCATGTTGCGCAACTCGCCGCATTCGGTGTTGCTGATGCTTGCGGTGGTCAAGTGCGGGGCCGTCGCCGGAATGCTCAACTTTCACCAGCGCGGCAAGGTGCTGGCCCACAGCATCGGTGTGCTCGGTGCGAAGGCCGTCGTGGCGGAGACCGACTTCATCGAGTCGATTAGTGAGAGTGGCGCAGGCTTCGACGGGCTCATGACGCTCGACGAGCTGATTCAGTCCGCCGTCACGGCGCCCGCCACCAACCCGGCCATCACCGGGGCCGTCCTGGCCAAGGACAAGGCGTTCTACATCTTCACCTCGGGCACCACGGGGATGCCGAAGGCCAGCGTGATGACCCACTATCGGTGGCTGCGCGCACTGGCCGGTTTCGGCGGGCTGGGCATGCGGCTGACCAGCGACGACACCCTGTACTGCTGTCTGCCGCTCTATCACAACAATGCACTGACCGTGGCGCTGTCATCGGTGCTCAATTCGGGCTCGGCCCTGGCCCTCGGCAGGTCGTTCTCGGCGTCGAAGTTCTGGGACGACGTGATTCGCTACGACGCGACGGCCTTCGTCTACATCGGCGAAGTCTGCGCCTACCTGTTCAACCAGCCGCCCAAGCCGACCGACCGCCAACACCACGTCCGCGTCATTGCGGGCAACGGGTTGCGACCGGCCATCTGGGACGACTTCACCAACCGGTTCGGCATCCCGCGGGTCTGCGAGTTCTACGCCGCGAGCGAGGGCAACACCGCCTTCCTGAACGTGTTTAACGTCGACAAGACGACGGGCATCTGCCCGTCGCCCATCGCGTTCGTCGAGTACGACGAGGAGACCGGCGGACCGGCACGCGGACAGGACGGCCGCGTCCGCAAGGTGAAGACAGGCGACCCGGGGCTGCTGCTGTCCAAAGTAAGCAACTTCCAGCCGTTCGACGGGTACACGGATCGGGACGCCACCGAGAAGAAGCTGGTGCGCGATGCCTTCAAGGACGGCGACGTCTGGTTCAACACCGGCGATCTGATGCGGTCGCAGGGGTTCGGGCACGCCGCGTTCACCGACCGCCTCGGCGACACGTTCCGCTGGAAGGGCGAGAACGTCGCCACCACCGAAGTCGAGGCCGCCGTGTCGACGGACTCGCAGGTAGAGGAGTGCACGGTCTTCGGCGTCGAGGTACCAGGGGCGGGCGGGCGTGCCGGGATGGTGGCCATTCAACTCAAGGAGGGCCGGGAGTTCGACGGCAAGGCGCTGGCGACGTCCGCCTACGAACACCTGCCCGGATACGCATTACCGCTTTTCGTGCGGATCACCGAGATGCTCGCGCACACGTCGACGTTCAAGAGTCAGAAGGTCGACCTGCGCAAGGAGGGCTACGGCGGGGACGACGAGAACGTCGACGACCCGGTGTACGTGCTGGCCGGGCGGGACGAAGGCTACGTGCCCTTCTACGACGAGTACCCCGCCGAGGTCTTGGACGGCAAACGCCCCAAGTCCTAGCGACTCGTGCACTGATAGCCGCGGTCACCGCGGGTGGGCGTGCACAAATCGAGAGAGCCATCGCGAGAGCCGTAGCCTGGGAGGCATGCAGGCGACGTTCGTTGGCCGTCCCGTGGCGGGCGATCGCCCGATGATCATGGCGATCGTCAACCGGACGCCCGACTCGTTCTACGACCGCGGTGCGACGTTCACCGACGAGGCGGCCAAGGCCGCCGCGCACCGGGTCGTCGCGGAAGGCGCCGACGTTGTCGACGTGGGCGGCGTGAAGGCCGGGCCAGGCGTCGTGGTGGACGCCGACGAGGAGATCGCCCGCGTCGTGCCCTTCATCGAATGGCTCCGCGGCGCCTATCCCGATCAGCTGATCAGCGTCGATACCTGGCGTGCGTCGGTGGCCAGGCGGGCGTGCGCCGCCGGGGCCGACATCATCAACGACACCTGGGGTGGGTCCGATCCGGGGCTGGCCGACGTGGCTGCGGAGTTCGAGGCCGGGTTGGTGTGTTCGCACACGGGTGGCGCCGTTCCCCGCACCCGACCGTTCCGCGTCAACTATGGGCTGTCCGAGCGTGGGGTCGTGGACGACGTCGTGGCCGAGGTGACGTCGGCGGCGGAACGCGCGGTCGCAGCCGGCGTCGCGCGGGACGCCGTACTGATCGATCCGACCCATGATTTCGGTAAGAACACTCATCACGGTCTTAGTTTGTTGCGCCACGTAAAAGATCTTGTAAACACCGGATGGCCTGTCCTGATGGCACTGAGCAACAAGGATTTCGTCGGGGAGACTCTGGGCGTGGGCTTGACCGAACGCCTCGAGGGAACCCTGGCCGCGACCGCGCTCGCCGCGCAGGCGGGTGCAGCCATGTTCCGGGTCCACGAGGTGGGGTCCACACGACGCGTGCTCGAAATGGTCGCGTCGATCCAGGGCGTGCGTCCACCGGCGCGGACCGTAAGGGGACTGGCATGAGCTTGACACCTGAACTCGACGCCGCCGAGGCCATCGCGGGACATCGTTGGTTGACCGATCACACGTGGCGCAGACCCATGTGGACGATCGCCGAGCTCGAGGCCGCGAAGGCCGGGCGGACCATCTCGGTGGTGCTGCCTGCGCTCAACGAGGAGGAGACCGTCGCCTCGGTGGTCGACACCATCACGCCACTGCTGGGCGGGCTCGTCGACGAGATCATCGTCCTGGACTCCGGTTCGACGGACGATACCGAGATCCGAGCGGTCGCCGCCGGCGCCAGGGTGGTCAGCCGGGAAGTTGCGCTGCCGGAAGTCGAACCGCAGCCCGGCAAGGGTGAGGTGCTGTGGCGTTCGCTCGCGGCGACCACCGGTGACCTGGTGGTCTTCGTCGACTCCGACCTCATCGATCCGGATCCGATGTTCGTGCCCAAGCTGCTCGGGCCGCTGCTGACGACTGACGGCGTGCACCTGGTCAAGGGCTTCTACCGCCGCCCGCTGAAGGTGAGCGGCAGCGAGGACGCCAACGGCGGTGGGAGGGTCACCGAACTGGTCGCGCGGCCGCTGCTGGCTGCCCTGCGCCCGGAGCTGACGTGCCTGCTGCAGCCGCTGGGCGGCGAGTACGCAGGAACCCGCGAACTGTTGACGGCGCTGCCCTTCGCGCCGGCGTACGGCGTCGAGATCGGCCTTCTGATCGACACTTACGACCGTCTGGGTCTCGATGCCATCGCCCAGGTGAACCTCGGCGTCCGAACGCACCGCAACCGGCCGTTGACGGAGCTGGCCGCGATGAGCCGTCAGGTGATCGCGACCTTGCTATCCCGCTGCGGGGTCCCCGACTCGGGTATTGGCCTGACTCAGTTCTTCGCCGACGGCGAGGACTGCACCGCCCGCACCTCGGCGGTGTCGCTGGCCGACCGGCCGCCGATGGTGACGCTGCGACCACGTTGATTCCCCGGGTCGCTGCGCTCCTGCCCGTCGGACGGGGGGACCCCCAGCGCCGTCCGGTGGCCGGAAGGTCGTCGTCCTCAGGCAGGATCGACGTCGTGACGTTGATTCTTGTTTACCTGGTCGTGCTGATCTTGGTGGCGACCGTGCTGTTCGGCGTCGGCAGCGTGTTGTTCGGCCGGGGTGAGCGGTTGCCACCGCTGCCTCGCGCCACCACCGCCACCCTGCTGCCTGCGTCGGAGGTGACGGGTGCCGACGTCGAGGCCCTCACGTTCAGCCAGACGCTGCGTGGGTACAAGGCCAGCGAGGTGGACTGGGCGCTCGACCGGCTGGGCCAGGAACTCGACCAGTTGCGGGGCCAGGTAGCCGCGCTTCGCGCTGCCTACGGACTCGACGACTCCATCCCCGACTCCGACTCCGGGTTGGACCGCGACTACGACACCGAGGTGGACGACGACCCTGACGACGTGCCCGCCGACGCCGCCCACCGACACGGTGTGCACGCGGTGCCCACGGAAGCACGCGATGGGCAGTGACCGCGCACCTTGAAGGCGACGGTCGAACTCGTTGCGGCTGGGCGGATTTCAACGCAGAGCGGTGGGCGACGGCCGACTCGGTGCTCTACCGCAACTACCACGACACCGAGTGGGGCCAACCGCTGAGGCGCAGTCGCGAGCTGTTCGAACGGATGACACTCGAGGCGTTTCAGAGCGGGCTGTCGTGGCTCATCATCCTGCGCAAGCGGGACAACTTCCGGCGCGCATTCGACCGCTTCGACGTTGCCAGGATCGCGCGCTACGACGACGGCGACGTCGAGCGATTGATGGCCGACGCGGGGATCGTGCGCAACCGCGCCAAGATCGAGGCGACCATCGCCAACGCGCGGGCAGTCGCCGACCTCGACGTGGAATTGAGCGAGTTGCTGTGGTCCTTCGCCCCGGCGCCGCGGCCGCGGCCGTCCGAGATGTCGCAGGTGCCTGCGGTCTCGCCCGAGTCCACGTCGATGGCACGGGAGCTCAAGCGGCGGGGGTTCTCATTCGTTGGCCCGACGACGGCATATGCGCTGATGCAGGCGACTGGAATGGTGGATGACCACGTCTCATCGTGTTGGGTTCCGACCGTTCTGCGCGGCGTCTAAGTCGGGTCTTTGCACACCGAGGGGCGCGGATAGGGAAGAATGGTCGAAAGATCAGTTCAGTGTCGAGTGCTGTCGCGGGGTGGGCAGTCTCGGCCCCGACCCGTTCCGCTTGCGCGGACCGGAGCACGCGGAAGGGAGCGCTTGATGGCGGCGATGAAGCCCCGGACTGGTGACGGTCCACTGGAAGCAACCAAGGAGGGGCGGGGCATCGTGATGCGTGTACCACTGGAAGGTGGCGGGCGCCTCGTCGTCGAACTCACACCCGATGAGGCTTCCGCGCTCGGCGACGAACTGAAGAACGTCACTGCGCCGAGCAGCTGATTGCTGGTCCGGTTCTCGGCTAGGTGGAGACCTTCTGGTAGATCTCCAGCGTCTGCTCGGCAATGCGGGCCCACGAGAACTCGTCGATGCACCGTTGGCGCCCAGCGCGGCCGTACCGCCCAGCCCGGTCGTGATCGGCGACCAGCGCGTTGACCGCGTTGGCCAGCCGGGTTTCGAAACCCGTCACGTCGGCGGGGTCGTAGTGCACCAGCACGCCCGTCTCGCCGTCTGCGACGACCTCGGGAATGCCGCCGACGTCCGAGGCGACCACCGCCGTCGAGCATGCCATCGCCTCGAGATTCACGATACCCAGTGGCTCGTACACCGACGGACAAACGAAAACGGTTGCTGCCGAAAGTATTTCGCGTATCTGATCGCCTGGCAGCATCTCCTGCACCCAAAAGACGCCGCTGCGTGAGCCCGCGAGCTCTTGCACTGCGCCGCCCACCTCGGCGGCGATCTCGGGCGTGTCCGGCGCGCCGGCGCACAGCACCAACTGCACTGCTGGCGCGAAGCGGTGTGCGGCGGCGACCAAGTGGGCGACGCCCTTCTGGCGTGTGATTCGTCCGACGAACGCCACGATGGGCCGGGTCGGGTCGACGCCGATGCGGGCTAGCGTCGATCCGCCGGCGTCGACGGTGTACCACTTCTCGGTGTCGACCCCGTTGCGGACCACGTGCACGCGGCTGGAATCCAGCGCCGGGTAGGAAGCCAGGACGTCGTCACGCATGCCGGAGCTGACGGCGATCACCGCGTCGGCCGCCTCGACCGCGGTGCGTTCCACCCACGACGACACCCGGTACCCGCCGCCGAGTTGCTCTGCCTTCCATGGTCGCATCGGTTCGAGGGAGTGCGCCGTCAAGACGTGTGGTATCCCGTAAAGCATTGCGGCAAGGTGCCCCGCCATGCCGGCATACCAGGTGTGGGAGTGCGCGACGGTTGCGCCTGCGGCGGCGTTCACCATGACCAGGTCGGCGGACAGCGTGGTCAGCGCGGCATTGACGCCGTCCAAGGCAGGGTCGGATTGTGCGACGAAGACGTCCGGCTCACCCGGCCGCAGGGCGCCCATGCAGTGCACGTCCACCTCGCACAGGGTCTTCAGCTGCGCGACGAGCTCGGTGACGTGTACGCCCGCGCCGCCGTAGACCTCCGGTGGGTATTCCCGTGTCATCATCGCCACTCGCATGAATACGACGGTAGTTGCCGTACAGGTGTCGCCGCATCCAATTGTCTTGACCGACAGTCCGACATGAAGCCTCGGCCAATAGTGCCAATGCCTAGCCCCTACTCGTGACGGCCGATAGGTTTGAACCATGAGGGAAGTGCCGACGGTTTTGGGCATCGTCCTGGCGGGCGGTGAGGGCAAGCGGCTGTACCCGTTGACAGCGGATCGCGCCAAACCCGCGGTTCCCTTCGGCGGTGCCTACCGGTTGATCGACTTCGTGTTGTCGAATCTGGTGAACGCCCGCTACTTGAAGATCTGCGTTCTGACGCAATACAAGTCGCATTCGCTGGACCGCCACATCTCCCAGAACTGGCAGTTATCGGGGCTTGCCGGCGAGTACATCACCCCGGTGCCTGCACAGCAGCGCCTCGGGCCGAGGTGGTACACCGGATCCGGCGACGCGATTCTGCAGTCGCTCAATCTCATCTACGACGAGGACCCCGACTACGTCGTCGTGTTCGGTGCCGATCACATCTACCGGATGGATCCCGAGCAGATGCTCCAGTTCCACATCGAGAGTGGAGCCGGGGCGACGGTGGCGGGCATCAGGGTGCCGCGCGCGGAAGCGACGGCCTTCGGTTGCATCGACGCCGACGAATCAGGACTCATTCGGGAATTCGTCGAGAAGCCGGCCGACCCGCCAGGCACTCCCGACGACCCCGAGCAGACGTTCGCGTCGATGGGCAACTACATCTTCACCACCAAGGTGCTCATCGACGCCATCCGTGCCGATGCCGACGACGACCACTCGGACCACGACATGGGTGGCGACATCATTCCGCGTCTGGTCGCCGACGGCATGGCCGCCGTCTACGACTTCAACGACAACGAGGTGCCAGGGTCGACTGAGCGCGATCACGGATACTGGCGCGACGTCGGGACGCTCGATGCGTTCTACGACGCGCACATGGACCTGGTGTCGGTCCATCCGGTCTTCAACCTCTACAACCGGCGCTGGCCCATCCGGGGCGAGCCGGAGAATCTCGCTCCCGCGAAGTTCGTCAACGGCGGCTCGGCGCAGGAGTCGGTCGTCGGCGCAGGCAGCATCGTCTCCGCCGCGTCCGTGCGCAATTCGGTTTTGTCGTCCAACGTCGTCATCAACGACGGTGCGATCGTCGAGGGCAGCGTCATCATGCCGGGTGTGCGCATCGGAAGAGGTGCGGTGGTGCGTCACGCGATCCTCGACAAGAACGTCGTCGTCGGCCCTGGTGAACACGTCGGGGTGGATCTGGAGCGGGACCGCGAGAGGTTCGCGATCAGCGCCGGTGGTGTGGTCGCGGTCGGCAAGGGCGTATGGATCTGACCCAGATCTAGCCCCATCCCGCGAGCGTGCGTGTCCGCATGAGGACACGCCGTTCGCGACGGCAGTTCTCGCACGCTCGCGCTACGCCGCGGCCGCGGTCGAACGTCGTCGCCTGCGTCGCCACAACGCGAACGCGCCCCAGGCGATCAACACCAACGCGACCAACACCAGCACGGGCAGCAGGATCGCCGCGAATACCAACCCGACGCTGGTGATGTCCTCGAAGGTGCTCAACACCGGGGCCGCCACTCCCGCCGTCGCCACGTTGGCCACGGGCCGCACCGCCGTCTTGGTCAGGTGCATGACCAGTGCCACGACGACGCCGAGCGCGATCGGAATCCAATGCCCCGACGACACGAATGCCCCCGGATCGGTGACGGCGGCGGTCTGCGAGGCGGTGCCCGCGCCGAAGACGATGCCGCCCGACGTCGGCCGGACGACGGTCTGAATGACGTCGTTGATGCTGTCCAGGGCGGGGATCTTGTCGGCGACGACCTCGACTGCCAGCAGCACAGCGACGATCACCAGCACCCAACCGTTCTCCAGCCAGGCCCAGCCGGACGGCAGGTTCACCAAGTCGGTGAAGCGGCCAAGAAGTCCCATCGCCAACAGCGGAATGTAGGCGTTCAGCCCGGCGGCACTCGCGAGTCCGACTCCGGTGAGCAGCTCCATGACTTCAGTATGGGACGGGCGGCCCGATTATCGGGTGGCAGATCGAGGGCGGAGCATCATCGACAGTCGTGATCGTTACCGCAATCTACTGACCGGCGATGCGAGCGGCATCACCGACCTCGATCGGTGATTGCCTTAGCTGCGCTGCCGCTTCTGGCCGGCGCTGCCGGGGCGTTCGTGCGGCGGGACCTTTGGCACGTTCCGCAGTGACCGCCCCTTCCCCGCCACTGTGCTGAGCGCCCGCCGACACCGCGGACAGATGGGCTTTCCGGCGATGTCGACGGTCCAACTCTTGCCACCACCAGGGCAGGGCTTCTCGATCATGATGGTTCGCTCCTTGCCATGGCGTGCGACGTCACGTCTTGGGCACCGCGACGAGAACTGCAACGTCTGCGTGAAGCTCCGCCAAGCCCCTGTCGAGTGTCACCAATTGTGCTTGGCGGTTGCGTGCGAGTTGCGCGAGATAGGCGTCGGTGACCTGGCGGTGACCGATTACGCCTGCTAATGCGACGTCGTCGAAGGACACGTCATCCGGCCAGAACTCATGGCGCTTTGCACTGCTTACGGCGGCGACGACGTCGCGCGCAGCGGAGGCCGACTGTCCGGATCGCAAGAGAAATCGCATCAGACTGCCTTGGGTGATTGGGCACGTCGCGAAGCCGGCAGCGTACGTCTCCAACCACTCCGCGGACGCATCGTGATGTACGTGCTCGGCGACGACGAGTGCGACGAGCACGTTCGCGTCGAGGAGGGCCGTCACTCGTCGTCTTCCAAGGACCGCACGTCCTCGGAGGTCACGACCGTCCCGACGCTCACGACGGGCAGTCCGGTTCTCGGGTCGGTCGACAAAGTGGCGATCTTACCTGTCCCCAGGCCGCGCCGAATGAGGTCGGTGACTGTCTCGCTCAACGTTCGGCGCGTGTCGCGGGCAATTGCCTGGGCCTGTTTGTGCAGGTCGTCCGGGAGATCAATGGTCGTTCGCACAACCTAGCGTAGCATCATTGCATCATGATGCGCTGATGCGTTCAGCTGAGCCTCGGCGTCCACCGCGACCGCCCGTTCCGCTCTGAATCACCATGCCCGAAGAGCAGCACGCCGGACAGCGCCGACGCGAGGGCTTCCCGTGCCCTTTCATGATGTCTCCTCAGCGCAGGTCGCGGCGACGGAAGGCGATGGCGCCCAGCACGATCAACGCGGCGTCAATGCCCAGGAGCCACCAGAGCGGAGTCGCATCGACGTCGCCGAATCCTACGTGCGGGACGTGTGCGAACGGTTCGAGGTCCAGCACCCACTGAGGTGAGTTCGACAGGGAGCCAAGCAGATACACCGCGATGAACGCGACGAGAACTCCCCACGCCGCGGGCGTGAAGCGGGGGAGAAGGCCGAAGAGCATCACCGTGACCGCTACCAGCAGCCAGACGGCCGGCAGTTGCACGGCCGCCGTGCCGAGCACGACCGGTAGCTTGCCCGTGACATCGCCTGCAGCGGCGCCGTAGGTCAGCCCGGCCGCCAGGCCGGCGATCATCATCGCGACGGCGGTGCCGGCGATGGCGAACACGAGATGGCTTGCCAGCCAACGGCTCCGGCCGACGGCTCCGGCCAGTAACGTCTCGGCTCGTTGGCTCGACTCCTCCTGGAGCAGTCGCAGCGTCAACGAGATGGCGAATGCCGCCGCCACCATGCCCAGCATTCCGAACGCGATCGCGATGAAGGCCTGCTCCATCTGATCTGTGCCGCCGAGGCGCGCGACGATGTCCTGGGCCGACTGGGTGTCGCCGATCTCGCCTCCGATGCCGTTGACGACGCTACCGATCAGCAGGCCGTAGAGGCACAGACCGACCGTCCACAGCACCAGCGAGCCGCGATCGAGCCGCCACGCCAACGTCGTCACCCCGCGCAGACCTGATCCGGCCCGTGGCGGGCCTGGCCGCTCGGCGATCATTCCCGCGCCGACGTCGCGCCGGGCCAGCAGCTGGTAGGCGACCAGGATCAAAACTGCCGTCAACGCGACGTGCAGCAATAGCACCCAGAACCTGTCGCCCGCGTACGGGCGCACGTGCAGTGACCACCCCAACGGCGAGAACCATGAGACGAACTCGGCCCGTGAGCTGGCATCACCGACGGCGCGCACGGTGAATGCCGCTGCCAGCGCACCGAATGCGGAGCCGCGGGCGAACCGCGCGCTCGCCGACAGTTGTGCCGTCACCGCGGCGACGGCGGTGAACACCAGACCCGTACACGCGACTGCGAGGCCAAAGGCCAGTGACCCCGAGGCAGGTACGTCAAGCGGGAGGAGGCTGGCAGTGCCGATGAGTCCGGTCGAGATCGACGCGCTGCCCGCGAGCAACAGTGCGGCAGTCAGGCCGGCGTAACGGCCGACCGCGGTCGAGTCGATCAGCTCCGTTCGGCCGGATTCCTCGTCGGCTCGGGTGTGACGCACCACGGTCAGGATCACCGCCACGGCGATCAGCACGTGGAACATGCCCGCCTTCCAGATACCCGTGGCGCCCAGACTGTCGCCGTAGACGTTTCCGTACAGCGCGCGCTGCGCCGGGCTGGCCATGATCGTGGCGGCGAACGACGCACGGTCCGCCTCGGTGGGGTAGACGGCCGCGACGCTGCCGACGTACACCGCGCCTAGCGGAATGGACAGCAGCAGCACCCACGCAGGCAGAACGATCCGGTCTCGTCGTAGGAAGAGGCGAAGCAGGCCAAAGGTTCCCGAGAAGACCGAGCCCCGCGGTGGCGCTTGGTGCGCGGGGTGGTGTGGGCGCTCCACGACGGTCATGCCGTCACCCGCTCAGCGGGGTCGCCCACGTCGTAGTGGCGCAGGAAGAGGTCTTCCAGGGTGGGTGGTTGGCTGACCAGGCTTCGCACACCGGCGTCGCCGAGCGCCTTGATGACCTCGCCCAGACTGTCGCCGTCAACCTGTGCACGCAGGGTGTGCCCCTCGACGCTGACGTCGGCCAAGCCCTTCAGGCCCTTCAGCGGCTCGATATCGCCTGGATCGCCAATCATTTCGGCCTTGATGGACGTGCGCGACAGGTGCCGCATCGACTCCAACGTGCCGCTCTCGACGGTCTTGCCCGCGCGGATGATGGTGACCCGTTGGCACAGCGCTTCGGTCTCGGCCAGGATGTGGCTGGACAAGAGCACCGTCGTGCCGCGCTCGCGGGCCTCGGTGACGCACTGCTGAAAGACGTTCTCCATCAGGGGATCCAGGCCGCTGCTCGGTTCGTCGAGCAGGAGCAACCGGGCGTGCGATGCGAACGCGGAGACGAGCGAGACCTTCTGCCGGTTGCCCTTCGAGTAGGCACGGGCCTTCTTCGACGGGTCGAGGCCGAAACGATCGACGAGCTCCGTTCGCTTCTTCTCGTTGATGCCACCTCGCATGCGGGCCAGCAGGTCGATGGTCTCACCGCCGGTGAGCGACGGCCACAGGGTCACGTCGCCCGGTACGTAGGCGATCTGCCGGTGCAGTGCGACAGCGTCGGTCCACGGGTTGCCGCCGAGCAGTCGTACCGTGCCGGAGTCGGCGCGCACCAGCCCGAGCAGGACGCGAATGGTCGTCGACTTGCCCGCGCCGTTCGGGCCGAGGAAGCCGTGCACCTCGCCGTCGGCCACCGTGAGCTCGAGCCCGTCGAGTGCACGCACCGAGCCGAAACTCTTGGTCAGGCCGTGGACTTCGATCGCGGGCGTGCTGCCGGAATTCCCGCCGTGATTCGTCGTCATCGATCACTCCTCCGTGGACGTAGCGATGGGTATGCCTGCAGCCTGTTGCGCCGCGAACGCGTCGTACATCGTCGAGTCGGTCATCAGGCCATGGGTATAGACCTCGAGAGCGGGTAGCACCATCTGCTGGGCGTAGTCGTGCAGCACGGCCCGAATGTCGGTGGGGGTGTCGTGCAGCTGCAGGTACAGCAGGAAGCCGCCGCCGCCGGCCATCGCGAGGAACTTGGCCCTGCCCGCGGGGTCGGGGCTGGCCTTGATGGTGCCAGCCCGCACGCCCTCCTCGACGTACTGCTCTGCATTGTCGATCATGTTGTGCCACATAGTTTTTGCCAGTTCGCCACCGGACTGCATACTGCGGGCCAGGTAGGCCATCAACGGGGCGAATGACTCGATCTCCGCCAACTGGGCGAACCACGCGGCGGGGTCGGACGACTGAAGGGATTCGCTCTTGGAGATGCGGATGGATTCTGCGACGAAGTCGTCGCATGCCTGTCGCAAGCCGTCCTTCGAGCCGAAGTGGTGGATCACCAGAGCGGCACTGACGCCGGCGGCCTTGGCGATGACGCGCAGGCCGACGTCGAACCCGTGCTCGCCGAACTGCTCGATGGCCGCGTCGCGGATGCGGGCGGTCGCAGTGAGGTCCTCTGAACGCATGTTCAGAATGCTAAACAAGCGTTTAGTCTTCGGTCAAGGGTCGACGCCCCGCGCTGCGGTGAGGGCGGTCGCTACTCGTACTCTTGCGCGGTTGGCGCAGAGTGGGCGGACGTTCGCTTTTTGACGGGGTCAGTCGCGGGCGGCGGCGAGCAGGCCGTCACCCAAGGGCACCAGCACCGGGGTAAGCCGTTCGTCCTCCGCGATGATCCGCGCGGCCTCGCGCACCGCGGTGACTTCCCTGTCGCTGGCGGTCGCATCGCCGGCGCGGCCACCGAGAGCGGCGCGGTGGATCACGATCGCGCCGCCGGAGCGCAGCAGACGTATCCCCTCCGCAACGAACTGCGGCTGGTCGGCGGGGTCGGCGTCGATGAACACCAGGTCGTAGGACTCGTCGGCAAGCCTCGTCAGCACTTCCTGAGCGCGGCCGCTGATCAGCCTGGTCCGCGACGGTCCGATGCCCGCCTCGGCGAAGGCCTGCTTGGCCAGACGCTGGTGCTCGGGTTCGACGTCGATAGTGGTCAAGACCCCGTCGTCGCGCATGCCCGACAGCAGCCAGAGGCCGCTGACACCGACACCGGTGCCGACTTCGACGACCGCCTTGGCGCGCGCGACCTTCGCCAGCACGCTCAACAACGCGCCTACCGCTGGGGTGACGGCCCCGGCGCCGCTGTCGTCGGCTCGTTCCCTGGCCGCAGCCGTGAGCGAGTCCTCGGAGATGGAGTTCTCGGCATGTGCGACGATCGCATCAGCCCGGCTTGGCCGTGCTTGCGTGCCTCGGGTCTGACCCGTCGGATCATCACTGCTGGCCATTCCCGCAGCGTAGAGCGAGCGCGGAGCGGTCCGCGCCTCGACACGCCCGCGGCCGAGCGTGAGATTGCGGGAGAATTCGATTGGTTTCCGCAGTTCGCATGGTGGATCATCGACATTCTCAGGAAAAGCTCAGTTTGCTCATATGCGGAGCTCACCCCGGTCGGGGACGGTGAGCGCATGGAAAACGGCGGACGCTGGGCACCCGGGAATATCCATGGCAGCGAAGCTGTTTACGCGGGGGTAGAAACGGGAATCATTCCCGGCGTCCGCGTAAGTGATCTGGAGGATCCGACGACCACCGCAAGCACGTCCCCCGTATTCATGGCGCACTTCGAGCAGTCCGGCAACGGTGATTGGGTGGAGCCAGCAGAGGAGTTGTCTGGCACCGCCGTGTTCGATGCCACCGGTGACAAGACCACGATGCCGTCCTGGGACGAGCTGGTTCGTCAGCACGCAGACCGGGTCTACCGCCTGGCCTACCGGCTCTCCGGTAGCCAGCACGACGCGGAGGATCTAACCCAGGAGACGTTCATCAGGGTCTTCCGGTCAGTGCAGAATTACCAGCCTGGCACATTCGAGGGATGGCTCCACCGGATCACGACCAACCTGTTCCTGGACATGGTTCGGCGCCGCAGTCGCATCCGGATGGAGGCGCTGCCGGAGGACTACGACCGCGTGCCTGCCGACGACCCGAATCCCGAGCAGATCTACCACGACTCGCGGCTGGGTCCTGACCTGCAGGCGGCGTTGGACTCGCTGCCCCCGGAGTTCCGTGCTGCGGTCGTCCTGTGCGACATCGAAGGTCTGTCCTACGAGGAGATCGGCGCCACCCTCGGGGTGAAGCTCGGCACCGTCCGCAGCCGCATCCACCGCGGACGGCAGGCGCTGCGCGACTACCTGGCAAACCATCCGGACGCGTACGCAGATGGCGGCGCGAGGACTGCCTGACCCCATTGGCGATGTCTCGTGGGATGTTCACAGCGGCCAGCCGCGCTAGATTCGGACGTGGAAGCGTCGGGTGTGATCAACTGGACTGAATGGGTCTAGAGAGGAGCTGGTCGATGGCCGACCCGGGACACGTGTTCCGCCGTGCATTCTCTTGGCTGCCCACCCATCTCGCGTCGCAGAGTGACCAGCCCGTCGGCCCCCGCAGGTTCGGGTCCACCGAGCACCTCTCCACGGAAGCCATCGCCGCTTTCGTCGACGGTGAGCTGCGGATGAGTGCACACCTGCGGGCGGCGCACCACATGTCGCAATGCCCGCAGTGCTCGGCTGAGGTCGACTCGCAGGGGCAAGCTCGTACAGCGTTGCGTGACTCCTGTCCGATCATCGTGCCGTCATCTCTGCTCGGGGCATTGTCCGAGATCCCGCACCATGCGCCACTCGAACCGCCGGTGGAGGACGTTGGTCCGCAGTTTGCTGCTGGCGCGCCGCGTCCTCGACGCAAACGCCGGTAGGGTATGTGTTGGGGCAAAAGCAATGGCGTGCGTCGGTGATGGCGTGCGCTCTGACGGAGAGTGAACACGGGTGATCAATCAGGACCAGTCCGCGCAAAGTCCTCGGGGGGAGCGTCCCCGCATGGAGCCGAAGCCCGTCTCGCGCCCGCCTGTCGATCCGGCGCAGACCCGGGCATTCGGCCGGCCAGACGGCGTCACCGGCTCCTTCCTCGGCGAGGAGAAGCATCGCGACCAAGGCGAGTACACCCCGAGAGATCAGGCGCCAGACGCCGTCCTCGCCGATGCGTTCGGCCGCCCCGACGGAGTGTCGGACACCCTGCAGCGCCATCCGGCCGACGCGGGCGCCCGCCAGGCCGAGCGCGACCGGAACTTCCCCGAAGAGCCTGCCGATCCGTGGCGTGACCCGTCAGCGACTCCCACGCTCGGTGTGCCCGCGCAAGCCAAGCCGGCACCCGTCGCCGCGAATCCCGTTCCGATGGGCAAGCTCGGCGTCCGCGACGTCCTGTTCGGCGGCCGCGTCTCCTGGGTCGCGTTGGGAGTCATCGTGATCGTCGCGCTGGTCATCGGTGGCATCGGCGGTGTGATCGGCAACAAGACTGCCGAGATCGTGCCCGCCTTCACCACGTCGAAGGTGACGCTGCAGACCGACGGCAAGTCCGAGGAGCCGACCAGCAGATTCGCCGACGTGGCGTCGGCCGTCGCCGATTCGGTCGTCACGATCGAGGCGCTCAGCAAGGGCGAGGGTTCGCAGGGCTCCGGCGTCGTCGTTGATGGTCGCGGTTACATCGTGACCAACAACCACGTCATCTCCGACGCCGCGAAGAGCCCCGCGGACTATCAGATCTCAGTGGTGTTCAACGACGGCCACGAAGTGCCTGCCAACCTCGTCGGCCGCGATCCGAAGACCGACATCGCCGTGCTGAAGGTCGACAACGTCGACAAGTTGGTGGTCGCCCGTCTCGGCGACTCCGAGAAGCTCCGGGTGGGTGAAGAGGTGATCGCAGCGGGCGCTCCGCTCGGCCTGCGCAGCACCGTCACCCACGGCATCATCAGCGCACTGCACCGCCCCGTCCCGCTGTCCGGCGACGGCTCGGACACCGACACCGTGATCGACGGTGTGCAGACCGACGCGTCGATCAACCACGGCAACTCCGGTGGCCCGCTGATCAACATGAACTCCGAGGTCATCGGCATCAACACGGCCGGAAAGTCGTTGTCGGACAGTGCAAGTGGTCTCGGCTTCGCCATCCCGGTCAACGAGGTCAAGGATGTCGTCGAGGGTCTGATCAAGGAGGGCAAGATGTCGCACCCGACGCTCGGCCTCAACGCCGTGTCGGTGAGCAACGACGTCGCCTCCGGCGCGTTGATCAAGAACGTCGTGGCAGGCGGTCCAGCCGACCGGGCAGGAATCAAGGAGAACGACGTCGTCGTCAAGGTGGGCACCCGTTCGGTGGCCGACGCCGACGAAATGGTCGTCGCGGTGCGTCAGCTCAAGATTGGTCAGGATTCACCCATCGAGGTGATCCGTGATGGTCGGCCCGTCACGCTGATGGTGAACCCCGGCTCCGACAACCCTGCCGCATAACGATGTTTGGCAACGTCGGCTGGGGCGAGATGTTGGTGCTCGTCGTAGCCGGCCTGGTGATCCTTGGGCCCGAACGGCTTCCGGGCGCCATTCGCTGGACCACCGGCTCCTTGCGCCAGGTCCGTGAGTATCTCAGCGGTGCGACCAGTCAACTGCGCGAGGACCTGGGCCCCGAGTTCGAGGATCTGCGCCAACCCCTGAGCGAGCTGCAGAAGCTTCGCGGGATGACGCCGCGTGCCGCCCTGACCAAGCATCTGCTCGACGGTGACGACTCGTTCCTCACCGGGAACTTCGACAAGCCGGCGAAGCCCGTATCGCCGGGGCAGCCGCAGCCGCAGCCGCAAGCACCAAGACAGCCGCCGGGTCAGGGGCAGTCGGAGACGGCGTCACGTCTGCCCGGGGTCACGCCGTTCGACAGCGACGCGACCTAACGGCCGACGGGGTTCAAGCCGAGCGACATTCCCGCCAGGCTGCGCTTGCGTGACGTCAACGCGTCGGCGATGGAGCGCAACTCCCTGCCCGCTGCAGAGTCCGGCGCACTGATGACCAGCGGCACGCCCGTGTCACCCGCTTCCACCAGTGCGGGGTCCAACGGAACCCGGCCCAGCAGCGGCACGTCGGCCCCCATGGACCTGGTGAGGTTCTCGGCCACCTGCTTGCCGCCGCCCTCCCCGAACAGGTTCATCACGGTGCCGTCGGGAAGCGTCAGGCCCGACATGTTCTCCACGACGCCAACGATGCGCTGATGCGTCTGCAGGGCGATCGCGCCCGCGCGCTCGGCGACCTCGGCGGCCGCCACCTGAGGCGTCGTCACCACGAGGATCTCGGCTCCGGGAATCAGCTGTGACACGGAGATGGCGATGTCACCGGTACCCGGGGGAAGGTCGAGCAGCAGCACGTCGAGATCGCCCCAGTACACGTCGGCGAGGAACTGTTGGAGTGCCCGGTGCAGCATCGGCCCGCGCCACACCACCGGGGTGTTGCCCTGAGTGAACATCGCGATCGAGATGACCTTCACGTCATGGGCGATCGGAGGCAGGATCATCGATTCGACCTGAGTGGGTCGGTCCGCGGTGCCCATCATGCGCGGCACCGAGTGCCCGTAGATGTCGGCGTCGAGCACGCCGACCGACAGCCCGCGCGCGGCCAACGCCACCGCGAGATTGACCGTGACGCTGGACTTGCCGACGCCACCCTTGCCGGAGGCGACCGCGTACACGCGGGTCAGCGATCCGGGCTGCGCGAAGGGGATCACCGGCTCACGCGAGTCACCCCGCAACAGCTTGCGGAGCTCGGTGCGCTGCTCGTCGTTCATGACGTCGAGGGTGACCTTGACGGCGCCGGTGCCCGGCACGTCGACGACGGCCTGCTTGACGCGGTCGGAGATCTCGGTCTTCTTCGGGCATGCCGAGATGGTCAGGTAGATCTCGACGTGAACCGAACCGTCGGCGGTGTCAACCGTGACGTCCTTCACCATGCCGATCTCGGTGATCGGTCGGCGGAGTTCGGGGTCGATGACCTTGGACAGCGCCGATCGCACAGCCGATTCCAGGCCGACGGAGTCATGGGTTGGTTGCGGAGACATCATCCGCGAGTGTAGGCGCAGCCGTCAGTTGACTGGACCGGGTACTGGGCCCGCCGGTAGTGGCGGCGCGGGCGCGCCCAACGGCAGCAGCGGCGGCGGAGCCGCTGGCGGGAACGGCGCCGTGAACTGCGGTGCGGGCGGGGCCTCGGGGAGGGGCGCCGCCACCGCCTGCGGGGTCAGGCAGAAGACCTGGCAGTTCTGCTGGGGTGCCGGGGCTTGCGGCGTCAGGCAGAAGACCTGGCAGTTCTGCTGGGGTGCGGGAGGAACGCGCGCCCCTGGTCCGGGTGGAATTCCCAACTGGTTCATGCCGCCCATGTCCGCCACCGCCAGCGACGCGAGGGGGTCGTTGGCGGGCAGGCCGATGCCCGGCCCGAGACCCTCGGGGTTGGCGACGAGGTGCGCGTCACCGATCGGTGGAGCGGCTCCGATCGGCGGCAGATCGACCGGCGCCACACCCGTTGCGTAGGCGGCGGCCCAGCCGAGCACGTTCTGGGCGTACGCCATCGAGTTGTTGTAGCGCAGGATTGCCGAGAGCACCTGGGACCGATCCCGGAGGTTCAGGTTGCCGCTGCACAGGTACCGGGCGGCTCCGAGCGAGGCGTCGTACAGGTTCTGGATGTCGGCCTTGCCGTCTCCGTTGGCGTCGGACGCATAGCGTGCCCAGGTTCCCGGCAGGAACTGCATCGGGCCCATCGCTCTCGCGTAGGTCACCCGGCCCGCCTGGACGCTCTGCACGATCACTTCGTTGCCCGCGAGGGTGCCGTCGAGCGCGGGACCGAAGATGCCTTGGATCGGCGTGCCCTGCGGATCGGTGGCGCCGCCGTTGGCGTGCACCGACTCGATGCGCCCGATTCCCGCCAGCAGGTTCCAGCTCACCCCGCATCCCGGATAGGCCGAAGCCATCATGCGTTCGGAGTTGCGGTAGGCACTGAGTGCGATCGCCGGAATGCGCAGGCTGCCAGGCGAACTCACGACGATCGGCGGTGGGGGAGCCGACAGGTTCGCCGTGGCGAAGCGGAACGGCGTCGGCGCCCTGGAGGCCGCCACGACGACGACGCCGGCGTCGTCACCGGTACGTGCCACCGCAGCCAGCGGTGTGATGCCGTCATCGGCGACGGCGTGCCTCGGCGACGGCGCGGACGCGCCGACCGCCAGCAGAAGGACCAGCGGAACGATCACCGCAACGCCGAAGGCGGGCGTGCGCACGACGCGACGCGCCTGACGTCGCATTGCTGCGTAGGCGGACCCGCCCCCGATGTGCACTCGACCGTCCTCGATCCGCGATGACCAAACGAAGCGCCGGCGAAGACCGGCAAACCTTGTGAACCACGTCACCATACCGACTCGTGTTGCGCGTGTTGCAGCAATGGTCTAGTCGGGTTCGTCCAAGTTCCGTGGACTACTCAATGCCGAGTTCTTCTTGGGCTTCTTCGACCTCAGTTCATCGAGAAGCTCGCGCACTTCCTCGAGCTCTCGGCGGAGGTAGTCGCGCGTGACGACCTCACCGACCGCGATCCGTAGCGCGGCGAGCTCCCGCGCGAGGTACTCGGTGTCGGCCTTCGTCTGCTCGGCGCGGCGCCGGTCCTCTTCCAACGACACCCGGTCGCGGTTCTCCTGACGGTTCTGCGCCAGCAGTATCAGGGGTGCGGCGTAGGCCGCCTGCGTGGAGAACGCGAGGTTAAGCAGGATGAACGGATAGGGGTCGAAGCGAAGGCTTACCGCGACCAGGTTGAACGCGATCCACACGATGACCATGACGGTCTGCATGGCGAGGTACCGACCGGTGCCGAGGAACCGCGCGATCGACTCGCTGAATCTGCCGACCGCCTCGATGTCCACCCGCGGGGTGAATCGCCTGCGCCGCGTACGCGGCGTGTCGAGCCGCTGTCGCGACGACAGGTCGCTCACGACGGACCGCCTGGTGCCGGGATCGCGACGTCGGTGAAGTCATCCTCACCGGGCAACTTGGGATCCTCGGGTCGTACCCGCCAGTCGTGCGGCAGCAGGTGGTCGAGCAGGTCGTCGACGGTGACGGCGCCGAGCAGGTGCTTCTCGTCGTCGACCACGGGCCCGCAGACCAGGTTGTAGGCGGCTAGGTAACGCGTCACCGCCGCCAGGGACGTCTCGGGATCCAGGCTGGGCAGGTCGGAGTCCATGATGCCGCTGACCAGGGCCGCAGGCGGTTCCCGCAGCAGTCGTTGCAAGTGCACGCAGCCCAGGTAGCGACCCGTCGGAGTGGCAGACGGTGGTCGCGCGACGAACACCAGCGAGGCCAGGGCGGGGGTGAGGTCGGGATCCCGCACCCGTGCCAGCGCCTCGGCCACGGTGGTGCCGGGACCGAGCACGACGGGTTCCGGGGTCATCAGACCACCCGCGGTGTCGGGCGAGTGCTTCAGCAGTCGTCGCACCGGCTCGGAGTCCTCGGGATCCATGCGCGCCAGCAGCGCCTCGGCCGCCGAAGCGCCCAGTTCGCCAAGCAGGTCGGCCGCGTCGTCCGGATCCATGGCTTCGAGCACGTCAGCGGCGCGCTCGGCGTCCAGCCGCTCCAGCAGATCGGCCTGTTCGCTTTCGGGGAGCTCCTGCAGGACGTCGGCGAGACGTTCGTCGTCCAGAGCGTTGATGACCTCGTAGCGGCGCTTTGCGGGCAGGTCTCGGATGGCGTCCGCGACGACGATGGGCCGCTGCCCCTCGAACTGCGCCAGCAGGTAGGCGACGCCCTGGCCGGGCAGCGACATCGCCGAGTGGGTGAGGCCCGTGACGTTCTGCCAGTCGACGATGTGAACGGCCGTGCGGCGACCGAGCCTTCGGTGGCTGCGCACCGCGACCCTGGTCACCAGCCAGTCCCTGGTGCGGATCTGCTCGATCGCGAGGTCGACCACGACGAGGTCCACGCCGGCGAGCTGCTCGAGTTCGGGATCCTGCACGCGAACGCGGGTGTCGAGCACCTGTCCGAAGACCAGGACTTCGCCGGGCCGCTGGGCGAAGCGGCGCAGTGACACGTTGGCGGTGGTGAGCGTGACGGCGTTTGGCTCGATCGCCGTCACGCGCAGCAGGCCTACGAAAATTCTTCTGCGGGTGAGCAATTCGACGACAAGCCCAAGGACGCGCGGCTGCTGTTGGCCGATGCCGATGCTGATCACCACATCGCGGACGCGGCCGATCGACTCACCGTCGGGGCCGAGTACCAACATCCCCGATAGTCGGGCCGCATAGACCCTGTTCACCGCCACCATGGAACAAAGAGTAGAGAGTGATGCCGTGGAGAATCGATATCGCCCCCGGAGAACGTGTCTTTCGGTTCCGGGCAGCAACCCGAAGATGATCGAGAAGGCCAAGGGACTGGCCGCCGATCAGGTGTTCCTGGATCTCGAGGACTCAGTCGCGCCAGATGCCAAGGCGAAAGGCCGCACTCAGGTGGCGGTCGGACTGGCGCAGGAAGGCTGGGCCGGTCAACTCCGGGGGGTTCGCGTCAACGACTGGACGACGCCGTGGACGCACGCCGACGTTATCGAAGTGGTCGCGGTGGCAGGTGCCCACCTCGACGTCGTGGTGCTGCCGAAGGTGATCGACGTCTCCCACGTACAGGCCCTCGACCTTCTGCTGACCCAACTGGAGATCACGCACCGCCTGCCGGTGGGGCGCATCGGCATCGAGGCGCAGATCGAGAACGCCCAGGGTTTGACCAACGTCGAGGCGATCGCGGCGGGACCGCGGGTGCAGGCACTCGTGCTCGGCCCCGCCGACATGATGGCGAGTCTGAACATGCGCACCCTGGTGGTCGGCGAACAACCCGAGGGTTACGACGTGGGCGACGCATACCACCACGTGTTCATGCGGATTCTGGTGGCTGCGCGCGCCCACGGCATCAACGCGATCGACGGTCCGTTCCTGAAGGTGCGCGACGTCCAGGCGTTCCGGCGGGTAGCGAGCCGCGCGGCGGCGCTCGGATACGACGGCAAGTGGGTTCTGCACCCCGATCAGATCGCGGCGGGCAACGAGATATTCAGTCCCCGCCAGGCCGACTTCGACCATGCCGAGCTGATCCTCGAGGCCTACGAGTGGCACACGTCGCGATCCGGTGGGGCAAGGGGCGCCGTGATGCTCGGTGACGAGATGATCGACGAGGCGAGTCGCAAGATGGCACTGGTCATCGCGGGCAAGGGTCGGGCGGCCGGGATGGCCCGCGCGGCGGCCCCGTTCGAGCCGCCCAGTCAGTAGCCGTACGGCGAGCTGGACGTGACGGCGATGAAGAAGATGATCACGACCGCGTACAGCAGCCAACCCGCGACGGCGAGCCCACCGACGATGACTCCCGCCAACGCCAGGCCGTGACCCTCCTGGCCGGTCCGCTTCGTCTCACGCATCGCGATGACACCGAGGATCAGTCCGACGATCGAGGGCACACCGCAGAAGAACAGTCCTGCGAGGGACGTGACGAGCGCCCCGATGGCCTTGCCGTTGGTGCCTTGCGGCCGAACCTGGGCGTACGGGTCATAGGCGCCGCCGTATCCGCCGCCGTATCCGTCCGCGTACTGCGGTGGATACCTCGGCGCCGGCACGCCGGGTGGCGGATAACCCATCTGGGGGT
>JBBRTH010000041.1:0-49859 GCA_038244615.1 Mycobacteriales bacterium | reverse complement strand
TGCATCGATATGATTCGCACAACTAAGTTTCGGGAAGGGATGACAACGTGAGCAAAGGTCGGCTGTTTACCAGTGAGTCGGTGACAGAGGGACACCCCGACAAGATCTGTGACGCCATCAGCGACTCGGTGCTCGACGCACTGCTCGCGCAGGACCCCAAGTCCCGCGTGGCGGTCGAGACGCTCGTAACCACCGGTCAGGTGCACGTCGTCGGCGAGGTCACCACGACGGCCAAGGAGGCGTTCGCCGACATCCCGAAGACCGTGCGCGCGCGCATCCTCGAGATCGGTTATGACTCGTCCGAGAAGGGCTTCGACGGCGAGACCTGTGGCGTGAACATCGGCATCGGCGCTCAGTCGCCCGACATCGCGATGGGCGTCGACACTGCCCACGAGGCGCGAGTCGAGGGCGCAGGCGATCCGCTGGACGCGCAAGGTGCTGGCGACCAGGGCCTGATGTTCGGCTACGCCATCAAGGACACGCCCGAACTGATGCCGCTACCGATCGCGCTGGCGCACCGCCTCGCCCGCAGGCTGACCGAAGTCCGCAAGAGCGGCGTGCTGGACTATCTGCGGCCGGATGGCAAGACCCAGGTCACCGTCCAGTACGACGGCAACACCCCGGTCCGGCTGGACACCGTCGTGCTGTCGACCCAGCACGCCGACGGCATCGACCTCGAGGCCGGCCTCACGCCGGACATCCGCGAGAAGGTCGTCAACACCGTGCTGGCAGACCTCAACCACGAGTCCATGGACACCTCCGACTACCGACTGTTGGTGAACCCCACCGGCAAGTTCGTACTCGGCGGCCCGATGGGGGACGCTGGCCTGACCGGCCGCAAGATCATCGTCGACACCTATGGCGGCTGGGCCCGTCACGGGGGCGGCGCCTTCTCCGGCAAGGATCCGTCCAAGGTGGACCGTTCCGCCGCGTACGCGATGCGGTGGGTGGCCAAGAACGTCGTCGCAGCCGGCCTGGCGGAGCGCGTCGAGGTCCAGGTCGCGTACGCGATCGGCAAGGCCGCCCCCGTCGGACTGTTCGTCGAGACCTTCGGCTCGGAGACCGTCGACCCCGCTCGCATCGAGAAGGCCATCACCTCGGTCTTCGACCTGCGTCCCGGCGCCATCGTTCGCGATCTGAACCTGCTGCGTCCGATCTACGCGCCGACCGCCGCCTACGGCCACTTCGGTCGCACCGACATCGAGCTGCCGTGGGAGCAGACGAACAAGGTGGACGAGCTGAAGGCGTCCGTCTAGGACTTCCAGTCAGCACCTGATGCCGGCGGCCCCCGATTCCTCGCGAATCGGGGGTCTCTTGCGTCGAAGGCGTCGTTTCGCGACGCGCTCGCCGCACGATTCCACCAGGATGAATCTCATGGATCACGTGACCTTCGTGCCAACGGTCGATCAACTCGCCTACACCTTCGGTGGTGCGGCGCCGGTGATGCGGATCAAGCCGGGCACGGCTCTGACACTGTGGACCGAGGACGCCTACGGCGGTCGGATCACCAGCAAGGCGGACGTCGCCACCACCGCGTTGAACACCGAGGACCTCAATCCCCAGACCGGTCCGTTCTGGATCGATGGCGCCGAGCCTTGCGACACGTTGGCGGTGCATCTGGTCGATCTGACGCCGGCGCGGACCTGGGGCGCCTCGACGTTGATCCCGTTCTTCGGGGGTCTCACCAGCATCCCGGTCAGTCCGACGCTGCAGGACCCACTGCCCGAGCGCACCTACATCTACGACTACGACGCCGGGACGGAGACGTTGGGGTTCTCGGCCCTGGCGAGTGACTTCCAGCTCCGGCTGCCCGCCAACCCCATGCTCGGCACCGTCGGCGTGGCCCCAGCCAGGCGCGAGGTGCGGACGTCACTGGTACCGGACTACTTCGGTGGCAACATGGACAGCCCCGAAATGGCAGCGGGCGCAACATGTTATCTGCGAGTGAACGTGGAAGGTGCCTTCTTCTCACTCGGCGACGGCCACTATCGGCAGGGCGAAGGCGAATCGTGCGGCACCGCGGTGGAAGGTGCCATGCACGTCACCGCCATCGTCGATCTGATCAAGGGCGGCGGACCGGCTTGGCCGAGGATCGAAACCGACACCCACCTGATGTGCATCGGTTCCGGGCGCCCACTCGAAGAGGCATGGCGGGCAGGGCAGGTCGAGATGATCGGTTGGCTGGGCCAGCTGTACGGCCTCGACCGCCTCGACGCCTACCAGTTGCTCAGTCAGATATCACAGGTTCCGATCGCGAACGTCGTAGACACCAACTACAGCGCGGTGACCAAGGTCGACAAGCGACTGCTGCCGAGGGTGCCGTCCTATGACGGAATTCACGACGAAATGCGCAATGCAGCAAGGTCACTCGGCCCAATCTCGTACTGACACCCCATCGACGACGGACGGAGACAAGGTGGAACTCGGACTGGCAGGCAAGCGGTTCCTGGTCACGGGAGGCACGCGGGGGATCGGCAGGGCCGTGGTCGACGGGCTGCTGGCCGAGGGTGCCGCCGTCGGATACTGTGCGCGCACGGCCGAGGCGGTGCCGAAGACGGAATCCGAGTTGAAGGCCAACGGCGCCACTGCGATCGGAGCTGCCGTCGACGTGGGGGACGCTGCAGCACTGAAGAAGTGGGTGGACGACAGCGCCGCCGCCCTCGGCAGCATCGACGGCGAAGGGGTTGGTGCTCACCAATCCCGGCCCGACCAGCGGGCTGAATCCGGGCGGGGTGTTGCCCGCCGCACTTGACAGCAGCGCCTCGTAAGCCTGCGTCGCCTGGAACCCGGTCAGTCCTGAGGCGCCGAGAATGGCCAACCCCAAGGTTCCACCGGGCTGGCGCTTGACACCCGGGCCGAGAATGTTGAATCCACCGAATGGGAAGGCGTTGATCTGGTCGTACAGGTTGACTGGGTTGGATTGGGTGAAGGCCAAGTTGAACGTGAGCGTGTCGATCACAGGGGGAGAACGTTTTCGATCTGCACGGAATCCACCCCGCGGCCCGCAGGATCCGGAACAGCGGCCCCGTAGGGACCGCGTTGAAGTCCACATCCGCGGCGTTGGCGTCGGGGAACACCGCGGGGGTCGACAGGCCCACCACCATCGCGGTCGCCGTCATGGCCGCTGCCGCCAGGAGGGCGGCCTTCTTACCTCGTCGAGCGTTGCGGTCGCCCACTGTCGTCATTGCCGTCGTCGCCATGGTCCGCAGCCCCTTGGCCGCACACTCAGCGTGCGCTCAGGAACATAACCCAACAATTGTCATGGTAGTCAATTAACGCCGCCAAGGTCAGCGCTGAACTCGTAGTCGGCGAGCGGAAAGCGTCGGCTGCGCCAGATCGCCTCAGCGGTGGTGGTGGGCCGAAGCGGCACGTCGCCGTTCTGGTCGAAGTAGTAACTGTTGGCCAGGGCGCAGCTGTCCTGCCAGAAGACCTGGCGGTGCCGCTTGCTCATCATCTCGGCGAAGAACCGGTCGTTGGCCTCTTGGGACACCTCGACCCGGGTGGCGGCCTCGCTGAGTGCCTGCTTAAGGCACCTGACGATGTGGTGTGTCTGCGTCTCGATCAGGGCGAAGTACGACGAGCCGACGTAGCCGTAGGGACCCATCACGGTGAAGAAGTTCGGAAACCCTGGGACGCTGACTCCTTCGTAGGCCTGCAGGCGTCGTTGCGACCAGAACTCGGCCAACGAGCGTCCGCCTGCCCCGGTGACGGGGAAGGTCGGGATGCTGTCGACGTCCATCACCTTGAAGCCGGTGGCCAGGATCAGCACGTCGACGTCAAGGGTCGCCCCGTCGGTGGTGGCCACGCCCGAGCCGGTGACCTTGTCGATCGGTTCGGTCACCAACTCCACGTTGTCGCGGTTGTACGTCGACAGGTACGTGTTGTGGAATCCGGGGCGTTTGCACCCGACCGCGTAACGCGGCGTCAGCTTGTCGCGGACCTCCGGATCGTGCACCTCGCGCTTGAGGAAGGCCCTGCCCATCTTCTCGGCGCGTCTGGCCAGCGGAAACAACGTGTAGTACTGGGCGGAGATCGTGAACGTGAGTTCGACGTAGGCCTGACTCAGGAATCTCTGGATGACCTTGCCGCCGGGGATCCGCATCGCCCAGCGTGCCGCGGCAGGCAGGGGGACGTCCAGCTTCGGCATGCACCAGATCGGTGTCCGCTGAAAGACGGTGAGCTTCTCCACGATCGGAGCGATCTCGGGAATCACCTGGACCGCCGAGGCGCCCGTTCCGATGATGGCGACCCGCTTGCCGGACAAGTCTTGCGAGTGGTCCCATCGCGCCGTGTGCATCGTGATGCCTGCGAAGCTGTCGACGCCGTCGATGTCGGGCAGGTTCGGCACCGTGAGTACACCGCTCGCGTTGACCAGGAAGCGGGCCGTCACCGAGTCACCCGAATCCAGATCGATTTTCCACCAATCGGATTCGTCGTCGAACACGGCCGCGGTCACCTGCGTGTTGAATCGGATCTTCCGACGCAGCCTGTACTTGTCGACGCAGCGGTCGGCGTACGCCTTGAGTTCGCGGCCGGGGGCGTAGGTGCGCGACCAGTCGGCGCTCTGCTCGAACGAGAACTGGTAGGAGAACGACGGAATGTCCACGGCGATGCCCGGATAGGTATTCCAGTACCAGGTTCCGCCCGGCTCCTCGCCTGCCTCGATGATCTGGTAGTCGCCGAGACCGGCCTTGTCGAGTTTGATCGCCGTGCCGATGCCGGAGAATCCGGCGCCCACGATGACCGTGTGGAAATCAGGTTCCGCCATGTTGTACCTCCGTCTGCGTCGACGACGACCAAGTTACCCTGGCCTCGTTGAAGAGCGGAACCCACACTTCGCCAATGATGTCGTGGTTGGCCTCCAGCCACTGTTCCCACTGCTGGGGTGATCGGACGTCGAGTACGTGCCGATCGCGCATCGGGTCGTTCACCGCGCGGTGTGCAGCGCAGCCTTCAGCGCAGCCAGTCCGCGATCGGTGGCCTCGGTCGCTGCAGGCGACACCATCGCCAGGCTGACGTAGCCGTGCACCATCGTCGGTTCGTTGCTCAACTGGACGGGAACACCTGCAGCGGAAAGCATTTCGGCATACTTACCCCCGTCGTCTCGTAGTGGGTCGTGCTCTGCGGTGCCGATGAAGGCCGGTGGCAGGCCGGTCAGTGTCGCGGCATTCGCCGGGGCGAGGTCGGTGGGAAGCGCCTTCGGATCGGACATGTCGAGCCCTTGCAGATACCAGGTCAGGAATGCGGTGGTCACGCCCGCGTTCAGGATCGGGGCTTCTGCGTTCTCGATGAACGACGGCGCGGACAGGTCCCCCACCGCGACGGGGTACCAGAGCAACTGGAACACCAACGGTGGACCGCCGGCTTCCCGCGCTCGCAACGCCATCACCGCAGACAGGTTGCCGCCGGCGGAGTCGCCCGCGACGGCGATCCGGGTCGGGTCCCCGCCGAGTTCCGCAGCGTGCTCACCGACCCACCGCAATGCCGCCCAGGCGTCGTCCACTGCTGCGGGGAAGGGGTGCTCCGGAGCGAGTCGGTAGTCGACCGACACCACGATCGCCTCGGCTCCCATCGCATGGGCGCGGGCCACGTGATCGTGGGTGTCGAGGTCACCGATCGCCCAGCCGCCGCCGTGATAGAAGACCACGACCGGCAGGTCCGTGTGAGCGTCGATCGGCGGCCAGTAGATGCGGACGGGGATGTCGGACAGGTCGCCATATCCGACCGTCCGCTCCTCGATTCGCATGTCCGGCAACATCTCCGCGGGCGGCTTCATCGCACGGAACTTCTCGCGGGCCACCTCGACGCCGTCGTCGATGGTGAACTCGAGCGGCACTGCGTCGAGAAGCGCCTTGAGAATGGGGTCGATGCCGGGCCGTTCAGAAGTGGTTTCGGTCGAGGTGTCCGTCATGTGCCTCAGGCTAGCGCGCGACGAAGTGCCGAGAACCCCCGCTCGACCGCGTCGGTGGCGGCAGGCACGACGCCTGCGTACCCGAGGTAGCCGTGCACCAGCGTGTGGGCGTTGTGCACCTCCACGGGTACCCCCGCAGCAGCGAGTAGCTTGCCGTAGCGGACACCGTCGTCGCGCAGCGGATCGTGTCCCGCGACCGCGATGTACGCAGGCGCCAGACCGGAGAAGTCCGCGGCGCGGCCAGGAACCAGCGTCGCGGGCGGGTCCTTGACGTCCTGGCCGTGGGCGTACCAACGGGAGAACTCGGCGACGGCGTCGAGAGCGAGGATCGGTGCGTCCGCGTTCTCGGTGAACGACGGCAGTGACGTATCCCAGGTGGTCGCCGGATACCAGAGCAGCTGGAAGACGATCGGCGGCCCGCCTTCGTCACGCGCCAGCTGTGTGACGACCGCCGCGAGGTTACCGCCCGCGGAGTCGCCCGCGACTGCAAGCCGCGTCGCGTCGGCCCCGAGTGCGTCGGCGTGCTCGGCCACCCACTGCGTCGCGGCCCACACGTCGTCCACCTCCGCCCTGAGAGAACATCACCACCGGTACGGGTCCGTCGTCGGCCTCGGGTGGCCAGTACAGCCGGATCGGCACCGGGCCGCCGGGCCGTCGATCGTGCGGTCCTCGACGCGCAGTTCCTGGTGAACCGGGCGGCGGGGCAGGTCGCGGAACCGTTGCCGGGCCGCCTCGGGACCTCCGTCGGTTGTCAACTGGAAGGGCACCGCTTCCAGTACCTTCTGCAGGATGGCATCCAGACCTGGCTTGTCGGCGCCGGAGTCGTCGGTGACGGGCATCGCCTCACCGTACGCATCGCGGAGCACGCGAACGCTGTGGGTCGCAGCGTTGACGGTCGGCGCCGCGTACGGGATCCTTCTGGTCGTCATGGCACTCCGCTTGCCCGCCGGTGCCGCGCTCACCGGCCAGTTCGGCCTGCAACCGACCGTCAAGGCCTCGGCCGCGGTGCTGCTCGCCGGCGCGGCGCTCCGCCATCCCGTGCGGCGGGAACGTCGCTGGTTGATCCCCGCCCTGGTGTTCTCGGCGGCGGGCGACTACCTGCTCGCGATGCCGTGGTGGCCGCCGTCTTTCGTTCTCGGGCTCGGCGCGTTCCTCGTCGCGCACCTGTGCTTCCTGGGCGCGTTGCTGCCCTTGGCCAGCAGAACGCCGTGGAGGATTCGGAGGGCAGGGGCGGAGCGACGCGGGACAGGAAGGATGGCTGCCGCCGTCGTGGTGTGCGTCGCCTGTGTGGCGTTGCTGGTCTGGTTCTGGCCGCAGCTGATCGCCGAGGGACTGGCCATTCCGGTGATCCTCTACATGGTCGTGCTGGCCGCGATGGTGTGCGCGGCCCTCCTGGCAGGGCTACCGACGCCGTGGACGGCGCTTGGCGCAGTGTGTTTCGCGGTGTCCGACGGGATGATCGGGATCGGCAAGTTCGTATTGCGCTCAGAAGCCCTCGCGGTACCCATCTGGTGGGCCTACGCGGCGTCGCTGCTGTTGATCACCGCCGGGTTCTTCTTCGGCCGTGATCGATCGGCGTCGCCGATGAGCGCCTGCGCGAAGAGCGCGTCCGAGCACTCGGCGACACCACCTGCGTGACCGACATCAGGCAGGCGGCGGTGTGTGCACCGCTTTGGCGTATGTTCAATATCTGCTGACCCTGGTGCTGTCCTCAGCGGCAGCGGCAGCGTCGCGAACCGCGAACGCCACGATGATTGCCAGTGGCAAGGCCACCAATCCTGCCGCGCGAATGAGCCGCCAGGACACTCTGGCGGCGCTCGTCGCACCATGGAAGCTGCTGCGTGGAGGTTCGGGAGTACGACGGCGGGGGCGGCCGACACGAACATCAGCGGTGTGAACCAGACACGTGCCAACAACAGGATTGTCAGCGTCGGTAGGGTTCGATGACGCAATCGGAAACGGATGCAGGGACGGAGCAGGTGACCACACCCCGCCGGCAGGCGGCCGAGCACGAGCCGGTCGCCCGGGTGCTTCCAATGCTGTCGGTGCCACATCTCGATCGCGATTTCGACTACCGCGTCAGTGCCGAACAGTCCGACGACGCGCAACCCGGGGTGCGCGTCCGGGTGCGCTTCCATGGCAGGTTGGTCGATGCCTTCATTCTCGAAAGACGTTCCGACACCGACCATGTCGGCAAGCTGGGCTGGTTGGAAGGCGTCGTCTCCAGCGAAAGGGTCTTGACCCCCGACGTCCGCAGGCTGATCGACGCGGTCGCCGCCAGGTACGCGGGCACCCGTGCCGACGTCCTCCGGCTCGCGGTCCCGCCGCGGCATGCGAATGTCGAGAAGCAACCGATTCCGGACCCGCCCACGCTGACGGCGCGACCGGTGGATCCGGCGGCCTGGGCAGCCTACGGCCGCGGTAAGCAGTACCTCGGCGCGCTCGGCGAGGGCCGGGCTGCTCGCGCCGTCTGGCAGGCGCTACCGGGCGAGCAGTGGAGCGACCGGCTTGCCGAGGCCGCTGCAGTCGTCGTGCAGTCGGGCCGTTCGGCGCTGGCCGTCGTGCCGGACCAGCGTGACGTCGACGCGCTATACGCGGCCGCGGTCCGGCACGTCGACGACGGTTCCGTCGTCGCGCTGTCCGCGGGGCTTGGGCCGTCGCAGCGCTACCGCCGGTGGTTGTCGGTGCTCCGGGGGCAAGCGAGGTTCGTCATCGGCACCCGGAGCGCGGTCTTCGCGCCGGTCGCCGACCTTGGACTGGTGATGGTGTGGGACGACGGCGACGACACCCTGGCCGAGCCGCGGGCCCCGTATTCGCACGCGCGCGAGGTCGCAATGCTGCGCGCACATCAGCTGAAGTGCGGGGCGTTGATCGCCGGCTACTCCCGTACGACCGAGGCGCAGGCCCTGGTCGCCAGCAAGTGGGCGCACGATCTGGTGGCCACCCGGCCGGTGGTGCGGGCCCGTACGCCGCGGGTGGTCGCGCTCGACGACAGCGGCTTCGCCCAGGAACGCGACGCCGCCTCACACACCGCGCGGTTGCCGTCGATGGCGCTCGACGCGGCACGCGCGGCACTACGGTCCGGCCATCCCGTCCTGGTACAGGTACCGCGGCGCGGATACGTGCCCGCGCTCGCCTGCGGCAAGTGCCGGACGATCGCCAGGTGCAGGCACTGCACGGGTCCCATGTCGTTGCCCGACCACGGAGTCGGAGCCGTGTGCCGCTGGTGTGGCCGCACCGAGGCGGCGCTGCGTTGCGTCCGTTGTGGTTCCGACGCGGTGCGTGCCGTCGTCGTCGGTGCGCGCCGCACCGCCGAGGAGTTGGGACGGGCCTTCCCTGGCACCACCGTGATCACCTCGGGCGGCGATGCGGTGCTGTCCGAGGTGCCCGCCGCGCCATCGCTGGTCGTCGCCACGCCTGGTGCCGAGCCCGTGGCGCCGGGCGGATACGGCGCCCTGCTGCTGCTCGACGGCTGGGCCCTGCTCGGCAGGCAGGACCTACGAGCCTCCGAGGACGCCTTGCGTCGGTGGATGGCCGCCGCGGCCCTCGTCCGGCACCGAGGCGACGGTGGCGTCGTGGCCATCGTGGCCGAATCGGCAATCCCCACCGTCCAGGCGCTCATCCGCTGGGATCCCGTCGGCCACGCCGAATCCGAACTCGCCGCGCGGGGCGAGGTCGGCTTGCCTCCCGCGGTCCACATGGCTGCCGTCGACGGAGACCCCGCCGCGGTGGCGGCTCTGCTTGCGGCAGCACACCTTCCGGACGATGCCGACGTTCTTGGTCCCGTCGAGCTTCCATCCGGCGCCCGTCGACCGCCCGGCACGGACCGCGATGCAGAAGTGAGCCGGATGCTCGTCCGGGTGCCGCGCGACACCGGACTCGGGCTGGCCTCGGCGCTTCGCCGCGCCACCGGAGTGTTCAGCGCCCGCCACGATCAGCCGCCAGTTCGTGTGCAGATCGACCCCTTGCACATAGGGTGAGGCGAACCGAAGCGGGCGGGCAGGTGCGGGAGGTGAAGTGAAGCGGGTACTCGGGTGGTTGATCCCGTTGGGCCTCATCGCCGTTGGGCTGCTCTGGCCCATGATGTTCCAGAGCACTTCCGCCTCGGAACCGGTTGCCGATCCGGTGGTGATCAGCGACTATCGGGCCGATTTCACCGTCGGAGCAGACGGAATGCTCAACGCGGTCGAGACCATCGAGGGCCTGTTCCCGTCGGGCCGGCACGGCATCTTCCGCTACTGGGACGTCGCGAATCAGAACAGCCCCAGGGTGCGGCAGGAGCCACAGATCACGTCCATTCTGCTGGATGGCGAACCGGTGCCCTATCAGCTGCTGTGGGAATCGGGGGACAGGTTCCGGGTCGCCAAGATCGGAGACCCCGACAGCACGCTGCCGTGGGGCACGCACACCTACGAACTCCGCTACACCATCCCTGGCGTCCTCGACCCCGGAAGCACCGGCGAGAACAGAGGCTTCGCGAACGTCGTCGGCAATCCGGATTCGACGTCGGTGTTCTTCTGGAACGTCATAGCGCCGTCCTGGAACAACGTGATCGAGCGGGTCCGCATTCGCGCAACGCTGCCCGCTGACGTCATGGGCGCCGAGTGTTCGGTCGGCGTCGGCACCGGGCGCACGTGCGACGGGCTCGCGGTATCCGGTAAGACGGTCGAATTCGGTGCGCAGAACCTGCAACCCCGCACCCCGGTCACCCTGAGGGCCGGCGTCGACGTGCCGACCCCGCCGCGCATCAGCCTGCCGTGGTCCTACGAGTGGGACCGTGTCCTCGGTCGTTCGTATGGCGGCATCGCATGGGTCGTCGGCCTGTCGTTCGCGGGCGCGCTGGTGGCCTACCTCTGGTATCGCACCACGGTCGAGCCGGACCCCGGCTTTCCCGTGCAGTACGGCCCACCCCCTGGCCTGGGACCGGTGCAGACCGAGTACATCCGCACCGAGGCGGTGCCGAAGAACGGACTGACGGCCACGCTCTTCTATCTCGCCGAGCGGAAGCTGGTCGACCTGAGGCAGGTCAACGACAAGCAGTGGAACGTGCGCGGGACGGCGGAACGGGCAGCGTGGGCGGACGTCGACCCGGTCAGCATCGCCGTCGGGTCCGCGCTCAAGGTGATGGGCCCTGGCACGGAATTCGAAGCCAAGAAGTCGGTCACGGCAGGCAAGAGGCTCACTACGGCGAAGAACGACATGAGCACCGCGGTTCGAGCGTGGGCGATCGGCGATGGGCTGATGGCGAAGCGCAGGAAGGAACTCTGGGTGCTGTCGGCCAATGCGCTGGCCGTCATCCTCGCCGTCTGCGGTTTCTTCCGATGGGGCTTCCCCGCCACCATGTGGGGGCTGCCGTTCGCCATGTTCTTCCTGTTCTCGAGGCGGTCCTGGTCTGGCGGCGTCGGTACCCGGCGAACGGAGACGGGCCGACAGTTGTGGTCGCAGGCAGGTGGATTCCACCGTCTTCTGTCCACCGATTCGGCGGAAACCCGGTTCGACTTCGCCGCGCGCAAGGATCTGTACACGGCCTACATCCCGTTTGCCATCGCCGCAGGTACCGCGGCGATGTGGGCCAAGAAATACCAGGAGACGGTGGGAACTGTTGCTCCGCAACCGGATTGGTACAATTCTTCGTCGACGTCGAGCGGCTGGGGCTTCAGCAGCCACTCCAGTGGGCCGGACTTCGACAGCTTCGAATCGGCGTTGTCGTCGTCGATCGGTGCATACACCGCGTCGCAGTCCTCGTCATCGTCGTCGGGCGGTGGTAGCTCCAGCAGCGGGGGCGGTGGCGGCGGAGGCGGCGGAGGAGGAGGGGGCTCGTGGTGAGCTACGTATTGATCTTGGTCGTGGTGCTGTTGGTGCTCGTGCTGGTGGGCTTCGTCATGGGCTACAACAAGATTCGCTCCGCCGACGTCCGGGTGTCGGAGGCGCTGTCCGGCATCGACGTCGAACTGACCCGCCGCGCGTCGCTCATCCCCAGTCTCGTGCACACGGTTCAGACGTTCGCCGCCCACGAGAAGGGCGTGCTCGATCACGTCACCGATGCCCGGGCCGCACTCGCGTCGGCGACCGGGGGGAAGTCGGTCGCGCAGCGAAGCGCCGCCGAACGTGACCTGGACACCGCACTGGGTCCACTTCTCGCGCTCGGCCAGACGTACCCCCAGCTGAACTCGTCGAGCAACTTCCTGAACCTGCAGGACAACCTCGCCGACACCGAGAACAAGCTCGCGTTCGCCCGCCAGTATTACAACGACGCGGTCGCCACGCTCAACAAGGCCGTCTCCACCATTCCGTGGATGTTCGTGGCGCCACTCGCCGGGGTCTCCGAACGCGAGTACTACCAACTGCCCACTGGATCAATCGGTTGAGACGTGCGAATCATCTTCGCGGGCACCCCAGAACCCGCGCTGCCGTCACTGCGACGGCTCATCGAATCGCCGCACCACGACGTGGTCGCCGTACTGACGCGGCCGGACGCCGTGTCCGGTCGACGTGGACGCCCTTCGCCGTCACCGGTGGCCCAACTCGCCACCGACGCCGGAATCCCGGTGTTGCGTCCGCCGCACCCCAACGGCGCCGAATTCGTGGCCGAGCTGCACGATCTGGCGCCCGACTGCTGCGCCGTAGTCGCGTACGGCGCCTTGCTGCGCGAGGGGTTGCTCGCAGTGCCGCCACTCGGCTGGATCAACCTGCACTACTCGCTGCTGCCCGCGTGGCGCGGCGCGGCGCCCGTGCAGGCCGCCATCGCGGCGGGCGACGAGGTGACCGGTGCGACGACGTTCCGCATCGAGCCGAGTCTCGACTCGGGACCCGTATTCGGCGTTGTCACTGAAACCGTCCGGCCGACGGACACCGCAGGACTCCTGCTCGAACGGCTGTCCGTCTCGGGAGCGGCACTTCTGGAAAAGACGCTGGACGGCATCGCGGACGGCTCGCTGTCCGCGGTACCGCAGCCTGCCGACGGTGTGACCGTCGCGCCGAAGATCACGGTCGAGGAGGCAAGGGTGCGCTGGGACCTACCCGCTCAGGTGGTTGACCGAAGGATCCGTGCAGTGACACCCAATCCGGGAGCGTGGACCATGATCGGCGACCTTCGCGTCAAGGTCGGCCCGGTCACCCCCGAGGTGGGGGAACCGTTGCCGCCCGGCGTGATTCGTGTCGATCGGAAAGGTCTTCACGTCGGAACGGCGTCGGCTCCGGTGCTACTCGGGGATATCCAGCCGCCTGGTAAGAAGCCGATGAAGGCCGCCGACTGGGCCAGGGGCGCACGCCTCGACGAGAACGCGAGCGCCATGTGAGCCGCCCACAGGGTGGACGACGACCACCACGCAAGCCGTTCGATCCGGCCCGTCAGGCGGCCTTCGACGTGCTGCGCGCGGTCTCGGAGCGCGACGCCTACGCCAACCTCGTCTTGCCCGCGCTGCTCCGCGAACGTCACGTCTCGGGGCGCGACGCGGCCTTCGCCACTGAACTCGCCTACGGGGCGTGCCGCGCGCTCGGTCTGCTCGATGCCGTCATCGTCGACGCCGCGAACCGTCCGCTCGACCGCATCGATCCCGTGCTGCTCGACCTGCTCCGGCTCGGCACCTATCAACTGTTGCGCACCCGCGTGGACGCACACGCCGCCGTCGACACCACCGTCGAGCAGGCGGCCATCGAATTCGACACGGCGCGTGCCGGTTTCGTCAACGGGACACTGCGGACGATCGCTGGCCGCGACGAACAGTCCTGGGTAGCCGAACTGGCGCCGGCCGCCGACACCGACCCGGTCGGCCACATCGCCTTCACGCACGCCCACCCGCGGTGGATCGGACAGGCTTTCGCCGACGCCCTCGGCGCGGATGCCGCCGAACTCGGCGCGCTGCTCGCCAGCGATGACGATCGCCCACTCGTGCACCTGGCCGCCCGGCCCGGCGTTCTCTCCGCCGAGGAGTTGGCGCAGGCCGCCGACGGCGAGGTGGGGCGCTACTCGCCCTACGCCGTGTACCTGGGCGGTGGCGATCCCGGTCAGCTCGACGCCGTGCGCGACGGGGCGGCACAGGTGCAGGACGAGGGCAGCCAGTTGGTGGCCAGGGCCCTGACGGTGGCTCCCCTCGACGGGCCCGACGGTCGGTGGCTGGACTTGTGTGCGGGCCCCGGTGGTAAGGCGTCGCTGCTGGCTGCGATCGCCGCGAAATCGGGCGCCCGAGTGACGGCGGTGGAACCGACGCCGCACCGGGCGGATCTGGTAGAGCAGGCCGTTCGTGGTCTGGACGTCGAGGTGCTGCGCGTCGACGGCCGCGAGACGGGTTTGCCCGCCGCGTCGTTCGACCGGGTACTCGTCGATGCGCCGTGCACGGGGCTCGGTGCACTGAGACGCAGGCCGGAGGCGCGGTGGCGCCGTCAACCGAGCGATGTGCCTGCGCTCGCGAAGTTGCAGAAGCAACTGTTGGCCGCGGCCATCGCCCTGACCCGCGACGGCGGCATCGTGCTGTACGCGACGTGCTCGCCGCACCTGGCGGAGACCATCGGCGTGTTGGCCGACGCGCTGCGCCGCCAACCCGTGCGGGCAATCGACGCCCGGCCGCTCTTCGACGCGGGCGTAACGCCGATGCCGGGTCTCGGGCCGGGACCGCACGTGCAGCTGTGGCCACACCGGCACGGCACGGATGCGATGTTCGCGGCGGCCCTGCAGGTGGAGCGGTGATCGCCCACCTAATGGCCCCGGGTCGCTTCGCTCCTGCCCGCCGTACCTAAGCTGACCGCCATGGCAGAACCCTTGATCGCGCCGTCGATTCTGGCCGCCGACTTCGCGCGGCTGGCCGACGAGATCGCCGCCGTCGCCGGCTCCGACTGGTTGCACGTCGACGTGATGGACAACCACTTCGTGCCGAACCTGACGCTGGGTCTGCCCGTCGTGGAGAGCCTGCTGAAGGTGACGGACATCCCGGTGGACTGCCACCTGATGATCGACGACCCTGCCCGCTGGGCACCGCCATACGCGGAGGCAGGCGCCTACAACGTCACCTTTCACGCGGAGGCTAGCGACGATCCCATCGCCGTGGCCCGCGACATCCGTGCGGCCGGTGCCAGGGCTGGTCTCGGCGTCAAGCCCGGCACCCCGATCGAGCCGTACCTGGAGATCCTCCGGAATTTCGACACTCTGCTGGTGATGTCCGTGGAGCCGGGTTTCGGCGGGCAGAAGTTCATCCCGGACGTGTTGCCGAAGGTCGCCGCGGTGCGGAGGCTGGTGGATGCGGGCGAGTTGACGATCGTCGTGGAGATCGATGGAGGAATCAACGCCGACACCATAGAGACCGCCGCCGAAGCCGGCGTGGACTGCTTCGTCGCCGGCTCTGCCGTGTTCGGCGCTGCCGACCCGGCGCTCGCCGTGGAGGCGTTGCGGCGCCAGGCCGCCGCGGTATCCAAGCACTTGATGGCATGAACGTCGAGGCCGCCATGCGGTCGGCCATCGCTCAGGCCGACGGCGTCAAGGGCACGACGTATCCGAACCCGCCCGTCGGCGCGGTGATCCTGGACCGCGACGGCGGCATCGCCGGCGTCGGTGCGACTCAGCCCCCTGGCGGGCCGCACGCGGAGGTCGTGGCGTTGCGGAGGGCGGGGGAGCGCGCGGTGGGGGGTGTCGCGGTCGTCACGCTGGAGCCGTGCAGCCACCACGGACGGACGCCGCCCTGCGTGGATGCCCTTGTCGAATCCGGTGTTTCGGGTGTGGTGTATGCCGTCGCCGATCCCAATCCGGTGGCGGCGGGCGGAGCAAAGCGGTTGAGCGATGCCGGACTCTCCGTCGAAGTAGGTGTGTTGGGCGATGACGTCGCGGGGGGAGCCTTGCGAGAGTGGCTGCACCGGCAGCGAACGGGAAGGCCGCACGTCACCTGGAAGTTCGCCGCCAGCATCGACGGGCGTAGCGCCGCCGCCGACGGCAGCAGTCAGTGGATCACCAGCGAGGCGGCGCGTGCCGACGTACACCGACTCCGCGCGGTCGCCGACGCGATCGTGGTGGGCACCGGCACCGTATTCGTCGACGATCCGACGTTGACGGCGCGATTGCCGGACGGTTCGCTCGCCGAACGTCAACCCTTGCGCGTGGTGGTCGGCGAGCGGGAGATATCACAGGACGCCAAGGTCCTCAACGACGACTCCAGGACCATGGTGATCCGCACGCGTGATCCGCATGAGGTGATTCAGGCGCTTTCGGACCGGACCGACGTGCTGCTGGAGGGCGGACCGACGGTCGCGGGGGCGTTCCTCCGGGCCGGGGTGGTCGACCGGATCCTCGCCTACGTGGCGCCGATCCTGCTCGGTGGTCCGATCACCGCGGTCGACGACGTCGGCGTCATGAGCATCGTCCAGGCGCAGCGGTGGCGGTATGACGGTTTGGTCCGCCTCGGGCCCGACCTTCGGATCAGTCTGGTGCCGGGCTGAGTTCGGGCATTCCCGTAGGCGGTGAGACCTGCAATTCCTTTGTCCGCCAATGTGACTCGCATCACCCAATTGATCCGTCCGTTGGGGGACTCGTTATCCGTTCGAGACCTCAGCTGCCTCGTGTGGACCGTGTCGGCGTCGGTTGTCCACGTAAAATTGGTGTCAGTGTCGAGGCGATCTCGGCCAGGCTGCCGATCCCATGACAGCTCCATCGAAAAGGACGGTCAGCAATGACTGCACTGCAGGACTGGCTCAGCTTTCGCCCCGTCGATCAGAGCACCATCAAATACATGGTCTGCCGCCCACTGCGCGCGGTACTGAGCACCTCGGACGTCGAAGAACGTGCCGAACTCAAGCTGATCAGACCGGGCGTCGAACGCTGCTGAACCGCTTACCTCTGGGCGCCGACGATCTCCGTCGACACGTCCGGCTCCTCGGCGTGCTCGTGCTTGCCGGTGATCAGCAGTGCCAGGACCGCGCCCACCGCGCACACGACCATCGTGATGAAGAAGATCTGGCCGTACTGCATCGTGTAGGCCGTTCGCACGTTGGCTGTGAGCTGCGCGCCGATCTCCATCAGGTTGTTGCCCTTGGGTTTCGGCATTTCGGCGAGGTACTGGTTGAACTTGTACAGGCCCCATGCGCTGAGCGAGGCCAGCCCGATCAGCATCCCGATCATCCGGGCGACGACCACTGAGGCTGAGGCGATTCCGTGCTGAGCACCGGGTACGGCCCGCAGCGTCGCCGACGTCAGAGGTCCGATCACTAGGCCTAGGCCAACACCGGCGAGCACGAGGTCGGTCTCGAACGCGGGCAGGGTGAACAGCCCGAGATTGTGACGCGCGGACATCACGTCCACGGTCCACTGCGACACCAGCCAGTACGCGAAGCTGGCGATCACCAAGCCGACGCACGCCACGATGCGGTCGCCGATCTTGGTGGCGATCCAGCCGCCGATCACGGCGCCGACTGGGAGTGCGCCCAGGAACCACGCCAGCAGGAAGACGGTCTCGGTCTGCTCCTTGCCCAGCACTCCCTGGCCGAACAGCTCGACGTTCACCAGGGTGACCATCAGCGCAGCGCCGGTGCACAGCGAGGCACCGAGGGCCGCGAGGAACGGCAGGAACTTCACGCCGGTCGGGTCGATGAGTCGGGTGTTGGCGAACTTCTCCCAGACGAAGAACGCGATCGTCGCCACCAGCGCGGCGCCGAGGACCGGCAACCCCCAGCTGGGGAAGACTTGCTTGCCGTCTGGCGAGGGGTTGTACATGCCGAAGACCATCAGCCCCAGGGCGACGGCGAGCAACAGCCCGCCGACGACGTCGATCTTCTCCCTGGGCCCGTCCTTGTCCTTGGGGGGCAGGCTGAAGTGGATCATCACCATGGCGATGGCCGAGAGCGGCACGTTGATCCAGAACACGTCGCGCCAGGAACTCAACGCCCACACCACGGCGACGCCGTAGAGCGGTCCCAGGACGGCGCCGAGTTCCTGTGCCGCCCCGATGCCACCGAGCACGGAGGCCCGGTTGCGCTCGGCCCACAGGTCGGCGGCCAGGGCGAGGGTGACGGGCAGCAGGGCACCGCTCGCGGTGCCCTGCATCAAGCGCCCGATGACCATCGAGAACAGGTCAGATGACAGCGCCGTGACCACGGATCCAGCGGCAAAGCCCGCCAGGCTGAGCTGGAGAACCAGCTTGCGGCCGAACCTGTCCGAAGCGCGTCCCAGCAGGGGCATGGCCGCGATGTATCCCAGCAGGTACATGGTGATGATCGGGGTAACGCGCTGGATCTGATTCAGCGAGATCCCGATGTCGCGCATGATGTCGTTGATGATCGAGATGACGACATAGGTGTCCAGGGAGCCGAGCAGAACGGCGAGACCGCCCGCGGTGATCGCGATTCGCCGACTGGACGCCGTCGGCTCGGTGGTGCCGTGCGCCCCCGCCATCACGCGGCGGGTTTGGTGACGGTGACGCTCTTGCCCCAGTCGCTCAACGTCATCTGCACGCTGTCGCTCTGGCTTGGATCGAGCTTGGCCTGCACCAGGTCGTGGTCACCGTCCTCCTTGATCCACGCGGTCGCGGGCACGGCCCCGGTCGCGCCGATCTGAGCGAGGCCGTTGACGGCTTCGGCAGTGACCTTGCCACTGATCTTCACGGTGTCGACGCCGTTGATGGTCTCGCGTCCCTCGGACTTTGCCTCGGAGAAGTTGGCGAGCACGTTGGCCAGGCCGACGTCGGGGCTCAGGATCTTCGACACGTCGTAGATGTCGGCAGCGGGCCCGAAGTTGGTGAAGCTGCCGGGCGTCAGCGCACCGTACAGGTCCCCGTCCGTCACCACGAAGTCGACGTCCTTGAAGTTTTGGCCGAAGGCGATGATGCTGGCCTTTCCCTGAGCGGCGACCACCGGGACGTTCGTCAGGTCACCGCTGAGGGATTCGATGGGCAGCTCGGCGATCTTCCCGGTGACCGTCAGTTCCAGGTGAACGCTCTGCTGCTTCCTGGTGGTCTGGTCGGAGTCCTTGAGCAGTGAAGCTCCGTCGGGCAGCGGTGCGTCGGACTTGGTCGAGGAGCTACATCCGGCGATGAGCAGGAGCGAAGCGAAGATGGACACGAGGACGGCAATGCGAGGGCGCGTCTGCATGGTTGCATCGTAGTGGGTGCGGGCGGGTGGACCTTTGCCCCGGGCACCCGGTAGAAGTGGAGTCGTGGCTTCCGGCGGGCAGGAGCGAAGCGACTCGGGGGAGGTAGCCGGCGGGCAGGAGCGAAGCGACTCGGGGGAGGTAGCCGGCGGGCAGGAGCGAAGCGACTCGGGGATCAGGACCGAGTTGGTCTTTCGGCCCGTCCGCTCCGACGTGGGCGATGCTGCCGCACTGGTCGCGGCGATGCTTGCGGAGATCCGCGAGCTGTACTGGGACCTCGGTGCACTCGGGTTCGGGCGGTTTGGATCTCGACGCACCCGACATGCCGAAGGCCGGACCGGCGGAGCTGGGACCGCCCGGCGGGGTGTTCCTGGTCGGTTTTCGCGACGGGGTCGCGGTGTGCGGCGGTGGCCTCAAGCGACTGCCCGAAGGTGCTTGAGAGATCAAGCGGATGTACGTCATCCCCGGCGCTCGCGGACAAGGCGTCGCGCGACGGCTGCTGCACGCGTTGGAGGATGCCGCGCGCGGACTCGGCTACTCAGTGTCCCGGCTCGACACCGGGCCACGTCAACCGCACGCGCAGAGGCTCTATGAACGGGAGGGCTACCTGCCGATCTCCAACTTCAACGACAACCCGGTCGCCACGTACTTCGGGGAGAAGCGGTTGCAGCTCCGGCGAAGCGACCGGGGGTTGAGTTCCGGCGACGACTAGCCTGGTCTGCATGTTCACCGGCATCGTCGAAGAGTTGGGCGAGGTCGTCGGCAAGGAAGACCTGGCCGACGCCGCTCGTTTCGTGATCCGTGGCCCGCTCGTCACTACCGACGCAGGCCATGGCGACTCGATCGCCGTCAATGGCGTCTGCCTCACCGTCGTGGATCTACTGCCGGACGGTTCGTTCACGGCGGACGTGATGGCCGAGACCCTCAACCGCTCCAGCCTTCAGGCCGTCGAGGTGGGCAATCACGTCAACCTCGAACGCGCGGCGGCCCTCAACAGCAGGCTGGGCGGACACATCGTGCAGGGCCACGTCGACGGCACCGGTCACGTGCTGGCCCGCACACCGTCGGAGAACTGGGAAGTGGTGCGCATCGCGCTGCCCGAGACCCTGTCGCGCTACGTCGTGGAGAAGGGCTCGATCACCGTCGACGGTATCTCGCTCACGGTGTCCGACCTGGGGCCGGACTGGTTCGAGGTGTCGCTCATCCCGACCACGCTGCAGATGACGACTTTGGGGCGGGCCGGTGTGGGCACCCCGGTCAACCTCGAGGTGGACGTCATCGCGAAATACGTCGAACGACTGCTTTCGCACAAGCCCTGATCGCAACGTCCGGCCTGTTCAGGGGGTCCGTCGGGAGCGGGCAATAAGAGCCGCACCCGATTGGTTCATACTGAGGACGACGTAAGGACACTGACGGACTTTGGATGGCGCGTTGCATGATGGTTCCGATCGGAACGGCAAGGGTGGCAGGGATGACGAGGCTGGATTCCGTCGAGCGGGCGATAGCCGACATCGCGGCGGGCAAGGCCGTCGTCGTCATCGATGACGAGGACCGCGAGAACGAGGGCGATCTGATCTTCGCCGCGGAGAAGGCAACCCCGGAACTCGTCGCGTTCATGGTCCGGTACACGTCCGGCTATCTGTGTGTGCCGCTCTCGGGTGATGTCTGCGACCGGCTCGGCCTGCTGCCGATGTACGCGGTGAACCAGGACAAGCACGGCACCGCCTACACCGTGACCGTCGACGCGAAAAAGGATGTCGGCACCGGCATTTCAGCGTCCGACCGCGCGACCACGATGCGTCTGCTCGCGGACCCGGCCGCGGCCGCCGACGAGTTCACCAGGCCGGGGCACGTCGTGCCGCTCCGCGCCAAGGAGGGTGGCGTGCTTCGGCGTCCCGGCCACACCGAGGCGGCCGTCGACCTGGCCAGGCTCGCCGGCCTGCAGCCTGCCGGCGCCATCTGCGAGATCGTCAGCCAGAAGGACGAGGGCGAGATGGCCCAGACCGACGAGCTGCGGGTCTTCGCCGACGACCACGATTTGGCGCTCATCTCGATCGCGGACCTCATCGAGTGGCGGCGCAAGCACGAGAAGCACATCGAGCGGATCGCCGAAGCGCGCATCCCGACCCGCCACGGCGAGTTCCGCGCCGTGGGCTACACCAGCATCTACGACAATGTCGAGCACGTCGCACTGGTCCGCGGTGACATCGTCGGACCCGGGGCCGGACCCGACAGTGACGGGCACAACGTGCTGGTCCGCGTGCACTCCGAGTGCCTCACCGGGGATGTCTTCGGCTCCCGGCGCTGCGACTGCGGCCCGCAACTCGACGCCGCCATGGCCATGATCGCCCGCGAGGGCCGCGGCGTGGTGCTCTACATGCGCGGACACGAGGGTCGGGGCATCGGCCTGCTGCACAAGCTGCAGGCCTACCAACTGCAGGACGCCGGCGACGACACCGTCGACGCCAACCTCAAGCTCGGTCTACCCGCCGACGCCAGGGACTACGGCATCGGCGCACAGATCCTGGTCGATCTCGGAATCCGCTCGATGCGACTGCTGACCAACAATCCGGCCAAGCGCGTGGGTCTGGACGGCTACGGGCTGAACATCATCGAGCGAGTGCCGCTGCCGGTGCGCGCCAACGCCGAGAACATCCGCTACCTGATGACCAAGCGCGACCGGATGGGTCACGACCTGACCGGTCTCGAGGACTTCGACGAGGCCGTCAGGATGAACGGGTACGACGAGAGCGTCTACCTGCTCGGCGATCGGTTTCCCCCCACGGCGACCGATCCCGGCGGTATGACCACGTGAGCGCAGAGGGCGGATCCCGACCATGAGCGGTGGCGCAGGCGTCCCGGATATGCCCGCCGTGGATGCCTCGGGGCTCAAGCTCGCGATCGTGGCGAGCACCTGGCACACGACCATCTGCGACGCGCTTCTCGACGGTGCGCGCAGGACCGCATCGGCATCGGGCATCGACGAACCCGACGTGATCCGAGTCCTCGGCGTGATTGAAATACCCGTCGTTGCACAGCAATTGGCCAAGTCGCACGACGCGGTCGTAGCGCTCGGCGTCGTGATTCGAGGTCAGACGCCACATTTCGACTACGTCTGTGACGCCGTCACTCAGGGCCTGACTCGGGTGTCCCTCGACGAGGGAACCCCGGTCTCCAACGGCGTTCTCACGACCAACGACGAACAACAGGCCCTCGACCGCGCAGGATTGCCCGGCTCGGCGGAGGACAAGGGCGCACAAGCCGCCTCCGCCGCATTGTCGACCGCCCTGACGCTGCGTGACTTGCGCAAGAACTCGTGACCGGGACTCGTGGTCATGGCGGCTGACTCGGAGGACAATGCGGCCGAAATCGACCTCGAGGTCAAGCCTCACCTGACGCCCTACTTCGCCTATGGCGCTGCCTTCCTGATCGCCGCGGCCCACATCGCCGTCGGCTTCCTGCTGAAGATCGGCTCGTCCGGTGTGATCTTCCAGACCGCCGACCAAGTCGCCATCGGACTGTTGGGCGTCATCATCGGGTGCGTCGTCCTGCTCTTCGCCCGGCCTCGGCTGCGGGTCGGTCCCGACGGTCTCTCCGTGCGAAACCTGTTGGCCTATCGCCTCATTCCGTGGTCGGAGGTCGTCGACGTGTCGTTCCCGTCGGGAGCGCGCTGGGCGCGCGTGGACCTCCCCGACGACGAATACATCCCGTTGATGGCCATCCAGTCGGTCGACAAGGAGCGTGCAGTCGACGCGATGGACCGCGTGCGCACCTTGGTGATGCAGTATCGCCCCGACGTCAACCGACACTCAGCGACATCGTGAGTTCCTTGGCCATTGCCGAGGCCTCGACGACGCCAAAGCCCAGTTGCTCGTACACTCCGCGAGCCGTGGAGTTGGTGGCATCGACGCGCAAGGTCACGACGCGGGCGCGTTGACTGCGGGCCCAGTCGACGGCTGCGGTCACCAGATCGTGCCCAAGACCTCGACCGCGCATGCTCGGTTCGAGCCACAGCGAGTACAGATACACCGCTTCGATGCTCTGGCGCTGGGCGCCGATGAGGCCGACGAGGTGGTCGTCGATGCGTATCGCGAACTGCGCATGCGCGCGTAGCCGACGGCGCCATTGAGCCGCGGTGAACGTGATCTCCTGGCGGTACTGCTGGTCGCCGGCGCCGAGGGTGTCGGTCAGCGCGCGAAGCCGAAGGGTGGCGAACACACGCCAGTCCGATTCGGTGAGTCGGGTGACCATTGGGGCACTCATGCGGCGTCGCATGGCTCCTTCGTGCAGTACGTTAGAATGCGCTGATAGTGAACCATTTTCGCACGTCGGTGACGGCTCTGGAACCCGTCTCCCACACGCTGTCCGCGACCCAGCTGATCAATCGTCCCGGGACGCTGCCCACCATCGCGATCCCAATGGCCGTTGGGCGTGTACCCGATGCCAACCGCATCTGGCGACACCTGCAGCAGGCCGCCGAGTTCTTCGGCATTCCCATGCCGGGGCCGACGGAAGTCACGGCCGCACTCGCGGAGTTCTCGGAGGTCGACCGGCGGGCAGGAGCGAAGCGACACGGAGGGTGCTTGGGCTCGGCGTTGGTCGCCGCGAGCGTCACGATCACCGAGTTGGACGGCACACCGGAGATCCTGGTGTCGGGTACGGCGGTGCAGCCGCTGCGACCCGACGCGGTGCGCGTCGCAGGTGACGAGTCGGTGCCGCCGGCGCCCCGCACGACGGATCCGTGGTGGCGGAGGATGGCGGCGCGGACCACCAGCAAGGGTGAGCTCGATCAGCGCGAGCGTTGGCTGAACGGCCGTGGTTACGCCGATGGCCTGTCCGACGGCGAGCCGCTTCTCGGCGCTCTGGTGTTCGAGACCTCCGACGGCGTCTTCGGTGTGGAGAACCCGGAGCCGACCTCGGTCCTCGAGCTGTTGGCGCAGTGCGGTGTGATCGCGCCGATCGGCCGGGTCGCCGCGCCCCCGACCGATGCCGAGCGCGTGTGGTGGGTATCGCCGCGGTTCGAGACACACCCGGTCGCCGAGTTCGATGGGACGCGGTTCGCCGTGGAGGACGAGGCGGTACCGTCGTTCGCGAGGTGGTCATGAGCGGTTTCGACCCGTCGTCGTTTCGGGCGATGACGATCGACGGCTACGACGTGGCCGACGGCATCTTCAGCGCGCATTACACGTGGCGCGGCAACGGCACTGATGATGGCACTGATGACGGCACTGATGATGTTTCCTTCGTCGAGGTGGTGGACTTCGGCGCCGCGGTGGGCGATCGGCCGCCCGACGACCGGCTGCTGCGGTTGTTGGCGTTGACCTGCTCGCTGAGCTACTTCAAGGCCGCCGCTCAGCCGCGCATCGAAATCGCCTTCCCCACCGCTGAATTCGAGCGTCGCTACCTGCGTGAGCTCATCGCGGGCGGGCTCGGCGAATTCGCCTACCGCAACTCACTGCCCGACGCGTTGACGCCCGACGTCACGGGTCCCGACGGGGAGGCGGAGGCCGCAGGCGTTGACGGTTGGGACGCCGACGCCGAACCACTGGTACCCGTCGGGGGTGGCAAGGACTCGGTCGTCAGCATCGAAGCGCTCAAGCGCCAGGGCTTTCATCCGACGTTGTTCAGCGTCAACAAGTTCGACCCCATCGACCGGTGCATCGCGATCAGTGGCCTCGACAGTCTCCGGGTAACGCGTCGGATCGACCCGGGGCTGATCGAGGCCAATGCCCAGGGCGCATACAACGGGCACGTCCCCGTCACGGCGATCAACAGCGTCATCGGGCTCATCGTCGCCGACGCGAACGGCCTCGGCCCGGTCGTGCTGTCCAACGAACGGTCGTCCAACGTCGGCAACGTCACCTGGCTTGGCCGCGACGTGAATCATCAATGGTCCAAGAGCATCTCGTACGAGTCGCTGCTGCGGGACACCCTGACCCGGTACGGGCTCAACTCCGACCGTTATTTCTCGCTGCTGCGGCCGCTTTCGGAATCCGAGATCGCCGACCGGTTTCGCAACAGCCCGCAGTACTTCCGCGACTTCATCAGCTGCAACCGCCCGTTCGCGATCGACGCGGGACGCCGCGGCGCCTCGTGGTGCGGACACTGCCCCAAGTGCCTCTTCGTGTTCGGGCTCATGGCGCCGCGTCTGGGCCGCGCGGAGGTCGAAGCGATCTTCGGTCAGGATCTCTACGCCGACGTGGACAACCGCCCTGGCTTCGAGGACATCGTCGGCCTCGGCGTGCACAAGCCGTTCGAGTGCGTCGGCGAATACTACGAGGCAGCGGAGTCCCTGGTCTCGGTGCTCGACGACGACGATTGGCGCGGTGTGCCGCTCGTCGAGGAGTTCCGTTCGCGGCGTGACGAACTCGAGAAGGTCGCCGCGTCGGACGAATCGGAGCAGGAGGGGGCGACCGCCCCGAACTACGTTCCCGCGCGGTACGCCGCGGCACTGGCCGTGCCATGAGCACGACACCGTTCGACCTCGACGGACTGACCGTCGGCATCTGGGGGTTCGGGCGCGAGGGCGTGTCGATGGCCAGAACCGCAGCCGCCGCGGGGGCTGCGCGCATCGAGGCCGTCGACGACGTGGGCCGTCGCCCCTTCGAGGAACCGGAGGGCCTCGGCGAGTGGGGCGCAAACCTCGCGGTGTTCCGTGGCCCCGAGCATCTCGCCCGCTTGAACGCCTGTGACATCGTTTTCGTCAGCCCCGGCGTGCCATGGCGCCAACCTGTCTTCGAGGAGCTGCGCCGCTCGGGGATTCGGGTGTCCAATGCGGCCGACTGGTTCTTGTCGCGGTACGGCCCGGCCACGATCGGCGTCACCGGCACCAAGGGCAAGAGCACCACCGCGTCGTTCCTGGGGCACCTGCTCAACCAGATCGGCGTCGACGCCGTCGTCGCGGGCAACATCGGCACTCCCTTGTCTGACCTGTCGCCGGCCGGTGGCGTCGTGGTGGTCGCCGAGGTGTCCAGCCAGCAGGCGGCGCTGCTCACCACGTCGCCAGCCGTGGCGGTCATCACGAATCTTGATGAGGATCACCTGGATTGGCATGGCGACAAGGACTCTTACCACCTCGCGAAGGCGAACGTCTTCCGCCACGGCGCCCGGTCGCTGGTGACGACGCCCGAGGTGGTCGCAAACCTCGAGCGCCTGGGCATCGCGCCGATCGAACCCGAGTTGCGACTCGTCGACCCCCTGCACGCACGACGCACCTCTTGGGGCGAGCGAAGCGACGGGGGAGGTTCTTGGGGCGAGCGAAGCGACGGGGGAGGTTCTTGGGGCGAGCGAAGCGACGGGGGAAATAGGGGCCACTCGGCGATGACGTACCAGCACAACGTGGTAAACGGGGCGCTAGCCGCCGCGGCCGCAGCAGAGGTACTCGGCAGGCCGGTGACGGCGACCGAATTCGATGGGGCCGTGCACACCTACCAGGGGCTGCCACACCGGCTGCAGACCGTTCGGACCACCGGGCGCATCCGATGGATCGACGACACCTTGGCGACGACGGGGGAGAGCGTCGCCGCAGCACTCCGCGCCATGGACCCCGCTGAGCACATCGCCTTGATCGTCGGCGGCATGGATCGTCAGCTGAACTACGACCGACTCGACGACTATCTGCGCGGCGGTGAGCGCCGGGTGTCCCTGATCCAGTCGCCGACCAATGGCGGATCCATCGGGCGAGGCTTTGCGCGTGAGCATCCGTCGCGTACCCACCTGGTGCATAGTCTCGAGGAGGCGGTGCGCACGGCTGCGTCGCTGTCGGACGTCGACGTCGTCCTGCTGTCGCCGGGAGCGGCCAGCTACGACCTGTTCACCAACTACGAGGCGAAGGCCTCCGCGTACTGCGGTTTCATCGACGCGCTGAACTGAGGGTTCGGTGGCGCGTCCATGGCGCACCCGTCCGGTGGCGTTCGTCTGTCGGACGGCGAACTAACCTGGAACCCGTGCCCGATCCAGCGACCTACCGGCCTGCCCCGGGCTCGATCCCCCTCGAGCCCGGCGTCTACCGGTTCCGCGATCCGCATGGACGGGTGATCTACGTCGGCAAGGCCAAGAGCCTGCGAAGCCGCCTCAACTCCTACTTCGCGGACCTGTCCGGTCTTGCCCCGCGCACGAGGCAGATGGTGATGACCGCGGGCAGCGTCGAATGGACCGTCGTCGGTACCGAAGTCGAAGCGCTGCAGCTGGAATACAACTGGATCAAGGAGTTCGATCCACGGTTCAACATCCGCTACCGCGACGACAAGTCGTACCCCGTTCTCGCCGTGACGTTGAACGAGGAGTACCCGCGGCTGTTCGTCTATCGCGGTCCGCGTCGGAAGGGCGTGCGCTACTTCGGGCCCTACTCCCACGCCTGGGCCATCCGCGAAACCGTCGATCTCCTGACCCGGGTCTTCCCGGCGCGCACCTGCTCGGCAGGGGTGTTCAAGCGACACAACCAGATTGGTCGGCCGTGCCTGCTCGGCTACATCGACAAGTGCGCGGCGCCGTGCGTCGGGCGGGTCAGCGCGGAGGAACACCGCAGGATCGTGCTCGACTTCTGTGACTTCCTGGCCGGCAAGACCGACCGGCTGGCCCGTGACATGGAGCAGCAGATGAACGCTGCCGCCGATCAGCTCGACTTCGAGCGGGCCGCCCGGTTGCGGGACAACATCTCCGCGCTCAAACGCGCGTTGGAAAAGCAGACCGTGGTCTTCGGGGACGGCACCGACGCCGATGTCGTAGCGTTCGCCGACGATGAACTCGAAGCCGCCGTGCAGGTGTTCCACGTTCGTGGCGGACGGGTGCGTGGCCAGCGCGGCTGGGTCGTCGAGAAGTCCGGTGAGCCAGGAAAGTCAGGCCAGGAACATCTCGTCGAGCAGTTCATCACGCAGTTCTACGGCGACCAGGCGGAGCTAGGGGGTGCGGCCGACGACGCCACCAACCTGGTGCCGAGACAGGTTCTGGTTCCGGTTCTCCCCGACAACGCCGACGAGCTGTCCGCATGGCTCAGCGGACTGCGTGGTTCGAACGTCCAGGTTCGGGTGCCATACCGTGGGGACAAGCGCGCGCTGGCCGAGACCGTGCACCGCAATGCGCAGGACGCGCTGGCGCAGCACAAGCTCAAGCGCGCCGGTGACTTCAACGCGAGATCCGAAGCGCTGCAGAGTATTCAGGATTTCCTGGGCCTAGCCGATGCTCCGCTTCGCATCGAATGCGTGGATATCAGCCACGTCCAGGGCACCGACGTGGTGGCGTCATTGGTGGTGTTCGAGGATGGGTTGCCGCGCAAGTCGGACTACCGGCACTACGCCATCCGCGAGGCGGCCGGCGACGGGCGCTCCGATGACGTCGCGTCGATCGCCGAGGTGACGCGGCGTCGCTTCGCTCGGCACGTGGCTGATGCCCAGGCTCCGCTGACGGAGGATGCTCGCCCGCGCAGATTCGCCTATCCACCCAACCTCTTCGTGGTCGACGGTGGCGCGCCTCAGGTGAACGCCGCCGCCGCGGTCCTCGAGGAACTCGGTGTCACCGACGTGGCGGTCATCGGGTTGGCCAAGCGACTCGAGGAGGTGTGGGTACCCAACCTGGACGGCACGGAGCCGGATCCGGTGATCATGCCGCGCAACAGCGACGGCCTCTACCTGCTGCAGCGCGTGCGCGACGAGGCGCACCGCTTCGCGATCAGCTACCACCGCAGCAAGCGGTCGAAGCGGATGACGGCGTCGGCACTAGACTCCGTCCGGGGGTTGGGGGAGCACCGGCGCAAGGCGTTGGTGACGCACTTCGGTTCGGTGGCCCGGCTCAAGGACGCCAGCGTCGAGGAGATCACCGCGGTGCCGGGAATCGGAGTGGCCACGGCGAACGCCGTCCTGGAGGCACTCGGGGTGCCTACGATCAAGGACGACGCATCACCGATGGCGGGCCAGGAGGCGGATCACGCATGACCGATCTCCAGGACGGTCGTGCCGATGACCTGCCAGCCGCGGGCATCGACGTCGTCCTCGTCACCGGGCTGTCGGGCGCGGGCCGGGGCACCGCCGCCAAGGTTCTCGAAGACCTGGGCTGGTACGTCGCCGACAATCTGCCGCCGGAGCTCATCGCCCGGATGGTCGAGTTGGGCCTGGCGGCGGGGTCGCGCATCACCCAGCTGGCCGTCGTGATGGACGTGCGCTCCCGCGGCTTCACCGGTGACCTGGAATGGGTGCGCCACGACCTGGCCACCCGCAACGTCACCCCACGCGTGCTCTTCCTCGAGGCGTCCGACGACATCCTCGTCCGCCGCTACGAGCAGAACCGACGCAGTCATCCACTTCAGGGCAATCAGACTCTGGCCGAGGGTATTTCCGCCGAGCGCGCGATGTTGGCCCCGATCCGCGCGGCGGCCGATCTGGTGATCGACACCTCGTCGCTGCCGGTGCCCGCGCTGCGCGAGACCATCGAGCGTGCCTTCGCTGCCGAGACCTTGGCTCACACCAACGTCACCGTGGAGTCCTTTGGCTACAAGTACGGCCTGCCGATGGACGCCGACACCGTGATGGACGTTCGCTTCCTGCCGAACCCGCACTGGGTCGACGAGTTGCGCTCGCACACGGGCCAGCATCCGGCGGTGCGAGATTACGTCCTTGGTCAACCGGGGGCGGCGGACTTCATCGACACTTACCATCGGCTGCTGGACGTCGTCATCGACGGATACCGCAGGGAGGGAAAGCGCTACATGACCGTTGCGATCGGTTGCACGGGCGGTAAGCACCGCAGTGTCGCCATCGCCGAGGCCCTTGCGGGGCGGCTAGACGGTGACGACGATCTGACGGTGCGGGTACTGCACCGGGATTTGGGTCGCGAATGAGCGCGCGGATCGTTGCGCTCGGGGGCGGGCACGGTTTGTACGCGACGCTGTCGGCATTGCGACGACTGACGCCACACGTGACTGCGGTGGTGACGGTCGCCGACGACGGCGGCTCATCGGGCCGGTTGCGCAGCGAGCTCGACGTGGTACCTCCGGGTGATTTGCGAATGGCGTTGGCGGCGTTGGCATCCGACACTCCGCACGGTCATCTCTGGGCCACCATCCTGCAGCACAGGTTCGGTGGCAGCGGGGCGCTGGCCGGCCATCCGATCGGCAATCTGCTGCTCGCCGGCCTCAACGAAGTGCTCGCCGACCCCGTCGCGGCCCTTGACGAGCTCGGCCGCATCCTCGACCTGAAGGGCCGGGTGCTGCCGATGTGTCCGATCGCACTGCAGATCGAGGCGGACGTGGCGGGCCTCGAAGCCGATCCGCGGATGAGCCGGGTGATCCGGGGCCAGGTGGCGGTGGCCACCACGGTCGGCAAGGTGCGACGGGTACGCCTACTACCCGGCAATCCGCCCGCGACACGGCAGGCGGTCGACGCGATCATGGCCGCGGATCTCGTCGTCCTCGGCCCGGGCTCGTGGTTCACCAGCGTCATCCCGCACGTGTTGGTGCCGCAGCTGGTGGCGGCGCTTCAAGCCTCGACGGCACGCCGCGCGTTGGTGCTCAACTTGGTGGCCGAGCCGGGCGAGACGGCGGGTTTTTCCGCCGAGCGTCACATTCACGTACTGGCGCAACATGCACCAGGATTCACCGTGCACGACATCGTCGTGGACGCGGCACGCGTACCGGGAGAACGGGAACGGGACCAACTTCGGCAAACCGCAGCCAGCCTCGAGGCTCAGGTTGAGTTTGCTGACGTCTCCAGACCTGGTACACCATTACATGACCCGGCGAGGTTGGCTGCGGCGCTCGAGCGGGTGCGGTTGCGCGGAAGTGCGACGCCGACGCCGACGGCTCCGACTCCAGCCGCGCAGTCGGTCGACGAGAGGTGACGATTTCGTGGCGATGACAGCCGAGGTCAAAGACGAGCTCAGCCGACTCGTAATCAACTCGGTGAGCGCACGCCGTGCGGAGGTTGCGGCTCTGCTGCGTTTCGCCGGCGGTCTGCACATCGTCGCCGGCCGGGTGGTGGTGGAGGCCGAGGTCGACGCCGGGGTGATCGCGCGCCGGCTGCGCAAGGACATCCACGATCTCTATGGCTACAACGCGGTGGTGCACGTGATGACCGCGACTGGCATCCGCAAGGGCACGCGCTATGTGGTGCGGGTCGCGCAGGACGGTGAGGCGCTGGCCCGTCAGACGGGACTGCTGGACCTGCGAGGCCGGCCGGTACGTGGCTTGCCGGCCCAGGTGGTCGGCGGAAGTGTCGGTGATGCCGAAGCTGCTTGGCGTGGAGCGTTTTTGGCGCACGGCTCGCTGACCGAGCCCGGCCGTTCGTCGTCGCTGGAGATCAGCTGCCCGGGCCCGGAGGCGGCGTTGGCTCTGGTCGGAGCGGCTCGTCGACTCGGCGTCAGCGCAAAGGCCCGCGAAGTGCGGGGCAGCGACCGCGTCGTCGTGCGTGACGGCGAGGCCATCGGCGCGCTGCTCACCCGCATGGGAGCCCAGGACACGCGCCTCACGTGGGAGGAGCGCCGGCTGCGCCGCGAGGTGCGCGCGACGGCGAACCGGCTCGCGAACTTCGATGACGCCAACCTTCGCCGGTCTGCGCGCGCGGCCGTGGCAGCCGCGGCCCGTGTCGAACGTGCGCTGCACATCCTCGGCGATTCCGTGCCGGATCATCTGTCGGCCGCCGGCCGGCTGCGGGTCGAACACCGGCAGGCGTCACTGGAGGAGCTGGGCAGGCTCGCGGAGCCGCCGATGACGAAAGACGCCGTGGCTGGACGTATTAGGCGGCTGCTGTCGATGGCGGACCGCAAGGCCAAGCACGACGGCATCCCCGACACCGAGTCGGCCGTGACGCCGGACCTGCTCGACGACGCGTAGCCGGGTCGGTTGACTGCCCCCAGCGCCGCTCGGGGTGCGATACGGGGCTGCTCGCGGGTCTCGTCGCGCTGCTCGGTCCGGCGTAACGGGCCGGCGCCTGGAGTCGGTGTCCGGCTGAGGGGTTATCCACAGTCCGGGTTTCATCCACAATCTGCGGTTCGACCATCAGCGTAGAACAGCTGTTCGAATATCGTCGAAGTATGAGCAGATCCGAACCCTTCAGAGGCGCCGAGGAGGTGCGGGCTCGGGTGCGCTCGGATCTCGATGCCGTCGATGCGGCGTACCTCAGATTGCGTGAGACGTGTACGGACCTGGTGGGGAACGGGTTTCGGGTCGATGTCGCGGAGCGGCTGGAAACTCAGTCAAGAGTCAATCGTGGACTCTCGTATCGCATTTTCGGCGAGATCGCCGACCCGGTCGACGGCCCCGACGACTCAGCGTTGCCCCCCGGGGTGAAGGTTCGCGACCTGTTGTGGAAGCGGCTGCGGATCGGCCGGGCCGAGGTGCGTCGCCGGTTTCGGATCGCTGCGAGGATCACCCCGCGGCGTTCGCTCACCGGTCCGGCACTCCCGCCCGAGCTTCCCGACCTCGCGAAGGCGGTCTCGGAGGGCGCCATTGGTGACGATCACCTGCGGGAGGTATGTCAGGCACTGGATGTACTGCCGTCCGCGGTGCCCGCCGAGCAGCGGGTGAAGGCCGAGACGGTGTTGGTGACGCACGCCCGCAGTCAGGACGCCCAATTCGTGGCGGCCGTGGGTCGCCGAATCGCCGACGTACTCAACCCCGACGGCACCTTCGACGACCGAGACCGGGCCAATCGGCGAGGTTTGACGTTGTGCAAGCAGCGGCCGGACGGCATGAGCAAGCTGGTGGGTTGGCTCACACCGGAGGCCCGTGCCCATCTGGAAGCGGTCGGCGCCGCGGTACGGCCCGGTCACCACATGCCCGGCAACGATGGCGTCGTAGTCGACGCCGCAACGGATACCCGCAGTGCGTCGCAGCGACTCCACGACGCGTTGGCATGGGGCCTGCGTGCCGGCATCGAATCGGGTGACTTGGGTATGCATCGCGGGATACCGGTCACCGTCATCGCGACGGCCACCCTGGCTGATCTCGAGCAGGCCGCTCGTGCCGTGAACGATCCTGCCGTCCCGATGCCGAAACCCGCGCGAACCGGCGGAGGCTCGTCCCTCCCGATGCGGGAGTTGATCGCGATGGCCAGCAGGTCGATCCATTACCTCGCCGTGTTCGACGACCACAGTGCTCGCCCGCTATACCTGGGACGCTCCAAGCGCATTGCCACCGTTGGTCAGCGCATCATCTGCCACGCTCGCGATCAGGGGTGTACCCGTCCCGGCTGCGCAGTGCCCGGTTACGACTGCGAGGTGCACCACGCTCCGGACTGGGATCCCGACGGCCGCACCGACGCCGACCAACTGTTCTTCGGTTGCGGACCCGACCACAAACTCGTCACGGATGGTCATGCCGCCACGACCGTCACCGAGGACGGCAGACTCGCTTGGTCCGAGGACGGGAGTCCACCGCGGGTCAACCCGTTGCATCGCGACGGCGACCTCTTGAGTTCTCCGGGAAGTGACGTGGCCGGAGCAAGAGAGGCCGGAGCAAGAGAGGCCGAAGCAAGATGACCTCGGACCAAACACCGGCCCGCTACCGTAATCACGATGCAGGGCATGAGAGTCGGCGTGGCCGTCCCCGATCCGCCGTTCAACGCAATGGCGGGCGGTGGTGGTCTGGACGTCGACCTCATCAATGCCATTGGCGCGGCGATGGGATTGCCCGTGGAGCTCATCGCGTACGACGGTGCCGACTTCGAGGGCATCTTCGACGAGCTGGGCGCAGGCACCTACGACTGTGTGATCGCAGGCACCACCGTCACCCCCGAGCGTGAGCGCAAGGCGACGTTCGCGCCGCCGTACCTGATCTCGGGACAGTCGCTCGCGGTCGACAGCGCCCGCTTCCCGACGGTCAGGTCGATCGACGATCTCGCCGGTCTCACCATCGGCGTTCAGCAGGGCAACACGAGTCAGCCGATCGCCGAATGTCTTGTCGCGCAAGGAAAGGCCGCGGTCGTCCGGGTCTATGACTACGGCAGCATCCGCTCGGCCCTGGCTGATCTCGCCTCGGGTGGCGTCGACGCCTTCATGAAGCTCGGGCCCGTGCTCACCGAACTCGTCAGGTCTGTCGAGGATGTCGAGGTGGTGCAGCGCGGGATCTCGCGCGAGGACATCGCTATTGCCGTCGCACTCGGCGACGACTCGACGTTGGCGCAAATCGCGACAGCCCAGGAACGACTCGAAGCCGACGGCACGCTGCAGGGAATGCGTCGCAAGTGGCTCGGCAACCCGTACCGCGACCAGAGTCTGGCCGCCCACTGACCAGCCTTCGCGCCGGACTGGTCGCACCACTAGGCTCATCCCCGAGCACCTTCGAGATCTAAGGAGCAAGACAGTGACGGTTCGGGTAGGCGTTAACGGCTTCGGTCGAATCGGACGCAACTTCTTCAGGGCCCTGGACGCGCAGAAGGCCCTCGGCAACAACACCGACATCGAGATCATCGCGGTCAACGACCTGACCAGTAACGCCACGCTCGCACACCTGTTGAAGTTCGACTCGATCCTGGGCCGGCTGCCCTACGAGGTCAGCCTCGAGGGTGACGACACCATCGTCGTCGGCGACACGAAGATCAAGGCCCTCGAGGTCAAGGCCGGCCCGGCGGAGTTGCCGTGGGGCGACCTGGGCGTCGACGTCGTAGTCGAGTCCACCGGCATCTTCACCAACGCCGCGAAGGCCAAGGGCCACCTGGACGCCGGAGCCAAGAAGGTCATCATCTCCGCGCCGGCCACCGATCCGGACATCACCATCGTGCTCGGCGTGAACGACGACAAGTACGACGGCAGCCAGAACATCATCTCCAACGCCTCGTGCACCACGAACTGCCTCGGCCCGCTGGCCAAGGTCCTCAACGACGAGTTCGGCATCGTCCGCGGTCTGATGACCACGATCCACGCCTACACGCAGGACCAGAACCTCCAGGACGGCCCGCACAGCGACCTGCGTCGCGCCCGTGCTGCCGCACTGAACATCGTGCCGACCTCGACCGGTGCCGCCAAGGCCATCGGCTTGGTGCTGCCCGAGCTGAAGGGCAAGCTGGACGGCTTCGCGCTGCGGGTGCCGATCCCGACGGGCTCGTGCACCGACCTGACCGTCGACCTCGAGAAGACGGCCAGCGCCGCCGAGATCAACGCCGCGATGAAGGCCGCCGCCGAGGGCAAGCTCAAAGGCATCCTGAAGTACTACGACGCACCGATCGTGTCCAGCGACATCGTCACCGACCCGCATAGCTCGATCTTCGACTCGGGCCTGACCAAGGTGATCGACAACCAGGCCAAGGTCGTGTCGTGGTACGACAACGAGTGGGGTTACTCCAACCGCTTGGTGGACCTGGTCGCGCTGGTCGGCAAGTCGCTCTGACCGGGTAGACGTGTCGATCAAATCGCTTGATGATCTGTTGACTGAGGGTGTCGAGGGTCGAGGCGTGCTCGTCCGCTCCGACCTGAACGTCCCGCTGGACGACGAAGGCCACATCACCGATCCGGGACGGATCCTGGCATCGGTGCCGACGCTGAAGGCTCTGTCTGATGCGGGAGCCAAGGTCGTCGTGGTCGCGCATCTCGGACGGCCGAAGCACGGGCCCGAGCCGAAGTTCTCGCTCGCGCCGGTCGCCGCTGCCCTCGGAGAGCAGCTGGGAAGGCACGTTCAACTCGCTGGTGACGTGGTGGGTTCCGATGCGCTGGCACGCGCCGAGGGACTGACCGACGGTGACGTGTTGTTGCTGGAGAACATTCGCTTCGAATCGCGGGAGACCAGCAAGGACGACGCCGAACGTCTCGCGCTGGCCAAGGCGCTCGCTGAACTCGTCGGAGATGACGGTGCGTTCGTGTCCGACGGTTTCGGTGTCGTGCACCGCAAGCAGGCGTCGGTATACGACGTCGCGACACTGCTGCCGCACTACGCGGGCTCGTTGGTGGCCACTGAGGTCAAGGTGCTCGAGCAGCTGACCTCCTCGACCGAGCGGCCCTACGCCGTGGTGCTCGGCGGCTCGAAGGTGTCCGACAAGCTGGCCGTCATCGAGAACTTGGCCACCAAGGCCGACAGTGTCGTCATCGGTGGTGGCATGTGCTTCACTTTCCTTGCTGCCCAAGGGCTTTCGGTGGGTACTTCGCTGCTGGAGCCGGAAATGGTCGACACGTGCAAGAAGCTTCTCGAGGACCACGGCGACGTCATCCACCTGCCGGTGGACATCGTCGTTGCGGCGGAGTTCGCCGCCGACTCGCCACCGGAGACCGTGGCCGCCAACAAGATCCCCGAGGACAAGATGGGCCTGGACATCGGCCCGGAGTCGGTGAAGCGGTTCACCGCCCTGCTGTCCAACGCCAGGACCGTCTTCTGGAACGGACCGATGGGTGTGTTCGAGTTCCCGGCGTTCGCCGCGGGCACCAAGGGCGTCGCGGAAGCCGTCATCGGCGCGACGTCCAAGGGTGCCTTCAGCGTCGTCGGCGGCGGTGACTCGGCTGCAGCGGTCCGCCAACTCGGCCTTCCCGATGACGGCTTCTCGCACATTTCGACCGGTGGCGGGGCCTCGCTGGAATATCTTGAGGGCATCAAGCTGCCTGGTATAGACATTCTCGACACCTAGGAGACCCCTGTGCCCCGCAAGCCGCTGATCGCCGGCAACTGGAAGATGAACCTCAACCACTTCGAGGCCATCGCCCTGGTGCAGAAGATCGCGTTCTCGTTGCCGGAGAAGTACTTCGACAGGGTCGACGTGACGGTGATCCCGCCGTTCACCGACCTGCGCAGTGTGCAGACCCTCGTCGACGGCGACAAGCTCAAGCTCACCTACGGGGCGCAGGACGTGTCCCAGCACGACTCCGGCGCATACACTGGCGAGATCAGCGGCACGTTCCTGGCCAAGCTCGGATGTACGTTCGTGGTCGTCGGCCACTCTGAGCGTCGCATGTATCACGACGAGGATGACGCGCTGGTCGCGGCGAAGGCGGCGGCCGCTCTCAAGCACGGGTTGACCCCGATCATCTGCATCGGCGAAGGGCTCGAGATCCGCGAGGCGGGGGACCACGTCGCCTACAACGTCAACCAACTGAAGGGCTCGCTGGCCGGACTCTCGGCCGAGCAGATCGGGGCCAGCGTCATCGCCTACGAGCCCGTCTGGGCGATCGGCACCGGCCGGGTGGCCAGCGCCGCCGACGCGCAGGAGGTCTGCGCCGCGATCCGCACCGAACTGGGCGAGCTGGCGACGCCCGCCATCGCCGGTACCGTCCGGGTGCTCTACGGCGGCTCGGTGAATGCCAAGAACGTGGGCGAGATCGTCGGGCAAGCGGACGTCGACGGCGCCCTCGTCGGTGGCGCGTCCCTGGACGGCGAACAGTTCGCGATCCTCTCGGCGATCGCTGCTGGCGGGCCCCTACCCTGACCCCGAAGCCCTGATCCGGCCCGACGCCCGGTATTCTGGCGTCCATGATTTTTGCCTTGCAGATCACCCTCGTCGTCACCAGCGTCCTGGTGATCCTGTTGGTGCTCTTGCATCGGGCCAAGGGTGGCGGCCTGTCGACGCTGTTCGGCGGCGGTGTTCAGTCCAGCCTGTCGGGGTCGACGGTCGTCGAGAAGAACCTCGACCGCCTGACGTTGTTCGTCACCGGGATCTGGCTCGTCTCGATCATCGCCGTCGCACTTCAGATCAAGTACGGCGCGTGACCCGCAGGATCGCCGTCGTCGCCAGTTGGTGAAGTGAACGATCAGCGGCTCACAACAGGCCACCGAGCCCGGGCAGGTTGCCGACCACCGGAGCGGTGCTGAGCAGACCGCGTCCGACAGACTGTTTGCTGGTGCAGTTCGGGCCTGGGCCGGGCGCATCGCCGACCTTGACGCAGCACTGGGTTGGGCTACCCGCCGACGTGTTGGCGCGATCGGAGGCGGCACTGGCGGTCGTCGGAAGTGCCGCTGCGGCGACGGAGATCGCCGCCGCACCGAAACCGACGGCCATGATTCTCGTCAACGCGGACGTGGGCCTCTGAGTCACGAGCGTCTCCGGCCTGTGTTTGCTGTGTATCGAGCATGCCCAGCCGGGCCAATCTTCTCAAAAGTGGGCAGACTGCGCAGACTGGCTCGTTCTGCGGCCTGTTCCCTAAACGTCGATACTTGAAACCATGGCCGATGCTCCCGATACCGCGCTCGAACCCATCGGCTCGGTGCGCCGAACCCAGGTGGGCCGTGAGGCCACCGAACCGATGCGAGAGGACATCCGCCTACTCGGCGCGATCCTCGGCGATACGGTGCGCGAGCAGAACGGTGACGAGGTGTTCAATCTGGTGGAACGCGCACGCGTGGAGTCGTTCCGGGTGCGCCGCTCCGAAATCGACCGCGCAGAGCTTGCAAGCCTGTTCGACGGCATCGACATACACGAGGCGATTCCGGTCATCCGGGCCTTCACCCACTTCGCCCTCCTGGCCAACGTCGCCGAGGACATCCACCGGGAACGGCGTCGCATCGTGCACGTCGAAGCGGGTGAACCGCCGCAACGCAGCAGCCTGGCCGCCACCTATCTGAAGCTGGAGTCCGCCGAGCTGGATTCCGCGACGGTGGCCGACGCCCTCACCGGTGCGCTGGTATCGCCGGTGATCACCGCGCACCCCACCGAGACCCGCCGCAGGACGGTGTTCGACACCCAGCACCGGATCACCCAGCTGATGCGGCTCCGGATGCGCGGACATGCCCACACCGACGACGGCCGCAGCATCGACCTCGAACTACGCCGCAACATCCTCACGCTGTGGCAAACGGCGCTGATCCGGTTGTCGCGGTTGAAGATTCAAGACGAGATCGAAACGGGCCTGCGCTATTATCCGGCTGCCTTCTTCGAGGTCATCCCGCAGGTCAACGCCGAGGTCCGCACTGCTCTGCAGGCGCGTTGGCCCGAGTCCCACGCGCTCGAGAAGCCCATCCTGCGCCCCGGCTCCTGGATCGGTGGCGACCGCGACGGCAACCCGAACGTCACGTCCGAGGTCGTCCGACTGGCGACTGGCAACGCGGCCTACACCGCGCTTGCGCACTACTTCGTCGAGCTGACCGCGCTCGAGGAGGAGCTGTCGATGTCGGTGCGCCTGGTGCGCATCAGCGATGAGATGCAGGTGCTCGCCGACACGTGTGGCGAGCCGGCCCGCGCCGACGAACCGTACCGGCGCGCGCTCAGAGTGATGCACGGACGTTTGTCGGCCACGGCGGCCGAGATTCTCGACCGGCAGCCGGAGTGCCAGCTCGACCTGGGCATGGAACGCTACGAGACGCCGGAGCAGTTCCTGGCCGATCTCGACGTCATCGGCGCATCCCTGCGCGCCAACGGCAGCGCGGTATTGGCCGACGATCGACTGGCCCGGCTGCGGGAAGCCGTGCACGTCTTCGGCTTTAACCTGTCGGGGTTGGATCTGCGGCAGAACTCCGAAGTGCACGAAGAAGTGATGGCCGAGCTTCTGGCTTGGGCGGGTGTGCATCCCGACTACCGCTCGCTGTCGGAGCCGGACCGGGTGGAGATCCTGGCCGCTGAGCTCGCCACCCGTCGGCCGCTGGTGAGCCCCGGCGCCGAGCTGTCCGAACTGACACGCAAGGAGCTGGACATCACGGCAGCGGCGGGTCGGGCGGTCCGGGTGTTCGGTCCGCAGGCGGTGCCGAACTACATCATCTCGATGTGCCACTCGGTGTCGGACATGCTCGAGGCGGCGGTCTTCCTGAAGGAGGCGGGCTTGCTCAGTGTGGTCGGGGGAGCCTCGGGCTCTGGATCGGATGTTGCCGCCGGGGCGGCTCCGGAGCCGTACAGCCCGGTCGGGGTCGTACCGCTATTCGAGACCATCGACGACCTGCAACGTGGATCGGCGATTCTTGAAGCGGTACTGGACATTCCACTGTACCGGGCGCTGGTGCACGCCCGCGGCGACGAGCAGGAGGTGATGCTCGGGTACTCCGATTCGAACAAGGACGGCGGATACCTCGCGGCCAATTGGGCTCTCTACCGTGCCGAGCTCGATCTCGTCGAATCCGCGCGCAAGACCGGAATTCGCCTGCGGCTGTTCCACGGTCGCGGTGGCACCGTCGGCCGCGGCGGTGGGCCGAGTTACGACGCGATCCTGGCGCAGCCGCCCGGAGCGGTGAAGGGTTCGTTGCGGATCACCGAGCAGGGCGAGGTGATCGCCGCCAAGTACGCCGAACCGACCATCGCGCGCCGCAATCTGGAGACCTTGCTCGCAGCGACGCTGGAGTCGACGCTGCTCGACGTCGAGGGCCTGGGTGACGCAGCGGGGCCCGCCTACGAGGTGCTCGACGACCTGGCCGCGCGAGCCCAACGGGCGTACTCCGAACTGGTGCACGAGACACCAGGTTTCGTGGAGTACTTCACGAAGTCGACACCCGTCAGCGAGATCGGCGCGCTGAACATCGGCAGCCGGCCTACCTCCCGCAAGCCGACCACGGCGATCTCGGACCTTCGCGCCATTCCATGGGTGCTGGCGTGGAGTCAGTCTCGCGTCATGCTGCCCGGCTGGTACGGGACCGGCACGGCGTTCGAGGATTTCATCTCCGACGGTGAGGAGAATGCGCGACTGGAGATGCTCCGCGACCTCTACGAGAAGTGGCCGTTCTTCCGTTCGGTGCTGTCCAACATGGCCCAGGTGCTCGCGAAGGCCGACATGGGACTGGCGGCCAGGTACTCCGAACTGGTCGACGATGAAGCGTTGAGGCACAGGGTGTTCGACAAGATCGTGGCCGAGCACGACCGAACCCTCAAGATGCTCCGGCTCATCACCGGTCATGACGATCTGCTCGCCGACAACCCTGCGCTGGCCCGATCGGTGTTCAACCGCTTCCCGTATCTCGAGCCGCTCAATCACCTGCAGGTCGAACTGTTGAGGAGGTTCCGGTCCGGTGACGAGGACGAACTCGTGCAGCGGGGAATCCTGCTCACCATGAGCGGGTTGGCGACCGCCCTGCGCAATAGCGGTTAACTCATTCGCTCCAGTCGGTGTAGATCATCCTCTCCCGCTGAGGGTTCCGCTGATCCCCGATGGTCTTCGGGCGGTTCCTGCGACCCGTCGCCACTCCGCCCGTCATTGACATTCGCCGTCACGAGTGTGATGTCCGGCTCGGACTTACTGAAAACGCCATTTCCACTTGTCGGGCGCCGTGGTGCCGATGGAGACGGAGCACACGTGACCGACGCGCCCGATCCCACGGCGTGGAAGAACCCCATGGCATGGCTGCCCCATTCCATCGTCGAGGCGGCTCTGTCGGGCGATCCAGGTCGCGACGTCGAGATGTCCGCGGCGTGGGCGCATCTCCTCGAGCGGCTGACGGCGGCCGAACGACTCGTGGCCGCGGCGCCGGTGAACAAGAACCGGGTCGACCACGCAGCCGGCATGCGCCACCTGATGGTGCTACTCGCGGTCGGAGCCGACATCGCGCTTCGCGTGGATCCCGATCCGGTGCTCGCAGTCGATCGCGCCCGCATGGACGACATCGTCACCTGGGGTCTCGAGTGCCCGGACTGCGTGTACATGAATGCAAGCCTGCGTCCCGGTGAGACCTATCGACTGTTCGGGAATCGGGGCACCGCCAGATATGTGGGTCTGCAGACGATGGACGGGATCGCCGCGACAACCAACGTCCTCGTCGACGACCTCGAGGTGGACCCCGACGGGAACTTCGAAGCGATTCTGTCGCCCGACGAGCACCAGGGGAACTGGCTCAGGCTGGCAGGCGACAACCCGACGTTGACGGTCCGGAACTTCCTCTACGACTGGGACACCGAGCGTCTCGCGGCATTGCAGATCGAGCGCATCGGGGAGGACTTCCCACTGGGGCAACGGACGGTCGACCTCGTCGTGTCGGTTTCGCGCGAGTTGTATTCGTTGGGGGAGTTCGTCCACGACAACCTCAAGTTCTTCCTCGACTTCGGCGCGATGCCACCAGTCAACGGCTTCATGCCGCCGATGGACATGTCCTCGATGGGTGCGGCGACCGAGAACCGCCCCGTCATTGGACGATTCGAGCTCGAACCCGACCAAGCCCTGGTCGTCGAGGTCGAACCTCCCCGGGGTGTGTACTGGAGCATCTCGCTTGGCAACCCGTGGTTGGAGACCATCCACTATGGCCGGCATCAGTCCAGCCTCAACGGCTACCAGGCGGTGATCGATCCCGACGGGCTCGCGCGCTTCGTGCTGTCCTCGCGCGATCCCGGTGTGGCGAACTGGCTCGACACCGCAGGACACAGCAACGGCGCCATGCTCTTGCGCTGCGTGCGAACCGAGACCGCCCCCGTCCCCAGCACACGTGTCGTAGGGGTCGACGAGGTGCCGGCAGCGCTGCCCCCTGCCACCACGATGACCACGCCCGACGAGCGGGCCCGGGTGATCGCCGGGCGCCGACGCGCCGTACACGAAAGGTTCTACCGATGAGCTTCTCGGCTGACGCACTCAAGGAAACTGCCCGTGCTGCAACGGGTCTCGACGACTTCGGGACTTCGTACTACCGCGAGGGTCTGGAGCGTACGGTCGACGCGTTGAACACCGAAGCCGGACTCAACGACCTCGGCAGGGTCATCCAGCACGCGACGATCAGCAATGCGCTCATGCAGCGCCTGCGCATCGAGGACACCTACCGGAGGCACCCCGAGATCAACGACGAGGTGATCGGGGGACCGGTCTTCGTGATCGGTCTGCCGCGGACCGGCACCACCGCGCTGAGCCAGCTCGTCGCCAGCGATCCTCAGTTCCGCTCCTTGCGGACATGGGAGTCGCAGGCGTGCACGCCGCCGCCGGAAGCGGCCACCCAGCACAGTGATCCACGAATCGAGCAGGCGGTGCAGGCACTCGCAGTGATGGACGAGATGTTCCCGCGCATGCGCTCTCTGTACAGTTCTGAGCCCGAAGCGGCCACGGAGTGCCAGGATCTCATGGGAATGAGCTTCCGCACCCTCCACTTCGACGGCGTGGTCCGCGTCCCCGGTTACCTGTCGTGGCTGCTGCAGTGCGACATGCGGGAGACGTACACGTATCACCGGCGGGTGCTCAAGCTATTGCAGTGGCACTGTCCGCCGAACCTGTGGCACCTGAAGACTCCGGTGCACATGTTTGCCCTCGATGCGCTCGTCGAGTCTTACCCGAACGCCAAATTCCCATGGAGCCATCGTGATCCAGCCAAGGTCCTGGCATCGGTGTGCAGCCTCATCCACTACGTCCGCAGCTGGAGCAGCGACCGCGACGATGCGGGGGAGCTGGGCGCCGAGCAACTCGACTGCTGGTCCGAGGCCGTGCGACGGGCGATGGCCTTCCGCAACCACGTTTCCAACGACCGCTTCGTCGATGTGTCGTTCGCCGACCTGCAGACCGACCCGGTCGCCGTGGTGGCGACGAGCTACCAACAGCTCGGCCTCACCTTCAGTGAGGAAGCCCGGCGGCGGGTTGGGGAGTGGGCCCACGGGCACGAGCCAGGCGCCCGCGGTGAGCACACCTACGAGCTTGCTGACTACGGTCTGACACCCGACGGTGTGCGGGAGCGCTTCGCGGACTACCTCGCGACCTACGACGCGACAGCGTGACGGCGCAGTCCGCGCGACCGGGTCGACGTCTCGATCCCGACCCCCGGCTGCGCAAAGCGATCGTGGCCGCCGCATCGAGCGTCATGCGCGAGGACGGCGTCCGGGGGCTGAATGTCGCGCAGGTGCTCAGTCGGGCCGGCATCGGCACACGGGCATTCTACCGCCACTTCGACTCCAAGGACCAACTCGTCTCGGCCGTGTTCCTGGACATGGCCCACGCCGAGACCCGCCGCCTTCGAAAGCGGATGGCCAACGCCTCAGGCCCGGTGAACGCGGTCGTCGCGTGGATCGACGGCCGTCTGGACCTGGCTTTCGACGAGGAGATCAAGTCCGATCTGCGGCAGATGTCGCTGGAGGCCCAGTCGCAGATGTTCGCGTCGCCCGAGGTGATCGGCGCCGCCTACGCCGAGATCAGGACCCCGCTGAGCGAGCAGCTCGAACTGGGCCTGCTGCAGGGCTGTTTCACCGACATCGATCCCGCCGCCCACGCGTTGTCCATCCAGGGCGTGCTGTGGTCCAGCGTCGAACGGCAATGGGCGACGGGCGATCAAGACCACCAGGCCGTACGGCTCAACGTCCTGCGGTTCTGCCTTCGCGGCCTCGGCGTCGAGGACGATTTCACACACCTCGCCGCAATGCGGCACGACCGATAGAGGGGCACACGTGGATCTCGGCCTGAACGGATCAGCGGCGGTCGTCACCGGCGGCAGTAAGGGCATGGGGTTGGCGATCGCCGAAACCCTCGCTGCTGAGGGCGCCAGGGTCGCGGTGATGGCGAGAAGTCGGACCGCACTCGATGCGGCCGTCGAGTCGCTGTTGTCCGCGGGAGCACCGGATGCGGTCGGGATCAGCGTCGATATGAGCGATGCGGACTCCATCACCGAGGGCTTCGCGACCGTTTCCGAATGATGGGGTGAACTCAACAGCCTCGTCCACACGATCGGCGCGCATCGTGACACTGTCGGCACATTCCATCCAGCGCCAGAACCCTCGCATCGTCGCCTACACGGCCTCGAAGGCAGCACTGAGCAGTGTCACGAAGAACCTGTCGAAAAGCCTTGCCAAGGATGGCATTCTGGTCAACTGCGTGTGCCCGGGGACCATCGTCACGGCGAGTTTCACCGAGACCCTGAAGGACATCCTCGCGGCCGACGGTCTAGACGCCACCGACCCTGTCGACGTCATGACGTGGATCGAAGACAACCTCCACCAACCATGCGACCTCGGCCGGGCCGGACTTCCTGAGGAGATCGCATCCATCACCACCTACCTGGCGTCGCGCCGCAACGGCTACGTGACCGGCGCGACCGTCAACGTCGACGGGGGATCGGACTTCGTGTGAGCCTGCCGGTCAGCGGGCTACATAGTCGACGGCACACGGCTGGGCCGAACGTGCCACCCCACCGATCTGCGCGGGCACCGGGCGCGGATACCCATCCCACAGCGGCGTCATGTCGTACCGACCGAGAAGGCGCGTCAGCGCCATCGTCATGGCGGACAACGAGAACGGCTGGGCGGGGCACGAATGCCTGCCGTGTCCGAAGGCGGTCACCAGCATCGGCGACGCCAACGCGCCCGCCTCCACCAGGCGATGACGGTGCCACCGATCGGGATCCCAGCTCTCAAACCCCGGCGCCGCGGACGCGTTGAGCAGGGGGAGCAGCGTTGCGATCGTCCAGCCCCGCGGCACGTCGACGACGCCCGCGCCCGTGTCGAAGGCGACCGGCTCCAATACGGCACGGGCCATGATGGACCGCTGCGCCAACCGCGTGCTCTCGAGGGCGCAGCGCTGCGCCAGATCCGCATCACCCGCGGCAACCATCCGGAGCTGCTCAGGATGCACCAGCAGGTCGACGATCGCCCAGCCCAGCGCTGCCATCAGATTCGACATCGACGCGACGTGGATGAGCGCGACGTCCATCGCGATACCACGAATGCGGACATTCGTCGTCTCCGACGCCCACGCACCGACGATCCGACCGAACAGGCCATCACCGTACTCATCACCCGAATCATGTTGGTGCACGGCATGTTCGATCACTGCGGCGACGTCATCGAGGGCGGCGCGTTCGGCCTGCTTGCCCGAGGCGGCCACCGCCGCCATGGCGTCGGGATGCACGAAGGCCGCCGACCCGTCGAGTACGTCGAACGCGCGCACCAGCCGTTCGAACGCCTCTCCGTCCGCGCAACCGGGACCCGCCCACGACGCCAGTCCCATCCGGTGGCCCAGCCGCCGCGTGAGAGCGAACAACTCCACCGAGCCCCGCTGGCCCAACTCGCCCTCCGTCGCGTCGAGGGCGAGGTCGAGTTGAGCCAGGTACGACGACACGTCATCGCGCCGGAACAGCGAACTCGGCAGCAGCCGCCGTCCCGCGAACACCTCGTCGGGCAGTTTTCGCCGCAGCATCAGATAGTCGGCAAGCCCCTTGCTGGCCGCGTCGTCCGGCAGGGCGTAGAACGACTCGACGCCGGTGGGGGAGAAGGTGAACAGGTAGTCGCTCCCGCCGCTGCGCACCACGAACGAGTCACCGCACGAGGCGCGCGCCGCCGCGATGGCGCCGACCGCGTCGTCGACGGGAACGTCCCAGGGCAGCCCGACGCCGTCAGCCAAGGGAAGGACGTCGAGTGGTCCAGGCACTACGTCCGAGCCTTCAAGGCCTGATCTCTCAGAGACCGGTGCTCTTGCGCACGGCGTTGACTGCGCCGCGGACGGCGTGCTCGGTTGCCGTCCACGGGGCCATCACGGACTCGCCGAGGCCCACGATGCGCTCGACGCGGTCGACGATGGCCTCGAGGCGCTCGACGACGCCGATCAGCCGCGGGGCCAGCTCGTCGATCCGGGTGATGGTGTCGTTGAACCGCTCCAAGGTGGCGTCCAAGCTGCTCGTCGAGGAGTTGAGGTCGGTCAGCGTCTGTCCGAGATCCCCGAGCAGAGCGTCCACCTGCTCGACGGTGGCGTCGGCGTTCAACGCGGCCTGGGTCAGCGTCTTGATGCGCTGACGCGCCGGTGCCTGCCGGCGCCGACCATCCCCTTTGTCTGCCATGGCAATGAGTATCCAACGCCTACAGCTGTGAAGCGGCCGCTTCGTCGAGGAGCCACACCGTAGCGTCGCGTCCAACGGCCCCGGCCGCAGGCACGTCATCGGCGGCCGCGCCGCTCACGGCTGCCGCCACTGCTGCGGCCTTCTCGGCCCCGGCGACGACCAGCCACACTTCGCGCGAGCGCGCGACGGCGGGCAGAGTCAACGTGATGCGTTTCGGCGGCGGCTTGGGGGAGTCGGTGACGCCGACGACCAATCGGTCGGTCTCCCGAGTTGCCGCAGTGTGCGGGAAGAGCGAGTTGACGTGCCCTTCGCCACCCATGCCGAGGAGGTGCACGTCGAAGTCCGGTGTAGCAGCACCGTCGACGGCGTTGGCGGCCAGCACCTGCTCGTAGGCCAATGCTGCAGCATCGATGTCGTCGCCGAACTCACCGTCGCTGGCGGGCATCGCGTGCACGTTCGAGGCCGGAATGTCGATGTGATCGAGCAGCGCCTCGCGAGCCTGCTTGTCATTGCGATCGTCGTCGGCGGCCGGAACATAGCGGTCGTCACCCCAGAACAGGTGCACCTTCGACCAGTCGATCGCCTCGCCGTGATCACCGAGGTGCTTCAACAGCTTGACCCCGGTTCCACCACCCGTCAGCACGACGTAGGCGACGCCGCGCTTCGCGATGGCAGCGGCCATGGCGAGCACCAGCCTGTCACCCGCGGCGGTAACCAGAGCGTCGGCGTTCGCGTAGGTCTCGATGACGGTGTCAGACATATTCCACCTTGTCGATGCCCTGCAGCGCCGCGAAGTAGATCTCGTCGGCGTCGAGCCGGCGCATGTCCTCCGCCAGGCAATCGCGAGTCTCCCTGCGCGCCAACGGAAGTTTGGCGTCGGGCTTCGCGGTGCGAGTGAGGGTCGCGGTGACGCCATGCTGCGGCCTGCTGAGCGTGATCGTCTCGCTCGCGCGGACCAGTTCGACCTTGAGCTCGCCGACTGCCCGCTGAACCGGACCGTTGATGCGGCTGGCCAGCCAACCCGCCAGGATGTCGAGCGCCGGTTCCTCCTTGCGACCGGACACCAGAGCCGACTGGATGTCCTCGTGCGGCCCCTGGTCCAGCGCCGAGGTGAGCATCGCCCGCCAGTAGGTGATCCGGCTCCACGCGAGATCGGTGTCGCCCGCCGTGTAGCCCTCCAGCCTGCTCTTGATGCACGCCAGCGGGTCGGTGCCGTAGGTCGCATCAGTGATGCGGCGGATGGCCAGCTGTCCCAACGGATCTTCGGCCGGGACGCGCGGAGCGACGTCCGGCCACCACGCCACCACCGGCGTGTCCGGCAACAGGAACGGCGTCACGACACTGCTGGCCTGGTCGGCCAGCGGGCCGGACAGCTTCAGGACGACCACCTCGCCAGCACCTGCATCGTGGCCGACCCGAATTTGGGCGTCCAGTTTGGCGTCGACGGCATCGTGGTCGACGGGGAGCACCACGATCACGCGGCAGGGATGCTCGCGACTGGCGGCATTGGCCGCTTCGATGGAATCTTCGAGGATGGCCTCGCTGGCGGGCGCGATGACCAGGGTGAGCACCCGGGCCATGGTGAAGGCGCCGCCTTCTTCGCGCAGACCGTCCAACTTCTTGTTGACCGCCGTGGTGGTGGTGGCCTCGAGATCGACGATCATGTTAGGGCCTCCGCCATTCCCGGCCGGTCCGGCGCAGCATCTCGAACGCCGAGTCCGGACCCCAGCCGCCTGATTCGTACGGATGGGGTTTGCCACCGGCTGCCCAGTACTTGAGCGCGGGATCAAGTATCTCCCAAGACAATTCGACCTCCTGGTTCACGGGGAACAACGACGGCTCACCCAGCAGGACGTCGAGGATCAACCGCTCGTACGCTTCAGGCGAGTCCTCGGCGAACGCCGACCCGTACGAGAAGTCCATGTTGACGTCACGGACCTCCATGGCGTGGCCGGGCACCTTCGAACCGAACCGAAGCGTGATGCCCTCGTCTGGCTGCACCCGGATGACGAGTGCGTTCTTGCCGAGTTCGTCGGTCATGGTCGCGTCGAAGGGCAGGTGCGGAGCTCGTGTGAAGACCAGGGCGATCTCAGTCACCCTCCGGCCGAGGCGCTTTCCGGTGCGGAGGTAGAACGGCACCCCGGCCCACCGTCGGGTGTCGACCTCCAAGGCGATCGCGGCGTAGGTCTCGGTGGTCGAGGTCGGTGAGAAGCCCTCTTCTTCGAGCAGCCCGACCACCTTCTCGCCGCCCTGCCAGCCTGCCGTGTACTGGCCACGGGAGGTGTTCTCGTCCAACGGTTCCGCCAGTCGCGTCGCCGACAGCACCTTGATCTTCTCGGCCTGCAACTCGGCGGGGCTGAAGCTGACGGGCTCCTCCATGGCGGTCAGTGCGAGCAACTGGATCAGGTGATTCTGGATGACGTCACGGGCCGCCCCGACGCCGTCGTAGTAGCCGCCTCGTCCGCCCAGGCCGATGTCCTCGGCCATAGTGATCTGAACGTGGTCGACGTAGTGCGCGTTCCAGATCGGGTCGAACAGCTGGTTGGCGAAGCGTAGCGCGAGGATGTTCTGCACCGTCTCCTTGCCCAGGTAGTGGTCGATGCGGAATACCGACGACTCGGGGAAGACGCTGTTGACCACCTTGTTGAGCGAGCGGGCGCTGTCGAGATCGTGGCCGAACGGCTTCTCGATGACGACGCGACTCCACCGGTCACCATCGGGTCGGGCCAGGCCCGACTTGGAGAGCTGTTCGCACACCATCGGAAACGCGTTCGGCGGAATCGACAGATAGAAGGCGTGATTGCCGCCGGTGCCGCGCTCTGCGTCGAGCTTGTCCAACGTCTCCTTCAAGCGGATGAACGCGGCGTCGTCGTCGAACGTCCCCTGCACGAAGCGGATGCCTTCGTTGAGCCGGTCCCAGACCTCCTGACGGAAGGGTGTGCGGGCGTGCGCCCGCACCGCCTTCAGGACGATGGCGCCGAAGTCCTCATCAGACCAGTCGCGTCGGGCGAACCCGAGCAGCGAGAACGTCGGTGGCAGCAGACCGCGGTTGGCCAGGTCGTAGATCGCGGGCATCAACTTCTTGGTGGCCAGGTCTCCGGTCACACCGAAGATGACCACCGCGCACGGACCCGCGATTCGGGGCAAGCGTTTGTCCCGCTTGTCCCGCAGGGGGTTCTGCCAACCGTCGGCAGTCCCGGTGCTGCTCATCGCTGCCCTCTGCTCTTCGCGCGAGCGCTCATCGCTGCCCTCTGCTCTTCGCGCGAGCGCTCATCGCTGCCCTCTGCTCTTCGCGCGAGCGCTCATCGCTGCCCTCTGCTCTTCGCGCGAGCGCTCATCGC
>JBBRTH010000040.1:0-50107 GCA_038244615.1 Mycobacteriales bacterium | reverse complement strand
ATCACCAGCATCGTTCTCGATCGGCCCGACGCCGCGAACGGGATGAACGACACGCTGACCCGGGAGCTCGCCGAAGCCGCGGCGCTGTGCGACACCGACGCGACGAAGGTGGTCACTCTCACCGGAGCGGGCAAGTTCTTCTGCGCGGGTGGCGATCTCAAGGCCATGGCGGCGGCGCCGACCCCCGGCACGTTCGTCAAGGGCATCGCCAACGATCTGCACCGGGCGATGTCGACGTTCGCCCGGATGGACGCGATTCTCATCACGGCCCGTCAACGGTGTCCCCGCCGGAGCGGGCTTCCCACTGGGGGTCTCCGGTGACCTGGTCCTGGCTGCCGAGTCCGCGTCGTTCACGATGGCGTACACGAAGGTGGGCCTCAGCCCCGATGGCAGCTCGTCCTATCTGCTGCCGCGCCTGGTGGGTCTGCGACGGACGCAGGAGCTGATGATCACCAACCGCGTGCTGACGGCCGCCGAGGCTCTGCAGTGGGGGCTCGTCACCACGGTCGTCCCCGACGCCGATCTGCTCGCCAAGCTCGACGAGCTCGCCGTCCGAGTTGCTTCTGGCGCAAGGCATTCGCACTCCGCCGTCAAGAGACTGTTGCTGACGACCTATGGCGCGGGCTATGAGGAGCAGATCGAGCACGAGGCAAGGCTGATCAAGGCCAGTGCCTCCTCGGCCGACGGCAGGGAGGGCATTGCGGCCTTCCTCGGCAAGCGCAAGCCCGAGTTCCCCTGAAAAGCCGCTAGAAGGAGTGTTCCTCGGCGGGGAACGCTCCCGTCGCCACATCGGCCGCGTACTGCGTTGCCGCACGGCGCAATTCGCCGCCGACGTCGCCGAAACGCTTGACGAACTTCGCTGTCCTGCCCGCGGTCATGCCCGCCATGTCCTGCCAGACCAGCACCTGCGCATCGCAGTTGGGCCCAGCGCCAATGCCGACCGTCGGGATGGTCAGCTTGCCAGTGATCTGCGTGGCCAACTCGGCGGGCACCATCTCGAGGACGACGGCGATCGCGCCGGCCTCGGCGACGGCAATGGCGTCGTGGATGGTCTGCTCGGCGGCGTCACCCCGGCCCTGAACGCGGAAGCCGCCCAGACCGTTGACGCTCTGCGGGGTGAAGCCGATGTGGGCCACCACCGGGATGCCGGCCTGGGTCAGTGTCGCGATCTGGTCGGCGACCCGCTCACCACCCTCGAGCTTGACCGCTGCCGCGCCGGTTTCCTTCATGAACCGCGTCGCGGTGGCCAGCGCCTGCTGCGGGCCTGCCTCGTAGCTGCCGAACGGAAGGTCGGCCACCACCAGCGCATGCGGTGCACCGCGCACCACACCGCGCACCAGGGGAATCAGCTCGTCGGCCGTCACCGGCACCGTGGTGTCGTAGCCGTAGACGACGTTGGCCGCGGAATCACCCACCAGCAGTACGGGGATCTCGGCATCGTCGAAGATCCGTGCGGTGGAATAGTCGTAGGCCGTCAACATCGACCACTTGTGGCCCTCGGCCTTCCACTTCTGCAAGTGATGGGTGCGGACCTTGAGACGTGGCTTGGCTGCACCAGTAGCGGTTGCAGCACCGTAGACCGTCTGCTCAGACATCATTGTCCCTAAATTCGTCCATTCGTTCCTCGAGGCCCATCCGGGTCCCCGGGTCGTCTAACCCTCAAAGTGTGCCACCTCCGACATCTCACGTGAACACTTGCTGAAGTGCAGTTCCTCACACCCGGGCAATTCCCCGGGCCTACGATCGGCGGCATGCAAAGGCTCAGCGGTCTCGACGCCAGCTTCCTCTATCTCGAAACCCCCGCGCAGCCGCTGCACGTGTGCTCGATCCTCGAGATCGACACCTCCACCATTCCCGGCGGATACACCTTCGACCGATTGCGCGACGCCTTGAGTCTGCGGATAAGGGCCATGCCGGAGTTTCGCGAGAAGCTCGGCGACAACCGGTTCAACCTCGATCACCCGGTGTGGGTGGAGGACCAGGACTTCGACGTCGACCGGCACCTGCATCGCATCGGACTCCCGGCACCCGGCGGCCGCGTCGAACTCGGGGAGATCTGCGGCCACATCGCATCATTGACCCTCGACCGCAGCAGGCCGCTATGGGAGATGTGGATCATCGAGAACGTCGCAGGCACCGACGCGCACGACGGCGGCAGGCTCGCAGTCATGACCAAGGTGCATCATGCAGGCGTGGACGGCGTCACCGGTGCGAACCTGATGTCTCAGCTGTGCACCACCGAGGCCGACGCGCCGCCCCCCGATCCGGTCGAGGGAGTCGGCGGCGGATCGGATCTCGAGATCGCGGTCAGCGGCGCCATCAAGTACGTGACCCGGCCACTGAAGCTCGTGAACGTGCTTCCCTCCACGCTCTCTACGGTGCTGGACACCGTCAAACGGGCGCGCAGCGGGCTGACCATGGCGGCCCCGTTCGCGGCACCGAAGACGAGGTTCAACGACACCGTCACCAGTCACCGCAACGTCGCGTTCGCGCAACTGGACCTCGAGGACATCAAGACCGTCAAGAACCACTTCGGCGTCAAGGTCAACGACGTGGTCATGGCCTTGGTAGCGGGGGTGTTGCGGCGGTATCTCATCGACCGCGGCGAGCTTCCCGACAGCACGCTGGTCGCCATGGTGCCGGTGTCGGTCCACGACAAGTCGGATCGGCCGGGACGCAACCAGGTATCGGGCATGTTCTCCAGCCTGCAGACCGACATCGAGGATCCGGGCGAGCGATTGAAGTCCATCGCCGACGCGAATTCCGTTGCCAAACAACACAGTGCAGCGATAGGAGCGACGCTCTTGCAGGACTGGTCGCAGTTCGCGGCACCCGCGGTGTTCGGCGTCGCGATGCGGGTCTATGCGTCCAGTCGGCTGACGAGCGCATTGCCCGTCCACAACCTCGTCGTGTCCAACGTGCCGGGACCGCAGATTCCGCTGTACTTCCTGGGGGCCCGGGTCAAGGCAATGTATCCACTGGGACCGATCTTCCACGGCTCCGGACTGAACATCACCGTGATGTCGCTCGACGGCACACTCGACGTAGGCCTAATCTCTTGCCCCGAACTCCTGCCCGACCTGTGGGACATGGCAGACGACTTCACCGTGGCTCTGGGGGAGTTGCTCGAGGCCACTCGCTAGCCTTTCGCCAGCGACGCACCAGCCATGGGGTAGTGCCCTGAACAGGGTCGACGAGGTTGCATGGCAGCATGGACAGCCATGAACCTCAGACGCGGGGTCCTCGCGGCCGCCATGATGGTGCTGCTGGTGGCGGGCTGCAGCAGATTGGTCGATGGGCGCGGCGTCATCGCCACCCCCAGGCCCGGGACACCGGTCGACTGGTCGCAGTGCGATCTCGCGTCGTCGGACGTCCGCATCCCCGCGGGGGCCGAATGCGGAATGCTTTCGGTTCCGGTCGATTACACCAAGCCTGACGGTGCCGTCGCGCGGATCGCCATGATCCGGTTCAAGGCCACCGGGGACAAGATCGGCTCATTGATCGTGAACCCCGGCGGACCCGGCGAGTCCGGTGTCCAGGCGGCTGCTTCGCTGGTGGGCGCCATGCCCGAATCCGTCCGGCAACGTTTCGACCTCGTCGGCTTCGATCCTCGCGGCGTGGGAGCCTCTACTCCCGCGGTGTGGTGCAACTCGGATGCCGAAAACGACAAGCTCAGGGCGGACCCTGAGGTCGACTACACGCCGGAGGGTGTCGCCCACATCGAGTCGCAGACCAAGGACTTCGTCTCACGCTGTGTCGAGAAGATGGGCGATGAGTTCCTCTCCAACGTCGGAACGGTAAGCGTGGTAAAGGATCTCGATGCCATCCGCGCCACGCTCGGCGATCAGAAGCTGACCTATCTCGGCTACTCGTACGGCACCCGCATCGGATCGGCGTATTCAGAGGCCTTCCCGCAGAACGTGCGCGCGATGATCCTCGACGGCGCCGTCGACCCCAACGCGGACCCTGTCGAGGCCAACATCCGACAGGCGGCGGCATTCCAAACCGCGTTCAACGACTACGCGGCGGACTGTGCCAAGAGCCCGAACTGCCCGCTCGGGACAGATCCGGCCAAGGCCGTCGACGTCTACAAGAGCCTCGTCGAACCGTTGGTCGAGAACCCCGCTAAGACCAACGACCCGCGCGGCCTGAGCTACAGCGACTCCGTCGTCGGCACCATTCTGCCGCTGTACTCGCCCAACCTCTGGCGCCACCTGAGCCAAGGCCTGTCCGAGCTGAAGAACGGCTCCGGCGACACCATGTTGGCGCTGGCGGACCTGTACATGGGCCGCGACGAGAAGGGGCACTACAACAATTCGACCGACGTACGGGTCGCGGTCAACTGTGTCGACGAGCCGCCGATCACCGATCGCAAGACGGTCATCGACGAGGACCGGCGCGCCCGTCAGGTCGCGCCGTTCATGAGCTACGGGCAGTTCACCGGCAACGCTCCGATGGGCACCTGCGCGTTCTGGCCGGTTCCCGCAACGTCCAAGCCGCACAAGATTCAGGTCGCGGGCCTACCGCCCGTCCTGGTGGTGTCGACGACGAACGATCCCGCCACGCCGTACCAGGCCGGCGTCGACCTGGCCAAGCAACTCGGCGGGTCGCTGCTGACGTTTCAGGGCACCCAGCACACGGTGGTCTTCCAGGGCAACGCCTGCGTCGACGACATCGCTGCCAAATACCTGATCGACGTGGTGGTACCGCCGCCGAACGCCACGTGCTGACGAGCCAAGCACGGCAATCGGTCTCGGGTTAGGTCACCATCACATCACCGTCTGGTTGCCGAGTAGTCTCTGCCGGCGTTCGGCCGCTGCCCCGATCCGCCGCGCGTGCAAACATGCATCCCATGTGGTTGGTGGGCAGGCTGATCGTGGCGCTGCTCGCGATCCTGGTGACGTCCACCTTCACCGGTCCCACCGCGCGAGCGTCACCCGAGGGGCAGGCCACGCAGCAATACGGTCAGCCACCCGTGTGGGGTAGCTGCGCCGGTTTCCTCGGTTCCGCCACCGCCATTCCCACCGCACGGTGTGGGATGGTCGACGTCCCCGTCGACTACGCGAAACCCGATGGGCCCCAAGCGCAATTGGCGGTCATTCGAGTGCCGGCCAGCGGTGACCGAATCGGGGCGCTCATGGTCAACCCGGGTGGTCCTGGCGCCTCGGCCGTCGACACCGTCGCCGGCATGGCCCTCAACCTCGCCGACACCGACATCGACCGTCGCTTCGATCTGGTCGGCTTCGATCCGCGCGGCGTCGGGCACTCCACGCCACAGGTGCGCTGCCGCAGCGACGCCGAGTTCGACGCCTACCGCCGCGAACCGATGACGGACTACAGCCCCGCGGGCGTCGCACGCATCGAGCAACTCTATGAGCAGATCGCTCAGAACTGCGTCGACCGCACCGGACGTGAGTTCCTGGCCAACGTCGGCACGGCCTCCACTGCGCGGGACATGGACGTGGTGCGCGCCGCACTGGGGGAGAGCCAGATCAACTACCTGGGCTACTCGTACGGAACCGAACTCGGCGCCGAGTACGCCGAACAGTTCGGTGACCGGGTACGCGCCATGGTGCTCGACGGAGCCGTGGACCCGAGTTCGGATCCCATCGCAGAGAACATCCGTCAGCTGGCCGGCTTCCAGACGGCGTTCGACGACTACGCCGCGGATTGCGCCCGGTCGGTCGACTGCCCGCTGGGTCAGGATCCGACGCAGTTCGTCTCGCGGTACCACCAGCTGGTGGACCCGTTGGTCGAGCAGCCCGGTCGCACCTCTGACCCGCGAGGACTGAGTTACCAGGACGCAATCACCGGCACCGTCAACGCGCTCTACACCCAGCGCTACTGGAAGTTCCTGACCAGTGGTCTGCTGGGGCTGCAACGCGGCACCGACGCCGGTGATCTGTTGTTGCTGGCCGACGACTACCAGGAGCGCGACGCGGCCGGGCGATACTCGAACCAGCAGGACGCATTCACCGCGATCCGTTGCGTGGATTCGCCGTACCCCAGCGATCCGGCAGTGTGGGCCGACGCCGATCGCCAGGCTCGGGCGGCGGCGCCGTTCATGGCCTACGGGGAGTTCACTGGATTTGCTCCCAGAGACGCCTGCGCCATGTGGCCGGTGCCTCCGACCTCGGCGCCCCACGACGTGACGTCGCCCGGACCCGGAAAGGTCGTCGTGGTGTCGACGACCCACGACCCGGCCACGCCCTACCAGGCCGGCGTCGATCTAGCGCGCGAAATGGACGCGTCGCTGATCACGTTCAACGGCACGCAGCACACCGTGGTCTTCAACGGCGACGCCTGCGTCGATTCCGCCGTCGTCGCTTTCTTCGTCGGCTCGACACCGCCTCCGTTGAACCTTCAGTGTTAACACCAGGCGCGTAACACGGAATTAACGGGCCTAATCCCACCCCCATAAACAGTCGTTACGCAGGGCAAATGCACAATGACAGGCTTGCACAGCGCTGCAAGGTACAGTAACAGGTGTGAAACCGGAACCGATCGAGTTAGCTGAGCTGCTGCCATCGTGGACGTTGGCGCTCAGCGGCCAGCGCCGCGCCAAGGAAACCATCCGCATCTACACCAGCAGCGTCACCATGTTCCTGGCCTGGTGCGACCGCGGCGGCCACCCGGCGGCACTGACGAAACCGCTGGTGCACGGATTCATCGCCGACCTACTGGAATCGGGTGCCGCCGGGACGAGCGCGCGGGTCCGGCAAGTCTCACTGCGCCGCTTCTCGGCGTGGCTGGCATCCGAGGGTGAGATCGACGACGACCGCCTACTCGGCCTTCCACCACCACGAATCGACGTCAAGGTCACCGACCCCCTGACCGATGACGAACTGAAACGGCTGTTCAAGGCCTGCCAAGGCAAGGACTTCCTCGACCGCCGCGATGAGGCGGTGCTCCGGCTGATGGCCGAGACGGGGATGCGGGCCGGTGAGGTGTGCGCGCTGCACACGGCCGACGTGGACCTACCGCGCGCTCTGGTGACGATCACCCGCGGGAAGGGCGGCCGCGGTCGCATCGTGCCCATCAGCCCCCAGACCGCCGCCACCCTGGACCGCTACCTACGGCTACGCCGGCGCCACGCCCGCGCCGACAGTGCCGCCTTGTGGCTCGGGGACCGGGGGATGACGTACGGGTACACCGCGCTGCGCCGCTCGCTGGCAGGGCGCGCCAACGCGGCCGGTATCGACCGCTTCCACCCACACCTGTTGCGGCACACCGCGGCGACCCGCTGGCTGGCCGCGGGCGGCTCCGAGGGCGGCCTGATGGCCGTCGCCGGGTGGCAGTCCCGCGAGATGCTCGACCGGTACACCGCGGCCACCGCCTCCGACCGCGCGGCGACCGAGGCACGCGGCCTGAACTTGGGGGACCTGTGAGCGCGAACCGCCGACCGCTGCAAGATGTAGTCAGGGAAATGCTCGACGCGGCGCCAGTGTTGCCCGAGGGTGTCGACCTAGACGGGGTGAGGTCATGGGAAGTGCGATTGCTGTGCCCTAGTAGGGGGCATTTCTGCCTCAACCTGGCAGTCATTGAAGTCCATGACGATCTAGTTCTGGCCTGTCCGGTCGACGGCCTGACCAAGCCTGAGTTCATATCCGAGTTCTCCGAGATCGTCAACGCCGCCCGCCTCCGGCCACGGCGAGGGACGTCAGGATGGATCAGGCAATCCGGGCACCGGATCGGTGTTTACAGTCGGGCCGAGCTCACCGTGGAGTGTGCCAACAAGAAGTGTTCCTACAGCGGAACGTTCGAGTACTTCGCCCTGGCCGACGAACTGCGTTCCGCCGCCGCCAGTGGCCACGCCGAGTACCGACTCACCCAGTAGACGAGCAGGAGTACTGGCACAGCGTCCGGTACGCTGTGCCTACAGCCGCCCCGTCCAGCTACGGCTCCACCACCGGACGGTACGCCCTCAGGGTAGGTCTCCAACGGGCCTTCACATTTTGTGGAGGTCTCATGCTCACACCAGCCGAACGCACATTGCGCAGCCAAATCGCAGCCCACGATTCGTGGGCACGAACTCCAGACCGCCCCGCACGAACCGCCAACGCGCGCAAGGCATTAGACGACAAGTGGCTCGCCGAAGCCAACGGTGACCCGGTAGCCGCCGAGCATCTCCGCAAGGCGTACTTCGCGCGGCTGGCGCTCAAGTCGTCGCAGGCACGCCGACGCCGCAGCGGCGGTGCGGCGTGACACGAAGAAGCCCGGGAGCTTCCGCTACCCGGGCCGCCACGTCAACCGCCACAGTCGATGACTCCAAGACTACCGCGACCGGCCGTCGGTGCACGGACGCCACCAACATCGGCACCTACGCAATCGAACTGGCCGTCAACAACTGGGCGGTCGGACCGTGCAACGGCAAGATCCCGGCGATCCCGGGCGGCCGCGGAGTTCTCGACTTCACGACCGACACCGACGTGGTCGCAGCATGGTGGGGAGGCCGGTACGCCGGATGCAACATCGGCGCACGCGTGCCCGAATCCATGTTCGTCCTCGACGTAGACGACATGGCCGCGCTGGCCGCGCTGGAAGCCGAGCACGGTGCCCTGCCCGAAACCCTGACTACGGTCTCGGGGAGATCCGCCGGCGGACGTCACCACTACTTCCGGCGGCCAGCCGGGAAGCTCTCGCACCGCCGCCTGCCGAAAGGCGTCGAGATCAAGACGTCCAGCGGCTACGCGATCCAGCCGCCGAGCATCCATCCCGACAGCGGCAAGCGTTACACCAGGATCGACGGCCCGGTGGTCGCACCGCCACCCTGGCTCGTCGAACTCCTGCTACCCGAGCTGACGTTCCCGAGATCCCCCCGGCGCCACCTGTACCCGCCGCACACCGGCCCGTCGATCGCCGACGAGTTCTGCATCGAAGCCACCTGGGAAACGGTCCTCGGCATCCACGGCTGGCAGTGCCTCGACCACGACGGAGACGCCGACGGCGCCCGCTGGCGTCACCCCGCCGCGACGTCGGCAACGTCGGCCAGCGTCCGACACGGTTGCCTATTCGTCTACTCCCCGAACACCTCCTTCAACATCACTGAACCGGGACATCCGAAGGGCTACACCAAGTTTCACGCCTATGCCCTCCTCGACCACGGCGGCAACCTCAGCGCCGCCGCGAAAGCACTCAGGGGAGTCGCCCCATGATCGACGCCAGCACTGTCGACCCGTTGCCGCCACTCGACGACGTCGAGGATGGCACGCCGAAACTTGCTTCGCTGCTACTCAATCGGTCCGATCTACGCAATCTGCCGCCCGCCGAGCCGTTGATCGACGACACACTCGACCAGGGCACCACGGCGCTGCTCTACGGACGGTGGGGCACCTGCAAGTCGTTCCTGGCCTACGACTGGACCGCCAGCGTCGCCACCGGGCGGCCCTGGCAGGGGCGCACCACCGAGAAGCGCCGCGCGCTCTACGTCGCCGCCGAAGGCGCGTTCGGCTACAACCCGCGCACCGAGGCGTGGGAACGGGGCTGGCATACCACGATCGCCGATGGCGACATGGAGATCCTGCCGCGTCCGGTGAATCTCACCGATCAGTTCCAGGTCGCCGACATGGCGGCGCTCATCGGTTGGAACGGCTACGGGTTCATCGTGTTCGACACCCTGGCGCGCTGCATGGTCGGCGCCGACGAAAACTCGGCGAAGGACTGCGGTCTGGTCGTCGACGCGCTGACCCGGCTACGGGAATGTACGCCCGCCGGGCGTGGTGTCGTGCTCGGCGTGCACCACTCGGGCAAGGACGGCAAGACGTTCCGCGGGTCGTCGGTATTCGAGGCCGGCGCGGACACCGTGTACTCCGTGGTCCGCGACGGCGGGGTCATCACACTTGACCGTGAGAAGCGCAAGGACGGCCCACAGACCGACCGCATGGAGCTGAAACTCGACCTCATCGACGGCACCGGTAGCGGCGTCATATCTGTTCACAGGGGGGTGAACAAACCCGAACGCGCAGAACGACTTTTGTTCACCTTTGTTCACCACTTTTCACAAACCGGGGCGAGCAAGGCCGAACTCCGCAACGTTGCGGACATGGACCCCGCGACGTTCTACCGCGCACTGTCTGACCTGCTGCAATCCGGTGACCTGCTCAATGCCGGCACCGAAAAGCGGCCCTTCTACAAGGCGGCTAGCCGATGAATCTGTTCAGTCATGTTCACCCTTGTTCACCCACCGGTCCAATCTGTTCTGTTCACCCCCCTCCCTTTAGGGGGGAACAGGTGAACAAATCGCCCAGCTGAACACTTCATCACCCAACCCAAGGAGCGCACCATGACCAACCCCGACGCCGCCGACAACCGCAGAGCCACCGCACTCGTCTGCCACTACGGCCGCCACAACATCGACGGCTTCAACGCCGTACTCGAAGAAACCGCCGACGAGGACCGCGGCACCGAACTCATCGGCGCGGTCCTGGCTTTACACGCACAGGTGATCCCAATCCTTCTCACCGGCGACGGCCTGGCCTGCCTCACCGGCGCCATCTACACCCGGCGCGACGACCCCGACTACAGCGACGGCATCCGCAACGCCGCCCGCCTGGTCACCGCCGACTCCGAAGGGAACATCGACGACCTCAACGAAGCGCTCCGCGAAGCCACCACATCCGACTGGGGCGTCACCTACCTCGTCTTCTCCGTCCTCAGCATGTTCTCCACCCTGGTCCCGATCCTCTACTCCGAGCTCGGACTCCGAACGTTGGAGCGCAGCATCATCGACTGGGCAGCACGCGAGGACCAGCAATGACCATGCGCCCCTGCCTCACATGCGGCGAACCCTCAACAGGCCCACGCTGCGACGAGCACACCACCGACCCCAAGGCATCCAGCCGCGCCCGCGGGTACACGACGAGTTGGGACAAACTGTCCAAACGCGCCCGCCGCCTCCAACCGTTCTGCTCCAACTGCGGATCCACCGAAGACCTGCAGGCCGACCACAGCCCAGCAGCATGGGCAGCCAAGGCCGCTGGTAAACCCATCAAGCTGCCCATGCTGGATGTCCTTTGCCGGTCTTGCAATTCACGCAAAGGAGCAGCACGATGACATGCGCCATCGAGGGCTGCGAACGCCCAGTGCACAACCGTCGTGGTTGGTGCAGGATGCACTACTTCCGCTGGTACCGAACCGGCAACGCTGGAGAAGCCACACCCCGCCAACGACCAAGCCGGCTGGCGCGCTGCATGATCGAAGGATGCACAAAGCCTGACAAGGCGGCCGGCTACTGCTCCATGCATGCCGCCCGATTACGACGACACGGCGACGTGCACACAGTCATCCCCGTGACCGAGCGGAAGTTGCCCACGGGTCCAGCGCACCACAACTGGGCAGGCAACAACATCACCTATTCCGGCGCTCACGCGCGCGTCTTCTGGAGCAAGGGCAACGCCGCCGCATACCACTGCATCGACTGCGGCAAGCAGGCTGAGCACTGGGCGTACGACAACACCGACCCTGCCGAACTATTCGACGACAGAGGCTATCGGTACAGCGCCACCCCCGAGCACTACCAACCGATGTGCGTCCGCTGCCACAAACGCTTCGACTCCATAACCAGGGGGGACGCCCCCAACGTCGCTGGTCAGGACTCCGTAGGTACCGAGGCCTGCGGCCGCACCATGCACATCCGCCGCTGCTCTCGTCGCATCAATTGCTCGTCTCCGTGCCGGCAAGCCGACTACCGGCGTCGCCGCGCACTGTCCACGCAAGCACTCACCCAAGGCCGTGTCTTGTACCGCGACGACCTGTACTGGCTCACCCGCACCGGATGGACGGGCGTGTGAGCGCACTCGACACGCTGTTGCTCGCATTGGCCGGCGCACCCTCGCTACCCGGTGCGCGGTGCCGCGGTAAGCCGCATCTGTTCGACGGATCGGACGGCCCCGACGGCGAACGCACTCGTCAGGCCGCCCAGCTGTGCCGAGGATGCCCCGCGCTGGCCCGCTGCAGGGCGTGGGCCGACGAGCAGCCCGACCGTGACCTCAACGGCGTCATCGGCGGGCGGTTGTACACCTACGCCGCGCACGCCTCGCTGCGCCGCCGGCCCAATGGCATCGAAGTCGGTCGGGGCGAACCATGATGACACCGCGGACTATTCGCCTCGCTGCGTACTTCATCGGCCGGGACATCAAACGCTTGCACGACGCCGGGGAGCACATCGCACCCGAACTGTTGGAGGTTCGCGCCGCGCTGCACCGCGAGATGGTGTCCGCAGTCGGACAGGAAAGTAGCGCAAAGGTGCTCGACGCGTCATCGTTGAAGACGACCAATGAAGTTGCCGCCGAACAGGGTTGCAGTCCACGAACCGTCAGACGCAGAGCAGCCCTGACGGGCGCAACCAAGATCCACGGCCGCTACATCTTCGCCGACGAGGACACATGACCGACGACGCAGACACCGACGGCCGCGACGCCCTGCGAACCCTCGCGCGTCGACTGTTCGGCACCGAAGACGAGGACCCGGTCGACCTCAGCACACCAGCGGTGCGCAGCGATTCCGCCGTCGTTGCACGCGAGGGCGCAAATCCCGATCCCGGCCCAATCAGCGCCGAGGCGCACCTCCGCGACTACACCCGCCGAATGTTCGATCCCGACTACGCCTTCTACGAACCGCAACTACCCGAATAGGAAGACCCCCGATGCCCGTTACCGGTCGAGCCCTAGTCCAGATCATCGGGCAATCCGCCGCAAAGCTCGGTGTGCCACTGCCTACCAAGATCTCCGATCAGCTGAGCCAAGCCACGGCCCTCGTCACCGCAGCCGAGCAGATCTCGGGAACCGCACTGAAAGGCGCCGTGCTCGATGCGCTGGCCGCGGGCCGCGACTACCACGACGACATCACCATCCGCGGACTGCTGCTCGATCACGTGCTGGTTCACCAGACGAACATCAACAACGCGGCGCGCACCCGCAGCGACGACGACCTCACCACCGCCGTCGTCGAGCACGCTGACACCATCCTCACCGCCTGGGCGGCAGCCCTCGAACCGCACTGTGACGCATTGCGCGCGGCAGCAGCGGCACTGCCGGCCGACCTCACTGACACACAAGCGATCATCAACCGCGGCGCCGAGGCGATGCGGCACTGGGCCAGCGCTCAGGAGGCCATCACGCTGTGGGCGGCCGCCATCCAAGGTTTCACGATGCTCGCGATGGCGTCACGGATAACCGTCGCCGACACTGCCCTCGTCATGGCGCCGGTCGACGCCGCCGACCTCGAGCGTGCACGCATCACTGCTCAGCGTGAGGGCAAGCCAATCGACGCATGGACCCTTGCACGGCAGGGGATTGCGCTGCGACTGGCCACCCTCAGCGACTACATGGAACGCAGCGCCACCCTCGATCAGCAGCGCCAGGCCGCAGCGCGCACCGCCGACGACGAGCAGCAAGTGCACAGGAAAGCCGCCCTCACACGATGAGGGCACAACAGACAGCACCCGCCCGCGGTCACGGCCGCGATGTGCATGCGGGTGTGGTGCGGTCGCAGTGAGGGCCAATGGAAGTGGCCAACACGCCCGTACCCCTGAGACGGCCCGGGGAAAGGGGTTCGTGGTTCCCGCGTTCGCCGGGCCGCCTCAGGACCCGCCCCGACCCACTCGCTGACCCCCGTCGACGAACCCCCAGGGGGGGAGGTACCCCCCCGGGGTAGCCACCACGGCTCGCTCGGTAGGTGCCGTGAATCTCTGTACAGAATTTCCTTGTTTGCTGCACAAACTCTCCCGTGAATAGGAGCTGATGGTCGCCGTTTATCTGTGTATCCGGTGCCTCGGCGGCGAGCGCATCCAGATCCGCGTCCGCGTACGCCTGGTCGAAGGTGAGGATCGGCGGTGTGGTGAGGATGCCGTCCACCACCTTCACCGACAAGAACTCGATGATCACATTGGCCTGAGAGATCCTCTGCTGGGGGATTCCGAATTGTCTAGCCGCACTACGTGTCGACACAAATTGTGTCACCTTCATGGCCCTCACGAGGACGATGGCTCTCGGCCCTGCCGTCATGTGTCGTCGGGCGATGTTCACCGCCAAGCAGCACGCAATGCGCGGGTTGCTCATTCCGATGCTGCTTGGCGGCGTCCCGAATCGTTTGCTTAGTTTCTAAGCACGCCCTGGCGACGAGGTTGGCATGTTTCATGCCAACCTTGTTCGCCCTGGCGGCGATAGTCGTCGCCCGAGCGTGCCTAGTTTCTAGGCACGCTCTGGCGACGACAGAAACTCGATGATGGTGTTCGCCTGAGAGAGGCGCGTGTGGTCTATCCCCAGCGTCTTGCCAGCCTGACGATTGGTGAGTTTCTCACCACCGGGCTGGCGCTGCGCTCTCACGACCACAATTGCCGTCGGCCCCTTCGTCATGTGTCGTCGGGCGATGTTCACCGCGAGCGCATACCCCGCCGGATCGTCGCCCTCATACGCCACGAAAGTTGGTGTGACCTTCACCGACAAGTTGCCGATGATCACATTGGCCTGGGTGAGGCGCTGGGCGCTCATGCTCAAGCCTTTGCCGATCTGATAGGTGCTGCCTTGCAAAGAAACTTTGCGCTGCGCTCGCGCGACCACTATCGCCATCTGCCCCTTCGACATGTGCCGGGCGGGCGATGTTCACCGGCCAAGTTGTCGATGATCACATTGGCCTGCCCGATGCGCGACTTGGTGATGCCGTGCTGGCTCGCGGCATCACGAACGGTTTGTCCAGAAACTGGACAAGCCCTCGCTACCACGATGGCCATCTGCCCCTTGGACATGTGCCGGCGGGCGATGGTGGCAGGCGAATTACCTTGCCAACAAGGAGAAATGGGAGCGAAGTCCCGAACAGAACGCTAGGTGAACACGTAGTCATGACACTTGGCATTTAATGCCAAGTGGTCCCTCACCTCTCCGACGATGTTGTGGGTTCAGAACGGCACCGAGTTCGCGCTGTTGGGTTTTGCCGGTCGTCATCACCGACAACATCCCCAACGCGACGGCGAAGGCACGCGTGGCGCTGGTCGACTTCTCCAAGGTCGTCGTGGCACGAGACGTCAACGCGGAAGTGAAGATTTTGGATCAGACGTGGGGTGACTACGACTCCATCGGCATTAGGGTCGTGAGCCGTTGGGATACAGCACTTTTGCAGGCGAAGGCCGTGACCCTGCTCACCGAGGTCTGACCGATGCCCGAGGTTTCCCCGGCCGACGTCACGTCACTGAGCCAAGGTGACCCGGTGAACGTCGTCGCGGTCGTCACCGCCCTGGCGAAGGCTTACACCCGCGGACGGGGGTTCACCGTGGGTGGACCCAACGCCGACGTCGCTGCGGTCATCACGACCGCCGCGGTGCGGCTGCTCGCCAACCCCGAGCAGCTACCCAACGACGTGGGCAGCGTGTCGCTGCGCGGCGGGTTCGACGGGTGGACGTTGGCTGAGCAGTTCGCCCTCAACCGCTACCGGGTGAGAGCCCAGTGATCGGCCTGCGGGAGCAGGTGACCCTGAAGCTGGGCGGCGGCAGAGACGACAACGGGCAGGTGCTACCCACCCGGGACGCGGTGTACGCGGCGGCACTGTCACCGCTGACCGCCGAGGAGTCCACCGCCCTCGGACGTGAGCCGTCGTCGGTGTCCTACCGGCTGGTCCTGGGGCCGCTGCGCGCCGGTGACGTCGTCGTGGCGGCGACGGGTGTGCTGTGGCGCGGCGAGCTGTACGACGCGGTCGGACCGGGGATGGTGCACACCGTGGGCGGGGCCATCCATCACGTCGAGGTCATCGTGAACCGGGCGACCGGCTAGACCAGGTGGGCTGGCGTCAAACCCCCTACCTGTCACAAATGTGACACGCAGGGGTGGGCGTGCCCTGTTCTCCGGGGGCAAAGGGGCGCCATGACGGGGGAGTTGCCCCCGCGAGCGTCACCTGCGCCAGCCCACCGTTTGCCCCCGGAACGGCTAGGCCACGTTAACGGCGGCTACAGCGGTCCCGCGCGACCTGCGCAGCAAACCTTTACGAACAGCGTACGCACCGGCGTAACACGGAATTAACAGCCGATGCCTACGCTTCGCACATGGATCGGCAGAAGGAATTCGTGCTCCGGACGCTCGAGGAGCGTGACATCCGCTTCGTCCGGTTGTGGTTCACCGACGTGCTCGGATACCTCAAGTCCGTCGCGATCGCCCCGGCTGAACTAGAAGGTGCGTTCGAAGAGGGCATCGGGTTCGACGGTTCGTCGATCGAGGGCTTTGCCCGGGTATCGGAATCCGACACCGTTGCCCGCCCGGATCCGTCCACCTTCCAGGTGCTGCCGTGGACGACGAGCGGCGGTAAGCACCACTCCGCCCGGATGTTCTGTGACATCACGATGCCCGACGGATCACCGTCGTGGGCGGACTCGCGGCACGTGCTCCGCAGGCAGTTGGCCAAGGCGAGTGATCTCGGCTTCTCCTGCTACGTGCACCCGGAGATCGAGTTCTTCCTGCTGCAGCCCGGCCCGTACGACGGCTCCGAGCCCGTGCCCGCCGACAACGGCGGCTACTTCGACCAGGCCGTGCATGACTCGGCGCCCAACTTCCGCCGCCACGCGATCGACGCTCTGGAGTCGATGGGCATCTCCGTGGAGTTCAGCCACCACGAGGGTGCGCCCGGCCAGCAGGAGATCGACCTGCGCTACGCCGACGCGCTGTCGATGGCGGACAACGTGATGACTTTCCGTTACATCGTCAAGGAGGTCGCGCTCAAGGAGGGCGTGCGGGCGTCGTTCATGCCCAAGCCCTTCAGCGAGTACCCCGGGTCGGCGATGCACACCCACATGAGCCTCTTCGAGGGTGACGCCAACGCGTTCCACACCCCCGACGACCCGTTGCAGCTGTCGGCCGTCGGCAAGTCGTTCATCGCCGGAATCCTCGAACACGCCAGCGAGATCAGTGCCGTCACCAATCAGTGGGTCAACTCGTACAAGCGGTTGGTTCACGGAGGTGAGGCGCCGACCGCGGCCTCGTGGGGGGCGGCCAACCGATCCGCCCTCGTCAGGGTGCCTATGTACACACCGCGCAAGGCGTCGTCACGGCGCATCGAGGTCCGCAGCCCCGATTCGGCCTGCAACCCCTATCTCGCCTTCGCCGTCCTCTTGGCGGCAGGCCTGCGCGGTGTCGAGAAGAACTACGTCCTCGGGCCGCAGGCCGAGGACAACGTGTGGAATCTCACCCCCGAGGAACGCCGAGCGATGGGCTACAAGGAGCTGCCGGGCAGCCTCGGGATCGCGCTCACCGAGATGGAGAAGTCCGAACTGGTCGCGGAGGCGCTCGGCGAGCACGTCTTCGACTTCTTCCTGCGCAACAAGCGCACCGAGTGGGAGAGCTACCGGAGCAACGTCACGCCGTACGAGCTGAAGGCGTACCTGTCTCTGTAGGTTTCGGCGGGCTGGAGCGAAGCGACCGGGGGATTGGCGGGTGAGATAACGTCGTCGGGTGGCCAAACCCGCGACGCAGCGACCGACGTTGCCCAGCGTCGGCAGGCTGGGGTTGGTAGAACCGCCCGCCCGCACGGATCTGAATCGGCTGGGCTGGAACACCGACGGCCACGTCGAGCTGTTGTGGTCGTTGTCCCGTGCACCCGACGCCGACACCGCCCTGCGGACGATGGTGCGACTCGCTGACGCACTGGAGCAGGACTGGGACGAACTGAACCGCGCTCTGGTCAAGGACCGCGCGCTGCGGGGCCGACTGTTCGGTGTTCTCGGCTCGTCCATGGCGCTCGGAGATCACCTCGTCGCGCAACCGCGTTCGTGGCACCTCCTGGCGGGTCACGTGTCCCTGCCCAGCGCCACCGAACTGCGGCGCGTCTTCGCCGAGCGGGCCGAGAAAACCTCGGACGCAAGCGATCTGGGTGTTCTGTACCGCGATCGATTGCTGGTGCTGGCTGCGCTCGATCTGGCTCCGACGGTGGAGAATGAACCCGTTCTGCCGTTCCCGACGGTGGGGGAGCACCTCGCCGATATCGCCGATGCGGCACTGGGCGCGGCACTCATCGTCGCCACCGGGACCGTGTGCAAGGACTCCAAGTCCGGCGACGATGGAGCGCCACCGCCCCGGTTGGCGGTCATCGCCATGGGCAAGTGTGGGGCGCGCGAACTGAACTACGTCAGCGACGTCGACGTCATCTTCGTAACGGCGGAGTCGGCCCAAAAGGACTTAGCGATCAGCACCAGGGTGGCCGGCGAGATGATGCGGTTCGCCGCCGACGCCTTCTTCGAGGTCGACGCCGCGCTACGGCCCGAGGGCAAGCGCGGTCAGCTCGTCCGCACACTCGATTCCCACGTGGCGTACTACGAGCGGTGGGCCAAGACCTGGGAGTTCCAGGCCCTTTTGAAGGCGCGCCCCGCGGTCGGCGACGCCGAACTCGGCGAGCAGTACATGGCGGCATTGATGCCGATGGTGTGGGCAGCCCGCGAGCGGGAGGACTTCGTCTCCGAGGTTCAGAAGATGCGCCGGCGAGTCGAGGAACTGGTGCCCGCCGGCGTCAGAGCCCGCGAAATCAAGCTCGGCACGGGAGGGCTGCGTGACGTCGAGTTCGCGGTGCAGCTGCTTCAGCTCGTCCACGGGCGCAACGACGAGTCGCTGCACGTGGCGTCGACGGTCGACGCGCTTGCTGCCTTGGGCGCAGGCGGCTACGTCGGTCGGGACGACGCCGCCAACCTGACCGCGTCGTACGAGTTCCTGCGACTGCTGGAACACCGTCTGCAACTGCAGCGGCTCAAGCGCACCCACATGCTTCCCGAGTCTGATGACCAAGAGGCGATGCGATGGCTTGCCCGCGCCGCGCACATCCGACCCGATGGCCAGCACGATGCGCTCGGCGTGCTGAGGGAGGAGCTCAAGCGCCAGAGCCGGCGGGTGTCGCGCCTGCACGCCAAGCTCTTCTACCAACCACTGCTGGAGTCCGTCGAGGGCGCCGCCGTCGGTTTCTCCCCGAGCCTGTCGCCGGCGGCGGCCGAACGTCAGCTCGCGGCGTTGGGATACGAAGGACCGCAGAGTGCTCTGACTCATCTGGCCGCGTTGACCGGCAGCAGCGGCAGGCGCGGACGGGTGCAGCAGGTTCTTCTGCCGACACTGTTGGACTGGCTGTCCGACACGCCAGATCCTGATGCAGGGCTGCTGGCCTACCGTCGCATCAGCGATGAACTCGCCGACCAGCGTTGGTATCTGGCCTCGCTGCGCGACGAGGGCGCGGTGGCGAAACGCTTGATGCACGTGCTCGGCACGTCGGCGTTCGTTCCCGAACTCCTGATGCGGGCTCCCGAGGTGATCCGGCTGTATGCCGACGGGCCCACTGGACCCAAGTTGCTCGACGTCGAGCCGGACGGGCTGGCCCGGGCGCTGGTGGCATCGGCCGCTCGTTACGACGAGCCACTGCGCGCGATCGCGGCCGCGAGGACGCTGCGTCGTCGCGAACTCGCGCGCGTCGCATCGGCCGATCTCTTGGGGTTGCTCGAGGTCACCGAGGTGTGCAACGCGCTGACGTCCGTGTGGGTTGCCGTGCTGCAGGCTGCGTTGGACGTGGTGATCCGGGCGAACACGCCCGCCGGTGGCCCATTGGCGCGGATCGCGGTCATCGGGATGGGCAGACTCGGTGGCGGGGAATTGGGCTACGGCTCCGACGCCGACGTCATGTTCGTGTGCGAACCCCTCGGCGGGGCAGAGGAATCCATGGCGGTGAAGTGGTCGGTCACCGTCGCCGAGCAGGTGCGCGCGTTGTTGGGCACCCCGAGCGCGGACCCGCCGCTCGAAGTCGACACCAACCTGCGGCCCGAGGGTCGCAGCGGCCCGCTGGTCCGCACGCTTGCCTCATACGGGGCGTACTACGCCCGGTTTGCGCAGACGTGGGAGGTTCAGGCGCTGCTGCGGGCGCATCGCGTCGCGGGCGACGAGGACCTCGGTCTTCGGTTCCTGCTGATGGTCGACAAGACCCGCTACCCGCCCGGCGGCGTGTCCGCCGAAGCGGTGCTGGAGATTCGGCGCGTAAAGGCGCGCATCGACGCCGAACGCCTGCCGCGTGGCGCCGATCCGAACACGCACACCAAGCTGGGGCGCGGCGCCCTCGCCGACGTCGAGTGGACGGTCCAGCTTCTGCAGCTGAAGTACGCCCATCGAATCACCGCGCTGCACAACACCTCGACGCTGGAGTCCCTGGACGCGATAGGGGCCGCCGAACTGATCGCCGAGGGCGACGTCGATCTGCTGCGGCAGGCCTGGCTGACGGCGACGAGGGCGCGCAATGCACTCGTTCTGGTGCGCGGCAAGGCCACCGATCAACTACCGGGGCCGGGCCGTCTGCTCAACGCCGTCGCGGTGGCCGCGGGCTGGCCCAATGACGACGGCAGTGAGTTCCTGGACAACTACCTGCGGGTGACGCGGCGCGCGAAGGTCGTAGTGCTCAAGGTGTTCGGTAGCTGACTGCCACCCTGTTGCGTTTCACAGAGCCTTCGATGATATGAAGGACTCGCGAGGACGCGATGTTGCGGAATGTCAGGAGATTGCGCGGGTGCAGTTCACACATGAGCCGATCGACAGCGACGAGTTCGACCGGCAGCAGGCGGTCTACGAGCCGTTCACCGAGGCGGTGCGCGATCTGCTGGACGCCACCATCCGCACCGAAGTAAACGCCGATGTGATCCGCGCTGCGCAGAGGTCGATCGAGGAGATCACGGCGACGCTGCGCGCCTCACAAATGGACGGACCGTACGGGGTGCGGTACTCGGGTGACGGGCGCAGCCGGTCGTGGGGCAACCCGGTGATCGGACTGCGCAACGCGTTCGCACCGCCGCTCATCATCGACCGCGACGACGCGGGTATCTCCCGCACCGAGTTCGAACTCGGTGCCGCATACGAAGGTCCGCCCGGGCACGTGCACGGCGGGGTGAGTGCGCTGATACTCGACCACATCCTCGGCGAGGCCGCTAGCGCTGGTCTGAACAAGCCGAACTTCACCGGCACCATCACCTGCCGCTATCTGCGTGCCACACCGTTGGGACCTCTGCGGGCCGAGGCGTGTATCGACCGGGTCGAGGGCGTGAAAACCTTCGCGCGCGGCTTCATCGCGGACGCCGACGGCCACACCGTCGAAGCCGACGGCATCTTCATCCGGCCGGCCTGGGCCAGGGACAGCAGCTAGTGGCTCTGCAGTTCTACATCAGCACGGCGTTCCTGGACACCAAGGAGGCCGTCGAAGTCGCCAGGGCCGCCGACGATCTAGGGTATGACGGCATGGCCGTGCCCGACCACGTGATCAACCTGGAGACACTGGCGACGCCGTATCCCTACACCAAGGATGGCAAGCGGCGTTGGGAGTCGTTCACCGACTGGCCCGACCCATGGGTGCTGATCGGTGCCATCGCCCTGGTGACCACGCGGCTGCGTTTCGTCACCACCGTCTATCTGCCCGCGATGCGAGATCCGTACTCAGCGGCGAAATCCATTGGTACCGCGGCATATCTGGCCGATGGCCGGCTGGAACTCGGCGTCGGTGTTGGGTGGTGCGAGGAAGAGTTCTCGCTGATGGGCCAGCGTTTCGACAGGCGCGGTAAACGTACCGACGAGATGCTCGAACTGATGAAGGCGCTATGGAAGCCAGGCTGGACCGAGTTCGACGGCGAGTTCTATACGGCGCCCAGGCTGGAGATGGAGCCCACCCCGCCGCATATTCCGATATACGTGGGCGGGCTCTCCGACATCGCGCTGCGGCGCGCTGCCCGAAATGACGGCTGGATCGGCGATCTCATTACCACCGATCGGGCGATCGCGGGCGTGCAGCGGCTGCGGGAGCTACGGGCCGAAAACGGTTTGCTGATGGACGATTTCACCGTTCTCACGCCCCTGACCGACGCGTTCACGCCCGAGCATTTCGCGCGTGCCGAGGCCGCGGGCATCACCGGCATCATCACCATGCCGTGGATGTTCTACGGCGGCCCCGACGCCACGCTGGCCGAGAAGATCGATGGTATGGAGCGGTTCCGCAAGGATCTGCGACTCGACGGGTAACTCACTTACCTCCGCCAGCCTCGACGCGAACGCTGTCCGGTCACTGTCCGATTCCGCCTGGTCCTGGAGTCCAGCGCGTAGGCACCGCCGCCGGTGAACATCAGCAGGAAGAAGATGAAGCAGTACAGAACGGCCAACTCGCCGCCGTTGACGATCGGCCAGAATCCACCCTTGATGTGTTGGGTGAAGTAGGCGAACGCCATGATGCCGGACGCGAAGAATGCCGCGATACGAGTGAAGAGGCCGAGGGTGATCAAGACGCCTGTGACTGTCTCGATGACGCCGGCCCACCAGTAGGGGAAAGAGCCCATAGGCGCCGCGCGCGGGACGATCCACCCAAACGTGTGGGATACGCCGTGGCAGAGGAATAACAATCCGACGATCACTCGGAAGAGACTGAGGACAGCGGGGGCGTGCGGGTTGAGTCGAGCGTCCAATTGCTGTGTCATACCTGGGAGACTACTATTCGGACTACGGTCCGGATAGTCGAACGAGGTTACCACTCGAGTAACACCGTCACCGGGCCGTCGTTGACCAGCGTGACCTGCCAAGTGGGACCGGCGCTCTCGTCTAGCATCAGTCGCATGGTCGACCCGATGCCGCAATACTGGCCGAACATCTGGCCCGGTGAGGACGGGGGACCGGCGCGGCGACAGATTCCGTTCCGCGGCCGCGAGGTCGCGGTCAACGATTCGTTCACCGTCGTGTATCGATCGCTGGGCATGGGCACAATGGTGGTCTGGCGCAACGACGACGAAATGTATCTTCTGTGCCACACCGGTGATGGCGCGGTGAGCTGGGTGGAGCAACTCGACCAGGACACGCTGGCGACCACGCGCCGATCGGTGGATCTGGCGGGCGGACCGATGTGGCCCGGTGGAATCGCCGCCCACGCCAACGGGTTCCTCTACGTCGTTTTCGGCAATCACGCCCACAAGCTGACCGCAGGACTCGATCTCGTCGCCTCACGCACGTTACCGCGGGAGCGCCCGTACAACTCGTTCGTGATCCTGCCGGACGGGTGCTTGGCGACGAAGGATTTCGGGGGATCGCGACCAGGTGAAGACCTCGCGTGGCCGGGCGTCGACACCGAGGTCGTCGTGCTCGACGCCGACCACCTCGACATCGTCGGATGCGCCGTCGTACCCGAGGCGTCAATCGCTCGTCTTAGTGCTGACAGCAGCGACATCTATGTCGTCGGCGTGGATTCGCTGCGCCGACTGGTGTGGGACCCGACGATGCACAAGCTCGCACTCGACGAGGGATTTTCTGCGCGCTACCGCGAGGAGGGTGAAGGTTACGGCTGGGATCCGGTACTCGTCGACGGTGATGCGTGGTTTCTGAACAACGGCCAGGGTTCTGAGCGCTTCGCAGGCACGTTGCAGGGGATCGGCGTCGCCACCGTCGGCGAGTCGCTCGTGCGCGTGGCCGTGGACTCGGGCGCTGTCAGCAAGTATCCGGTCTGCGAGTTAGCCGGTGGCGTCGTGGCCAACCCTCCGGCCATCGATCCGACGCGAGGAATCGCCGTCGGCTACGACAGCGGCAACGCCGTGGTCACCGCGTGGGAGTACAGGTCCTCGCCGCCACGAAAACTCTGGTCGCGTTCCCTGGCCCACGGTGCACACCCACTGGTCTTCCCGGAGCAAGGACTGGTGATGCTCAATGACTTCGGGGGGCTGGTTGAGAACGATCAGATCGTGTTCGTTCATACCGTCACCGGCACCGAAAGGCTGCGCGTGGAAACGCAATCCCCCGTCCAGTCGGTCCTCTTCGGAGCGATGGGCCCGCAGAATGCGGTGGTCCTGTGCTCGTTCCTCGGGATGTCGTTGATCCGCTTCGCGACGTAGATTCAGAGCGGTCGCGGGTTGTCGCTGTGCGGGGTTTGATCGAGCATCGGTGGCGCGGCTTGGTTGCCCGTGGAAGCCGAGGGCTCGGGCAGGTGAACCAACAGGAGTCCCACGGCGGCGATGAGAAAATTCTGCAGGGCAGCCGAGGTGGCGTTGGCCTCCTTGTTTGCCCACATACGGAACCACTCGCCCCCGATCGTGAGAAAGCCACCGAGGAATAACAGCACCACCATGGTCCATCCCACGCTCGCCAATCGCACAGCGGTGTCGCGTACCGCACGGCCCGCTACCACTCGCCACCAGGCCACCGCGGCGGCCAGAAGCACCAACGCGATCAGGAATTCCCAGATCACGATCAGCATGTACGCGATCCAGACAGCGGTATCGCTGGTGATCGCACGCGAGTCGACCCCGACGTGGTGAATGGTCTGCGCCATCGACAATACCGCCGCGACGCCGCGGCGGTTGGTATCCGTATCCACAGAATTGGTGACCGCGACGATCATGTAATACAGGCCGGTGATAGTGGCCAGAACCGCGAGCGCCGCCGCACGACTACCGGCCACCTCGAGAAATCCCTTGCCACCCAGAGACATCTGTTCTCCAAGCTGAAAAATGCACGTGACCGCGGAGATCCCAGTGCGTGTCTATTTCACAGAGTGTCGTGCACGACTGGCCTAGACGTCGTAGTACAGCGCGAACTCGTACGGGTGTGGCCGAATCTGAATCGGCATGATCTCGTTCTCCCGCTTGTAGGAGATCCAAGTGTCGATCAGGTCCTCGGTGAAGACGCCGCCTTCGGTGAGGTATTCGTGATCCTCCTCGAGACGGTCGATCACCGCGGAGAGCGACGTCGGCGCCTGCGGGATGTTGGCGGCCTCGTCCGGCGGAAGCTCGTAGAGGTCCTTGTCGACCGGAGCCAACGGCTCGATCTTCTTCTTGATGCCGTCGATACCGGCCATCAGCATCGCCGCGAAGGCAAGGTACGGGTTGCCCGAACTGTCGGGGCAGCGGAACTCGAGACGCTTGGCCTTCGGGTTGTTGCCAGTGATCGGGATGCGCACGCACGCCGACCGGTTGCGCTGGCTGTAGACCAGGTTGATCGGCGCCTCGTAGCCCGGCACCAGCCGCTTGTAGGAGTTGACGGTCGGGTTGGTGAACGCCAGCAGCGACGGCGCGTGGTGCAGGATGCCGCCGATGTAGTGACGGGCCAGATCGGACAGCCCGGCGTAGCCCGACTCGTCGTGGAACAGCGGCTTGCCGTCCTTCCACAGCGACTGGTGGGCGTGCATGCCGGAACCGTTGTCACCGAACAGCGGCTTGGGCATGAAGGTCACCGTCTTGCCGTTCTTCCACGCGGTGTTCTTGATGATGTACTTGAACAGCAGGACATCGTCGGCGGCCGCCAGCAGGGTGTCGAACTTGTAGTTGATCTCGGCCTGACCGGCCGTGCCCACCTCGTGGTGGCCGCGCTCCAGGATGAAGCCGGCATTCTGCAGGTTGGTGGCCATCTCGTCGCGCAGGTCGACGTAGTGGTCGTACGGCGCAACGGGGAAGTAGCCGCCCTTCTGGCGGACCTTGTAGCCCAGGTTCGGGCTGCCGTCGGCCTCGAACGGCTCACCGGTGTTCCACCAACCCGACTCGGAGTCGACCTCGTAGGACGTGCCGTTGATCTTCGAGTCGAAGGTCACCGAATCGAAGATGTAGAACTCCGCCTCGGCGCCGAAGTAGCAGGTGTCGGCGATACCCGTGCTGGCCAGATAGTTCTCCGCCTTGCGGGCCACGTTGCGGGGGTCGCGCGAGTAAGCCTCGCGCGTGAACGGGTCGTGGACGAAGAAGCTTAGGTTGAGCGTCTTGGCGTGCCGGAATGGATCGATGCGCGCGGTCTCGGGATCCGGCAGCAGCATCATGTCGGACTCATGGATGGACTGGAAGCCGCGAACCGACGAACCGTCGAATGCCAGGCCGTCCTCGAACACACTCTCGTCGAATGCCGAAGCCGGGATCGAGAAGTGCTGAACGACTCCGGGAAGATCGCAGAACCGAATGTCGACGTACTCGACCTTCTCGTCCTTGATCAGCTTGAAGATGTCATCCGCGGTCTTTTCTGCCACTGCGTGATCTCCTTTGACTCATAATCCGCCGATTGACGCAACACATCCGATCTTGCGCCGCCATCAACCGTACTGGGCAAACCCTACGCAATCACCCTGCACCATATGCTGGTGGCATGTTGCGTCCTGAAAGCTGGATTGGACTAGCGGGTGGAAGTCCCGTCTCGGTAGGTACCGGAACGCCGGGTAGCAGGCCCCGGTTTGTCGTGGAGACGCGGCGGGCTGAGCGGGGTGTCGAGAGCCTCTTCGGAGGGAGCAAGTGTGCGGGCCGTAGCGTCAAGCGAACTCTGCAGCCTCGTCACAGTCACAACGGGAGAGCCGAGCCGCTCATGTCACGGCGAAGGCCATGTCCGTCAAGCCCCGGTCCGGGGTTCGCTTGGCGGGTCTTTCCGGGGTACGGGAGATGGCACGCACACATAGTCTGGTTCGGAACAGGAGAGACCCGTCTGCCTGGCCTTCGTCGGGCAAAGACCAAAGATACAAACCGATGGTGAAAGTCTTTGGAGGGCAGCGGGAGTCCGATGGGGTCGTAGTACCGCTGATCGGCGTGCAACATAACGCGCCGGGAGGGAAGGGCCCCGACTTTGATCATGCGGACGAAGCGGGTAAGCATCAGGGCATGACCGGGCCTGCCCGGTCCAATTCCCCCGGCAGGCCACGGCCTGTCGTAGCCGTCGAGGAGCCGTTGGGTTTCTCGCCGGTGAACGTGCGACGACTGCAACGCACGCTATGGGCTGCGGCCAAGCAGTCTGAGGGTCGGCGTTTCCATGCCCTGTATGACCGGGTCTACAGGGGTGACGTCCTGTGGGAGGCGTGGGAACGGGTGCGTAAGAACAGCGGTGCGGCCGGGGTGGATCGTGTCACCTTGGTTGCGGTGGAGGAGTACGGCGTGGACCGCATGTTGCGTGAGTTACGCGATGACCTCCGCCGGGGTGTGTACCGTCCGGCGCCTGCGCGTCGGGTGGAGATCCCGAAACCACGAGGTGGTAAGCGGCCGTTGGGGATTCCCACGGTGCGGGACAGGGTGGCTCAGGCGGCGGCCAAGATCGTGTTGGAACCTATTTTCGAGGCGGACTTCTTGTCGTGCTCGTTTGGGTTTCGGCCGAAGCGGTCGGCGACGATGGCGATGGAGCGGCTTCGTACCGGCTTCATCGCGGGTCATCAGTTCGTGGTCGAGTTTGATGTCGCCAATTTCTTCGGCGAGATCGACCACGACCGGCTGCTCACGGAAGTGAGTCGGCGGGTCTCGGATCGGCGAATCCTCAAACTGCTGCGTTTGTGGCTGCAAGCGGGTGTGTTGGTTGATGGGGTGGTGACGCGGACGGTCGCGGGCACTCCCCAGGGCGGGGTCATTTCCCCGTTGTTGGCCAACATCTATCTGCACGTGCTCGACACCGAACTGTCCGCCCGTGGTTTGGGTGAGTTGGTGCGTTACGCCGATGACGGTGTGGTGTTGTGCCGCACGGCGGCACAGGCCGAGCACGCTTTGAGGGCGGTGGGGGAAATCCTGTCGTCGTTGGGGTTGCGGCTGCATCCGGACAAGACGAAGGTGGTCGACTTGCGTGCGGGCGGTGAGGGCCTGGATTTTCTGGGTTGTCATTTCCGGGCGCGTATGTCGGGGCGGTTGTGGGAACAGAAGCGGATCGTGCGCTATTACCTGCACCGTTGGCCCGGTCAAACGGCGATGGCGAGGTTACGTGAGGAGATCCGTGACCGTACCGACCGTCGTCGGGTGGGAACGGATATCCGTGTCATCATCGCGGAGCTCAATCCGATCCTGCGGGGCTGGGGCAACTACTTTCGGACCGGCAACGCCGCCGAGAAGTTCCGCCAGGTCGACCAGTACGTGGTGTGGCGGCTGTTCGGCTTGATGGTCAAGAAGCGGGGCCGCAACTTGCGTGCCGGGCAAGCCGATCAGTGGACTGAGGAGTGGTTCAACGGGCACCGCCCGTACCGGCTTCGTGGCACCATCCGATACCCGAAGGCAGCGTAACCATGCACAGAAGATCATCGGTAAGCCGTGTGCGGGAAAACCGCACGCACGGATTGAAAGGGGGATGGGGAAACGGATCCGCACTGCGGACACCGCGCCCCTGACTACCAATGGCCCGCACCTTTGGTTCCTGGCTATCCGGCCCGCCGCCATCCGAGGCCGGCGATGCCACTCAGGGACCCAACGACTTTCCAGGTCAACGTCTCGGTCTGCCGGATCGCGGTGCTGGCTCGCTCGTCGGTCTTGGCCGACGGATCGTGGCCTTGATACTCGACTGGTTCATCGCCTACGGACTGGCCAGCCTCGCCGTCACCTTCGGCCTCGTCAGCTCAGAGAGTTTCTTCGGGTCGCAGATCGGCGCCACCGCGGTGATGGGTGTCTGGCTGGTGCTCGGAGTGCTGTCGGTCCGGCTGTTCGGGTTCACGCCGGGCCAGTACGTCGTGGGATTGCGGGTGACGTCGGTCGACCATCGGATGCACGTCGGTCTCGGTCGTGCACTATGCCGCGGATTGCTCGTCGCCTTCGTGGTGCCCGCGCTCTTCACCGACGCCGACGGTCGCGGTTTTCAAGACCGGCTGACCGGCACCGCCATAGTGAGGCGGTAGCGCTACTTCCTGCGGACCGTGCGCTGCACGCCGCGCATCTTCGCCCCCGGCGGCAGCGGTCCCTTCGGCATGGCAGCAGGCCCCATCCGCGAGCCCAGCGCGGCCAGTCGTGACTCCAGCGCGTCCATCTGCTTGGCCGTGATATTGGCGGGCAGCTTGGTCAGGTGACGCTCCAACTTCGACAGCGGAACCTCACCCTCGCCGTTGCCCACGACGATGTCGTAGATCGGGGTGTCGCCGATGAGCCGGGCGGTGCGCTTCTTCTCCTGCGCGAGCAGTGGCTTGACCCGGGTGGCCGACCCCTCGCCGACGAAGATCACGCCGGGTCTACCGATCACGCGGTGCACCGCATCGAAATGTCCGGTCGCCGCGACACCGGGGGTGACGCGCCACTTACCACGCAGGTTGTCCAGAGCCCAGGCGGCGGCGCCGGTCTGTCCCTCTGCCTTGCGGTAGACCGACTTCTGCGCCCGGCGGCCGAAGATGATGAACGCCACCAGGAGGCCGAGGACGACGCCGAGCGGAATCAGCGTCACCATCGTGAAGGTGCTGCCGCTCAGGACGCCGGCGACCACCGCCGCCGCCACGATCAGCACGAAGACGCCGATCATGTACGGCAGGAGTCGGGTGTCCTCCTTGCGCTGGATCTGGAACGCCTGCCAGAGCTGACTCCGGCGCTCTTTCGATGCGGCCTTGCGCGCCGCCTTCGCCTCGGCCTTGGCGGCCTTGTCGGCACCGGTGTTGCGAGTCTTCGCCATCGGATCAGGATACGGGTGGGCCGCTGGGATTCCGCAGCTGCGCTGCCGCTGCGTACAACTTGCCCGCTCGGTAGGAGGATCTCACCAGCGGGCCGGCCAGCACTCCGGGGAACCCGAGCTCTTCGGCGAACTTGGCGTGCTCGACGAACTCCTCGGGTGTGACCCAACGCTCCACCGGGTGGTGGCGAACCGTCGGCCGCAGATACTGCGTGATGGTGATGATGTCGCACCCCGCCTCGCGCAGATCGACCAGTGCGGTCCGCACCTCCTCGGGTGTCTCACCCATGCCGAGGATCAGGTTGCTCTTGGTCACCAGACCGTCGTCGCGGGCCGCGGTGATCACCGCAAGGCTGCGTTCGTACCGGAACGCCGGGCGGATTCGCTTGAAGATCCGCGGAACCGTTTCGACGTTGTGCGCCAACACTTCCGGACGCGTCTCGAACACCGTCTCGAGCTGTTCGGGAATGGCGTTGAAGTCCGGGATCAGCAACTCGACGCCGGTGTTCGGATTCAGCGCCTTGATCTGGCGAACGGTCTCGGCGTACAGCCACGCTCCACCGTCGGGCAGGTCGTCGCGGGCTACGCCGGTGACCGTCGAGTAGCGCAGGCCCATCGCCTGCACGCTCTCGGCAACGCGCCGCGGTTCGTCGCGGTCCAACTCTTCAGGCTTGCCCGTGTCGATCTGGCAGAAGTCGCACCGCCGCGTGCACTGCTCACCCCCGATGAGGAAGGTCGCCTCGCGGTCCTCCCAGCACTCGTAGATGTTCGGACAACCCGCCTCTTCGCAGACCGTGTGCAGACCTTCACGCTTGACCAGCGACTTGAGCTCGGTGTATTCCGGGCCCATCTTCAACTTGGTCTTGATCCACGGAGGCTTGCGCTCGATCGGGGTCTCGGCGTTGCGGACCTCGAGGCGCAACAACTTGCGCCCTCTGGACGAAACCGGCAGCCCGGCGATCTCGGATCTGCCGTCGATTCCCCGGTCGCGGCGCTCCTGCCCTTCACGTTCGACGCTCACTTCACAGATGCTAGCGCCGAACGACCGTCGAGCGCGTCTCGGACCGCTTGGGCGACGGGGTCCGCCACGTCCTCCACCGTGATGCGGCGGCCAAGTTCGACGGTCAGGGACGTCACACCTGCATCGGAGATCCCGCAGGGGACGATCGAGGTGTACGCCGACAGATCACAGTCACAGTTGAGGGCGAACCCGTGAAGCGTGGTCGCTCGCGCCACCCTGATGCCGATCGCGGCGACCTTGCGGGCCGGCCGGCCGTCGTCGGCGGGCACCCACACCCCCGACCGGCCATCGATGCGACCGGTTGCTAGGCCGAGTCCGGCGCATACCGCGATCAGCGAATCCTCAAGCCGGCGAACGAACGTCACCACGTCCAGGGGCTGGGCCAGGCCGATGATGGGGTAGCCGACCAGCTGGCCGGGCCCGTGCCAGGTGATCTTGCCGCCGCGGTCGGTGTCGACGACGGGGATGCTCGACGAGCTGGTCGAGACCGGTCGCTCATGCGGTTCGGTGCGCCTGCCCGCCGTGTAGACCGGCGGATGCTCGAGGAGTAGTAGCGTGTCGGGCCCTCCGGCGATGCGCGCTTCGGACAGCTCACGTTGCATCTGCCAAGCGTCGAGGTAGTCGACGGAGCCGAGGCGCCGCACGTCGATCTCGGTGTCCGTCGATCGGACGGATGCTGCCGCCATGATGTCGACGCTACGCGTTTCAAGACCCCAGCGTCCTAGGACCCCTTGGGCGCGGTGACGTAGGCCATCGCCTCGCCAATGGTGTTGTGGTGGAACTCGAACCCCGTCCGCTCGAGGGCCGCGGGAATGGCCCGTTGGCCACCGAGTAGCCCCTCGTCGGCGAACTCGCCGAGCAGAGCGCGCAGGGCGAACCCCGGGACCAGCATGGGCGTCGGCCTGTTGACCGCCCGGCCGAGCGCGGCGGTGAACTCGGCGTTGGTCACCGGCGCAGGTCCCGTCCCGTTGACCGGCCCGGCGAGCTGATCGTGTCCGATCGCGAACAGTAGCGCCCGCACCTCGTCCTCCAGGCTTATCCACGGCATGTACTGTCGCCCGTTGCCCAATCGGGCGCCGAGTCCCAGCGAGAAGATCGGTTTGAGCCGGACGAGCATGCCGCCAGACGGCGACAGCACCAGCCCGGTGCGCATCAACACCACACGCACGCCGGCGCTCCTGGCGGACTCCGTGGCCGACTCCCAGTCCTGGCACAGCGTTGCGAGAAACCCTGCGCCCTCGGGCGCCGACTCGTCGATCACCCGGTCACCCGCGTCGCCGTAGTAGCCCACCGCACTCGAATTGACCAGAATCGGCACCCCGGCCTCGACGACGGCGCGCGACAGCACCTCGGTGGGACCGATCCGACTGTCGCGGAGGCTCTGCTTGAATGCCCCGGACCAGCGACTGCCCGCAACGCCGACGCCGCACATGTTGACGACCGCATCGGCGCCCCGAAGCGCACTCGCATCGAACTCGCCCGTGTCCGGGTTCCAGAAGACCTCGTCGGCGCTCGACGGCACTCGACGCACCAGTCGCAAGACCCGATGGTTCGCCGCCCGTAGGGCCGACGTCAGTGCCGAACCGATCAGTCCCGAGGAACCCGCAATCGCGATGACGGCATTGCCTGGTGTCGCCGGCGTCCCGGCTCCGGTGGCCACGATCTAAAGTCCGAGGTCGGCCTCGAACGCTCCTTCTTCCAGGCGCCGCTTGATGGTCGTCACGAAGCGCCCGGCATCAGCGCCGTCGACGAGTCGGTGGTCGTACGTCAGAGGCAGGTAACACACCGACCGCACGCCGATCGACTCGTTGCCGTTCTCGTCGACCACGACGCGCGGGCGCTTGACGATCGCGCCGGTGCCCAGCATCGCGGCTTGCGGCGGAACCAGGATCGGGGTGTCGAAGAGTGCGCCCTGGCTGCCGATGTTGGTGATCGTGAACGTGCCCCCGGAAAGCTCGTCGGGCTTGAGGTTGCCCGACCGGGCGCGTCCTGCGATGTCGGCGATCGCCCTCGCGAGACCGCCTAGCGACAGGTCACCCGCATTGTGGACGACGGGGGAGAGCAGACCCTGCTCCGTGTCGACCGCAAAGCCGAGGTGCTCGGCGTCGTAGTAGGTGATCTCCTTGGAGTCCTCGTTGTAGCTCGCGTTCACGTTCGGATGCGCCTTGAGTGCGTCGATCACCGCGACGGCGAAGAACGGCAGGAAGGTGAGGTTGACGCCCTCGCGTTCCTGGAAGGTCGCCTTGGCGCGGGCGCGCAATGCCACGATCTTGGTCAGGTCGACTTCGTGAGTCTGCGTCAATTGTGCTGTCGTCTGCAGAGATTCGCGCGTCTTCTTGGCCGTGATCTGGCGGATGCGGTTGGCCTTCTGCGTGGTGCCGCGCAGGTGGGCGAGCGCGGGCGCAGGCGCGGGTGCCTTGGCCGCAGGGGCCGAGGCCGCCGCGGGAGCGAGCGCCAACGGGGCGGGCGCATTCTTGGCCTCCGCCGCGGCGAGCACGTCCTGCTTGCGAATCCGACCTCCGACGCCGGTGCCCTTGACCGAAGACAAGTCGATGCCGTTCTCTCCAGCCAACTTGCGGACCAGCGGCGTCACGTACGGGCTGCCATCCGCCGGGGGTGCCTCCACGGCTGGCGCCGGTTCTGGTTCGGGCTTGGCTTCTGGCTTGGACTCCTCGGCCTTCGGTGCGGGTTCCGGTTCCGGTTCTGGCTCGGGCGTGGGTTCCGGCTTCGAGGAAGCCGATGGCGCGGCGCCCGCGGCGCCGATCTTGGCCAGCTCGCCGCCGACGGCGACGGTGTCGTCTTCGTCGGCGGTGATCGACAGCAACGTGCCCGCAACGGGTGACGGGATCTCGGTGTCGACCTTGTCGGTGGAGACCTCGACCAGCGGTTCGTCGACCTCGACGCTGTCGCCCACCTTCTTGAGCCATCGGGTCACAGTGCCCTCGGTGACGGACTCGCCCAGTTCGGGCATGACGACCGAGGTGGACTCGCCTCCGCCGGAACTCGGAGGGGCGGCCGCCGGCTCTTGCTTCGCCTCTGGTTCAGGTTCGGGCTTCTCTTCGGCTGCGGGAGCGCTTTCGCCGCCACCCTCCCCAGCGTCGCCGATCGTGCCGAGGTCGCCACCGACCTCGACGGTGTCGTCCTCGTTGGCGATGATCTTGGTGAGCACGCCTGCGGCGGGCGAGGGGATCTCGGTGTCGACCTTGTCGGTGGACACTTCGAGCAAGGGTTCATCGACCTCGACTGTGTCGCCTTCTTGTTTCAGCCATCGCGTGACGGTCCCTTCGGTGACGCTCTCACCGAGTGCGGGCATCTGGACGGTGATGGCCATTGGCTTGGACTCCTCGAACGGTCGCTCGTCATGGGTCGAAAATGCTCGGTCCTCATCCTGTCACGTCCGCGCCCCTCGGTCGTCGCAGACCTGTCGACTTCCTCCTCTGGCACCATGGAAGCAGTGGTGGCTGAGGAGGAAGTCGACAGCCCGTGTCGGCGCCTAAGGGATTGGGATTGAGTTGGGACTGTTCGACATCTTTCGTCGTCGCGGTTCCAGGCGTGCTTCCCACGGGGTTAGAGATCGGGGAGACCGCTCCGCCGATCTGAAGTACCTCCGCCAGTGGGTTGCCGAGCACCAGGGCGTCGAGGCGTTCGTCGAACCGAAGACCACCGTCACCGAAGTCACCGTGGTGCTCGTGGCCGCGGACGGGGAGTGGACGAGGCGCCGCGCCGGTGGCGAAAAGGGAGCCCGGCGGCTCAGCGACAAACTCAACATCCCGGTCTACGACGTCCAGAAGATCGGCTACCCGCAGCGGATGCGCGACTTCGACGCGCGGCGGCGCATCGAGCGCGATCGCGAACTCAGGCGGGAACTCGAAGAAGGCTGACCTAGAGGAGTCCGATGTCATCGATGGCAATCAGCAACGGGATCGCCGAGCGCATCGTCGATGGCGTCGACGGCGTGCGCATCGTCGTCTACGAGCAGGGCAACCCCGACGGGCCCACCGTCGTGATGCTGCATGGCTGGCCCGACTCGCACGTGGTGTGGGATGGCGTGGTTCCCCTGCTCGAGGATCGCTGCCGAGGGGTTAGCCGTTCTCCGCGATGTCCTCGAGCACCGCGAACATGGTGCGCGTCGGCACGCCGGTGCCGCCCTTGCCCGTGTAACCCCACGGGCCGCCCGTGTTGTACGCCGGGCCCGCAACGTCGAGATGGGCCCACTGCACGCCGTCGGCGACGAACTCGCGAAGGTACACGCCCGCGACCAGCATGCCCGCGTAGCGAGAGCCGCTGACGTTTGCGAGGTCGGCAACCGTCGACTTGAGATCGTCCTTGAGTTCCTCGGGTAGTGGCATCGGCCAGGCGTTCTCGCCGACGGCCTGCGACAGGGTGGCGACGCGGTCGCGGAACTCGTCGTTGCCCATCACGCCGGGCGTGCGACCGCCGAGCGCCACCGTCTGCGCCCCGGTCAGCGTTGACGTCTCGATCAGGTAGTCGGGGCCGTCCTCGCACGCCCGGACGATGCCGTCGGCCAGGACGAGGCGCCCTTCGGCGTCGGTGTTGAGCACCTCCACGGTGATGCCGCCGTACTGGGTGAGGACGTCACCCGGCCGCTGAGCCGTGGACGACGGCATGTTCTCTGCCATCGGCACCGTGGCGATGACATCGATGGGCAGCTGCTGCTTGGCGGCCAGCACGACGGTCGCGATGACCGCAGCCGCCCCGCCCATGTCGGAGGTCATCTGGTGCATGTTGGCAGCGGGCTTAATCGAGATGCCGCCGGTGTCGAACGTGATGCCCTTGCCGACGAGGGCGACCTTCTTGGCCTTCTTCGACTTTGCTCCGCGGTGCGTCAGTCGAACCAGCCGCGGAGGCCGCGACGATCCCTTGCCGACGCCGACGATGCCGCCGTAGCCACCGCTCTCGAGGGCCTTCTCGTCCAGAATCTCGACCTCGAGGCCGACCGATTCACCGAGAGCCTTTGCACGCTTGGCGAATTCACTCGGGTAGAGATGACTGGGCGGGGTGTTGACCAGATCGCGCGCCGTGGCGACGGCGGTCGCGACGTTCGTCCCACGGACCGCGTCGGCCTTCGCACCCTTGGCGGTCGCCAGTGCCGTGATCTTGGCCAGGCCCGGTTCCTTCGGCGCCGTCTTGGCGCTGCGGAAGTCACTGAACCGATAGGCGCCGAGGATCAGCCCCACGACTGCTGCCTCGACGTCGATTTCCGAGAGCGTGGTCACGACGTTCTCGGTGCCGCTGAGTGATCGCGCCGCCACCCCGGCCGCCTGCCGGATCGCATCGCTGGGCCATACGTCGCGAGACTTGCCGAGCCCGACCGCCAGCACGCTTGCCACCGGTAGCGACGGGGCAAGCACCCGTGTCGTCTGGTCGGTGCCGCCCTTGGCACCGAGGGCCTTCAGCGCCACTTCGATCTCGCCGACCGCCTCGGCGTCGAGGAATGGGTTGGCGACCACGCTCGCTTGATCGTCGTCACCCGTGACGACGGGAACGATCAACACCGCCGAGCCGGTGCCCCGCTTGGGCAGGGCGGCGGAGACGGTGACGGCGGGCGGCTGATATCCGGGTGCGGTGCTCACGAACGTCACCCTAGTCACGCGCGATTGCCCTTCGTGAACGCGCGAGTTCTGCGCAATGGTCGCCGCATCCGAGAAAATCGCAGCCCAGGCGCAGAAGTCACGGCGTAGTCCGCGGGCACTAGGCTGGTACGCCGTGAGTGACAACCTGCTGCAGGGCCCGTTGGAGGACCGCCACCGCGAGCTGGAAGCGAGCTTCGCCGAGTTCGGGGGCTGGTCGATGCCGGTGTCCTACGCGGGCACGGTCACTGAGCACAACGCCACCCGCAACGCCGTCGGGCTCTTCGACGTCAGCCATCTCGGCAAGGCCCAGGTGGTGGGGCCGGGAGCCGCGGAGTACGTCAACGCGGCGCTGACCAACGACCTCCGTCGCATCGGCCCCGGTAAGGCGCAGTATACGTTGTGCTGCAACGACTCCGGTGGGGTCATCGACGACCTGATCGCCTACTACGTGTCCGACGACGAGGTATTCCTGGTGCCGAACGCGGCCAACGCCGCTGCCGTGGTGGCCGCTCTTCGGGACCAGGCGCCGCCCCGGTTGACGATCACCGACGAGCACCGTTCCTACGCCGTTCTCGCCGTGCAGGGACCGAAGTCGGCAGAGGTGCTCGGCGCACTAGGGCTGCCGACCGACATGGACTACATGGGCTACGCCGACGCCGAGTTCGGCGGAGTGGCCGTTCGCGTGTGCCGCACGGGCTACACGGGCGAGCATGGTTACGAACTGCTTCCCGAGTGGGATCGCGCCGCGGTCGTCTTCGACGCGCTGGTCGAGGCGGTCAAGGCGGCGGGCGGAGAACCCGCCGGCCTCGGTGCACGCGACACCCTGCGCACCGAGATGGGCTATCCGCTGCACGGCCACGAGCTGGCGCTGGACATCTCGCCGCTACAGGCCCGATGCGGCTGGGCGATCGGCTGGAAGAAGGACGACTTCTGGGGCCGCGACGCGTTGCTCGCAGAGAAGCAGGCTGGGCCCCGACGCCTGCTCCGCGGATTGAAGGCACGGGGACGCGGGGTGCTTCGGGCCGACATGACGGTGCTCGACGGTGACCGGCGCGTCGGTGTCACGACATCGGGAACCTTTTCTCCGACATTGAAACTCGGCATCGCGCTCGCCTTCATCGACGCAGATGCCGACATCGTCGACGGGCAGCACGTGGCGGTCGACGTGAGGGGTCGTGCGCTCGAATGCGAGGTGGTCGCACCGCCGTTCGTGACGGCGAAAACTCAATAGTCACGGGTTATACAATCGCTTCATGACTGACGGCCCCCTCGAGTTCACGCATGCCCGCAATGCGAAGCCGGCAAGCGAAGAGGTACGTGCCGTGATTCTCGCGGACCCGGGATTCGGCCGCTTCCCCACCGACCACATGGTGTCGATCGACTACACCGAGGGCCGCGGCTGGCACGACGCGGCGGTCCTCCCGTACGGCCCGATCGAACTGGACCCGTCCGCAATCGTGCTGCACTACGCGCAGGAGGTCTTCGAAGGCCTGAAGGCGTACCGGTGGGTGGACGGCTCCATCGTGTCGTTCCGCCCCGAGGCCAACGCCGCTCGGTTGCGTGCCTCGTCCCGCCGACTGGCCATTCCCGAACTACCCGAAGAGGTGTTCCTCGAGTCGCTGCGGCAGCTGATCGCCGTCGACCACGACTGGGTGCCCGCCGCAGGAGGTGAACAGTCGCTGTATCTGCGGCCTTTCATCTTCGCCACCGAGCCCGGCCTCGGCGTGCGGCCGGCCGTCGAGTACCGGTACATGGTGATCGGATCGCCGGCGGGCGCGTACTTCAAGGGCGGCATCAAGCCGGTGTCGGTGTGGCTGTCGACGGAGTACGTGCGGGCCAGCCCGGGCGGCACCGGCGCGGCCAAGTTCGGCGGCAATTACGCCGCGTCGCTTCTTGCGCAGGCGGAGGCCACCCAGCATGGCTGTGATCAGGTCGTCTGGCTCGACGCCATCGAACGCCGCTACGTCGAGGAGATGGGCGGCATGAACCTGTTCTTCGTCTTCGGCAGCGGTGGCACCGCACGCCTGGTCACCCCCGAACTCAGCGGCTCCCTGCTACCCGGCATCACGCGTGACTCGTTACTGCAGTTGGCAACCGACGCGGGTTTCTCCGTCGAGGAACGCAAGATCGACGTCGACGAGTGGCAGAAGAAGGTCGCCGCGGGTGAGATCACCGAGGTGTTCGCCTGCGGTACCGCGGCGGTGATCACCCCGGTCTCGCACGTGAAGTCCGGTGACGGGGAGTTCACCATCGCCGACGGCGAGCCTGGCGAGGTCACGATGGCGCTGCGCGACACCCTGACCGGCATCCAGCGCGGCACGTTCGCCGACACCCACGACTGGATGACCCGACTCGACTGAGTTTCAGCCGACCGCTAGACCCAGTGCCGTGATCGTCGTCGCCACCTCGACGCACGCGCCGAGTACGTCACCGGTGATCCCGCCGAACCGGCGGACGCAGTGCGCCGCCAGGGCCGCGGTGATCGCGAGCGCAACGACCACCGCCACCGGTCCCTGCCATGGGCGGCTGACGGCGATGACCGCGCCTGCCGCGAGGGCGACGACCCAGGCCGTCGCGACCCACCACGGTTGGGTGCCTGCGACCATCGAGGCCAGCGTGCTATCCGGTGCCGCAAGCACGGACCGGCGGCAGGCCACCACCACCGCCACCCGGCCCGCCACGACGGCAACCACGATTGCCACCGGGTCGAGCATGGTAAACGTAAGGCCCTGCACCGCGATCGTCATCACGATCGCGGCCACGCCGAAGGGGCCGGCCGGTCCGTCGCGCATGACTGCCAGCGCCCGCTCCGGCGGCCCGTAGCAGCCGAGTCCGTCCACCGTGTCGGCGAAGCCGTCTATGTGCAGACCGCGAGTCGCCAACAGAAGGACCGCCACCACGGCCATACCCGACAGGGCACTGCCGTCACCGAACGCCTGCGTCGCCAACCATGCCGCTGCGGCCGCCACTCCGCCGAGCACCATGCCGACGACCGGCAGCGCGGTCAGGGCGCCACGGCCCAAAGGCTGCCGACTGCGCACCGGAAGCACGGTCGCGAAGGCGAACGCCGATGCGACAGAACCGATCACGGCGCGTTGTCGGACACGTGCGCTTCGTCGAACGTGGCCATCGACGACAGGGTGGCAACTGCCGCACGCAGAACCGGCAGTGCGATCGCGGCGCCGGTCCCCTCGCCGAGGCGCATCCCGAGGTCGACGATCGGCTCCAACCTGAGGTGTTGAAGGGCCAACGTGTGCGCAGGTTCGGTCGACCGATGTCCGGCCTGCCACCACGCGCGCGCACCCGGGGCCAACCTGTCCGCGACGAGGGCGGCCGCGGTGACGACGACTCCGTCCAGCAGCACCGGAGTCCGCCGCGCCGCGGCCTGCGCCAAGAAGCCGGCCACCGCCGCCAAGTCCGCACCCCCGCAAACCCGCAGCAGCCCAACGGGATCCGATGAGACGTCGGGGGCGCGACGGAGCGCATCCCTGATTGCGGCGGTCTTGCGAGCCCAGCCTGCGTCGTCGACGCCGGAGCCGCGCCCTACGACCGCGACCGGTTCGGAGGACGTCAGCGCGGCAATCAAGGTCGTTGCCGCCGTGGTGTTTCCGATACCCATGTCGCCGGCGATCAAGAGGTCGGCACCGGCGTCGACCTCCTCGTCGGCGATCGCGCGGCCCGCGTCGACTGCGGCGACCGCTTCGTCGGCGCTGAGCGCATCCTCGACGGCGATGTTGCCGCTGCCGCGCCGCACCTTGTACGCGCCGATCGCCTGCGAGAGCGGCTCGTCCGAATCGACCGCGACATCAACGACCCGCACGGTCGCGCCTGCGAGTTCGGCCAGCACGTTGATCGCGGCGCCGCCCGCGTCGATGTTCGCCACCATCTGGGCGGTCACCTCGGGCGGAAAGGCGGACACCCCGGCTGCGGTCACGCCGTGATCGCCGGCGAACACGACCACTCGCGGACGCAGAAACTGCTTCGGCGGGCACACACCCTGGCAGGCCGCCACCCACACCGACAGGTCCTCGAGGCGGCCCAACGCGCCGGGCGGTTTCGTCAGCCTGCCCTGGCGGGTGCGGGCGGCGGCCTCGGCCTCGGCATCGAGGGCCGGGATGTCGGCGATCGGCTGAATGTCCGTCACTGTGTCTCCTTGACCGTCAGTGGTTGCCCGGCGATCACCAGCACGACGCGATCGCACACGGACGCAAGACGTTGATTCAACAGACCCAACCCATCGGCGAAGCGGCGGCCCGACTCGGTCGCGGGCACGACCGTCAGACCGACCTCGGGACTGACCAACGCGAGCGGTCCCCGAAACGAGCCGACGGCATCGACGAGGTCCGCTACATCCATGTCCACGTCGGTCGTCACCGCGCCGCCGGTCCACGCGCTCCCGCGGTCCATGGCGGCGACGAGCCAGCCACCCATGTCGTCCACCAGGGTCGGGATGTCGTCGTCGAAGCGCAATTGCGTTGCCACATCGGTGCTTTCGACCGTCGACCACCGGTCGTTTCGGCGTTGCCGATGGACGGCTAGCCTGGCCGACCACTCGGGATCAGCGGACGTGGCGCCGGTGGCCACGTAGCGGACGCGTCCGACGGGACCGGCTGCCCGGGTGATCGTCGCTTCTGCCCACTGCGACTTGCCAGACCGGATGCCGCCGAGTGCGAGGACGCGCACCTCGGCTCAAGCGACCTTGGCGCCGCGCTCCACCTGTGGGCGGGGTGCCCGCATGCGGCGCAGCTGAGAGGCTCGACTTGCGGCGTAGAACCCCAGCTTCCATCCGCTCTCGGTGTTGTCGTGGAACTTGGCGTCGACGCCCTTGTTGACGCGCCGTGCGATCAGGAATCCGTCGATCACCATGACCGCCACCAGTGCGAGCATGACGAACTGCACGTAGTACTGGATCTGGACCGATGGCAGCGACAACATCACGAACACCAGCGCAAGTGCGGCCGGCATGAACAAACCGAGCAGGTTGCGGCGAGAGTCGACGATGTCGCGAGCGAATCGGCGCAGCGCCCCCTTGTCGCGGGGCAGCAGATAGGCGTCGTTGCCCGCCATCATCTTCTCGCGACGCTCGGCCGACGCGGCACGACGGACGACCTTGTCGGCCTTGCGTTCCTCCTTGGTCAGCGTCTGCTTCACCGCCTTCTTGCGCTTGCGCGCCTCCGCGGACGTCATCGGCGCCGGTGCCACCGGACCGCGATTGCGGGTCTGGTTGCGCTTGGGGGTGGGCCTGCCCTTCGGGGCGGTGACGCGGGCACCCGTCTCCTGGTCGTCGATCGACAACCCGCCGACGGGGGAGCCCTTGGTCTCCTCGGGCGGGGGATTGTCCTTATTGCGACCCAACAGATTCACGTCTCCCAGGTTACTTCCGTTCCCGCGCTCTCCAACATGCACCTCCGACCACGCGGACTTACCGTGAGTCAATGACGGTCCCGGCGCTGCGCGTGCTGATCGCCCCCGACTGCTACGGAGACAGTCTCACCGCCGTGCAGGCGGCGGATGCCATCGCCATCGGTTGGCAGCGCGCCCGTGCCGACGACCACCTCACGCTCGCGCCGCAGTCCGACGGTGGCCCCGGCTTCGTCGACGTGCTGGCGAGTCGCTTCGGCGGTCGGCGCTCGGCTCTGGTCAGCGGCCCACTGGCCGAACACGTGACCGCGGAGTGGGTCTACGACACCGCCTCGGCAACCGCCTACGTCGAATGCGCGCAGGCGTGCGGGTTGGCCCTTCTCGGCGGCCCGCCCACGGTGCAGACCGCCCTCGAGGCCCACAGCAGAGGAGTCGGTCAACTCATCGACGCCGCACTGACGGCGGGTGCCGCACGCATCGTCGTCGGGTTGGGCGGCAGCGCCTGCACCGACGGCGGTCGCGGCATGGTCGAAGCGCTCGGCGGGCTCGACGTCGCGGTCACGCGATTGGCACGTGTGGAGTTGATCGCCGCCACCGACGTCGAGCATCCGCTGCTCGGTCGGCGCGGGGCGGCCCACGTTTTCGGGCCTCAGAAAGGCGCCGACCCCGCGACCGTCGAGATGCTCGAAGCCAGGTTGACCGACTGGGGCGGCGCACTCGAAGCCGCGGCGGGCCGCGACGTCCGCGCCGAGCCCGGCGCCGGAGCAGCCGGGGGCATCGGGGCCGCACTGATCGCGTTCGGCGGCCACCGTGAATCAGGTGCCGCCGTGATCGCCGCGCACACCGGCCTGGCGAAGGACGTGTTAGACGCCGACCTGATCATCACCGGTGAGGGACGATTCGACGACCAATCGCTGCACGGCAAGGTGGTCAGCGCACTGGCCAAGGGGGCGCGGGACACGCCGGTGCTGGTGCTTGCCGGTCAGCTCACGCTCGACGAGAGCGCCCTGCGGGACGCAGGCATCGCGGCGGCGTACTCGATCACCGACTACGCGGGCTCGGTCCAGGTCGCGATCGAAGACGCCGCGCGGCAGCTCACCGGGCTCGCGCAGCAGACGTCCTCACGCTGGGGAGACGCAGGAGTCGGGAATAGCGGTCCGGCAAGGTACCGTTGAGACATCCGACGCATGACAATGCACAGGGAGTAGGAATGACTGTTCAGGACGAGTCGACCACGACTACCACCGCTGCCCACGGCGCCATCCTCACCGACGCTGCCGCGGCCAAGGCGAAGTCGCTGCTGGACCAGGAAGGCCGTGACGACCTGAAGCTGCGCATCGCGGTCCAGCCCGGCGGCTGCGCAGGTCTACGCTACGAGCTCGCGTTCGACGATCGGTCTCTCGACGGTGACCTGAACGTCGACTTCAGCGGTGTCACGCTGACCGTCGACCGGATGAGTGCCCCGTACCTCCAGGGCGCCTCGATCGACTTCGTCGACAGCATCGAGAAGACCGGTTTCACGATCGACAACCCGAACGCCGGCGGTTCCTGCGCCTGCGGCGACTCGTTCAACTAAGCCGGCGCCGCTAGCCGGCTAGAACTGGCCGGTATTCCTCGGCAGATACGAGCACACCAGGATGTCGCGATCCTGGATGAGTAGCTGAGCTATGCCTTGGCGCTCCACCTCGCCCTGGGTGCGGCCCGCAGGTGTGGCACGCATCGTGAAGAGCACCTGAGACTGATTGGGCGACCACGTCACGATTTTGTCGATCTTCGACACCACGACGTTGCTGTACTGCCCGCGGAATGCGTCGCTGGTGAGATTGGCGAGCGTCATGTCCGCTCGACGATCGGTGACCGCGTCGAAGAATCCGCAAGAGTTGTTGCGAGCCACCGTCTCGTCGTCGCCCTTAGCCAGTGCATCGAGGTAACCCTGGATGGCCGTCGTGGCCGAGGCGTCGGTCACCTTGGCGGTGCCATCGTCACCGCCACGTGCTGCGATGACGATCGCCGCGACCACTGCGGCCACCAGTCCGATGACCAGCATTCCGATGCCAATCACCATGAAGCGCTTCCGGCGGGGAGGCTTCGGATAGTTCACCGGAGGCGGCAGGGTGCCCGGGTACGCCGACGGCACCTGCCCGGGGTAGGGAAGGGGACCAGTCGGCCTCATTCCGGGGTTCGGAAACCACTGCTGGGGCAGTGGTTCCGGGTGCGGGGACTCGGGGTACGGAATTGGGCCAGCCATGACGTTGTTAGGCTAGCGCACCGACCTGCCAGCTAGTCTTATGTAGACGGTTTAACGAAATGAGGGGTAGCGCTTCGTGACGATTGTGGTGACCGGATCCATTGCGACCGACCATCTGATGAAGTTCCCTGGCAAGTTCTCCGAACAGTTGCTGGCCGACCACCTGCAGAAGGTGTCGCTCAGCTTCCTGGTGGACGATCTCGTGGTGCACCGCGGCGGGGTGGCGGGCAACATGGCCTTCGCCATAGGTGTGCTGGGCGGCGACGTCGCACTGGTCGGCGCAGCGGGCAAGGACTTCGAGGAGTACCGCGGCTGGCTGAATGCGCACGGGGTGGATTGCGACAGCGTCCTGATCTCCGACTCCGCCTACACTGCGCGGTTCGTCTGCACCACCGACGAGGACATGGCTCAGATCGCATCATTTTACCCGGGCGCCATGTCGGAGTCCCGTGACATCAAGCTCGCCGACGTCATATCACGCACGGGTGCAATCGATTTGGTGATCGTCGGGGCCAATGACCCCGACGCGATGTTCCTCCACACCGAGGAGTGCCGCGCGCTGGGGCTGGCCTTCGCAGCGGATCCCTCGCAGCAGCTGGCTCGTCTGTCCGGTGAGGAGATCCGCAAGCTCATCGACGGCGCCACCTACCTGTTCACCAACGACTACGAGTGGGATCTGCTGCTGCAGAAGTCGGGTTGGACCGAAGCCGAGGTGATGAGCCAGATCGGCCTGCGGGTCACGACCCTCGGGCCCCACGGCGTGGACCTGGTGTCCGCCGACGGCACCACCGTCCACGTCGACGTCGTGCCCGAAACCCATCAGGCCGACCCGACCGGCATCGGCGACGCGTTCCGCGCCGGCTTCCTGACCGGCCGCGCCGCCAGGCTCAACCTGGAGCGTTCGGCCCAGCTGGCGTCGCTCGTCGCCGTCCTGGTGTTGGAGACGACCGGACCGCAGGAGTGGACGTGGGACCGCGACGTGGCGGTCAAGAGGCTCTCGGACGCCTACGGCGCCGAGGCGGCGCAGGAAATCAGCACGACGCTGAGCTAGCCGAACCGGCTACAGCTGAACCGGATAGGTCGGTTCGCTGATGCTGGGCACCACGCTGCACTCGACGAAGATCGCGTGCCACAGCATGAAGACCAGCACGGTCCACAGCCGACGACTGTGATCGGCGGCGCCGTTTCGATGCTCGTCGAGCAGCCGCCGCACCTCGACGAGGTCGATCAACTCGTTCGCCTGTGACGCGGCTACCGTCGCGTAGGCCCAGTCGAGCAGTTCACCGGACCGCAGCCAGTGCCGGATCGGCACGGGGAAGCCAAGTTTGGCGCGGTTCAGCACGTGCGCGGGAACGATCGGTTTGAGCGCTCGGCGCAACGCGTACTTCGTCGTGGCTCGGGTAATCTTCTGATCGAAGGGTAGTCGGGACGCGACCGCGAATACCTCGGGGTCGAGGAACGGGACGCGCAACTCCAGCGAGTTCGCCATCGTCATCTTGTCGGCCTTGACCAGGATGTCGCCGCGCAGCCAGGTGAACAGGTCGACGTGTTGCATGCGGGCCACGGGGTCCCAGCCGTCGGACTCGGCGTACAGGGGAGACGTCACGTCGGTGTGCGTCCACTCCGGTCGGAATCCCGGCAGCACCGCGCGCAACTGGGCGTCGGAGAAGCTACGCGCGTTTCCGTAGTACCGCTCCTCCAGTGTGAGCGAACCGCGGTGCAGCAGGCTCTTGCCGCGCACGCCGTCGGGAAGGGGGCGCGAAGCCTTGCCGAGCGACCGGCGAAGCGGGCCCGGCACGTAGTCGAATGCCCTGAGCGACAACGGCTCCCGGTAGATCGTGTAACCGCCGAACAACTCGTCTGCGCCCTCTCCGGAGAGCACCACCTTCACGTGTTTGCGCGCCTCGCGGGCGATGAAGAACAGCGGCACCAGGGCAGGATCGGCCACCGGTTCGTCCAGATACCAGACGATCTCGGGCAACGCCTCCACGAACTCGGCCTGGCTGACGACCTTGGTGACGTGGCGTACGCCGAGCGCCTCCGCGGAGGCCACCGCGACGTCGACCTCCGAGAATCCCTCGCGCTCGAAGCCGGTGGTGAACGTGATCAAGCGAGGGTTGTGGCGCATCGCCAGGGCCGCGATCGCCGTCGAGTCGATGCCACCCGACAGGAAGGCGCCCACCGTGACGTCGGCGCGCATGTGCTTGGCCACCGAATCCTCGAGCACGGCGGTGATCTCGTCGTATCGGCCTTGCTCGGTGCCTGCCACGAAGGGCGCCGCGGCGAACCGAGGCACGAAGTACCGCGTCGCCTCCGGCGCGCCGCCCGGTCGGATACGGGCGTAGCTGCCCGATTCCAGCCGACGCACGCCGCGATGCAGCGTCTCGGGCTCCGGCACGTACTGCAGCACGGTGTAGTGCTGCACGGCGCGCTCGTCGATGGCCAGGTCGATGCCCGCCACGGGAGCGAGGTCCAGCAGGCACTTCTTCTCACTGCCGACGATCGTGCCGCCCGAACCGGTCGCCATGAACATCGGCTTGATGCCGAAGGGGTCGCGCGCGCAGAACAACTCCCGATCAACGGTGTCCCACAACGCGAAGGCGAACATGCCCCGCAGGCGATGGAGGGCTTCCACTCCCCAGTGGTGATACGCGGCGAGGATCGCCTCGCCGTCACCGTCGGTGGCGAACTCGGCACCGTGGCGCGCCGACAATTCATCCCGCAGTTCGAGGTAGTTGTAGATCTCGCCGTTGAAGACCAGCGTGTAGCGCCCGGGCTCCTCGGGCGGCCCCCAGGTCAGCGGTTGGTGGCTGTGGGCGATGTCGATGATGGACAGACGATTGAAGCCGAGTACCACGGTGGGCGCATCGTCGTCGTCTGCCCAGGTCCCCGGCTCGTCCGGGCCACGATGACGCATGAGATGAGCGGCCCCGGATACCGCATCCACCAGATCGCGGGATGGGTCTGCGAACGGGTCGCGTAGGTAAGCCAGCAGTCCGCACACCGCGCCAGTATGCCGAATGGCGATGTGCGCCGAGACCAGCACCCTGGGAGATTCCAGGACGCTTCGGTGACATTGCCCGGTCGCTTCGCTCCTGCCCTCGGATGTGGTCTACGCTGCGTAGTATTCGCCTGATTTCACCCACTTCTAGGAGGCACCAACGTGACCGCTCGCGGGTTCCGGTTGGTGGCGTTGTCGGTGCTTCTGGGTGGGACTGCGCTCCTGGTCAGCGGGTGCAGCTGGTCTGAGGCGCTCGGCCTCGGCTGGCCGAACGGCATTACGCCAGAGGGCAAACTCAACCGAGAGCTGTGGATCGGTTGTGTCATCACTGCGCTGGTGGTCGGTGTGATCGTGTGGGCGCTGATCTTCTGGACCAGCGCCTTCCATCGCAAGAAGAAGACCGACACCGACCTGCCGCGTCAGTTCGGCTACAACATGCCGCTCGAGCTCGTGCTCACCGTCGTGCCGTTCCTGATCATCTCGGTGCTCTTCTACTTCACCGTCGTGGTGCAGGAGAAGATGCTCCACAAGGAGCCCAACCCCGACGTGGTCATCGACGTCACCGCCTTTCAGTGGAACTGGAAGTTCGGTTACCAGAAGATCGACTTCAAGGACGGCACGTTCAGCTATGACGGTGCCGACCCCGCGCGCAAGGCCGCCATGGTGTCCAAGCCCGAGGGCGTCGACTCCCGCGGAGAAGAACTCGTCGGACCGATCAAGGGACTGAACCCCGAAGATCGCAGCTACTTGAACTACGACAAGGTCGAGACCATCGGCAACAGCACCGAGATCCCGATCCTGGTGCTCCCCAAGGGCAAGCGCATCGAGTTCCAGCTCGCGGCGGCTGACGTCGTCCACGGCTTCTGGGTCCCGGAGTTCCTCTTCAAACGCGACGTCATGCCCGACCCGAAGGCCAACAACTCGGACAACGTGTTCCAGGTCAGCGAGATTCAAGAGACCGGGGCGTTCGTCGGGCGCTGCACCGAGATGTGCGGCACGTACCACTCGATGATGAACTTCGAAGTGCGCGTGGTGGAACCGAACGTCTTCAAGGCCTACCTCCAGTACCGCGTCGATCATCCGAACGGAACCAACGCCGACGCGCTCGGTGCCGTGGGTCTGCCGGACTTGGCGGTCACCACGCATCCGTTCGAATCGCGCCGCGGCGAGCAGGCACCCATGGCGAGCAAGTAGGGGACGACACCTCATGCACATCGAAGCGAGACTGTTCGAGTTCCTGACTGCGTTCTTCGCGCTCTGCGCCGTCGGCTACGGCGTACTGACCGCGCTCTACGCCAATGGCGGCATCGAATGGGCGGGCACCACGGCGCTGGTCCTCACCATGGGCCTTTCACTCATCACCGGCACGTTCTTCCGGTTCGTCGCGAGGCGGCTCGATACACGTCCCGAGGACTACGAGGACGCCGAGATCTCGGACGGCGCAGGGGAGTTGGGCTTCTACAGCCCCCACAGCTGGTGGCCCTTGCTGATCGCCCTTTCGGCGTCGGTGACCGCGGTCTCGATCGCGCTGTGGTTGCCGTGGTTGATGGTCGCGGGTGTCTGCTTCGTGCTGGCAACGGCGGCCGGCCTGGTGTTCGAGTACTACATCGGCCCCGAGAAGCACTGACCACGCAGGGCGCAAGGTCACGATAGAGGCCTCAGTTGGCTGACGTACCGTGCCTCCGGAGCCGTCAGGGCTGCACGTTCGGTAAGGTTGCCGAGGCACGACCAGTCACGACATCGACGCTGACGTCGCGCCGAATGGGCAGTCGAAAAGGACAGGCGTAGATGAGCGGGCCGAATCCCCCAGAACCGGATTCTCCGAAATCGGATGAACCGCCTCGGGAGGCGCCGAAGACGGGCGAGACGGAGATCCACTCGCGGGCGTACTCCGCGCCAGAATCCGAGCAGTTCACCAGTGCGCCATACGTGCCACCGGAGTCCGCCCTGTACGACTACGACACATACGACTCCACTCCCGATGCCGACGACGACGACGACGCGACCCCGCCACGATGGCCCTGGGTCGTCGGCGTGGTCGCCATCGTCGCGGCGATCTCGTTGGTGGTCTCGGTAGCCGTGCTGGTCACCCGAACGGACAGCGAGACGCTGGCGACACCGGAAACGAGTTCCACGACCTCGGTGCCGCCGGTCCAGGACGAGATCACCACGACGACGCCCCCGCCACCGCCGCCCAGCAGTGAAGCGCCACCCCCGCCGCCACCGGAGACGATCACGGTGACGCAGGAGCCCCCGCCTCCGCCCCCACCCGCGTCGACGGAAGCGCCGCCACCGCCGCCCGCCGAGACGGGTCCTCCGCCGGTGACGACCACCGCCCCAGCGGGCCCGAGGTTCATCACGTACACGGTGACGGGGACCAAGGCGCCGCTGGACCGCATTTCGGTCACCTACACCGATGCGTCGGGTAGGCAGCGCACGCAGCAGAACGTGTACATCCCGTGGTCGCTGACGGTGACGCCGATCTCGATGTCGGAGTTCGGCTCGGTACGGGCGTCGAGTCTTCTGCGGTTGAGCAAGTTGAACTGCCAGATCACCACGAGCGACGGGCAGACCATCGCCTCGCAACAGAACAACGATTGGCAGACGAGCTGTTGATGACTCATGACGTAGATACAGCTGGAACTTCTCGGGTGCGCCCGGGCACGCTGGATCAAGTCGACCGCATTCTCGTCATCGCAGCCGTCGCTCTCTGGCTCGCCGCGTTGGGCGCCGCAGTGGCAGCCGTCGTTGCCCTCGTCGATCTTGCGAGCGCACATTCGGTCACTGAAGGCAGTTCCGACACCCCTTGGCTGCTGTATGCCGTCATCGGCGTGTCAGCGGCAGTGATCATCGGAGCGATCCCGCTGCTCCTGAGGGCCAGGCACACCGCGTCGTCCGGTGTGGGCTCCCGACCGGTATCACCGGAAGACCGGGGCGAGACGGGTGAACGGTCATCGGTGGCGCAGCGGTTGGAACCGTTCGGCTCACCGGTACTCCGCCGGCACTCAACTCCGCCGTCCGGCGGCCCGGTGGGATTTCCGTCTGCTGCGGTCGAACAGATCTGGCTCCGGGCGACGGCGATCATTGCGGGTGCGATCGGTGCCGCCGCAACGGGGGTCGGGGTGGCGACCTACCTGGTGGCTTCCGGTGACGACACCGCTGCGTGGGCCGTGTACGGCGTTGCAGGTGTGATCACGGTGGCGATGACCGCCGCTCCCTGGTACTTCCTCCGCCAACTGCGTGGCGCACTCGAGTCATCCCGCTAGCCGAGCCCCACCGGCCCAGCGGGATGGCGTAGCACCGGGCTCGGTTCACTCGCCAGCACCCAAGCGAAAGCCGCCCCGACTCTTGTCGGGGCGGCCGTCGCTTGCCCTGCGGTCGAACGGCTAGTGGTTGCCGTTGGAGCCGTTGCCGTTGGAGCCGTTGGTTCCGTTGGTGTGTTGGCGTTCCTTGAGGGCGATTTGGGCGCGGTGTTCGGCGGCGTGGGCGGCGTCGACGAGGGCGGTTTGTTCGCCTTCGGGGTCGGGGTAGAGGAAGCTGCCGGTGCCGGGTGAGCCTGCGGAGCCGAGT
>JBBRTH010000039.1:0-51439 GCA_038244615.1 Mycobacteriales bacterium | reverse complement strand
GTGCCCCCGGCATGATTCGAACATGCGACACCGGCTTTAGGAGAGCCGTGCTCTATCCCCTGAGCTACGGGGGCGGACCGGGTCGGAGCATACCGAACTCACGGCCAACTCCGTGTTTCCCGCGGTCGTACATTGGCAATACACCCTCATGAGTACTTCCAAGAAGGCCAAGCACACCGTCGACCGCCTAGCTGGGCGGGTCAAGGAGAACCTCGGCGAGGTGACCGGCAACAACCGCCTCCGCAACGGGGGCAAGGTCGATCAGGTCAAGGCTCGGGTGAAGATGTCCGGCGAGCGACTCAAGGACGCCGTCCGCGGCCGCTAGGCGTCGAAGTCTGGCGATCACCTTGTTCGCGACTGCGCCTCCCACCGAGGCAGGCCGCACCCACCGAGACAGACGGGGGCGCCCAGTGGGGCATTACCCTGAGCCACGTGACGACAGAGCCCCACGAGATCAAGACCGCGCCGCGGCTCTACATCTTTCCCCACACGGGCGGCTCGGCGAATTTCTATGTGCCCTTCGCGAGGGCGTTCACCGGCGGCACCAAGTGCGTGGCGGTCCAGTATCCCGGAAAGCGCGCAGGCAAGGACTTGTCGCAGTTCACCACCATCCCCGATTTGGCCGAACGGCTTTACGCGATGCTCAAGCCCGCAAACGCCGCAGCGGGTCAGGTGGCGTTCTTCGGGCACAGCATGGGGGCGCTGCTGGCGTTCGAGGTCGCACTGCGCTTCGAGCGGGCCGGCAACCCGATCGCCACGTTGTTCGTATCTGCTAGCGCCGCACCCGGATTTATGCGCCAACGCGCCGAGCTGCAGGGTTCCGACCTCGAGCTGCTGAGCATGGTCAGCGACGTCACCGGCGCCAACCCGGAATTCCTCAACAATGACCAGTTCGCCGCGACCCTGTTGCCGACTCTGCGCGGCTTGAAGGCCATCGCGTCCTACGACTGCCCGCCCGACGTGAAGTTGTCGTGCCCCATCTACGGCCTGATGGCCGACAACGACGAGTTGGCCACCGCCGAACTGATGACCCCGTGGGCGCAGCGCACGACATCGGACTTCGATCTGACCACCTTCCCGGGCGATCACTTCTACATCAGCACGAATTTGCCACGGCTCGGTCACTGGGTTGAAGAACGCGTGTTCGCCCGATGCGCTGGCGCAGCGCCGGGTGGTTAGCGGGTCGTTCGCTGCAGTGCGGCGGCGCGGTTAACGTTAGGGAATTTGCTCAGCAAACACTCACGGTAACCGGGCAGCAAAAACTCGAGGGCGACGAAGTACGGCTTTGCCAGCACCAGAAAAGCAGCTCTGGCGTGTGACCCCAAGATTTAGCTTGTATCAAGCGTGAGTATGAGCAAACATACGTCGTGCGCTCAAGTTGGGTCAATCGAGCCTCGGCGCCTTCGCGAGTGGGAAAGTTACTGACGCAAATGTTAAATTGGGTCACGGTCCTACACACGCGCTGGTCGGGGAAGAGACAGCGCCGGACTTCCGGTCCTGACTGGAGCTTGCCGGATGTCTCAGTCGGTTTGCGTCCGGACCTGGGGGCTTGGGTTTCACTCCCTGCCCTGAGCTCACTACAGACAACGTGAAGAGGTTGTAAGCATGCCGCAAACCGACATGTCGATTCCCGCACTGCTCCGTACGCGGGCCAGTGAAAAGCCCGACGTCACGGCGTACACGTTCATGGACGGCGCGCTGGACGGCACTGGCTATCCCGAGAGCCTGACCTGGCAGCAGGTCTACCGGCGGTCGCTGGTGGTGGCTGAGGAGCTGCGCAGGCACGGATCGGTCGGTGATCGGGCAGCGATCCTGGCGCCGCATGGGCTGGAGTACATCGTCGCCTTCCTGGGCGCGCTGCAAGCCGGCTTCATCGCCGTGCCGTTGTCCGTCCCGCAGTTCGGCGTGCATGACGTGCGGATCGCGTCAGCTCTGCAGGACAGTGGCCCGGTCGCGATGCTCACCACGTCATCGGTTGTCGCCGACGTCAACAAGTACGCCAGCGGTAAGCGTGGTAGGCCCACACCCGCGGTGATCGAGGTCGACCTGCTCGACTCGGATTCCACCCGCCCGCTCGACACGACCGACCAGTCCCGGCCCGGCCCGGCGTACCTGCAGTACACGTCTGGGTCGACTCGGACCCCGGCGGGCGTGGTCGTCTCGCACCACAACGTCATGGCCAACCTGAGCCAGGCGGTGCACGATTACTTCGACCACCACGGCGAGACGCCCGACGGCACCGTGATCGTGTCCTGGCTGCCCTTCTATCACGACATGGGCCTGATCATGGGCGTCTGCGCGCCGCTGGTGACCGGGCGCCCCGCGGTGCTGATGAGCCCGCTTGCGTTCCTGCGCAAGCCCGCGGCCTGGATTCAGCTGCTGGCCAAGCATCCCCACTCGATGTCGGCGGCGCCCAACTTCGCGTTCGAATTAGCCGTCCGCAGGACCTCCGACGCGGACATGGCGGGGTTGGACCTCAGCGGAGTGCAAGCCATTCTCAGCGGCGCGGAGCGCGTCCACGGCGCCACGATCAAGCGGTTCACCGAGCGGTTCGCTCGATTCGGCCTCAAGGCGCGCGTGATCCGCCCGTCCTACGGCCTGGCCGAGGCAACTCTCTACGTGGCCACCCCGGCACCGGGCAAGCCCGTCAAGACGGCTCGTTTCGACCTCGAACAACTCTCGGCTGGCCTGGCCCGTCCGTGCGTCACCGGCCGTGATGGCACTACCGAGTTGGTGAGTTACGGCGCGCCCCGGGCCTGCCTGATTCGCATCGTCGACCCGGAGACCGGGACCGAACGGCGCGAGGGTGAGATCGGTGAGATCTGGGTGCACGGCGACAATGTCGCTGCGGGGTACTGGCGCAAGCCCGAGCCGACCGCGCGCATCTTCGGTGGCAGGATCACATCTCCCTCCGGCGGCGCCCCGGCGGCCCCCTGGCTGCGTACCGGCGACCTCGGCGTCATATCAGACGGTGAGTTGTACATCATGGGTCGTCTCAAGGACCTGCTCATCGTCGACGGGCGCAACCACTACCCTGACGACATCGAGTCGACGATCCAGGAGATTACCGGCGGTCGCGTTGCCGCGATCGCGGTCGAAGACGACGACACCGAGAACCTCGTGGCGATCATCGAGCTCAACCAACGTGGGTCGGCAGATGAGAACGCTCAGCGGCTCGAGACAGTCAAACGTGAAGTGTCGATGGCGATCTGGCGGTCACACAATCTACGCGTAGGTGACCTCGTACTGGTGTCACCGGGTTCGATCCCCATCACCACCAGCGGCAAGATCCGCCGGTCATCGTGTGGGGATCTGTACCGGCAGGGCGAGTTTCAGCGCCTGGGCATCGCGGTATGACGTCGTTCGGCGATCAGGAAGCCGAACTACGTCACTGGTTGGTCGACTACTTCGTCACCAACGTCGGGTGTAGCCCAGACCAGATCCACCTTGACGCGCCGTTGAACGAAATGGGCATGGGATCGCGCGACGCGGTGGTGTTGTCGGGTGAGCTGTCCGAGTTGTTGGGACGACCGGTATCGCCGGTGGACTTCTGGCAGAACCCGACCCTCAATAGCCTGGCCCACGCGCTGATCCATCCCGAGGCGGAGCCGGCTAACGCCGTGGCCGGTGCCACCGGCACGTCACTGAACGAGCCGATCGCCATCATTGGCCTCGGCTGCCGACTGCCGGGCGACATTCACGGACCCGACGCGCTGTGGGGGTTCCTCGCTGCCGGCCGCTCGGCGGTCGGCACTGTGCCCGACGGCCGTTGGGAGGCGTTCGACGACGGCTCAGCGGAAGCCGCGGCGGCATTGGCGAGGACCACGCGGTGGGGCTCGTTCCTCAGTGACATCGCCGGTTTCGACGCCGACTTCTTCGATGTCACACCGCGGGAAGCCGACCACATCGACCCGCAGCAGCGGCTGTTACTCGAAGTCGCCGTCGAGGCGCTCGAGCACGCCGGCATCCCGGCCGAATCGCTCCGGCGCTCGCAGACCGGGGTCTTCGCAGGCGCCAGCGTCAGCGAATACGGGTACATGGCCGCGCGTGATCTCGGCCAGATCGACGCCTGGACGGGTACCGGCGGTGCCTTGAGCATCATCGCCAATCGGCTCTCCTACTTCCTCGATCTGCGAGGACCGTCGCTCACCGTCGACACCGCCTGCTCGTCGTCGCTGGTTGCGGTGCATCTGGCCTGCCAGAGTCTGCGGACCGGCCAATCCGAGCTGGCGATCGCCGCAGGGGTGAATCTGCTGCTGTCGCCCGCGGTGACGGGCAGCCTCGACGCGGCCGGAGCATTGTCGCCGACCGGTGCCTGCCATGCCTTCGACGCCGCCGCCGACGGATTCGTCCGCGGTGAGGGTTGCGGTGTCGCGGTGCTCAAGCGGCTCTCCGACGCGATGCGTGACGGAGACCGGGTGCTCGCGGTCGTCCGCGGCTCGGCGGTGAATCAAGACGGTCGATCCAATGGCCTGATGGCACCGAACCCGGCCGCGCAGGCCGCAGTGCTGCGGGCCGCCTGCGCCGATGCGGGCGTTGCACCCGCCGAGGTCGACTACGTCGAGGCGCACGGAACCGGAACGTTGCTCGGCGATCCCATCGAAGCCAGAGCCCTCGGGGCGGTGTACGGGCGCGGACGGCAACCCGGCGCGCCGCTGCTGGCCGGCACAGTGAAGACCAACCTCGGCCACTTGGAAGCAGCAGCGGGCATCGTCGGGCTGATCAAGGCAACCTTGGCAGTGCAACGGGGCGTCATTCCAGCCAACCTGCACTTCGAAACCCCCAATCCGCACATCCCGTTCGGCGAGCTTCGTTTGAAGGTGGTTGACGAAGCAACCGACTGGTCGGTGACCGGACGACCGCGCCGAGCAGGCGTGTCATCGTTCGGCTTCGGCGGCACGAACGCGCATGTGGTGCTGGAGCAGGGCCCGCAGGCGTTCGCGCGGGCGCCTGCCAGCCGAAAGACCGAGGCGGTACCGGCCGTCACCACCCTGGTGGTGACCGGCAAGGACGCTGGCCGGATGGCCGAGATGGCCACGATGTTGGCTGACTGGATGACCGGTGCTGGGGCCGTGGTGCCGCTGGCCGACGTCGGGCATACCCTCGGCTACCACCGCACCCACCAAGCGACGTTCGGGACGGTCTGCGTGGCCGACCGGGCCGAGGCGGTAGCCGGCCTGCGGGCGTTGGCGGCGGGACAGTTCGCGACCGGGGTGGTCGGCCCGCATCAGGGACCGTGCGGTTCCGGGACAGTGTTCGTGTATTCGGGTCAGGGCTCGCAGTGGGCGGGGATGGGCCGGCAACTGCTGGCTGATGAGCCGGCTTTCGCGGCTGCCGTCGCAGAGTTGGAGCCTGACTTCTCGGCGGAGGTCGGGTTCTCTTTACACGACATGCTGGCCGGCGGGCAGGAACTGACCGGCATCGAGCGGATTCAGCCGGTGTTGGTGGGTGTTCAGTTGGCGTTGACTGCGCTGTGGCGCTCATCCGGCGTGGAGCCCGATGCGGTGATCGGGCATTCGATGGGCGAGGTGACCGCGGCGGTAGTGGCCGGGGCGCTGAGTCCGGCCGAAGGGTTTCGGGTGATCGCCAGGCGGTCGCAGTTGATGTCCCGGCGCGCCGACAAGGGCGCGATAGCTCTGCTGGAGCTCAACGCGCACGCCGCCGAGGCGTTGACCGCCGATTTCCCAGGGGTGACGGTGGCGGTCTACGCCTCGCCGCGCCAGACCGTGGTCGCCGGGCCAACCGAGGCCGTTGACGCGGTGGTCGCCAGGGCAAGTCAGCAGAACACGTTCGCCCGCAGGGTGAACGTGGATGTGGCGTCCCACCACGCGATGATGGATCCCATCCTGCCGGAGTTGAGAGCAGCGTTGGCCGGTCTGGCGCCGAGGCTTCCGATCATCCCGGTCATCAGCACAGTCGAGAATGCCGGTGCTGCACCACTGTTCGACGCCGATCACTGGGTGGCCAACCTGCGGAACCCGGTCCGGTTCAGCCAGGCCATCGCCACCGCGGGAGCCACCCACTGCACCTTCATCGAGATCAGCCCGCACCCGTTGCTTACCAAGGCAATCTCCGACACCCTTGATGATCCGGATATCGGCAACGCACATCACCACAGCCTCGGCACGCTGCAGCGGGATGCTCATGACACCGTCGCATTCCACACGAACCTCAACGCCACACACACCGATCGGCCGCCGCTCGGGGAGCACCCGTCGGAGCCGCACCCCGCCATGCCGACCACTCCCTGGCGCCATACCCGGCATTGGATGGACATTGCACCTACGTTGTCCACCAAGCGGTTTGGTGTGCGCAGTGGGCGGGCACTCCGGCAACCGCTAGCCGTCGAGGACGGCCCGATCCCAGCAGACTGGTTGTACGAACCGACCTGGCCGGTACACCCGCTACCGACGGTCGACTCCGCAGCCGCCGGTTCCTGGCTGGTTATCGGGGACACCGACCTGGGTGCAGAACTCGGTTGTGGCACGGGTCTTGCGGAGGATCCGAGCGCCGACCGGGCAACGCTGCACGCCGCCCTCGCGGAAGTGGACAACGTGCTGTACGCGCCGCCCTCCGACGGCACCGCCATCGATGTCGCATCGGCATATGGCCTGTTCAATGAGGCAAGAGTTCTTGTCGAAGAGCTGATTTCGATGTCGTCACCGCCGCGACTGTTCATTCTCACGCGCAACGCACAGCCCGTTGTGGAAGGTGATCGCGCCAATTCGACACATGCCGTCCTGTGGGGTCTGGGCCGCACGCTCGCCCTGGAAACTCCCGAAATCTGGGGCGGCGTGCTCGATGTCGACGAGTCGATGCCTGCCGTGTTGACCGCGCGGTGTGTGCGGGCGGAAGCTCAGGCCAGCCGCACCGGCGATGATGGCGAGGACCAGGTCGTCTACCGCGCGGGAGCCCGGCACGTGCCGCGGTTGCAAAGACGAACGCCGGCGGGAAGCGGATCCGGCGCCGTGCTGGCCAAGGACACCAGCCATCTCGTCATCGGAGCCACCGGTCGCATCGGTCCGTATCTGATCCAGCAGCTCGCCGACATGGGCGCGGGAACGATCGTTGCGGTATCGCGAAACCCCGAGGGACGGCTCGACGATCTGGCCGGACGACTCTCCGCGGCGGGGACGAGGCTGGTCCAGGTGGCCGCCGACGTCACCGACGAAACCGCCATGGCGGCGCTGTTCGAGCGGTTCGGTACCGAACTCCCGGCGCTCGAGGGGATCTATCTGGCGGCCTTCGCCGGAGGACCCGTGGCGTTGTCCGCCATGACCGACGGCGACGTCAACACGATGTTCCGCCCCAAGCTTGACGCACTCGGCGTGCTGCACGCCCTCTCGCTACGAACGACGGTTCAGCAGTTCGTACTGTTTTCGTCGATCTCCGGTCTGCTTGGTTCCCGCTGGCTTGCCCACTACACGGCGACCAGTACCTTCCTCGACACGTTCGCCTACGCCCGCCGCAACCTGGGCCTTCCGGCCACCGTCGTGAACTGGGGATTGTGGAAATCGTTGGCCGAGGTGCAATCCGACGCGAGCGAGGTGATGTCCAACTCAGGGCTCGCGCCGATGTCCGACGAGGTGGCCATTCGTGCGCTGGCGTTGGTGATGGGTCCCGATGCGCCGGTGCGGTCCACCGTGGTGGACGCGGACTGGCCGCTGCTGGCCGCGGCGTATCGCACCCGCGGGGCACTGCGCATCGTCGACGACCTGCTGGGCGACGATGACGTGACGGATCAGGTCATTCAGGAGAGCGAGTTCGCAAGAACATTGCGCGAGTGCTCACCCGAAAGTCGTCGCGAAGTGCTGGCCGAGCACATCGGCGGGCTGGCGTCGAACTTGATGGGACTGCCGCCCGCCGAGATCCTCGATCCCGCAGCGGGATTCTTCCAACTCGGGATGGATTCGCTGATGAGTGTCACACTTCAGCGCAGCCTCGGCGCGAGCCTCGGCATCACGCTGCCGGCGGCGGTCATCTATGAGTACCCGACCATCATGAGTCTCACCGACGCGCTATGCGAGCGCATGGGCTACGCGACTGCGGCCAAAGTGCCGGTGACAGCTCGATCCGGGCTCGGTGCACGAGCCCAGCAACGCGCCTTGGCCCGCCAGGGAGCTCAGGCGCGCAGACGGAACGGACATGGGCTATGACGATTGACAACGGTTACCCGACTACGTCGGATGATTTGCCGCCCAACGCGATTGCGGTCATCGGAATGGCGGGTCGTTTTCCCGGCGCAGACTCGGTGACGACGTTCTGGGACAACCTGCGCCGCGGTGAGGAGTCCATCGCCACGCTCTCCGAGGAGGCACTTACCGCCGCCGGAGTCAGTGCGAAGACGCTGGCAGATCCGGCGTACGTCCGGCGCGCGGCCCTGGTCGATGGGATCGAGGAGTTCGACGCGGAATACTTCGGGATGACCCCGTACACCGCTCGGATGATGGACCCTCAACAGCGACTGTTCCTGCAGACCGCTTGGCACGCCTTCGAGGATTCCGGGTATGACCCCGCCACCTTCGACGGAGCGATCGGCGTCTTCGCCAGCAGTACCGCCAGCGGCTACCTGATGGACAACCTGATGTCGCACCGCAACCCCAAGGCGCTTGTCGGCGAGGGCATCACCGTCGAAATGTTCAACCTGGTCTTGCTGAACGACAAGGACTACCTGGCGACACGCGCGTCGCACCAGTTCAACCTACGCGGACCGAGTCTTTCGGTGCAGACCGCCTGCTCGTCGTCGCTGGTCGCGGTGCACCTCGCGTGCCAGAGCCTGCTGTCCGGCGAATGCGACATGGTGCTGGCCGGTGCCGCCTCGATCCGGGTGCCGCATCATGTCGGCTACACCTACGAGCCGGGGGCGATGGTGTCGAAGTCGGGCCACTGCCGGCCGTTCGACGCGCGCTCCGATGGCACCATCTTCGGCAGCGGGGTCGCGGCGGTGCTACTCAAGCCGTTGCAGGCAGCGCTCGACGACGGCGACCGCATCCACGCCGTCATCCGCGGCTCGGCGATCAACAACGACGGCGCGGTGAAGATGACCTATGCCGCACCTGCACTCGCCGGCCAGGCGGAGGTCATCGCCGAAGCGCATGCGGTAGCCGGTGTCGACTCCTCGACCATTGGATTCGTGGAGACGCACGGAACCGGTACCCCGCTGGGTGATCCGATCGAAATCGAAGCCCTGCGACAGGCTTTCGAGGTCTCCAGCCTGGACCGGTCGAGTCCGTGCGTGCTGGGTTCGGTGAAGTCGAACATCGGCCATCTGGATGCGGCGTCTGGCGTCACAGGCCTGATCAAGACGATCCTCTGCCTGAAGAACAAGGCGATTCCCGCGACCGTTCACTACACCGCGCCCAACCCCGAGCTGCGTCTCGCGGACACGCCCTTCGTGGTTCAGAACACCTACGCAGCATGGGAGTCCGACGCACCGCGCCGGGCTGGGGTGAGCTCATTCGGCGTCGGCGGAACCAACGCGCACGTCGTCGTCGAGGAGGCACCGCAGACCTCCTCAACCTCACCAGCCATCACGGCCCCGAGCGGTCCGCAGGTGCTGCTGTTGTCCGCCCGCACCGCCGAGTCCCTGCAGGATGCCAGGGCCGCGCTTGCCACTGAACTCTCCGAACTCTCGCGCGACGAAAACCTGTCGCTGCCCGACGTGGCGTTCACGCTCGCGGGTCGGCGGACCTACGGCGTCCGGATGGCGGCCGTCGTTGCCGACCGTGCCGATGCCGCCGCTGTGCTGACCGCCCTGCCCAACCAACAAGAGCACGACAACGCGTCAGTCGGGCAGTGCCCACAGGGCATTTCGCCGGAGGCAAATCGGGTGGCGTTCCTATTTCCCGGGCAGGGCGCGCAGCACGTCGGCATGGCCCGCGACCTCTATGACACCGAGCCGGTGTTCCGGGAGAACTTCGACCGGTGCGCCGCCGGATTTGCCCAAGAACTCGGCATCGACCTGTCGGCCGAGGTGTTCGGCACCGGCGGGCAGGAGCGAAGCGACGCGGGGAAGGGCACCGGCGGGCAGGAGCGAAGCGACGCGGGGAAGGGCACCGGCGGGCAGGAGCGAAGCGACGCGGGGAAGGGCACCGGCGGGCAGGAGCGAAGCGACGCGGGGAAGGGCACCGCGGGCCTGGAGCCCACCGACCTGGCCCAGCCGGCTCTGTTCGCGGTGGAATACGCGCTGGCGCAGCTGATCATGTCGTACGGTGTCACCCCTGCGGCGCTGGCCGGACACAGCATCGGCGAACTCGTGGCCGCCGCCCTCGCGGGGGTTTTCGACCTGCCGTCGGCGATCAAGGTGGTGTCGATGCGCGCACGTCTGATGCACGCCGCACCGGCGGGCGCCATGGTCGCCGTAGCAGCCAACCCCGATGACATCGCGATTCATCTGACCGCCTTGAACGAATCAGTCGACCTCGCCGCCATCAACGAACCCGGCAGCTGCGTGGTGGCCGGCTCCGAGCAGGCGATCTCTGCGCTCACCGATCGTCTTGTTGCACAAGGAATCCTGGCCCGGCGGGTCCGGACCTCGCACGGTTTTCACTCGCAGTCGATGGATGCGGTGCTCGCCCCGTTTGCCGAATACCTGTCCACCGTGACGCTGCACGCGCCCCGAATCCCGATGCTGTCCAACGTGACCGGCACATGGATGACTGACGATGAGGCGACCGATCCCCATCGCTGGGCCCAGCACATCCGCTCCACGGTGCGATTCGCCGATGAAGTTCAGACACTGCTCGGCGATACCCACCGGGTGCTCGTCGAGGTGGGGCCCGGCGGCAGTCTGACCGGATCGGCCGCGCGCCTACCCTGGTGGTCGGAAACTCACCGTGCGGTTCGCCTGATGCGGCACCCGTTGCAGAGCAGAAATGATCGCGACGCCTTCCTGCTTGGACTGGGACAGCTGTGGTGCGCCGGAATCGACGTGGACTGGACACCCCGCCACGGCGATCAGGCCCACCGAGTGACGGTTCCCGGCTATGCGTTTGCGCGGCAGCGCCATTGGATCGAGCCGGCCGACTTCGTGCGGCCACCCGGCAGCTCCGCCCCGATGGGTGCAGGGGTGGCCGAACCGCAGTCGGGGGATCGCAAGGCCGGAAGCGTGAAGGACGCCCGCTTGCAGATGCAGGCAACGTTGCGGCGGATCTGGTCGCAGTGTCTTGGCGTCGAATCGATTGCGCCGGGCGACAACTTCTTCGAACTGGGCGGCGACTCGCTCTTGGCGATCGGCGTCGCGATGACCGCGGCTCACGAAGGTGTGGAGCTCAGTCCGCAGGACATCTACGACCACGGCACTATTGCCGCACTGGCCGACATCCTCGTCGCACGCTATTCCGCGGGCGGCCTGGCAACCCAGGACACCCAAGATCTGAATCCACCTGTCCCACCCAATATTCTCCGCTTTCTCGACGGCGGGTTGGCCGAGCCGGGCCGCTGGCGGGCGCCGCTCGTGTTGCGTCTTGACTCGAGCGTGAGTGCGGCGGACGTATCCGCCGTCATGACCGCGGTGGTCAACCACCACGACGCGTTGCGGATGCGGGTCGCCAAACGCGCGGGAATGTGGGAGCAGCAGATCGGCGAACCCGGCGACTTCGCTGATCTGGCGAAGCGGTCACTGCCCGCCGATGCCCCGCCGGGCACCCCGCACGAGCGAGAAGCGCTGTCCGCCATCATCTCCGACACTCTTGCCGGACAGGACCTGAGCAGCTGGCCGTTGACGGCCACCTATGTCGTCTCCGCGCAGGGAGACCCACGGTTCCTGGTGCTCACCGTGCACCAGATGGTCGATGACACCACGTCACGCGAGGTGCTGGTGACCGACTTGTTGACCGCATTCGGGCAACGGCTGGCCGGCGACGACATCGTCTTGGAACCGGTCACCACGGAGTGGCGGGAGTGGTCGCAGCGGTGTGCGGCGTTGGCCGCCCACCCCGGGGTGCTGGACACCCGGAACTACTGGATCGACAATGCCGCGAAGGCGACGTTGAGGGTGGCCAGCCTCGACATCGATGCCGAGACTGCCGGTTCGCCGGGAGCCGACGACGTGACCAGACTGTCCATCGCCTTGACCCCGGAGCAGACTTCGCAGGTCGACAACGCCCGCCGGATACTGCAGTCCTCGATCGAGGAGATCCTTCTGGCTGCGCTGGGGCGCGCCCTTGCGATTACCGTCGGTGCCGGTGTTGCGGCCGTCGACCTCGCTGGTGCCGGGCGGTCGGTTCTGCGGCCGGAGGTCGACTTGCGCAGAACGGTCGGCTCGTTCTCCACGATCTACCCGATCGCACTGCCCTGTATGGACGTATCGGGTGCCAGCGCGGTTCAGCTGCTCGCTGAGGTCAGCCGGACCGTCGAAGCCGTGCCTCACCATGGGATCGGATACGGACTGCTACGTTATCTTCACGCTCCGACCGCAGGGTTGCTGGCGGCTGGCCCCGCATCGGAAATGTTCGTCTCCTACCTCGGCATGATCCCCGAATGGCAGGAGCGTGATGCGCCGGTGCAGTTCGACAGTGACACCGAGTTGGCGGTGCGAGAAACCCTGCCGGGGTTGGGCTATCCGCTCGAATTGCGGGCGTTTCGGCAGGGCGGCGCGCTCCACGTGGACTGGTGGTACGACCGTCGGCGGGTGAGCAGCGGCACTGTCGAGGCGCTCGTTGAGCAGTTCCCGGCCACGCTGATCGGACTGATCGATGAAGCGGTTGCAGGTGACGAGGACAGTGCCGGAAGCGACGCCGAGGACGAGGCACTCGCCCTGGTGGACCTGTCGGCAGCCATTTTCGACGATGACGAATAGGTAAGGAAGCGATGTCCCATTCCGGCCAAGGTTCCCAAGAAGGCGTCCGTGTCGAAGGCATCGGCAAATCGTTCGGTTCGGTTGCCGCGTTGCGCGACATCTCCTTCGACGTGGGCCGTGGTGAGGTCGTTGCGCTGCTCGGCCCCAACGGTGCCGGCAAGACGACCACGGTCGAGATCTTGTCGACACTGACCACGCCGGATCGCGGCCGAGCCAGAGTGGCGGGTCATGACGTGGTCCGCCACCCGGCGCTGGTACGCCGCTCGATCATGCTCACCGGCCAGCATGTCGCTCTCGATGACATGTTGACCGGATACGAGAACTTGGTGATGTTCGGCCGGTTGCAGGGTTTGGACAAGTCCGCGGCTCGGACCAGGGCCGGCGAGCTTCTACGCGAGTTCGATCTGGAGGCCGCCGCAGGCCGCAGGGTCAGCACCTATTCCGGCGGTATGCGCAGGCGCGTCGACATCGCCTGCGGGCTGGTGGTCCGCCCCGAGGTGGTGTTCCTCGACGAGCCGACGACGGGACTGGATCCGCGCAGTCGGCAAGCCATCTGGGAGTTGGTCACCACCTTCAAGGAGGCGGGTATCGCGACGTTGCTGACCACCCAGTATCTCGAGGAGGCGGACGCGCTGAGCGACCGGGTCATCGTCATCGACCACGGCACCATCGTCGCGCAGGGAACTGCCGACGAACTCAAGGAGCGCACGGGAGGCACCTTCTGCGAGATCGTGCCCCGCAATCCGGCTGACCTGCACGCCCTGGTCGAGGCGCTGGGTCCGCTGATGCCGGCCACCAGCCGGGCCGCGATGACCGCGGAGTCTGATCGCGTCAGCTTGCCCGCCCCCGACGGACCGGCCGTGTTGACCGCAGCCCTGTCGCGATCGAATTCGGCGAACATCGAGCTGGCCGACGTGGTGTTGCGCAGGCCGTCGTTGGACGATGTATTCCTCTCGCTGACCGGAAATGTCGCCGGCGACGGCGCAGGCCAACGCCTGGCCGGTGAGGTGTCCACGTGACCGCCTTGACTGTGACGCGGCCGGCCACATCCGGAGCGCAGCAGTGGTGGGTGCTCACGACGCGGCTGATCGCTCCCACCTTGCGCAACGGCGAAGTGGCCGTGGGCGTGGCTGTTTCGGTGGCGGCGACCGCGAGTCTCTACATCCCGCTGAACCGCCTCATGGATGGCCCCGACCTGAACGCGAGCAGCTACGCGCAGTACCTGATGCCGCTGATCGTGTTGCAAGCCATCGCCTTCGCCTCGATCTCCACCGCCTTTCGGGCTGCGACCGACTCCGTCAAGGGGATCAACCGCCGTTTCCAGTCGTTGCCGATCGCTTCGCTGACGCCACTGGCGGCCCGGATCACGGCGAGCGTCTACCGCAGTGTGATCGGGCTGGCGGTGGCGCTGGCGTGTGGATATGTCATCGGCTTCCGGTTTCATCGCGGGCCCGGATACATCGCGGCATTCTGTCTGCTGGTACTGCTCACCGGGCTGGCGCTGGCGTTCATGGCGGATACCATCGGCACCAACTCGCAAGATCCCGCAGCGACCGCGCAGTGGTTGCTTTTGCCGCAGCTGATCTTCGGATTCCTGTCGGTGGGAGTCCAACCGCTGCACCGTTTTCCCGAGTGGATCCAGCCGATAGTCCGCAACCAGCCCATCTCCCAAATCGTGTACGCCATGCAGGCACTGGCCGGTGACAGCGGTGCTGGCGCAGCACCGGTCACCTGGTCGGTCATGTGGCCGGCTCTGGCCTGGGTGGTGGGCGTGATCGCACTGACCCTGCCGTGGGCCATCGCGGTGTACCGGCGGAGGTCCTGATGGTGGTACTCGTCGAGGCGGCCAAAGACGCTGAAGACGTGGAGGCCAATCCCGAGACGTCACCGCGACAGCTGCTGTCGCAAACCCTGGTGCTCACCCGACGGTTGCTCATCGGGTCGGCTCGCAACCCCATGACCCTCGTCCACGCCCTGCTGTTGCCCGTGGCATTTCTGCTCACTCTCAAGGTCGTCTTCGGTGACTCGATCACCACGATCACGGGTCAGAATGCGCTGTACCGCAGTGTGCCGCTGGTGGCGCTGTTGGCGACGATGACAGGGTCGACAACGGGGGTGGTCGGCATCACCGCCGAGCACTTCGACGGGTTTCTTGCCCGGCTGTGGGCGCTACCCATCCATCGCGCCGCCGGACTGCTGGCGCGGTTGGCCGCCGAAACGGTACGGCTGCTCGGCACGACGCTGGTCATCCTGGGCACGGGAATCATTCTCGGGTTCCGCTTCCACAGCGGGGTGGCCGGCGCATTGCTGTGGGTGGCCTTGCCGGTGATGTTCGGCCTGGCGTTCTCGGTGCTGGCCACCACGGCCGCGCTGTACTGGCCCAAAGCCGTTCTGGTGGAAGCGATGCAACCTGTGATTATTTTGGGTGCATGCTTCTGCACGGGGTTCGTGCCGGTGGAGCGGTACCCGGACTGGGTCCAGCCAATAGTCCGGTACCAGCCGATGTCCCCGGCCGTTGATGCGATGCGGGGACTGTCGTTGGGCGGGCCGGTGCTGTGGCCGATGATCAGCGCACTGGCGTGGTGTATCGGGATCCTCGTGGTGTGTGTGTGGCCCATCGCGGTGGGCTACCGCAAGGCGAGCACCAGCCGGTGACCCGGGGCAGACATGGAGAGGCTGACATGGAGAGGCTGACATGGAGAGGAAGAGTTCACGGTGTTTGGCTCATCGCCGATCCGCTATCTGACGCCCAGCGAGGAGTTCTTCGCGCAGGCTGAGAACTTCATCGGTATCACCCTGACGCTGCGCGGACCGGTGGACGTGGGCGCGATGTCGGAGGCGTTCCAAACGCTGATGCAGGTGCACCCAGCGCATGCCGGTCACCTCGAGCCGGACGCCGACGGTAGGCACCAAATCATGGTCGATGATTACGAGCATCCGGGGATGTGGCTCGAGAAGGTCGGCGACACGTCTGCCGAACGGCTACCAGATCAGTCCGAGGCGCTGGTCAATCTGCGATTGAGGCCGGGTGCGGAGCGGTCCGAGCTCACTCTCTATACCCACCATGCGCTGGCCGATGCGCACCACCAGTTCGCCCTACTGGAGAAGTTGTTCGGCTGGTACACCGACATCGTCGGCGGCGCTCATATCGGGCCGGTCAAGGCCGAGCCCATTCCGGAGTCGTTGGAGGCGGTACTTTCCGAGCGCGGCATCGGCAAACTTCAGCGGTTCGGTCTGGAGCGCTACCTGCCGGCGATGTTCGCCTACGAACTACCTCCTTCACATCGAAACGCGGGACATCGAAATACGGGAAGCAGCGAGCCTCAGCCCGTTCGCGCACCGTCTGCTACCTGTCGGCTCTCGCGGCAGGAGAGCCAAGATCTGATCGACATCTGTGCCGACCGCCGGATCAGTCTCAACGCCCTGGTCGCCGCCGCGATCCTATTGGCCGAGTGGACCATACGTGCCACCCCGCACATTCCGATCCCCTACATGTACCCGGTCGATCTGCGCTTCTTCCTGACCCCGCCGGTCGGTGCGACTCAGGCCACCAACCCGGTAGGGATGGCGATGTATCTGGCCGAGATTCATCCGGAAACCGATATTCTGGACCTGGCCCGTGACGTCGTCGAGGCGTTCCGCGCCGATCTGGCCGGAGGGGTGATCCAACAGTCATTCCTGCACTTCGGCCTGCAATACCAGGGCAATCCGCCGGGGCTACCCGACGTCGTAATGACCACGGACGGCGGGGAATTGCCGCCGCTGCGCACACCACCCGATCTGACGGTCGAGCAGTACGACGTCGACGTGCTGTTCGCATCGACATCGGCGGGTGTCGACATGTATTCCGTGGCAACGTATGACGGGCGGTTGGTGATCAGCTATCACAGCCACGAGCCAGGGCCCGATCGCTACGTGCACGAGATCCACGACCTCTTGGCTGCTGTCCCGTCCCGATATGGGAGAGGCTCGGAGTAACAAAGCTGTTGCGGATCAGTCGATTTCGGCTAGCAGGTCCTTCAAGCCCACAGCGAACCCGTCAGCCAGATCGCACAGGTCGGGCAGCAGATCCGGGCACGAGATTAGTCCGAGGTGGAGTTTCCCGTTGACCGACCACAACGTGATGTTGAGCCCCGCACCGTGGAGCACCGGTCCGAACGGGTACATCGCCACGACCTCGGCACCCAGGAAGTAATGCCCCTGCGGACCCGGCACGTTGGACACCACGACGTTGTACATCGGTCGGAACCGGGTCAGACGCGCGTACACGCGCTTCGCGACACTGAGGACTGCCCTGCCGAGGATCTGGCTCCAGTCTTGCAGCAGCGTCGCTCCGATCGCTGAACTGTGTTCCTTGGCAATGGTGTTCGAGTCAGCGACCGCCCTGAGCCTTTCCGCAGGGTCCGCGATCTGCGTCTGCAGTCTGGCGAACATGCCCGAAACCTGGTTTCGTTCGACACGATCCAAGGGTTCGTGCACCGACACCGGGACCAACGCGACCAGGGAGGACCTCGGCAGCTCACCACGGTCGAGCAGGAACTCGCGTACTACCCCGCCGACCAGGGCCATCACCACGTCGTTGACTTTGACTCCGAAGTGGTTCTTGACCTTCTTGACGTCGTCGAGGTCGAGCCGGGCGAAGGCGACGTTGCGATCCGGGGTGAGCCTGGCGTTGAGCACGGTCCGTGGGGCGGTGAACGGAGCCGTCATCGCGCGGCCGCCCGCCGCGCGCCCGATGGTGTCGACCACCGCTCTGAAGGTCGCGGGCAGCAGTCTGACGACGAGGTACAGGGGTCGGCTTGCGAACCGTGCCAGACCGCCGATCGCGATCCGCAGCGGGCTGGCGGCCGCCGTCGCCATGACCGGGTCCGGTGGCGGCGGGTCGGGTTCGCTGCTGCACAGCTGCGAGAGCATGTTGGCAAAGGTCACACCGTCGGCCGCGGCGTGGTGGACCTTGATCATGACGGCCAGGTGTCCGCTATTGAGCGAGTCCTCGATGACCCACATCTCCCACATCGCCCGGCGACGATCGAGCGGCAAACCGGCCAGATACCCGCAGATCTCACCGAGCTCCGCCCGGCCCCCGGGGGCCGGAAGACCGATCCGATGCACATGGCGGTCGACGTCGAAGTCGCTGTCCTGCACCCAGACGGGATGATCGGGGTTCAGCAAGCTGGTGGTCGGTTTCTCCCGGAACGACGGCATCGCCTGCAGCCGCGCCGACAGCTCATCGCGAAAACAGTCGTAGCTGTAACCGCCGGGAATCGTCGCGGTGTCCAGTTCCAGCACCGAAATCACTTGCAGGGGCTGCGTTGCGGTCTCGAGGTAGAGGAAGCTGGCGTCGAGGCCGCTGAGCCGCTGCGGACCTCGCACCCCCGCGATCATACGTCTCTGGCATCTACGATGACTACCCACCGGATGACCAGCGCCGCGTGAGCCAGTCAAGCGGTCAGTGATTCATCCTGATGGGAGCTGGCAGTGGCGACGTCTAAGGCGACTTTGATCACGGGGGCGTCGACCGGGATCGGCGCGGAGTTCGCCCGTCAGTTCGCCGCACGGGGCCACGACCTCGTCGTGGTCGCTCGCAGTGCGGACCGGCTCAATGATCTGGCCGCACGACTGCGGGCGGCGCATGGCGTGGAGGTCACCGTGCTGGCGATGGACCTGTCGCTCCCCACCGCTGCCGGCGACCTCTGGCAGCAGACGAATCGATTGGGCCTCGAGATCGCCGTCCTGGTCAACAATGCCGGCTTCGGCACCCACTCTGATGTCGCCGACGCCGACCCGCAGCGCCTCGAGGACGCGATCGAACTCAACTGTCGGACGTTGGTCGGTGCGACCACCCGCTACCTACCCCAGATGCGGGCCAGGGGTGCGGGAACGATCATCAACGTGGCGTCGACCGCGGCGTTTCAGCCATTGCCGAAGATGGCCGTGTACGGCGCGACGAAGGCCTTCGTGTTGTCGTTCACCGAGGCGCTCTGGGCAGAGGAACGCAAGCATGGTGTTCGTGTCTTGGCGGTGTGCCCCGGGGTGACGGATACTCCGTTCTTCGCGGCAGCGGGCGACGCCGCGGTCCGTGGCGCGTCACGTTCCGCGGCGTGGGGACTCACCCGCACTCCGGAGCAGGTCGTCGACAGCACGATGCGTGCGCTGTCCGGGCGCAAACCCAGCTTCGTCGATGGCGTTGCCAATGCCTTCGTCGCGCGCGTGCTCGTCCGGCTGATGCCCAGGCGGCTGTCGATTGCGGTATCCGGGCGATTGGTGGGTTGAGGCCACGGCGACCCTTGGCTACCCGGTTGCGGCCTCGAGGGTCTCGGTCAGATGCCCGGCCAGCGCACGCGCCGTGCTGTAGGTGACGATGGTCTTGGGCGTCAGGCGAATACCCGTCTGCGTCTCGATGTGGGTGCGCAACTCCAGGGTGCCCAGGGAATCCAAACCGTGATCGGCGAACGAACGATCGGGATCGACCGCACGCCGCAGGATCAGGCCGACCTGGTCGGTGACCAGCCGGCGCAGGCGGTTCGGCCACTCGTCCTGGGCCAGGCCGGCGAGTTCGGCCAGCACGGTGGGGACGTCGGCGGCGCGGTGGCCGTCGGCTTCGCGGAATGCCTCGGCGAACGGGCTGCGCGCGGCCAGCGCCGTCAACAACGGCATTCCGGTCAGGGGCAGGTAACCGGTGTAGCCCCGATCGTGACGCAGCAGCGCCCGGAACGCGTAGCCGCCGTCTTCCGGACTGATCATCGTCACGTCACCGCGTTGTGCCAGACCGGCGCCACGGCCGATGTCGGCCCACGCGCCCCAGGCGATCGCGCTGGCCGGAACGCCTTGGCTGCGTTGCCATGACGTGAAGGCGTCCAGCCAGCTGTTGGCCGCCGCATAGGCGCCCTGACCCGGCGAGCCCAGCAGCACTGCGGCCGAGGAGAAGTTGCAGAACCAGTCCAGCGGCTGAGTGGCAGCCGCCTGGTGCAGATACCACGCGCCGCACACCTTCGGTGCCCAGTCCCGCTCGATGAGCTCGTCGGTGATGTTGCCCAGGGTGGCGTCGTCGACGACGGCCGCGGCGTGCAGGACACCGCGCAGCGGGAGCCCGGTGGCGGTGGCGGCGTCGACGAGCCGTGCCGCGGTGTCCGGGTCGGCGATGTTGCCGCACTCCACCACGATGTCGGCTCCGTTACTCCGCAGGCGCGCAATCGTCTTCTGCGCCTGAGGATTCGGTTGGGATCGCGAGGTGAGCACGATCCGTCCGCATCCTCCGGAGGCCATCACCGCAGCAAGGAACAGGCCCAGCCCGCCGACGCCGCCGGTGACGATGTAGGAGCCGTCGCGGCGGAAGACCTGCGCCCGAGTCGGCGGCACGACCACGTGGGTGTGTCCATTCCTCGGCACCGACAGGACGAGTTTGCCGGTGTGTTCGGCGGCGCTGATCGCCCGGATTGCGGTCGCGGCGTCGGCCAGCGGATAGACCGTATGCGCGGGCACCGGCAGCACGCCGTCGCCCACCAACTCGTAGACCTTGCGTAGCAGTGCCCCAATGCGTTTGGGGTCGCCGGTGGTCATCAATGCCAGATCGGCGTAGTAGAACGTCAGGTTCCGCCGGAACGGGTAGAGGTCCACGCGGGTGTGCTCGTAGACATCCCGCTTGCCGATCTCCACGAAGCGCCCGCCGAAGGCCAGCAACTCGAGTCCGGCGCGCTGGGCCGGGCCGATCAACGAGTTGAGTACCACATCGACGCCGTACCCGTCGGTGTCGCGACGAATCTCGTCGGCGAAATCGGTTGAGCGGGAGTCGTATACGTGCTCGATTCCCATGTCGTGGAGTAACTGTCGGCGACCCGGGCTGCCGGCCGTGGCGAAGATCTCGGCACCGGCCTGGCGAGCGATCGCGATCGCCGCCTGACCCACACCGCCGGTGGCGGAGTGGATGAGCACACGGTCACCGGGCCCGATCCGGGCAAGGTCACACAACCCGTACCACGCGGTGCCGTATCCGGTCGAGACCGCGGCGGCCTCCTCGGCGGTCAGGCCGGCCGGCAGTGGCGCGACCAGCCGTGCGTCGCAGGTGACGTACGTGCCCCAGCATCCGCCGGCGCCGAAACCGCCGACTTCGTCGCCGACCCGGTGCTCGGTGACCCCGGGCCCGACGGCGGCGACGACACCTGCGAAATCGAGGCCGAGTTGCGGTTGCTTGCCGTCGAACGTCGGGTAGCGGCCGAAGGCGGCCAGCACATCGGCGAAGTTGATGCTGGCGGCGCTGACCGCGACCTCGACCTGTCCGGCCGCCGGTGTCGGCCGCTCGGCGGCGACCAACTCCAGGGTCTGCAGATCACCGGGGCTGCGGATCTGCAGCCGCATGCCGTCGGATTCGGGGTCGGCGATCGTGGTCCGCCGCTCCTCGGCTCCCAACGGAGTCCGCCGCAGCCGCGCCGCATACCACAATCCTTCTCGCCACGCCGTTTCGTCCTCATCCGAGCCACTCAGTAACTCCTGTGCCAGCTGCTCGGCGGCGGTGTGCTGGTCGACATCGATCTGGGTCGGACGCAGCGGCGCCTGCTCTGCACCGATCACCCGTACCAGCCCCCGCACGCCACCCTGGTCCAGGTTGACCCGGTCGTGGCGCGTCACGGCCTGTGCGTTGCGGGTGACGACGTAGAGGCGCGGCGGCTGCCCGCCTTCCTCCGACCAGCCCTCCGACAGTTCACGGGCGATGTGGACGACGTGCTCAACGAGGTCACGACCGCGCGTGAGGCAACCCGCGTTCGGGCCGCCATCGGCCGGTGCCGTCACGATCACCACGCCGGTCACGCCGTCGGCGGTGAGATCGCGGGCCGCGACGTCGGTGTCGGCGCCCACCTGCACCGTTCGACACTGCGCGCCTGCGGCCACCAGCGCGTCGGCCAACTCGGTCGGGAGGTCATCGGTCTCATCGGTGACCAGCAGCAGCCACACCCCGGCCGCGACCGGGGCGGTCGGCGACTGTCGTTGTTCCCACGAGACGGTCAGCAGCCGGTCGGCGAGCAGACGTTCACGGTCGCCGCTCTTGCTGGCGCCGCTGCCCATCCGTAGTCCGGTGACCTCGAGGACCACCTCACCGAGTTCGTCCAGCACCTCGAGGTCCGCCTCGATCGCGCCTGCGCCTGCGTCGGCTTTGGTGACCGTGACATGGCAGTAGCGGGCGTCGCGGCCCGCCCCGAAGCGCCGCAGTCGGCCGACACTCAACGGCAACAGCAGACCGCCTAGATCGCCACCGCGCCGTCCGCCGACCAACAGATGTGCGCCCACGGATTGGAAGCAGGCATCCAGCACTGCGGGGTGGATGCCGTAGCCGGACTGTTGGGCCCGGATACCCGCAGGCGCCGCGATCTCGGCGAGCAGCGTTGCGCCGTCCGCCGCGGTATGTACGCGGCTCAGGCCGGTGAAGGCGGGACCGAACTCGACGCCCCGCGCGGCCAGCGACAGCCGGATCTCCTCGCCACTGACCGCGCCTGGGTGCGCGGCCAGCAGCTCACCGAGATCGCGGCGATCGAGGCGTGCCGGCTGGGGTCCGTCGTTGACCGCGTGCAGGGCCGCGGCCGCGCGCCGGACCCGTTCCCCCGAGTCGTCGGTCTGCACGGCGAACGCCGCGACACCGGGCGCATCGATCGATGCGACGGCGGCGACCTCGGTGCGCGCGTCGAGCAACAGCAGCGCTTCGAACCGGAGGTCTCGCACTTCAGAACCATTGGGGAACAGCGCTTCCGCGGCAGCCAACGCCATCTCGCAGTAGGCAGCTCCCGGCAGAGCAGCCACGTCGTTCACCTGATGGTCACTCAGCCATGCGCACGCGCCAGTACCGACGTCAGCCTGCCAGGCGTGCCGTTCGGGTTCCTCCAACAGCCGGACATGCGCCCCCAGCAGGGGATGGACTGCGACCAGGTGGCCCTGCGCCCGCCCTGGGATGCCGACGCTGCCGCCGGCGCGGGCGAGCAGTAGCCGGCGGTGGGTCCACGTCGACAGCGGCGCGTCCACCAGTCGCCCACCGGGATACAGCGCGGAGAAGTCCACCGCGGCGCCCGCGCTGTGCAGATCGGAGACGAGGCCGAGCAACCCGTGCGGCAGTGGCTGGTCGCGCCGTGAGCTGGCCAGCGCGGCTACCGCCGTCTCGAGATCGTGGGCGTTCTGCTCGACCGCGCGCGTCAACAGCGGGTGCGGCGACAACTCGGCGAACACCCGGTAGCCGTCCTCGAGCGCGGCCTGGACCGCGGTGGAGAAGCGCACCATCTCACGCAGGTTGTCCACCCAGTAACCGGAATCGCACGACGGCAATGCTCGCGGGTCGTGCTGGGTGGCCGAGTAGTACGGGATCTCCGGTGTGGCCGGCGTGAGATCCGCCAGCCCGTCGGCCAGGTCGGCCAGGATCGGGTCCACCTGGGGCGAGTGGGAAGCCACGTCGACGGCCACCTCGCGTGCCATCACCTCCCGCTGCTCCCAGGCCGCGACGAGGTCGCGGATCGTCTGGGTTTCGCCGCCGATCACGGTCGTCTGTGGGGACGCCACCACGGCGACGACGACATCGTCGATGCCGCGGCCGACGAGTTCCTCGCGGACCCTGCTCTCGGGCAGCTCGACCGACGCCATCGCGCCGGAACCGGACAGGCGGGCCAACAGCGTGGAGCGGCGGCAGATCACCCGCACGCCGTCCTGCAACGAGAGCGATCCCGCGACGACGGCTGCGGCGACCTCGCCCATGGAGTGCCCGATGACCGCGCCTGGACGCACCCCGTAGGACGCCATCGCCGTGGCCAGGGCCACCTGCATGGCGAACAGGGTCGGTTGAACCCGGTCGATGCCGGTCACGGTCTCGAATGCCGACATCGCCTCGGTCACCGAAAATCCGGACTCCTGCGCGACCAGCGGCTCGATGCGCGCGATGGTGTCAGCGAACACGGGTTCGGTGTCCAGAAGGTCCGCACCCATCCCGGCCCACTGCGAACCCTGCCCGGAGAACAGCCATACCGGTCCGCGGTCATCCTGTCCGACCGGAGCCGGGTACTGCGCGTCGCCGGCGGCGACGTCCGCCAAGGCGGTGCACAGCTCCTTGATGTCGCTGGCGATCACCGAGGTGCGCACCGTTCGGTGCCCGCGCCGGCGAGCCAAGGTATAGCCAAGGTCCGCCAACGCAATCTGGTCCTGGTGATGCTCGAGCCAGTCGGCGAGCTGGTCGGCAGTGCGCCGCAGTTCGTCCGGGGACGTCGAGGACAGCGGGAACAGCATCGGGCCGTCGGCCGCGTCGGTGTTCTCTGCGCGGGATTCTGCAGGGGACTTGGTCTCGGGCGCCTGCTCAACGATGGCGTGCACGTTGGTGCCGGAAATCCCGTAGGACGACACCGCCATCCGGCGCGGTCCGGCGTGACCGTCGGTGGGCCACGGGGTGATCTCCTTGGGTACCACCAGCCCGGTTTCGATGTGGGCCAGGGCCTCGGGCAAGCGGTTGAAGTGCACCATCGGCGGAACCACGCCGTGCTGCAACTCGAGGATGGCCTTGATCAACCCCACCGTGCCTGCCGCGGATTCGGTGTGGCCGAAGTTGGACTTCGCCGAGCCCAGCAGAACCCGGCCGGTGGCGCCGTAGACCTGTGCCAGGCTCTCGAACTCGATCGGATCACCGACCGGGGTGCCGGTGCCATGTGCCTCCACCGCACCGACGCTGTCTGCGTCCACACCGGCCACGGCCAACGCCGCCCGGGCCGCCGCGACCTGAGCCTCCAGCGACGGTGTCGCGATGTTCCTGGTCCGCCCATCACTGTTGACGGCCGTGCCGCGAAGCACGCCAAGAATCCGGTCACCGTCCCGCAGCGCATCCGGCAGACGCTTGAGAAGCACCACCGCGCAGCCCTCGGAACGCACGAAACCGTCGGCCTCCTCGTCGAAGGCCCGGCACCGTCCGGTCGGCGACATCATGCCCTGCCCCGAGGCCCACACCGTGGTTTCCGGCTGCAAGATCACCATGCAGCCGCCGGCCAGGGCGAGGTCGCCTTCGCCCCCGTCCAGACTGCGGCACGCAGTGTGCACCGCCAACAACCCCGACGAACATGCCGTGTCCAACGTCAACGCCGGACCGTGAAGGTTCAAGTTGTAGGCCACCCGACCGGAGGCCATCGCCGAGGCCAGGCCGGTGAAGCCGTACTCGCCGGCTTCCAGGCTGATCCGCATGTAGTCGTCGTGCGACAGACCGAGATAGACACCCGTCATCGACCCCGACAGCGACGACGGCGTGACCCCGGCGTGCTCGATGGCCTCCCAGGAGGTCTCCAGCAGCAGACGGTGTTGCGGATCGATCGCGGCGGCCTTCTCGTCGTCCAGACCGAAGAACGCGGCGTCGAAACCGCCGACATCGTCCAGGAACGCGCCCCACCGCGACACCGAGCGACCAGGCACACCACGCTCGGCATCGAAGTACTCGTCAGCGTCCCAGCGGTCCGCCGGAACCTCGGTGACGAGGTCGTCACCCCGAAGCAACGCCTCCCACAACTGCTCGGGCGAGTCGATGCCGCCGGGCAGGCGACAGGCCATTCCAATCACCGCAACCGGCGTGACCATGGGTTCAGCCACAGAGGGGTCCTTCATGTTCGGATGTATCTCAATGGGGCCGATCTCCAGGCCGGTCCAGCTGAGCAGCGGGCCTGGATGGCAGCCCTTGGGTCGCGCGAAGATGGTCGCGCAGCACGTGCCGCCAGCTTAGCTGACGCCCGCGTAAGAACCGCTTCCCGGGAGCCGGATCGGCCTTCCGGGCCGATCAGCTGCACCTCAAGACGACCGCGTCCAATTCGGGGCCGTCGTTGTGGCTGGTGTAATGGCCTTGCCGTCCACATCGGCAGGATCTGTACTACTCAGGATCTGTACTACTTTAGAAGGCGGAACATGACGTCGTGGGAACGACCACCGGAGAATGGGACCGAACCGCTGCCCGCGGCGACGTCGCCTCGCATCCCGCCCGGCGACCGGCGTCAACTCGGCGTGATCGGGTGGCTGTTCTGCAAGCTGTCCGCCCGAGTCTGGGACGTGCCGGAACTCCACCTGTTCACGGTGCTGGCTCAGCACAAGCGGCTGTTCTGGTCGTGGGCGCCGTTCAGCGGCATGCTGTTGTACCGCGGACGCCTCCCCACCCGCGATACGGAGTTGGTCATCCTGCGCGTCGGACACTTGCGCGCCTGTGCGTACGAGTTGCAGCAGCACCGCAGGCTCGCACTGCGGCGCGGCCTCGACCCAAGCCTCCAGGCCGAGATCTTCGCCTGGCCCAATTCCGTGGAACTGTCGCCGCGGCAGCGGGCGCTGTTGGCCGGAGTCGACGAACTCATCGCCTCGCGCACGATGTCGGACGAGGTTTGGCGGCTGCTGGCCGGCCACCTGGAACGCCGCCAACTGATCGAGTTGGTCACACTGGTAGGCCAATACGATGCGCTGGCGATGACGCTCAACACGTTGCGCGTCCCGATGGACTATCTCGATTGACAAAGGTTTGCGGTAGCCGCCGTCCGCGGTCATCAGCGTCGGGAACGGCGCGGGCGCGCCCAGGTGGTCGGGTACGTGCAGCACGTCGTAGCCCATGTCCTCTGCGCGTCGGGCCCAGTCCTGAACCGGCGACTGCCGCGAAGCGGCGTTCAGACCGAACCCGAAACGAAGATCTCGCGCCATGGCCCGAGCTTAGGTGTCGCTTCGGGTGCGGATGTTTGACCCTGCCGCCGCACTTCGATTTCTGCCGACGCGCACGACGCCGCGATCCCCACGATGCTGGAGACGGGCGCGACGCTCGTCATGACGTGTCCGACGTCGTCGAAGCAGCGGCCACGGGCACCGTCGACGGCGTGTGAGTCAGATCAGCGGAAGCTCGGCGAAGGCCGGTGTGGTCGGCGACGTCGAACCGCCGCTGGGCTCGACCGTGAACGCCAGTGTCCTCGAACCGTCGAGATTCGGCAGCACCGCGGTGGTCGACGGTGCGACGGCAGCGGAGTCCATGGTGCCCGCCGACTCCGGGCCGTTCGCCCCCACCAGCCACATCTGATAAACGGTTCCGGGCTTGGGCGGCTCGACGTTGTTCATGACCAGCACGCCGGCGTTGCGTTCACGGGAGAACACCACGGTGGCGGTGCCGCCGGTCGGGATGGCGCCCGACACGGTCCGCACGTCCGGCGCGGCGAAGATCCGCTCGGCCGCCGTCGGCTTCGGCTCGGGTCGCACCGCGATTCCGACGCCGATGGCGCCCATTCCGATGGCCACCGCGGCGGCAGCGGCGAACGTGGCGGTGCGCCAGCGGGTCGATTGCGGGCGCATCTCGATCACTCTGCCGCCGTCGACGGCCGCAAGCAGTTGTTCACGCAGATGGCTCGGCGGCTCGTGCGCGGTCGAAGCGGACACCATCGCCATCGTCTCGCGCACCACCCGCACCTCGTCGGCAAAGGCGATGGCAACGGGTTTGGGTGCGTGGGCCAACTGTCGGTCGATGTCGTCGAGATCGGACTGCGGCATCGCGTGCAGCGCGTACTGTGTCGCGAGACCTAGCAGATCATTGGTGTTTGCCTCGGTCACGGGACCCCCAGACACTTGCGCAAACCGCGGATGCCGTCTCGCATCCGCGACTTTATGGTGGCAAGATTTGCCGACAAACGTTCAGATACCTGGACATAGGTAAGCCCTTCGTAATACGCGAGTTGGATGCATTCGCGCTGAGGGTCGGTCAATGAATCCAGACATGCAGTGACTTGGCGCTGCTCATCGAGCTGGATGACGGTCTCGGCGACGCGGTCCGCCGGCAGGTCGACGTTCGCGGCCCCATATCGAGATTCCCGCTGGCTAGCTGATTGCACGGACCGCACCCGGTCGACAGCCCTGTGGTGCGCCAGCGTCATCAGCCAGGCGAGAGGCGTTCCGACCGCCGGGTTGTAACCGGTCGCGTTACGCCATACCTGCAGGTAGACGTCCTGTGTCGTTTCCTCGCTGTAACCGGGGTCGCGGAGCACGCGCAGAACCAAGCCGAACACCCTGGCGCGGGTGAGATCGTAGAACGCAGCAAATGCCTCGACGTCCTGCTGCGCTACCCGGCGCAGCAATGCGTCGAGATCGGCCGTCACGCCGCGAAGTGTACTGGCCACGGCCACGGTAGTCACGATATTCGCAATCTGGGCGGTCGAGGTACGAAAAATGATGTGCGAGCACAGTATTCGTGAAAGCCGGGACGGTCGGCCATGATTCGCTCCGTTAGTCGGGCCCCCGTGGCGTAAACCAGGAAGTAGGTCATCGCGATGGGAGACAGCACCGTCGCCAGCGAAAACCAGCCCGCGACGCTGACGAGCCACAGTCCCCACCACACTGCCGAATCGCCGAAGTAGTTGGGGTGCCGGGTCCATGACCACAGTCCACGGTCCATGATCGTGCCCTCATGGGCGGGGTCGGCTTTGAATTGTCGAAGCTGATGGTCCCCCACGGCCTCGAACAGCACGCCGATCACCCACAGCGCCACGCCCGCGACCAGCACCGGCACCAGTACGCGCGGAGTCGGCCCGAGCGAGGCGGAGAGCTGCAGCGGAAGCGAGATGAACCACGCCATGGCCGCTTGGATCAGGAAGATCCTGCGGATCACGTTGGCGGGCGAGAAGTCGCCTCGCAGCATCTTGTCGTAGCGTAGGTCCTCACCCTTGCCCGCCGACTTGCCGACCATGTGCCACGCCAATCGCAGTCCCCACACCGTGACCAGCGCCAGGAGCAGGAGTCGGCGGAAGAGGTCACCGTTGCCGACCGCGGCAGCGACGGCCGCCACGACGACGAAGCTCGCGCCCCATGTGACGTCGACCACGTTGTACCGGCCGATGCGGCGCCCGATGGCGAACGTGGCGCCGTACACCAGAACCAGGATCGCCAGGCACGCAGCGGAAACGATGGCGAAGTTCATCGCATGCCCACCTGGGTGCCCGTCGGCGCGAAGGTCCACTGGTAGACGTCGAGGTACCCGGACCGGAAACCGGCCTCGGAGTACGCCAGGTATAGCTCCCACATCCGCTGGAAGACGTGGTCGAATCCCAATGCCGACACCGCCTCCCGGCGCTCGTTGAAGCGCTCGCGCCACAGCCGCAGCGTCTCGGCGTAGTGGGGACGCAAGGACAGCATGCCGACGGTGCGAAGCCGCGTCTCGCGCTCGGTGATCCCGACGACGGCTTCGACGGACGGAATCAGCCCGCCGGGGAAGATGTACTTTTGAATCCACGTATATGTGTTCCGGGACTTCAGCATTCGGTCGTGCGGCATGGTGATGGCCTGAATTGTCACGCGCCCGCCCGGTGCCACCAACCGGTCGAGGGTATGGAAGTACGTGGGCCAGAAGCGGTATCCCACGGCCTCGATCATCTCGACCGATACCACGGCGTCGTAGCATCCCTCGACTTCGCGGTAGTCCTTGAGTTCGATGGTGACCCGGTCGGACAATCCGTCGGCCGCGACGCGTTCCTGGGCCAGGCGCTGCTGTTCGGCGGAGAGCGTGATCGAGTGGACCTCCGCACCGCGTGAGGCCGCGCGGATGCACAGTTCGCCCCAGCCCGTACCGATCTCGAGGACGCGACTACCAGGGCCGACCCGCGCCGAGTCGAGCAGCCGGTCGATCTTGCGGTGCTGCCCGGCTTCGAGCTCGGACCACGCGGGCTGCGAGCCCTCGAACAAGGCGGCCGAGTACGTCATGGTGCTGTCGAGGAATTCGGCGAACAGGTCATTCGACAGGTCGTAGTGCTCGGCGATGTTGTCTCGCGCCTGCTTGAGGCTGTTGATCATGGAGCTCGGATGCCGCACGACCGCGAGCGGCCGAAGCCATTGCAGTGCAGGAGGGACGAGGTCGGCGATCGAGTTGGCAAAGGCGGTGAGCAGACCGGCGAGGTCGTCAGAGCTCCACTCGCCCGCCATGTACGACTCGCCGAAACCGATGAGTCCCGAACGGCCGACACGGCGGAACAGCGCGGCGGGCCGATGCATGTCCATCGTCGGCAAGGTGGGATCGGCGGCGCCCACGACGGTTCCGTCCGGATACCGCAGGCGTAGTGGCAATCGCGCTGCGGCGCGCCTCAGGAACGACTCCGCCACCTGCGCGGTGGCCGCGCTGGCAGGTCCCCTCGGCACGCGGGCAAGCGACGGCCAACGAACGGAATCCGTTGCCGTGCCGATATGTCCGGTGGTATCGATGGTCACAGCTGACCGACCCTCTCCCTGTTGACCGTGGGCGCGCGCGGGGCGACCGGTACTCGTCGTGCCCACAACGTGACGCCCTGGATGCGGATCCACATCGCGCCCATCAGTGGTGCCACCGGTGCCACCATCTGGAGCCGTAGGACGTTCGCGATCGATGCCTTGCGGCGCGCCCCCTGCAGGGTGGCGACGAACGCGGGCTTGTTCTCGCGGTGCAGCGAGATCGTCACGTCGAGCTCGGCGTCGGGACGTGGTGCCCGCACCAGGTAGTAGCCGTCGACCTCGTTGAACGGCGAGACGTAGAGCGCCTTCTTCACCGCGGCAGGCTGGTCGCCGGTGGGTGGCAGCAAGTAGGCGTGACGGCCCCCGTAGGTGTTGTGCACCTCGGCGATGACGTGACGCAGCACTCCCTCGCTGTCGTGGCACCAGAACACGCTCAACGGATTGAAGACGTAGCCGAGCACCCTCGCCTGCACCAGCGCGGTGACCGACCCGCCGGGCAGTTCGATGCCCCTTTCGGCCAGGTAGCTGTCGACCCGAGCCCGCAAGGTGTCCTCGCCCCTCTGGACCGGCGGTGAAAGGTGGTCGGCGGCTTCGAATCTGGCGAAGGGCTGCAGCCACCCGGGGAGTTGCGGCAGGTCGTCGATGTCGATGTACCAGCAGTAGCCACTTTGCTCGAAGTAGTGGTGCACCGGCGAACGGCGCAGATGGGTGATCCGAGTCCGATACAGGGCGGTCAGCATGGCACCGATTCCAGGGTCGCTGCGGCGGGCCATTCCGCTCCGAGTCTCTCGGCAGCCCGCAGACCCGATGCGGCGCCGTCTTCGTGAAACCCCCAACCGTGATACGCACCTGCGAACGTCAGCCGGTCATCGCCGATCGTCGGCAAAAATGCCTGAGCGGCAACGGATTCAGGGGTGTATAGCGGGTGTTCATAGGTCATCTCCGCGATCACCGTGGCCGGGTCGACGTGGTTCTTGCCGCCGAGGGTGACGAGGTACCGTCCCGGCCCCGAGAGCCCCATCAGGCGGGTGATGTCATAGGTGACGAGAACCTGGTCGGTGTCGGGGGTCGCCAGATAGTTCCAGGAGGCTCTCGCGCGTGGCCGTCGCGGAAGCACCGACTCGTCGGTGTGCAATTGCGTGTGGTTGGTGGAGTACGGGATGGCGCCGAGAACCGTTCGCTGGGCGGCGGTGGGCTCGGCCAGCATGCGCAAGGCCTGATGTGGATGGGTGGCGATGACGGCGCCGTCGAACTGGCGCGGCGCCGCGTCGCCCACGGAGATCTGCACGCCGTCGGCCACTCGTTTCACCGAACGCACCGGCGTGCCCCGGTACACCTCGTGAAGTCGCGGAGCGATCGCTTCGACATAGGTGGCAGACCCGCCGACCACGGTCCGCCACGTCGGCGACCCGAACACCGACAGCATGCCGTGGTGATGGAGGAAGACGAACAGGTAGCGGGCGGGGTAGCGCATCGCGTCGCCGGGCGCGCACGACCAGACGGCTGCCACCAGCGGCGTCATGAAGTGCTCGACGAAGTACGGCGAGAAGTCATGGCGTGTGACGAACGAACCCAGCGTCTCGTCTGAAACTTCGCTGCCCGATTCCGCGTCGAGCAACCGGGTCGCTTCGCGATGGAATCGCCTGACCTCGGCGAGCATTCGGATGTACCTCGGGCGGGTCAGATTCGAGAGCGAGGGGAACAGCCCGCCGATGCCGCGCGCACCCGCGTATTCCAGGCCGGTTGCCCCGACGCGGTCGTCGCGCACGGACATCGACATGTCCGTGTCGTGCGTTTGGATGCCCAGTTCGGAGAACAGGCGGCACAACGTGGGATAAGTGCGGTCGTTGTGCACCAGGAAGGCGGAGTCGACGCCGACGACGTCGCCATCGCCGCGATCGATGAAGTGCGTGTGCGCGTGCCCGCCGAGTCGGCTGTCGGCTTCGTACAGGGTGACCCGATTTCGGGCGGACAGCACATGGGCCGCCACGAGCCCGGCAACGCCACTTCCGACGACGGCGATCGACCGCCCGGCGAGGTCTTCTGGTTCCACCATGTTTATTCGTCACCGGGTGCGAGACGGATGGGTACCGTCCGCATCAATTAGACATCGCGCTTCGGTTAGACGTCGCGCATTTCTTGACCCCGCGTAATGTGCCAACCCGTGGCGATGACGCTGTTTCGCAACGGAACCGTATGGACTGGGGCCCTCGAACCGACGGTTGGCTCCGTTCTCGTCGACGACGGGGTGATCACTGCCCTGGGCGAGGCTGCCCTCGCGAAGGCGGCCGAGAGTCCCGAGACCGTCGAGGTCGACCTTGCGGGCGGCTTCCTGATGCCGTCGTTCGGCGACGGGCATGCCCATCCACTGCTGGGCGGTCTGGAGTTCGTCGGGCCTGCGGTGCGACCGTGCACGTCGGTGGCGGAGATCGTTGAGGCGGTCCGTGCGTATGCCGAGGCGCGTCCCGACGAGGAGTGGATCGTCGGCGCCTCCTATGACAGCAGCCTGGCGCCCGGCGGCCTGTTCGACGCGCGCTGGCTGGACGAGGCGGTGCCCGACCGGCCGGTGGCGCTGCGGGCGTGGGACTACCACACGATGTGGGTCAATTCCGTTGCGCTCCAGCGGGCGGGCATCACGTCTGACACGCCGAACCCGGTGCTGGGCGAGATTCCCCATCGCGATGACGGCTCTGTACTCGGCACCCTGCGCGAGTGGGGGGCGGTGGACCTGATCGCCGCGGTGATGCCGGCGCGCGACGAGGACGTGCGGGTGTCCGCGCTGGGCACGGCCGCCGATTACTACCTGGCCAGGGGTGTCACCTGGGTGCAGGACGCGTGGGTGGAACCCGGCGACGTCGACACCTACATCGCGGCGGCTCGACGCGATGCCCTGCGCATCCGGTTCAACCTGGCTCTGTACGCCGATCCTCGCCACTTCGACGCGCAGTTGGCCGGCTTCGCGGAAGCGCGTCGGCGGGTCGAGGAGGTCGGCTCGCCGCTGCTGACCGCGCAGACGGTGAAGTTCTTCGCGGACGGCGTGGTGGAGAACGAGACTGGTGCTCTGCTGGCGCCGTACTGCAGCGGTCTGCACGATCACTACGGAGGGCGGGAGCGCAGCGACTCGGGAGAGGTCGTGGGCATGCAGGTCTGGGAGGGTGACAGCCTGGCCCAGGCCGCCCGCCGCGTCGACGAGCTGGGCCTGCAGATCCACATCCACGCCATCGGTGACGCCGCGGTGCGCCAGGCGCTCGACGCCATCGAGTTCGCGATCGAGTCCAACGGTCCGCGTGACCGCCGCCCGGTCATCGCGCACGTGCAGCTGGTCGACGACGCCGACCTGGCACGCTTCGCCAGACTCGGGGTGATCCCGTGCATGCAGCCGCTGTGGGCGCAGATGGACGCGCTGATGACCGTGCTGACCATCCCGCGCCTCGGCGTCGAGCGCGCCGACAAGCAGTACCGGATGCGCAGCCTGGACGAGTCGGGCGCACCGCTGGCGCTCGGCTCGGACTGGCCGGTGTCATCCGGGGCTCCACTGGACGGCATCGCCATTGGGGTCTCGCGACGCACCCCGGAGGGGGATCCCGAAGGCGGCTGGATACCCGAGGAGATCCTGACCATCGAACGCGCCCTCGGCGCCTACACCGCGGGAGTCGCCGAGCAGGCGTTCGCCGAGGGCACCTGGGGCCGTCTGGTTCCGGGCGCCAGCGCGGATCTGGTGTGGCTGGACCGCGACCCCCGCGAGACGCCTGCACTCGACCTTCCCGGCCTCGGCATCCGGGGCACGTACCTCCGAGGCGAGCTCGGTCGACCGTTCGTGTCACCCGCGCAGTAAGGGATCGGAAGGAAGCGCCTTGTCGTCTACGACGTCAGTCGAGATCGAGGGTCATTCTCAAACGCGCGCTGGGCGTGCCCGCCCTGGTGCTGTTCGGCATGGTCTACATGGTGCCGTTCACGGTGTTCACCACCTACGGCATCGTCACCCAGTTGACCGGAGGCCGACTGTCGGTCGCCTACCTGGTGACGCTCGCGGCGATGGTGTTCACCGCCAGGTCCTACGCCCGGATGTCGGCGGCGTATCCGGTGGCCGGGTCGACCTACGCCTACACCCAGCGGACGTTCGGTGCACCGATCGGTTTCCTGGCCGGCTGGTCGCTGCTGCTCGACTACCTGTTCCTGCCGATGCTGAACTACCTGGTCATCGGCATCTACATGGAGGCGGCGATCCCGTCCGTGCCCGCCTGGGCGTGGATTCTGGTCTCGATCGTCGTGGTGACGGTGCTCAACGTCGTCGGCATCGTCTCGGTGGCACGGGCCAACTTCCTGCTGCTCGCACTGCAGGTGGTCTTCATCGTCGTCTTCGTGGTGATGGCCTTCATGACCATCACCAAGACGGGCAACGTCAACCTGATGGCGCCGTTCACGGGTGACGGATCGGTCAGCGGGTTGAGCCCGATCAACCGCGGGTGCGGCGATCCTGTGCCTGTCCTTCCTCGGGTTCGACCCGGTCTCGACGATGTCCGAGGAGGCGAAGGACCCGACGCGCAGCCTGCTCAAGGCGATCATGATCGCGACCGTGGTCTGCGGACTCATCTTCTTCGGGTTGTCGTACGTGTCCCAGCTGGTGTTCCCGTCGAACGAGTTCGCCGACGTGGACTCCGGTTCGTTGGACGTGATGACCTCTGCCGGCGGTCAGTTCCTCAACACCTTCTTCACCGCCGCGTACGTCGCGGGCTGCATCGGTTCGGCGCTCACCTCGCAGGCGTCGGTGGCGAGAATCCTCTACGCGATGGGGCGCGACGGCATCATGCCGCGCAAGGTGTTCGGACACGTCTCGCTGCGCTTCGCGACGCCGACCTTCGCCATCCTCGTGGTGTCGGTGATCTCGCTCGTCGCGCTGTGGATCGATCTGGGCTTCCTTGCCTCGATCGTCAGTTTCGGCGCGCTGACGGCCTTCTCGGCGGTGAACCTCACCGTCATCAAGCACTACTTCATCGACGAGGGCGCGAAGAACGTCGTCAACAACCTGGTGTGCCCTTGATCGGCTTCGTCCTGACGGTGTGGCTGTGGACCAGCCTGTCCTGGCTCACGCTGCAGGTCGGGCTCAGCTTGCTGGCGATCGGCTTCGCCTGGCTGCTCATCGTGATACGTGGATTCCAGCGGCCGACGCCGGTCCTGGACATGGAGTAGTTGCCGGCGCACCGGTGGATTGTGGCTACGAAATCCGTCGTCGCGGGCTAAACCCTCGTCACGACCGTGCCCATCGGGCCAACATGCGGGAGCGGAGGTTGCTGTTGGACGTGGCGGCAACGGAATGCGTCGTCGTGGGTGGGGTCAGGCTCCGTATTGACGTCGAGGTAGGACTTTTCCGCAGTGTGCAAATGTCGCCACACACGTACGGATTCCGTTGTACCTTGCCCGTACGTCGAGTACACGGCGACTCTTTTACCCGTTCTGCGAACTCAGGGGGTCACGATGACACCCATCGGAACATGCCGGCTCTACCGTCCCGATCCGACGTCAATCGGCGTCGGTGAGCAGTGGGGCATGGCGAGAATCACGGCGACTCGCACGCACGATTCACTCGTCGTGTCGGTCCTCGGAGAAGTCGACGCAAGCAATGCCGCGCGGCTGGCCGACTACGTCGAGCGGCACGCCGCCGTCGTGGGAAGCCTCGTCGTCGACACCAGCGCGGTGGACTTCTATGGCGCCTCTGCGCTGGCCGTCTTGCACCGGGTCGATCGCTGCTGCGCCAGGGGCGGCGTGGGTTGGCGGCTGGTCGCCGGCCCCGCGCTGAGGCGGGTCATGCGGGTCTGTGGCCCGACGGATCTGCCGCTCGCCGAGAACGTCGTATCGGCGCTCTACCAGCTGGGTTCGCACTGCGCGTCAGCCGGCAGCTGACAGCCAGGTCTTCGCCGCCGAGGTCAGTCCGGCGACGAGCACCGACGTCGGCGCACACAATCCGTCGTCGCCGACGGGCCCACTGCGCGGACTGATTCCTCGCACCCTGGGCGTCAACTCGAGTTGCGCCCCGCCGCCACGGGCGCGGTTCACGGGGTTGTCCCGGTGCAGCCCCCGCAGTTCGCGGGGGATTGCCTCGAGGTCGGTGATCACCTCGTACCCGGGCACGGACACGTGCATGGCCAGATGGGCGGCCAGCGTCCGGTTCCCGCCGCCCGCCAACAGTTGCATGGTGCGGCCGACACGGCCGTAGCCGTGCAGCGACACGACGACGTCGACGTGGCCGAGGAACGTGTCCAGTCGCTCGGACTCGCCGGCGCGGTACGCCGAGGACGACAAGTGGTGCGGGTAGTGCTTGGGGTGACGCACGACGTACACCGACGCGTCGGCGGTCAACGCGACCCGTTCGGCGATCACGTCGGTCATCTTCTCCAGACCGCCGCCGTGGATGGCGAGAAAGCCGAAGCGCGAGCGCAACGTGCTGGACTCGACCACGTCGGGATCGGCGAGTAGTTCCGAAAGAGATTGTGGTGCAGGAAGATCGGTTGGTTCAAGCCGTCGAGGCCAGTTGACCGGGTCCCACCGCGCGAGGTATTCCAGCCATCGTGGCGGCAGCCCGTGATGGACGGCGCCGTCGATGATGCGCTCCAGGTAGCCCGGCCGTGGGGCACCCGGTTCCACGCGGTGATCGACGTAGACCCACGCTTCGGCTGGACCGTCGTCGGTGTGCACCGACATCCGGTCGCGGCGGTAACGCACCGGAACGCCCTCGGCACTGTCCAGGACCGCCAGGTCGTGATCGCTGACCCGCCACAGCACGCCGTGCACCTGCGCACCGTCGAGCGGTTCCACGGTCGCGACACCGCGCTCGTTGATGAGCCAGTCGTGGTCGGCGAGGGTGGCCGGTCGTGGGTCCGTGGCGTCGGGGCAGCGGCGCGCCATCTGCGTCACGTCCAGGTTCGATCCGTAGGCGAAGTACGCGTGCACCCCTTGATCCGGACTGTCCCGCGCCGACTGCGGCAGCTCCGCTGAGCGCTTGACCATGTGAGCCAGCATATTCCGGGGGTGGCTCGCAGCGGCCGGCGGTTACGTGCCGGTCTACGGCGCTCTCGGCGCCGTCACCGTAGTGACCACCATTCCCACCTTCTTCGCCGTGCTGACCACATGCGGAGTGTCCCTTCCAGAAGCTGCGGGATGGACTCTGGTCGATGCTGCGAGTCCGATTGCATACACGCTCATCGCGGGCGGCCCCGTCGTTGCGGCACAGTTGGCAAAGGCGTTGAATACAGAGGCGGTGAGCGTCAAGGCGGTGATCGACGTCGCCGCTACGGCCCTGATTCAGGGACCGCTGACCGCCGCACAGGGAGTCGTCGGAGGGTACGGGCGGCTGTCGCGGGGCCGACCTTGGCGGTGCGCTCAATGCGGGTGCGGCCGTGGTCAGCTCGATCCTCGCGCCCGTCGGCACTCCGGGGCTCCCCGCGGGCGGGGCCGTCGTACAGGTCTCCACCGTCGTCGGCAACGCGCGAACGAACATCTACGACGCCGTAACCGCCCCTGCCCGAGTCGCCGCCCCGGCCCCACTTGCGGCGGGCACCCCGCTCTCCGCAGCCGTCGTTCACGAGCCCGTCGAGCCGCGCGCCGACAAGACCGGACCGGTCACGAAGGTCGTCGACTCGCTAAAGGCGATCCCGGGGAAGTCCGGCCTTGAGAACGCACCACGTGATGACGGATCGGTCAGGTCTCCACCGATTCCAGGCGGGCCGGTCAGTGTGCAGGTCGAGAACTCGGTCGATGCCGCCCAGAACTCGGCCGTCCAGAACTCGGCCGTCCAGAACTCGGAAGGTGATCGCGCGCAGCTCGATGGCACGGGTCCCGTCAACGGGGCCGAGCCCGGCCACATCGAAAGTGCGGCATCCGAGCCAAGTAACGAAACTAGCCCGTAACGGTCAGATAGATGAGCACGACGTTGAGCCCGCTGATCACCGCTGCGACCGTCCAACCAAGAGCCGTGGTGACGCGATGGTTGACGTCGCCGTCCATCAGCTGTCGGTCGCTGGTCATCCGGACCAGCGGCACCAGTGCGAACGGAATGCCGAACGACAGCACCACCTGAGACAACACGAGTGCGCGGCTGGGATCGACGCCGATGGCCAGCACGACGAGGGCAGGGATCAGGGTGACCACTCGGCGCAGAAGCAGAGGGTAGGACTTACGCAGCAGGCCCTGCATGATCATCGCGCCCGCATAGGCGCCGACCGATGTCGATGCGAGCCCGGACGCCAGCAGCCCGATGGCGAAGAATAGCGCGACAGTGTGGCCCAGTGTGCTCTGCACCGCGGCGTACGCGCCCTCGATGGAGTCGGTGTTCTCCATCCCCCGCAGGTTGGTGGCGGCGACGAGCAGCATTGCGAGGTTGACCGCGCCTGCGACCAACATGGCGAGCCCGACGTCGTAACGGGTGGCTCGCAAGAGAAGGCGCCTCGGGGCACCGGCGTCGGGTCGGCCGTGGCGATCGCGGGCGAGTCCCGAGTGCAGGTAGACGGCGTGTGGCATGACGGTCGCGCCGAGCATTGCCGTCGCTAGCAGGATGCTCTCCGCGCCGTCGAAACGCGGTACCAAGCCGCCGATCACGTCCCCGGCCGACGGCGGTTGGACGAAGAGGCTCGTCAGGAAGCCGATTGCGATGACGAGGAGAAGGCCCGTGATGACGCGCTCGAACACCCGCTGGCCGCGACGGTTCTGCACGGCGAGCAGCAGCAGTGAGACGATGCCGGTGATGACGCCGCCGACCAGCAGCGGCAGGTCGAATAGCAGGTACAGCGCTATCGCGCCGCCCACCACCTCCGCGAGATCCGTTGCCACGGCCACCAATTCGGCCTGCAGCCAGTAGGCGATCCGGGTGCGCGTGCGACAGTTTTCGGCGACTGCTTCCGGCAGCGTCCGCCCGGTGACCAGTCCGAGCTTGGCCGACAGATACTGCACCAGCCCGGCCATGACGTTGGCGACAAGGATGACCCACACCAGGAGGAAGCCGTACTGGGCACCCGCGCTGACGTTGGCCGCGACGTTGCCGGGATCGACGTAGGCGATCGCCGCCACGAATGCCGGTCCGAGCAGCATCACAGTGGCGCGCCGCGGCGCCTTGATCGTGATCGACAAACTCGCCCTCCTCTATCCGGGTGTACGAATAGAAAAGTTAGGTTAGCCGAAACCTTGCGTTCAGACCAGCGGAGTCGCAGCGAGGCGGGTGGTTACCAGGGGAACCCGACGGGGAAGCCTCCGTACGGCCACCAGGGATTGACGTTCATCGCAGGAGGGGACGTCGTGATCTGCGAGTGTCCAGGGGTCTCACACTGCGTCGTCATCGGGCCGATCTTCGTGCACACGGGCGCGGCAGCCGCGATCGGGCACAGCAGCAGCGCGCCCACCATTCCGATCGTTGCGAAAACCAATGTCAGGTAACGCATTCAAGCCTCCGTCTCGGACCCTGCTATCGGACGTCGCCGCGGCCGATGATCAAGGCGGGCCCGTAGAACTCGTCGTCCCAGGGGTAGAGGTACGTGGGGACGTCGGGTGCCGTGGCCGTGATCTCCACGTTTCCGGGCGTCTGGCACTGGGTGATGCCGGTGCCTGTGGTTCCGCCGCCGCCAGCGGTCGTGCAGGCAGGCTGATTCGACACCTCGGTCGGATCAGCCGAGGCGACAGGGGCCACGACGACCGCTGCCGCAACGCCGGCCGATGCGATCACACCGATGAGATACCGCGTCCGCATGGCACACCCTTCGTCACACCAAATTGACCGTCTTCCGATTTTGACGGCGAGAGGCCAGCGTACAGCCCTTTTCCGGTGATGAGCGGCAAGTTCAACGTCGTGCGGATCCCCGGTGGTGCGGCCACGACCTCCGGAATTGCGTTGACCACGCGCGCCGCGGTCGCCACCAGGCCTGCGTGGTTGTGATCGCCCTTTGCGCTGCTCAGGCAGAGATCCAGCGCGTACGACGGCTCGCCGGTGATCTGGATGCGGTACGAGCCGCCCTTCTGCGCAGGTTGCGGCCAGTCCGGACACAGGTCGTCCCGGATCCTCGTGACGTGTTCGAGCACCACGACGGGCTTGCCGCCGAGCATGCCGCGCACCTCGAAACGTATTGCCGCAGTGGTGCCCTTCGCGATGTGTCCGGAGGCGATGTCGAAGTCCTCCGGCGCCGCTTCGCGGACGTAGGTCTCGGTGACCTCGTCGAGATCGATGGCCAGACCGGCGGCGAGCTGCCGGACGACCGAACCCCACGCCAGGCTGAGCACGCCCGGTTGCAGCAGCATCGGGACCTCGTCGAGTGGTTTGCCGAAGCCCATCACGTCGAACATCACCGTGGCGCTGTCGTAGGTGTCGTAGTTGATGATCTCCATGCAGCGGATCTGCTCGATGCTCTGGCATGTGCCCGCCAGTGCCATCGGCAGCAGGTCGTTGGCGAAGCCGGGGTCGATGCCATTGACGAACAGGCTGGCCTTGCCTGCCTCTGCCGCATCCTGGATGGGCGCGATCATCTCGTCGGGCATTGTGCCCCAGGGGTATTGGAGGAACACCGCGGCGCTGGCGACGACGTTGACGCCCGCCGCCAGGATGCGGCGGTAGTCCTCCAACGCCTCGACGAGTCGGTTGTCGGCCATCGCGGTGTAGACGACGCACTCGGGTTCGGCGGCGAGGATGGCCTCCAAGTCGGTGGTGGCCTTGATGCCCGTCGAATCGGCAAGTCCCGCAAGCTCGGCGGCGTCCTTGCCCGCCTTCGCCTCCGACGACACCCATACCCCGGTCAGCTCGAACCGAGGATCGACGATCAGCTGCGTCAGCGCGTGCTTGCCGACGTTGCCGGTACCGATCGCGGCGACTTTGATTGCCATGCCTGTGCTCCTCAGAGGTCGGGGATCGGGAGATCGAGGTTCGGGAACGTGATGCCGCCGTCGACCTCGAGGGTCTTGCCGGTCAGGAAGCTCCCTGCGGGCGACGCGAGATAGACGGCGGCCGCCGCGATGTCGAGTGGGTCGCCAAGTCGGCGCATGGGGGTGGCCTTCTCCATCGGCGTGCGCAGTTCGTCGTTGCTCGCCACGATCTCGAGTGCCGAGGTGAGGATCGAACCCGGCGCAATGGCGTTGACCCGGATCCGCGGTGCGAGGTCGAGGGCGGACAGTCGGGTGTAGTGCGCGAGAGCCGCCTTGGCGGTGCCGTAAGCGGCGAACCCGCGACCGGCGACGCGACCCATCGTCGAGGTGATGTTGATGATGCTGCCGCCACCCGAGTGCTCCAACATCAACGGGACGGCGGCGATCGTGAGCGCGTGGGCCGTCGCCACGTTGAACGTGAAGGCGTCGCGAAGATCCTCAGTCGACGTGTTCAGCAGCGGACTGGGCATGGTGCCGCCGACGTTGTTGACGACGATGTCTAGTTTGCCGAACGCCTCGACGACCGCGTCGGCAAGCTTGGCAGTTTCGTCCGGATGCGCCAGGTCGGCGACCACGATGTGCGCGCGGCGTCCGGTGCCGCGGATATGCTCGGCCACCTCGTCGAGTTGCGACTGCGTTCGCGCCGCAATCACCACGTCAGCGCCTGCTTCTGCGAATGCCAGTGCCATGGCGGCACCGAGCCCGCGGCCTGCCCCGGTGACGACGGCAACCTGGTCGTCGAGCTTGAATCTGTCGAGAATCACGTGCGCCAACGTTACTAGAACACGTTCTAATTTGGTGCCAGTTCGGCGAACGCTCGTGGCCGCTTCTGGTCCGCCGAGTTCTGCAAGTGGGCTGCGATGCCTCCGCGGTCGCGACCGCGCTGCAGAAGTCGCGGAGGCGGAGTCGGGTCGCCTGTGCATAAGTCAATCGCGTGAGACGTTTTCGTCGGCTCCCGACGTCAGCATCCAGAGCATGTGGCAGCCAATTGTCGGTGGCGAATCGATCCGCGACGGTCTACTCACTCGTGGGAAAATGCGATGGAACTACACCGCCGTCCATCCCCGCATCTACCTCCCCAAGGGCACGGAGCGCACGGTGCTGACCAACGCAGCCGCGGCGTGGCTATGGACGGACCGTCGAGGTGTCATCGCCGGGCGCGCGGCCGCGGCGCTACACGGAGCTAGATGGGTCGATGCTTCGACACCCATCGAGGTGATCACTGAGCATACGCGACCGCGCGCCGGGATCATCGTGCGCGAGGAGCGGATTGGGGCCCACGAGATCACCGAAGTCTGCGGTCTGCCCGTCACCACACCCGCGCGAACGGCCTTGGACATCGGCCGTCACCTCGAACGCAAGCCGGCAGTGGTCCACCTCGACGCATTGGCCGCCGCAACGGGAGTAACGGCGGACGCCGCGCTTGAGGTGGCCGGCCGGTATCGGGGGGCGCGCGGCCTGCGACGCGCTCGACGGGCACTGGCGTTGATGGATGCCGGCGCGCAGTCGCCGAGGGAGACCTTGCTCCGCCTAGATCTCATCAACGACGGGTTGCCGCCGCCAAGGACTCAGATCAGGGTCTCCAATGGAGTTGACCAGGCATTCATTGATATGGGATACGACGAACCCAAGGTCGGTTTGGACTATGAGGAAGCGCACCATAGTGCGGAGCGGAGGCAATACGTCCACGACATCTGGCGGGCTGAACTCATCGATGGCGAAGGCTGGATCGATTTGAGAGTGGTCGCCGAACACAGTCGACGATTTACCCTCGAACGAGTCCGTCAGGCATTCACCCGTCGCGGCTGGACTCCGCCCTCGCCGAATTCTGCGCGCTGGTCGTGACCCCCTGGAATTGGCAGCCCTAGTGCAGAAGTCGCCGCGATGAGTTCGCTCGCCGCCGTCGACCCCAGAGCGAGCGCGACGGCCAGCAGTGCCGCGATGGATCGCATAGCGCTCCTACTTCTTCGCCGGTGCCTTCTTGGCCGGCTCGCTATCGGATCCGGCACTCGAACCCGACTGTCGCGCCTTGACACTCGCCTCGAGTTTGGCCAGTAGATCCGAGACGTCGTCGGTCTCGTCCAGGTCCGCGGCAGGCTGCTCCTCGACCGCGAACGCCTCGCCGCCGTCGATCTTCGCCTGGATCAGCTCCATCATCTCGACGCGGTAGTCGTCGGTGAACGCCTCGGGGTGGAAGTCGTCGGTCATCGACTCGACCACCTGGGCCGCCATCTTCAGCTCCGCGGGCTTGATCTCGATCTTCTTGTCCAACTCGGGGAAGTCGGGGTCACGGATCTCGTCGGGCCACAGCAGGGTGTGCACGATCATCACCTCGCGCTTGCCAAATTCCTTGACGCGCAAGGCCGCCAGTCGGGTCTTGCTGCGCAGCGCGAAGTGCACGATCGCGACGCGGTCGGTCTTCGCGAGCGTCTCCGCCAGCAGCACGTAGGACTTCGACGACTTCGAATCGGGCTCGAGGTAGTAGCTCTTGTCGTACATCAGCGGGTCGATCTGGTCGGCAGGAACGAACTCGACCACCTCGATCTCCCGGCTGCGCTCCTCGGGCAGCGTGGCGATGTCCTCGTCGGTGATGATCACGGTCTGGCCGTCTTCGGAGTCGTACGACTTTGCGATGTCGCGGTATTCGACGACTTCGCCGCACATCTCACAGACCCGCTTGTAGCGGATGCGTCCGTTGTCCTTCCCGTGCACCTGGTGGAACTTGATGTCATGGTCTTCGGTCGCGCTGTAGACCTTGACCGGCACGTTCACCAGGCCGAAGGCGACGGATCCCTTCCAGATGGAACGCATGACTCAGTATGGCTCACGGGTTCACCCCCGTTGTAGAGCGGCGCGATCGGGTAGATCTGCGCCCGCGCGCGCGACGGTCAACGCGGACGCGAGCGTCGCGGCGCGCAGCACGCCTTCCAAGGTTTCGACGTCGATGTGGGCCAGCGCCGCACGTCGGTCGCCGCCCAGCAGGTCCAGCGACCAGAGTGCGTCGATGAGCCCGGTCATGAACGAGTCGCCTGCACCCACGGTGTCGACCACCTCGACGGGGCGCGCGTCGACGTGCACGGTGCCCGCGGCGCACGTCGCGAACGCTCCCTGCCCGCCCATCGTCACGGCGACGACCGACGGCCCGAGTGCCTGCCAGGCCGTCGCGATCTGTTCGGGCGTGCGGGTCGGATCGATCCAGCGCAGGTCCTCGTCGCTGGCCTTGACGACGTCGGCCTTCTCGACGAGCCGGTCGATCCGGCTCACGGCCTGGTCGCGGTCGATGATCAGAGCAGGCCGTACGTTCGGATCGAACGTGATCGTCGCGGCCAGTCGGTAGGCGTCGAGCAGCGCGACCGTCGCCAGGCAGCCGGGATCCAGGAAGCCGGCGATCGAACCGGTGTGGACGACCACCGGCGGTGGCACCTCGGGTGTGCCCGTCAGCCGCCAGTCGATGTCGAATGTGTACGTCGCAGAACCATGTTCGTCGATGCTGGCGGCAGCGGTCGGCGTGTGCGCGGCGCTGATGCTGCCGGGCACCAGTCGAACGCCGGAGGCCTCCACGTAGTCGACGATTCGGCGACCGCGTTCGTCGTCCGCGATGTGGGTGAGGAAGTCCACGCCGCGATCCAGCCTGCCCAGCCCGACCGCGACGTTGAGGGGACTGCCACCGACGTGCTCGCCCAGAACCCGGCCATCGCGCTCGACGATGTCGATCAACGCCTCACCGATCACCAGGGCCCGCTGTGTCATGGCTCGACTCCCGCGTGCATCAGCGCCACCAAGGTGGCGCGGGCACCGTCGCGGTGCAACGAATCCAGCGCCCACAGGTAGGCCTCGACGAAGCGCGGCTGCTGGGCGAGATCACCGAATACCGCGGTGCTCTCGATGAAGGCCTTCGGGTTCTCGAGTTGCGACTTGGCGATCGGCACCAGTGATTCCGCGAGCTGATCCTGCACGTCGATGGGTTCGCCTTGCTCGTCGACACCCTCGGCGTAACGGGCCCAACTGGCGACGGTGGCCGCCGACAGTCTGACGGGTTCCCCGGACTTCAGGTTCTCCCTGACGACGGGGAGCAGCCACTGCGGGATTCGGTCCGACGAGCCGAAGCAGAGCCGGACGACGGTGTCGCGCACGCCCGGGTTGGCGAAGCGTTCGATCGTCGTCCGCTTGTAATCGGGCAGGTTGATCCCGGGGACGGGCTTCAGCGTCGGCGTCGCCTCCGAATCCATGTATTGGCGCAGGAACTCGGCGAACAGCGGGTCGCCCGCTGCGTCGTGCACCACCCGGTAACCGGCGAGGCACGCGAAGTAGCACAGGGCCTGGTGTCCGGCGTTGAGCAGCCGCAGCTTCATCAGCTCGTAGGGCGTGACGTCCTCGACCAGCAGCACGTCGGCGTCTTCATAGGGCGGCCGACCATCGGAGAAGTCGTCGTCGAGGACCCAGGCGGTGAAGGGTTCCGTGGCGAAGGGCCAGTCGTCTTCGACGTCGAAGTCGGCAGCCAGAGCCTCGATCACGTCTGGCGTGGTGACCGGAGTGATGCGGTCGACCATGGAGTTGGGGAACCGGGTGTTGGCCTTCATCCACGTGGCCAACTCGGGGTCGGTCCTCTGCGCGTACGCGCAGAACGCCTTCCGGGCGAGGTCGCCGTTGCCCTCGATGTTGTCGCACGACACGATGGTCGGTGACGGCACGCCGCGCTCCTTGCGACGCGCGAGGGCGGCGGTCACCAGCCCGAAGACGCTGTCGGGTCCGGCGCCATCGATGAAGTAGCCGCCTTCGGTGATCGTCAGCGAGACGATGCGCGTGGTGGGCGCGGCCAGCAGCTCCACGACGGCGTCAGGATCATCGGGTGCGAAGAGATGGTCGACGATCGAGCCGATGACGCGCGCGTCACCAGTGCCGTCGGAGTTCATCGCGATCAACGTGTAGAGGCCGTCCTGATCGGACATGACTTTCGCCATCTTGCGATCGCCCGGCAGCACGCCGACACCGCAGATGCCCCATTCCTTGGCGAGGCCCATCTCGAGCAGCCGATCGAGGTACATCGCCTGATGTGCACGGTGGAAGCCGCCGACTCCGAAATGCACTATGCCGACATCGATTTCACTTCGGTCGTAGCTCGGCTTGGCGATCGGGATCTCTGCCAGGGACGCGTTGTTGAGTTTCATGACATCTCCACCACTTTCTCGACGGTACCCCGCAGTCGGTGCGCCTCAAGCCCCATTCGGGAGGTCTGGGCTGGTGACTCGCCCCCTTTGGTGTGAAAACCGACAATGTTGTGTACGTCACATTCAGATGTTAGCGTGGTGATCATCTACACGCACTCCTGAGCGTTTGCTCACACGATGGGAAAGGTGGAGCGGAGATGGCGGTGACGTCGACGTCGAACGGCAGGGTGGCCGAACCTCCCGCCGATGCGACCCCGAACGGGGGGGCGACGTCGGAAGATCTCCGCCTCGCCCTCCGCGCGGCCACCCTCTACTACCTGGACGGACTCACCCAGGCGGAAATCGCGGCGAAGCTGGGGATTTCGCGCCCGACGGCCGGCAGGCTGATCGCCAGGGCGAAGGCCAGGGGCCTGGTTCGCATCGAGGTCGTCGTCCCGCCGACCATGAAGGACGACCTGCACGCCGACGAGGAACGCCTCCTCGAGCAGCGCTACGGCTTGACCGAAGCGGTCGTGACCGGACATCTGGGCCGGGCCGCGGGAGCGCTCCTCATGCGGCGCCTCTCCGAGAACGACGTCCTCGGTTTCATCTGGGGCCCGGAGCAGGTCGCGGCCGTCACCGCGTTGACACCGGGCGTGGCCAGCTGTCGCGTGGTCGTGCAACTCGACGGTGCGATGTCCACCGCCGCGTACCAGACGGGGATGGAGTTCATCCTCAGTCGCGGGGCGGACATGTTGCGCGCCAGCGCCATGCGGCTCCCGGCGCCTCTATACGCCGACCCGTCGACGGTGGTCTCCATGCGCAGCGACTCGGTGATCTCGCGGACGCTGGAAACCGGTCGGCGTGCCGATACGATGCTGTTCGGCGTCGGGTCGACGACCACGTCCACCACGTTGTTCGAGGGCAGCTTCCTCGATACCAGGATGCTCGACGAGTTGGTGGCGCTCGGAGCCGTCGGTGAGATCGGCGGCCGGTTCTTCGACGCCGACGGAGCGGCCGTTGTCACGGAGCTAGCGCACCGTGCGGTGTCAGTGCCGCTGGAGGACATCCGAAATTGTGACAAGACGATTCTGGTGTGCAGCGGTCCGCCCAAGCACGAGGCGACGCTCGCTGCGCTCCGCGGCGGCCTAGCAAAGCTATTGGTGTGCGACATCGACTGTGCACGTTGGCTTTTGAATCAATAAGGTAATCAAGGTATTACTCAACGAGGAGTGGGGTAAAGATGAAAGCGACATCAGTACTGCGAAAGCTCTCGGTCTGCGCCGTGGCCGTCGGCCTGACGCTGACCGCTGGCTGTGCCGGGGCGGGCAGTCGATAGCCCTGAACACCGTCATCTTGATCGTCGGCGTTGTATTGATTTCGGCGCTACTGGGCCTGCGCCGTTCCTAGTCACACCCGTTGCGGGAGCACTGATCTGGAAGACGACGATCCTGGACCCGAACAACGGCATCCTGAACTGGCTGCTCTCGCTGGTCGGCATCGGAAAGTCGACTGGATCGGTCAGTTCCCGTTGACGATGGTGATGGTGGAGTTCATCTGGCAGTACCGAGGCACCGCTATTCAGGCGTCTTGCGACCTGCTCGAGGTGCGGTGGCTGCTGAGCGAGAAGGCCGGCCGCGACGTCGGCAACAGCAAGGCTCTCGCGGCGCTGGCGGGTGACGTCATTCCGGGCGACTCCGCGGCGAAGATGGCCGTCGCCGAGGTGCCGACGGCGCCGTTCGCGGTATTGCAGATGGATGACGACTGACGGATCAGATCGCTGGATCGTTCCCGGGATTCACTCCGAACGGAAGGTTGGGGCTGAGGCCCGAGCTGTCGTGAGTGAAGATCTGTGACGACGGGGCGCGGCAGTTGGTGTCCGTCGGCGTCTGGTCACCGGAGCAGTAGGGCACCAGATCCGCCGGATCGGCCGCGGCGTGTGGCGCGGCGGCTCCGAGCGCGGCGGCACCCGCCAATAGCGCTGCGGCGAGGAATCTTCCCACGACACGAACGGTACTCCGGATACTGGGCTGGTGGAGCGTTACGACAGGGTGCGGCTGACCAACCCCGACAAGGTGCTCTACCCGGCCACCGGCACCACCAAGGGAGAGATCTTCGAGTACTACGTCACGATCGCGGAGGTCATGGTGCCGCACATCGCGGGGCGACCCGTGACCCGCAAGCGTTGGCCGAACGGCGTCGGACAGCCGGACTTCTTCGAGAAGCAGCTCGCGTCGTCGGCCCCGGACTGGTTGGCACGCGGCACCGTCGTGCACAAGTCCGGAAGCACGACCTACCCGATCGTCGACACGCGCGAGGGGCTGGCCTGGATTGCCCAGCAAGCCTCACTCGAGGTGCACGTTCCGCAGTGGCGGTTCGTCGATCAGCAGCCTGGTCCGGCGACACGCATCGTGTTCGACCTCGACCCCGGCGAGGGCGTGACGATGCCGCAACTCGGCGAAGTAGCCCATGCGGTCAAGGAGTTGATGGGCGACATCGGCCTGACCACCTACCCGCTCACCAGTGGCAGCAAGGGGCTACACCTCTACGTCCCACTGGGCGATCCGATCTCCTCGCACGGGGCGTCGGTGCTGGCGCGCCGCGTCGCGCAGCAACTGGAGAAGACGATGCCTTCGCTGGTCACGTCGACCATGACGAAAAGCGTTCGGGACGGCCGGATCTTCCTCGACTGGAGTCAGAACAGCGCTGCGAAGACCACCATCGCGCCGTACTCGATGCGTGGTCGCGATGAGCCGACGGTGGCCGCGCCCCGAACGTGGGACGAGATCGGCGATCCCGATCTGAGGCACCTACGGTTCGACGAGGTTCTCCAACGCGTCGAGCGCGATGGCGACCTGCTCGATGGACTCGACGAGAACTCGCCGCTGCCAGACACACTCACGACCTACCGCAGCATGCGGGACGCGGCCAAGACGCGCGAACCCGTGCCGCAGCAGCCCCCGACCGCGGGCAACAACGACACGTTCGTGATCCAGGAGCACCACGCGCGACGCCTGCACTACGACTTCCGGCTCGAGCGCAACGGAGTGCTGGTGTCCTGGGCAGTGCCGAAGAACCTTCCCGAGACCACGTCCGTCAACCACCTGGCGGTGCACACCGAGGATCACCCGCTGGAGTACGCGACGTTCGAAGGTGAGATCCCCAAGGGTGAGTACGGCGGCGGCAACGTGATCGTCTGGGATTCGGGCACATACGAGACCGAGAAGTTTCGGGACAATCCACCCGACGGGCCGGAGAAGGGTGGGGAGGTCATCGTCACCCTGCACGGCAGCAAGGTCTCCGGGCGCTACGCGTTGATTCAGACCGGTGGGAAGAACTGGCTCGCCCACCGGATGAAGGAGCAACCCGTCGTCACACCGGAGGGCAGGAGCGCAGCGACCGGGGATTGGGCACAGAGCGATCTCGAGCCGATGCTCGCCACGCACGGGTCGGTGGACAAGCTGTCGTCGATCGTCTGGGCGTTCGAGGGCAAGTGGGACGGCTACCGACTGCTGGTCGACGCCGATCACGGAGAGCTTCGGCTGCGCTCGCGCAGTGGCCGCGACGTCACGAGGGAGTATCCGCAGCTTGAGGCTCTTGCTGCCGATCTGGCGGAGCACCACGTGATTCTGGACGGCGAGGTCGTCGCGCTCGACGAGACCGGCGTTCCGAGCTTCGGTGAGATGCAGAACCGGGCCCGTTCGACGCGAATCGAGTTCTGGGCCTTCGACATTCTGCAGCTCGACGGGCGATCCCTGTTGCGCGCCAAGTACTCCGACCGACGCCGACTGCTGGAGACGTTGGCGCAGGGCGGCGGCCTTATCGTGCCCGAGCAGTTGACGGGTGACGGACCAGCGGCGCTGGAGTACGCGCACGAGCACCGGTGGGAGGGTGTGGTCGCCAAGAAGCGGGACTCCACCTATCAGCCGGGACGGCGCTCGCGGTCGTGGATCAAGGACAAGCTCTGGCGGACACAGGAAGTCGTGATCGGCGGCTGGCGTGCCGGTGAGGGAGGGCGGACCAGTGGGATCGGGGCGCTGCTCATTGGTGTGCCGGGGGCCGATGGCTTGCAGTTTGCGGGCCGGGTCGGAACGGGCTTCACGGACATGGACCTGGCGAGGCTTAGGGAGACGCTCGCGCCGCTGCACACCGATCAATCACCCTTCACCGCAGGGCTTTCCGGCCCCGACGCCAGGGGGGTGACGTTCGTCGAGCCGACGTTGGTCGGCGAGGTCCGCTACAGCGAACGCACCTCGGATGGTCGACTGCGGCAGCCGAGTTGGCGCGGTTTGCGACCGGACAAGGAACCGGGCGAGGTGGTCTGGGAGTAGAGGCCGTCATCCGCAGGCGTCGATCGCTGCCTGCATCCCCCGGGTCGCCAGCACGTCGGCCAACTCGTTGTCGGCGACACCCGAGTGTCCCTTCACCCAGAACCACTCGACCTCGTGCCGCGCACAGACCAGCTGCAGCCGCTGCCAGAGGTCGACATTCTTCACCGGCTGCTTCGCGGCGGTCCTCCAGCCGTTGCATTCCCAGCCGTGTACCCACTTGGTGATGCCGTTGCGGACGTAGGTGCTGTCGGTGTAGAGGTGCACCACCACGGGTCTGGTGAGCGCCTCCAACGCCATGATTGGTGCGGTCAACTCCATCCGGTTGTTGCTGGTCTCGCCGGGCTCGCCACCGCACATCTCGCGGACGTGCTCGCGCTGGCGCAACACCGCCCCCCAGCCGCCGGGGCCGGGGTTGGGTCTGCACCCGCCGTCGGTGTGGATGAGCACCGGGTGTTTGATGGACTCGCCCATGACGCCCGAGAATAGGCACTGCGTCGAGCGCTTCGTTTAGCGACGCGCCGAGATCATCGCCAATCGGACCGAGATCCCGAGCTCGTGGTGTCGGAGCGTGGTGATCCGGCGTCCAGGCTGCACCGCCGCCCTGACCGGTCCAGTGCCGTCACCGAACATTCGAGCAGTCGCGTCGATGTCCGTGACCACGTACGTGATGCCCCAGAGGGTGGCTGGACCCTCGCTCGCCGTCTCCGGCGAACCGACGACCTCGATGATGACCTCTCCGAACCGGAAGAAGATCTGGCGGATCGGTCGTCCGCCAAGTTCGCCGTCCCGTTCCCGGCGCGGGTCCACGCCGACAGCGGCCAGCGACTCGACCGTCCGACTCAGGTCAGGTGACAGCAGCACGACGTGGTCGATCGCGATGACGCCGTTGGGGTGTGTGGCCGGCCACGCGGTGATCGCGTCCGACCAGGTCGTCGGGATGCCGTCGAGGTCGTGGATCGACCCGTCCGAGGGCAGGCCGCGCAACGACCACCCGACGATGCCGGCACCGCGGCCACGTCCGACCAGCCGGATGCCGACGCCGCCGACCCGGCAGCTGGCAT
>JBBRTH010000038.1:0-52032 GCA_038244615.1 Mycobacteriales bacterium | reverse complement strand
TCAACGGCTCCAGGAAGGTCACGTCGGTGCCCTCCTGCTTGGTGATCGCCGCGTAGTGCGCCCACACCCCGGCGTAGCAGTCGGCTTGCAGTTCGGTGCGCACGGAGTTGCCTTCGGCCCCGCCCGGCCCTTGCTGAGCCCGGCTCAGAGTGCCCTGTAGGTCCTGCACGTGGTGGCCGAACTCGTGCGCGACGACGTACTCCTGAGCCAACGGGCCGCCGCTGGAACCGAACCGGTCGACGAGCACCTGGAAGAAGGACGTATCGAAGTACGCGGTGCCGTCGGCCGGGCAGTAGAACGGGCCCACGTCGGTGGTGGCCGGCCCGCAGCCGGTCTGGACCTGGTTGCTGAAGAGTCGGACCTTGGGTCGCGTGTAACCCTTCATCAACTGCGACCACACGCTGTCGACCGAGTTGCCCGTTGCCACGACGCGGCACTCCACGACGTTGTTGGCGTCCTTGCCGGTCTTGCACTGGCTCAGGTCGAAGCCAGGGGCGTCCACGCCCTGCGAGTCGTACTCACTGGTTCCGCCCTGCGGGAGCACCGTGCCCGGGTCGACGCCGAGGAAGAGCGCGACCACGACGATCAGCAGGCCGCCGAGTCCGCCGCCGATCGCTACCCGTCGGCCTCCGCCACCGCCGCCACCGCTGGACGAGGTGGTGCTCGTGTCGATCTGCATACCCTCGTTGAAGGTCATCAATCACCTCGTCCTCGACACCACCGATGGCTCTGCGCCAGCCGCGTTCAGCTTCCCACACTACGATTCGGGTGGTGGCTGCCCAGCGCGAAACCGTGGAGGATCCGAGCGTCGCGCACACCGCGTACGGGGCGCTGCGCGGCACCATCGAGGGCGGTGTCAGCGTCTGGCGCGGGATCGCCTACGCAGAGCAACCCCTTGGTGAACGGCGCTTCCGGGCGCCCGCCCCTCCCGCGACGTGGAGTGGAGTCCGCGACGCCGTCGAACACGGACCATTGCCACCTCAGGGGCGGTCCTTCGTAGGCGGTGGGCGCGACGATCCGAAGATTCGCGACGAAGCGTGTCTGACGCTGACCGTGTGGTCGCCCGATCCTGAAGCGTCGCGGATGAGCGCTTGCGCGAAGACCACGCCGCTGCCGGTGATGGTGTGGATACCGGGCGGCGCCTTCGTCTACGGGGCTGGTCAGCTGCAGCTCTACAACGGCAGCAGGCTGGCCGCCAACGGCAACGTCGTCGTCGTCAACGTGACGTACCGGCTCGGTGTCTTCGGTGGCTTCGAACTCGGTGACCTCGGTGCCGGTTTCGACGACAACCTCGCACTGCGCGACCAGGTGGCGGCATTGCAATGGGTGCGCGACAACATCGGGGCCTTCGGTGGCGATCCCGACCATGTCACCGTATTCGGTGAATCAGCGGGTGCCACTTCGGTCTTGGCGCTGCTGGCCAGCCCGCTCGCCGACGGCCTGTTCAGCCGCGCGATCGCGCAGAGCCCCGCGCTTCCACTGATCGCCGACCGGGAGACCCGCGCGCGCCAGGCCCGCACGTTCGTCGAACGGCTGGGCGTCACCGTCGACGAGGTCAAGTCCCTTCCGCAGCGTCGGCTTCGCCGAGCTGCGGGGCAGCTTCAAGGCGAGAGCGCCGCGCACACGCCGACGCTGGCCTACGGGCTGACCTACGGGGTCGACTCCCTGCCGAAGCATCCGATCGACGCCGCGCGGGGCGGCACGGTGTCGCCGATTCCGCTGATCGTCGGCACCAACAGCCACGAGGCGTCCATGTTCGCGTGGGGCAAACCGCCGATGCTGCCGACCACGCCGCCGATCGTCGACTCGTACTTCGCCCGCATCGCGCCGGACGCCAAGGATCGCGTGCTGGCCGCGTATCCGGACTATCCGCGGCGCAGCGCCCTCATCGCCTTCGGTTCGGACACGATGTTCGGTGCTCCCACGTGGGCGTTCGCCGATGCCTACTCGATGTCTGCGCCGACCTACGTGTACCGCTTCGACCACGCCGCGTGGAGCCTGCGACTGCTGGGCCTCGGTGCCACCCACGGCAGTGAGATCGTGCACATCCAGCACAGCTACGGCTCCTACCTGGGCCGCAAGGTCCACCCGTTGGGCAGGCGGGTGCAACCCTCCATCGGCAGACGGATGCAGAGTACGTGGCTGAACTTTGCGGTCGCCGAGCTCGGCGAGGACTGGCCGCGGTACGACGCGACCTCGCGTCGCACCCGCGTGATCAGATCGACCCGCGACGACACCGTCGCGGACCCCGACGCGGTCAGGCGTTCGGCGTGGGAGGGGCTGTACTGAACCGATCCTTGGCGTAGCGATCGAGGTTGTGCAGGAACCGCTGGAACAGCCACGTCATCACCGGTCTGCCGAGCTCCATCCCGAGCCGGCCTGCGATGCCTGCGGGCTTCAACGCCATCACCCAGGTGAGGTGACAACCGTCGGGCGTCTGGATCACCCGATGCCGCGTGGCTCGGGACTCGTCCACGTCACGTTGGTGATCACGGTCGCCCAGTGTGGCCACGACTCTGCGTCGCCCAGCACCTCGAAGAGTTGCTCCGGGGTGATGCTGAGGTCGACGGTGCTGACGAACCGGAACGGTGCGCTCTCGAGGAAGCTCAGGTCGACCCGTTCGCACGGGGAGGGCTTGCTTGTGGGTAGACACTTTAGAATGAGGTGTCTACTCGACGATCACCGGTTTACCCAGGCCGCCGCGTCCGCGCTCTGGGGGTCCTTGACCGGCCGTACTCGTCGCCGCCAAAGTGGTGCTGCAGCCCCCACCACTACACTGTGACCGTCCACAAGCAGGGCCATTCCCAGGGAGTTTTCGTGTTGCGCAGTCATGCCGCCGGTTCGTTGCGGTCCATCGATGCTGGCCAGAAGGTCACGTTGGCCGGTTGGGTGGCACGTCGGCGCGACCACGGCGGCGTCATCTTCATCGACCTGCGTGACGCGTCCGGCGTGGCGCAGGTGGTCTTCCGCGACGCGGAGGTCCTCGAGCAGGCCCACCGGCTGCGCGCCGAATTCTGCGTCGCCGTCGACGGCGTCGTCGAGACCCGACCGGAGGGCAACGCCAACGCCGACATCCCCACCGGTGACATCGAGGTCAACGCGACGTCGCTCACCGTACTGAGCGAGAGCGCGCCCCTACCGTTCCAGCTCGACGAGACCGCCGGTGAGGAAGCCAGGCTCAAGTACCGCTACCTCGACCTGCGCCGCGAAGGACCGGGCAACGCAATCCGGTTGCGCTCCAAGGTGAACGCCGCCGCCCGCGGGGTGCTGGCCTCGCACGACTTCGTCGAGATCGAGACGCCGACGTTGACCCGGTCGACGCCGGAGGGGGCGCGCGACTTCCTGGTGCCCGCCCGCCTGCAGCCCGGTTCGTTCTACGCGCTACCGCAGAGCCCGCAGCTGTTCAAGCAGCTGCTGATGGTGGCCGGCATGGAGCGGTACTACCAGATCGCGCGCTGCTACCGCGACGAGGACTTCCGCGCCGACCGTCAGCCCGAGTTCACCCAACTCGACATGGAGATGAGCTTCGTCGACGCCGATGACGTGATCTCGGTGTCCGAGGAGGTGCTCAAGGCGCTGTGGGCGCTCATCGGCTACGAGCTGCCGACGCCGATCCCGCGCATCACCTACGCCGAGGCCATGCGACGGTTCGGGTCGGACAAGCCGGATCTGCGCTTCGGGCTGGAACTCGTCGACTGTACGGAGTACTTCTCCGACACCACCTTTCGGGTGTTCCAAGCACCGCACGTCGGCGCCGTCGTCATGCCGGGTGGTGCGTCGCAGCCGCGACGCACCCTCGACGGGTGGCAGGAGTTCGCCAAGCAGCGCGGCCACAAGGGCCTGGCCTACGTGCTCCTCGCCGAGGACCGCACGCTCGGCGGGCCGGTCGCCAAGAATCTGACCGCCGCCGAGCGCGACGGCCTCGCTGCCCACGTCGGCGCCAACCCGGGGGATTGCATCTTCTTCGCTGCAGGCCAGGTGAAGTCGGCTCGCGCACTGCTCGGAGCGACGCGGATCGAAATCGCCAAGCGGCTCGACATGATCGATCCTGACGCGTGGGCATTTACCTGGGTGGTCGACTGGCCGTTGTTCGAGGCCGCCGACGAGGCGACCGCATCCGGCGACGTCGCGGTCGGCTCGGGAGCGTGGACGGCCGTGCACCACGCCTTCACCTCACTCAAGCCCGAGTCGGAGTCGACGTTCGACAGCGATCCGGGCAGCGCGCTGGCCAACGCCTACGACATCGTCTGCAACGGCAACGAGATCGGCGGCGGGTCGATCCGCATCCACCGCCGCGACGTCCAGGAGCGGGTGTTCGAGATGATGGGCATCGACCGGGCCGAGGCTGAGGACAAGTTCGGGTTCCTGTTGGACGCCTTCACCTTCGGCGCGCCGCCCCACGGGGGCATCGCCTTCGGGTGGGACCGCATCACGGCATTGCTGGCCGGGGTGGACTCCATCCGCGAGGTGATCGCGTTCCCGAAGTCCGGTGGCGGTGTCGATCCGTTGACCGATGCGCCTGCTCCGATCACCGCGCAACAGCGCAAGGAATCAGGAATAGACGCCAAGCCGAAGAGGTCTGAAGAGACATGACTGAAATTCCAGACGCCGACGCGATGAAGGCGTTCAACACGAACATCGCCGAGGAATTCCGGGCCAACGGTGGCAAGGTGGGTGGCCAGTTCGCGGGCGCCGACCTGCTGTTGCTCACCACGACGGGCGCCAAGTCAGGCCAGGCCCGGCTCGCGCCGCTGGCCTACTTCCTCGTCGAGGGCAAGCTGATCATCGTCGGCTCGAAGGCGGGCGCCGACACGAATCCAGATTGGGTGCACAATCTGCGGGCCAACCCACGGGCGCACGTCGAGGTCGGGTCAGACGCTTACGATGTCGTCGCCTCCGAGTTGTCGGCCGACGAGCGCGACGAGCTGTACCCGAAGGTGGTCGCGGTCGCCCCGGGTTTCGGGGAGTACCAGGCCAATACGACACGGACCATCCCGCTGTTCGAGCTCGCCCGCGCCTAACTCGCTTCGTTGAGATCGCCCTCAGGGCTGTGAATCGGCGAGATTTACAACCCTGCGGGCAATTTCAAGGGAGCCCGTTCGTTAGTTGCGGCCGGGGCTGCCCGGGTTGCCCGGTGGCCCGGCGTTGTCGCCCGGCATGGAACTTCCGGCGGGTCGCAGGCCGGCGAGCGTCTCGACAGTTGTTCCGGGACCGATGATCTCGTCGCTGGTCAACCCGGCGATCAACACGAGCTCGTTGTCGAAGAGCCCGTCCTTGGTCGCCCGCGCGGCCTTCTCGTGGCTGTTCGCCGAGAACTCGTCGAGCTCGGCGCGGGACAGCCCCCACTTCGCCGCAATCAGCTCTGCGCTGATGCCCTGCGGGACCAGACCCTCGGAGTAGCGCTCGGCCATGCCCCTGCCGAAGGGATCGCTGCTGGGAAGGACGCTGCTGCCCATCGGCACGCGTGACATCGACTCCACGCCCGCTGCGATGACGACGTCGTAGGAGCCCGCGAGGACGCCCTGGGCGGCGAAACTGATGGCCTGCTGGCTGCTTCCGCACTGGCGATCCACGGTCGTGCCGGGCACGCTCTCGGGGAAGCCCGCGCCCAGAAGGGCGTTGCGGGCGATGTTGACGGACTGGTCGCCGACCTGTGTGACGGCGCCGGCGATGACGTCGTCGATGTGGACGGGGTCGACCCCGGTGCGTCCGACGAGCTCGCCCTTGCCGACCGGCGTGCGTACGGCGCCGACGACGACGGCGTCGCGGTCCGAGAATTCAGCCATGGGGTTCTCCAAAGTGACTCATGCTGAGTACTGCTCTCTATACTTAGGCTTCACACCTCGGTCTAGTCACAACAACCCAGCTGTGGAGTGATGCACATGACAGTCCTGCAAGGCCGCCTCGCCGACCGCGACGCGTGGTCCGCGGTGGGTCACTGCCCGATCGAGAAGACGATGGGTCTGGTGGGCACCAAGTCCGCGATGCTCATCATGCGCGAGGCCTACTACGGCACCACGCGCTTCGATGACTTCGCCCGCCGGGTTGGCATCACCAAGGCGGCCACCTCCACCAGACTGTCCGAACTCGTCGACGCCGGACTGCTCGCCAAGCAGCCGTATCGGGAGCCTGGCCAGCGCAGTCGGGACGAATACGTCCTCACCGAGCAGGGCTGGGCCTTCATGCCCGTCGTGTGGGCGATGTTCGAGTGGGGCAGGAGGTACTTCAACGACACTCCGCTGCAGCTGTCGCACCTGGGCTGCGGCGCCGAGGCGTCAGTCGACATCCGTTGCGCCGAAGGCCACGACGTGCCGCCCGGCGAACTGGCGGTCCGGTTGGCCAACCGATGAAGTCTCGCCGCCGAGTGTGGAGTTGATTGCGCTCCGCCGCTTGAGGGCGTGGGGGTAATCCACGTTCGGCAGGCCGGTCGCGGCGTCGGTCAGGCCAGTTGCTCCCGGAACTTCCGCGCCTGACCCATCAGCTCCTGGACCCGCGAGCGCTCCGCCCGATTCTCGAAGATGCCGCCCTCCTTGAAGTAGGTGCCCACGATCGCCCCGTCGGCGATGTCGAGTTGATCGGCCACGTTCTCGGCCCGCACGCCCGTGTTCACGAACACGGGCACCTCGCCGGCAGCGGACTTCACCACCCGCAGCGCCTCGGAGTCGGTCGGCGATCCGGCCGTGGCACCCGAGACGCAGATCGCGTCGGGCAACGTCGCGAACACGGTCGTGCGGGTGATGGCGGCCAGATCGCGTGCCGCGAGATAGGTCGCCGACTCGGGCACGATGTTGAAGAACAGCCTCACGTCGGCGCCTCCGACGCGGGCGCGGTGGCGGGCCACTTCGCCGACGTTGGTGTCCCAGAGGCCGAAGTCGCTGGCGTAGACGCCGGTGAAGATCTCGCGGACGAACCTCGCGCCGGTCGCGACGGCCAGATCGATCGACGCCCGCCCATCCCACAACACGTTGACGCCGAAGGGCACCTGAAATGCGGGCAGCAGCTCGCCGATGATCCTGGCCATCGTGATCGCGGTGATCGGTTCCGTCTTGGTCAGATACGGCAGGCTGAATTCATTGGAGACCATCACGCCATCCACTCCACCGGCCTGCAGTTCGTCGAGTTCCGCGCGCGCACGCGCGACGACGGCGGCGATGCCGCCGGTGCTGTCGTACCCGGGATCACCGGGCAGGGCGGCGAGGTGAAGCATGGCGATGACGGGTTTCCTTACGTTGAAGACCTCGTCGAGCCAGGTGGTGATCACGTGTGTGCCTTTCTCGGTTGTGTTGTCGTATGGGTCATTTCGATGGCTAATCCATGTAGGCGCCGCCGTTGACGGCCAGGGCCTCGCCGGTGATGAAGCGAGCGTCGGGGGAGAGCAGGAAGGCGACCGACTTGGCGACGTCCTCGGGCTGCTCGAGTCGTCGCAGCGGGGTGTCCTCGATCATCATCGTGCGAACACCCTCGGTCGTGATGCCACGCAAAGCGGCCTCCCACTCCAGTTCCCTTGACTGCATTGGTGTTTCGACATAGCCCGGACACACACAGTTGACGGTGATGCCGTGCTCGCCGAGTTCGTACGCCATCGCCTGCGTGAGGCCGACGACGCCGAACTTGGATGCGACGTAGTCCGCGAGGAACGGCACCCGGCCCTGCTTGCCCGCCATCGAGGCGGTGTTGACGATCGCGCCCGCCGTGCCGCTTCGCACCATGGCCCTGGCCGCAGCCTGACCGCAGACGAAGACGCCCTTGAGGTTGACGTCCATCGTCTGGTCGTACCGCGCGATGGGAGCATCGAGGAAGCTGTGCATGAAGGAAATGCCCGCATTGCTGACCCAGGCGTCGAGCCCGAGGCGATCGGTCACGTCGTAGGCGACGGTTGCCGCGTCGGTGGGCGAACTGACGTTGAGCACCGCCGATTCGTGCCGGATCCCGCTGTCCGCCGGCAGCGAAGCCGCGACGTTTCGGGCCGCACCGCCGTCGATGTCGGTGACCACGACCTGCCACGACCGTTCGGCGAGGGTCGTCGCGATGGCACGCCCGATTCCGGAACCCGCGCCGGTGACCACAACTGTCTTCGTCATCGGTGAACTCGGTTCCCATCGATCGTGTTCTCTTGGCCGGTACCAACGATGCGTTGGCCCGTCAGGGTGTCGAAGACGTGGACGGCGCCCGGACGGGCCGACAGGGCGACCTTCGCGCCTTCGATGATTCCGGACATCCGCGAGGATTCGACGACGCTGGTCAACTCGGTGCCACTGGCATCGATCGTGACGATCGCCCGTGGTCCCAGTAGTTCGATGAGCTTCACCGTGGCGTCGGCCCCGTCCGTCGCGGTGGGCACGAGGTCGTCGGGTCGCACACCGAGCGTGACGGCGCCGCACCCGCCCGCCCGCTCGATCGTCAATGCGAATCCACTTGGCAGGGTGAGGGTCTCGCCCGTGAGTTCACCGTCGACGAGGTTCATCTTGGGGCTTCCGACGAACGAGGCGACGAAGGTGTCGACCGGCCCGTCGTACACCTCCAGTGGGGTGCCGATCTGTGCGGCGCGCCCGTCGCGCATCACCACCATCCGGTCTGACAGCGTCATCGCCTCCTCCTGATCGTGCGTGACGTACAGGCAGGTGATGCCGAGCCGGCGCTGAATCTGAAGCAGCTCGGTGCGGGTCTCGACGCGCAGTTTCGCGTCGAGATTGCTCAGCGGTTCGTCGAACAGGAAGACCGACGGTTCGCGGATGATCGCGCGACCGATCGCCACCCGCTGCTGCTGACCGCCACTGAGGTCTTTCGGCCTGCGCGCCAAGAGCTTCGAGAGACCGAGGGACTCGGCCACCGCGTCAGCCCGCTTGAGCGCGTCGGCGCGGGGCTCCTTCGCGGCGCGCAGTGGGAAGGCGATGTTCTCCCGCACGGTGAGATGCGGGTAGAGCGCATAGTTCTGGAACACCATGGCCACGTCCCGATCACGCGGCTGTAGGTGGGTGACGTCCCGGTCGCCGATCGTGATGGTGCCCGAGGTGACGGAGTCGAGGCCCGCGAGCATGCGCAGCGACGTCGACTTGCCGCAGCCCGATGGACCGACGAGCACGGTGAACGACCCGTCGGGCAGTTCGAGGTTCAGGTCGCTGACCACGGAGGTCGAGCCGTAGGCCTTGTTGACGTTGGCGAATTGGACGGTTGCCATGAGTGGTGAGTGACCTACCTTCTAGAACTTCACGGCGCCGCCGCTGATGCCCTGCACCAGCCTGCGCTGAATGAAGAAGCTCGCGATGACGACGGGGACGACGGCGATCAGGATGGCGGCGCTCATCGAGCCGATCTGTACGCCTCGGAACGTGTTGAAGCCTGCGATGGCCACGGGGAGGATGGCTGCCTTACCGGGAGCCAGGATCAGGCCGTAGAAGAGGTCGTTCCACGACAGCGTGAACCCGAAGATGGCCGCCGCTCCCATGCCGGGGAACACCTGGGGGAGGACGACCAGCCGGAACGCTTGGAATCGGGTGAAACCGTCGACCTGCGCCTGCTCTTCGAGTGACCGGGGCACCGCCTCGAAGAACCCGATGAGGAACCAGGTCACCACGGGCAGAACGAAACTCAGGTGCGCGAAGATCACGGGGATCAACGTGTCGTTGAGTCGCAGCGCGTAGGCCATCGTCAAGAACGGGAACACCAGGACTGCCGGCGGAAGTACCTGCGCGGCGAGCATCCCGAATCGGGTCGCGGTTCCGCCCGCCCGGAAGCGGGCGATGGCGTAGGCGCCCATGCCGCCGACCACGATGCTGATGCCGACGCAGGCGAACGCGACGATGGCGCTGCGCCCCGCCGCCCCGAGGATTCCCGAGGACAGCACGTTGCGCCAGGCGGCCAACGTGGGCGTGAAGGACAGCAGGAACGGATCATTGAGCTGCTCAGGATCTTTCAGGCTGGCCAGGGCGATCCATGCCACCGGGAACAAGACCGAGATGCCGGCCGCCCACAACAGGGTCACACGGCAGATGGTCAGTGCCCGTGAATCAGCCAGTGAGCTCCTCATGACTGCTTGGCCTTCTCCAACCGGCGGAACGCGACGACGATGATCGTCAGCACGACCAGCAGCACGACGAACGCCATGGACGAGGCCGATCCGAGGCGGAAGAACTGAATTCCGCTCTGGTAGACGAAGTACTGCAGTGTCTGGGTCTCGGTGCCGGGTCCGCCGCGGGTGGTGGCGAAGACGTACTCGAAGACCTTCATCGCGTCCAGGCAGCGCAGCAGGATCGCCACGACGAGCACCGGCGCCAACAACGGCAGGGTCACCCTCCGCAACACGTACCAGCCGCCGGCGCCGTCGACCCTGGCCGCCTCGAGCGGCTCCTTGGGAATGGATTCGAGGCCGGCGAGCAGCAGCAGCACCATGAACGGCGTCCACTGCCAGACATCGATGAAGGCCAGGGTGAACAGGGCGCGGCCGGGCCCGAAGAAGTCGTAGTCGAGGCCGACGGCGTGCAACAGATGGGGGATGGCGCCGATCTGGTCGTTGAGCAGGAACCGGAAGATCAATCCGACGGCGATCGGTGTGATGAACATCGGCGCCAGCAGCATGGATCGCGTGAGATCGCTTGCCCAGCGCTGCTTCTGCAGGGCGAGTGCGACCGCCAGACCGATCAGCAGCTCCAACCCGACCGCCACGCCGACGAAGATCGCGGTGGTACCGAACGCCTCCCAGAACGCGGCGTCCTGCACGGTGGCGACGTAGTTGTCCACGCCGACCAGATTCGGCGTGCCGCGGCTGGTCAGCTTGTAGTCGGTGATGCTCAGGTAGAACGCATAGCCAAGGGGGAAACCGACCACCCCGACGAAGAGTGCGACGAGGGGGGCGACCATGCCGTTCTTGAACTTCATGGTCGTCATCGCTCCTTCGTGGGGTGGCCGGTTCATATGGGTAGCCCCGGGGGGACGGGCTAGCCCTGGATCTTCTCGGCGGTGGCCTGCGCTGCGGCCAGCGCGTCATCGACGCTCTTGGTTCCTGCGACCGCCTCGTTGAGTTCGGTCCCGACGGCCTGGATCATCTCCTCGCCGCTGGGGCCCTGGCTCAGCGGTGCCGAATCGCCCAGCATCTGCTCGACCGTCTTGTAGTAGTCGGCGCCGAGAGGGCCGTTGAGGACCGCCGGATCCTGCAGCGTGCTCTGTCGGATCGCGGCGCCACCCCTCTCGGTGCGCTGCACGTCGTGCACCTTCGAGGTGAGCCAGGACGCGAACGCCCACGCGGCGTCCGACGCGCCCGAGTTGGTCGGGATGGCCCAGCTCCACGAACCCAGCACCTGCTTGCCGCCGGGGATGGCCGCCAACTTGAACTTGCCCGCCGACGGACCCGAACCGGGCTCGTTGAGGGCGGGCAGGTTCCAGTTGTAGCTGATCATCGACGCGGCCTGATCGCTGGACACCGACCGGAACGCCTCGTCGAAGGCCCAGTTCAGACTGTTCGGCGGGGCTGCGGTCTTGTAGGTGTCGATGTAGGCGTTGAGGGCCTGCTTGGCCTGCGGGGTGTTCAGCGTGGGCTTGCCGTCGGCGTCGTAGATCGAACCGCCGGCGGCGAACAGCCAGTTGCCCCACTCCTCGAAGATCTTGTAGCCCCGCTGCGGCTGCATCGCGATACCCGCGCGGTCACCGACCTTGAGTGCCCTGGAGGTGCTCACCAACTCGTCGAGGGTGGTGGGCACGGGCAGCTTGGCCTCGGCCAGGTCGTCGGTGTTGTAGAGGTAGCCGAGCGCGTAGTTGTAGAACGGCACGCCGTAGCGCACGCCGTCGACGGTGGTGATCTCGGTGAGCGGCTTGAAGAAGTCCGCGGCGTCGTAGTCGGGCGTGCCGTCGATCCGAGAATCCAACGGCTGCAGGAAGTTCGCCTTGGCGAAGTCCACCATCCACGGGTTGTCGACGATGATCAGGTCGTAGGTGGGCGACGAGGACTGGAAGGAGGACACCAGCTTGTCGCGCATCTGGTCGTAGGTCAGCGTCTCGATGTCGACCTTGACGTTCGGGTATTCCTTGTTGAATTCCGGCACCATCTCCTTGACGACGTCGGTGTCGGGCACGTTCTCCATGAGGATGCGCACGGTGCCGGAGACGTCCTTGGCGACCTCGCCGGTGCCCGTCGACTGGGCTTGCTCAGGACCACCGCTGCCGGCGCAGCCGCTGATGATCAACGTGAGCACGGCCAGGAGCACGAAGATGGGTGCGGCAACGAACGGCCGCCTCCGCCGGGGTGTCGTGGTCTGCAGATGTTGGATGGACTTCATTGCGGCACAGTTCCTCTCACTTGTCGGATTCGTCTCGGGTACTTCTTGCCATCGCATGGGATATCGGAGTCACCGCCGTACCGAGGTCGCGCCAGTTCTGGTAGGCGTCGTCGTAGACCGCTCGGCGGGTCGGATCGGGGACGACCGGCGGATCGAGGGCGACGAAGCGGGCAGCGTCGGACCAGTCGTCCAGCGCACCCGCGCCGATCGCGGCGATCACCGCCGCGCCGAGGGAGGCGCCGGGATGACCTCGGACGGGGCGCATCTCGATGCCGAGTACGTCGGCGTGGATCTGTTTCCAGAGTGTCGACTTCGACCCGCCGTTGGTGATCATCACCCGGCGCGGAGGGATGCCGATGTCGGTGAAGACGTCGACGTGGTGCCGGAACCCGAACGCGATGGCCTCCAGCACTGATCGGTACAGGTCGGCGCGGGTGTGGCCGAGGTGCATTCCGGCGAAGACGCCGCGCAGGTCGGGGTCGTGCAGCGGGCTCTTCTCGCCGAGGAAGTAGGGCAGACACAGCACCTCGGCCGGTTCGGACGACGCGGCCTCGTCGTCGATCTCGGTCAGCTCGACTCCACCGATCAGCGACTGGAACCACCGAATCAGGCTGCCGCTGGTGGCCATGCAGCCGTTCGGCAACCAGTGCCCCGGGACCGGATGGGCGTCGAGGTACAGCCTCTCGTCGACCACCCGGGTGTCGCTGGCGACCAGGATGTCGCCCGCTCCACCGAGTTTGACGAGCGCGTCGCCCGGTGCGTTCACGCCTGCCGCGAATGCCGACAGGACGTGGTCGGCGCCACCGACGATCAGCGCGGTGCCTGCCGCCAGCCCGGTCGACTCCGCTGCCGCACTGCTCACTTCGCCGACCTGGGTGCCGGGGCGGCGGACGGGGGCGAGGGTGTCGGGGTCGAGATCCGCCGCCGCGACGACGGCCGTCGCGACGTCTCCGTCGATGGTGAACAGCCCCGACTCCAGTGCCCAGTTCTGTTCGACGTGAACCTCGGCGCCGAGAGCGGTCAGCACCCAGTCGTAGGAGCCGACGTAGTGTGCGGTGCGGTCGTAGACCTCCGGTTCGTGCGTGCGCAACCACGCGATCGTCGGTGCGACCGACTGCTGGGTCAGCGCCGATCCCGTCAGCGTGACGAGGTCGACGCCCTCCAGTGCCAGTGCCAGTTCGGAGACCTCGCGGTGTGCTCTCGCGTCGTTCTGCAGGATCGCGTGGCGCAACGGGTGCCCTCGGCCGTCGATCGGAACGACTGCCGGAACCATGCCCGAGACTGCCACTGCGCATACGCCCGTACCGGGAATCCCACTGGCGCTCAGGACTTCTCGGATGGACTCGAGGACGTTCCGGTGCCATCGATCAGTGTCGGCCTCGGCGAAACCGGGGTGCGGGGAGTGCAGCGTCGTTTCGCGCGAGGCTTGGGCGACGATGCCGACTTCCGTGTCGAACAGCACGGTCTTGGTGCCCGTGGTGCCGATGTCGATGCCGATCGTATGGGGACTCACAGCGATTTCGCCTCGCGCGCCGAATCTATACCCGCGACATCGATACCCGCGACGCAGATGACGTCGACCCCTGCTTCGCGTGCGGCGACCAGCGTCGGGTGTTGAGGGTCGCCGTCGGTGATGATCACGTGGATCTCGGCGAGCGCGGCGATGCTGGTGAATGTGACCCGGCCGAGCTTGCTCTTGTCGGCGGCGACGATCACCCGGTCCGCGCGCTTGCTCGCCGCGCGCTTCACCCTGCTGTCGGCCTGGTGGTAGTCCGAGATGCCGCGATTGCCGTCGATGCCGGCCACCCCCATCACGAACGTGTCGCAGTTGTACTGGGCCAGGGTGTCCTCGGCCGCGGGGCCGATCAGGCTGAGCTCACCGGGCCGCAACTCGCCACCGGTGAGCACGACGGTGGTGTCGTCTTCGTCGATCAGTTCCAGTGCGGCGAGCACGCTCGGGGTGAGGACCGTGAGGCCTAGTCCTCGGCCCCGCAGAGACTGTGCGACCGCCAGAGCGGTGCTGCCCGAGTCGAGGATCAGGGTTTCGCCGGGACCGATCAGGTCGGCGACCGCGTCGGCGATGTGGCGCTTCTCCTCGGCGGCGTCGGCCACCCTGGTCGCGAACGACGGCTCGTTGTCCTTGCCCTTGAGCGCAATGGCACCGCCGACCACCCGCCGGACCACACCGAGCGTCTCCAACGCCTCCATGTCCCGTCGGATCGTCATCTCGGATACGTCGAACTCGGCGGCCAGCTCTGCATAGCCCACTTCACGCTCGACACGGACGCGCTCCCCGATGCGGTCGCGACGCGCCTTGGCATCCATCCTCAGATCCACTCATCCTGTGGAAAATTCACAGCTAGGTACTCCGGCGTCTGGTGTTTAGGCCCGCAACGGGCGGTAACGGTGTGAATTTACAACATCTTCGTGTGCCATGACCACATTTGGCACCAGTTCGTTCGGATCGTCCATCGCAGGGGCTAACCTGCGCCCCGTGCTGCACTTGCGTGTCATCGCGCCCGAGGACCTTCGCGACGACGTGATCGGGCTGCTGCGAAGCGAAGTCGGGGTGGCGAACCTCCTGCTCTATCCCGGCGCCGCCCTCGACCCGATCGGCGACGAGATCACCGCCGACGTGGCGCGCGAGTGTGCGAACGGCCTCATCACGCGACTCAAGGCACTCGACGTCCAGCATCGCGGCGCAATCACGCTCCAGGTGCTCGACACGGTCCTGTCGACGCGGGCCCGCGCGGCGGAAGACGATGCCGAGGGTGACGCAGCCGATGCCCTTCTGTGGGACGAGTTGATCGGACGGACACGTGAGGAGTCGACGCTTTCGGTCACGTTCGTGACGTTTCTGACGCTGGCCTGCCTGATCGCCGCGATCGGTGCGGTGACCGACTCGACCGTCACCGTCGTCGGCGCCATGGTGCTCGGTCCCGAATTCGGGCCGCTCGCGGCGGTCTCGGTGGCGATCGTTCAGCGGCGGTGGGAACTCGCCCGGCGCGCGCTCCTGGCCCTCGCCGTCGGCTTTCCGGTGGCGATGGGGATCACCGCGCTGGGCACGCTGGCGGGTCACGCTCTCGGATGGGTCAGCCTCGAATCCGTGCGAAACGTCACTGAGGTGGACTTCATCTTCCAGGTCGGGCCGGTCTCGCTCGTGGTCGCGCTGTTGGCCGGCGCGGCAGGCATGCTCTCGCTGATATCGGCGAAGTCCGCTGCGCTCGTCGGCGTCTTCATCTCGGTGACCACGGTGCCCGCGGCGGGATTCGCCGTCGTGGCAGCGATCCTCGGAGACTGGGACGTTGCTGGCAAGTCGGCCATCCAGCTCGTGGTGAACCTGGTCGGTATCGTCGTGGCGGGCGTGGTGGTGCTCGTGGTGCGACCGCGCGGCAACCTGATTCCCCGGTCGGCTCAGACTTGAGGTCGCGATACGGGAGACGCGCCACATGCGGCGCAGTGGCCGGTGTGGTGGGATCAACCCCTATGGGAATCAAGGTGGCGTTGGAGCATCGCACCAGCTACACGTTCGACCGATTGGTAGAGGTCCATCCACACGTCGTCCGTCTGCGTCCGGCGCCGCACTCCCGCACCCCGATCGAGGCGTACTCGCTTCAGGTCGAGCCGGCGGACCACTTCGTCAACTGGCAGCAGGATGCGTTCGGAAACTTCCTGGCCCGGCTGGTGTTCCCCAGTCGCACGCGGGAGCTCGCCATCACCGTCGGCCTGATCGCCGACCTGAAGGTCATCAACCCCTTCGACTTCTTCATCGAGGACTTCGCGGAGAAGTGGCCGTTCGAATACCCCAAGGCACTGCTCGAAGACCTGAAGCCGTATCTCCGGCCGGTCGACGAGGACGGCGAGGGCTCCGGCCCGGGTGAGCTCACCAGGGACTGGGTCAGGAACTTCAGCGTCCGCCCCGGCACGCGCACCATCGACTTCCTCGTCGCGCTCAACGGCGCGATCAACGCCGACGTGGGTTACAGCGTGCGCATGGAACCGGGTGTTCAGACCCCGGACCACACGCTGCAGACCGCCATCGGCTCGTGTCGGGACTCGGCCTGGTTGTTGGTGTCGGTGCTGCGCGAGATGGGTCTGGCCGCCCGCTTCGTATCCGGCTACCTCGTTCAGTTGACCTCGGACGTCAAGGCGCTGGACGGTCCGTCGGGGCCCGTCGCGGACTTCACCGATCTGCACGCCTGGACCGAGGTGTACATCCCCGGGGCGGGCTGGATCGGCCTCGACCCCACGTCTGCTCTGTTCGCCGGCGAAGGACACATCCCCCTTTCGGCGACCCCGCATCCGGCGTCCGCCGCGCCGATCACGGGTGCGACTGGGCCTTGCGAGACGACGCTGGACTTCTCCAACGTCGTGACCCGCGTGCACGAGGACCCCCGGGTCACGCTGCCCTACACGCCTGCGGCGTGGGATTCGATCGTCGAATTGGGGGCCGCCGTCGACGCGCGAATGGCCGCCGGTGACGTCCGGCTGACGATGGGTGGCGAGCCGACGTTCGTGTCGATCGACAACCAGGTCGATCCCGAATGGACTACCGACGCCGACGGCCCACACAAGCGCGAACGCGCATCGGTGCTGGCCGCTCGGCTGAAGGCGATCTGGGCGCCGCAGGGCCTCGTACAGCGCAGTCAAGGCAAGTGGTACCCCGGAGAACCGTTGCCGCGCTGGCAGATCGGCCTCCATTGGCGAGCCGACGGGCAGCCGCTCTGGGTCAACGACGAACTACTGGCCGACCCGTGGGCCGAGCAGCAGAGTGACCCCGTCGCCCCCGATGCGGGCCCTCAGGTCCTCGGCGCCATCGCAGCCGGGCTGGGATTGCCCGCCACTCAGGTGCGGCCCGCCTTCGAGGACCCGCTGAGCCGATTGGCCGCGGCGGTTCGCCAGCCCGCGGGTGAACCGGTGGCCGACGCCGACGACCTCGAGTCCGACGCTCCCGGCGCCAGAGCCGGTCTGTTGGCCCGGCTCGAAGAATCCGTGACCGAGCCGAGTGCGTACGTACTTCCTCTGCACCGCCGTGAAGACGACGGTGGCTGGGCGAGTGCCGACTGGCAGCTCCGCCGGGGCCGGATCGTGCTGCTCGCCGGGGATTCACCGGCCGGCCTGCGGCTTCCACTGGACTCGATCAGCTGGGAACCGCCTCGCGCGTCGCTCGAGGCGGATCCCCTGGCGCCCCGCGGGAAGCTGAGCGGCAGCACCGAATCCGAGGACGCCGAGATCGAGGAGGTCGAGGGTGCGCCCATCACCGCCATGGTCGCAGAGGTTCGTGACGGGGTGCTCTACGTCTTCCTGCCGCCGACCGAGGAACTCGAGCACTTCGTCGACATCGTCACGCGCCTCGAGGCGGCGGCGGCCAGGACCGACTGCCCCTTGGTGGTGGAGGGGTACGGCCCGCCGCCGGATGCCCGTCTGACGTCCATGTCGGTGACCCCCGACCCCGGCGTCATCGAGGTCAACGTCGCACCGACGGTCAGCTTCGCCGCGCAACGGGAACAACTCGAAACTCTTTACGAACAAGCAAGACTCGCGCGTCTGTCGACGGAGTCCTTCGACTTCGACGGCACGCACGGCGGCACTGGCGGCGGCAACCACATCACTCTTGGCGGTATCACCGCGGCCGAGTCGCCGATGCTGCGCAGGCCCGACCTGTTGGTGTCGATGCTGACGTACTGGCAGCGGCACCCGTCGCTGTCCTACCTTTTCTCCGGACGCTTCATCGGCACCACCTCGCAGGCGCCGCGCGTCGACGAGGGCCGCTCGGAATCGCTGTATGAACTCGAGATCGCGTTCGCCGAGATCGACCGTCTGACCAAGGATTCCGGCGAGGGGCCCGCCACCCCCAAGCCGTGGGTCACCGACCGGGCGTTGCGCCACCTCCTGACCGACATCACCGGCAACACCCACCGGGCCGAGTTCTGCATCGACAAGCTCTACAGCCCCGACAGCGCGCGTGGGCGGCTGGGGTTGTTGGAGTTGCGTGGTTTCGAGATGCCGCCGCACTTCCAGATGGCGATGGTGCAGTCACTGTTGGTGCGGTCGCTGGTGGCGTGGTTCTGGGACCAGCCGCTGCGCGCACCGCTCATTCGGCACGGCGCCAACCTTCACGGCAGGTACCTGTTGCCGCACTTCATCATTCAAGACATCGCCGATGTTGCCGCCGACCTCCGGGCCCACGACATCGAGTTCGACACCAGTTGGCTCGACCCCTTCACCGAGTTCCGCTTTCCGAGGGTCGGCACCGCGGTGTTCGATGGGGTCGAGATCGAGTTGCGTGGGGCGATCGAACCGTGGAACGTCCTCGGTGAAGAGTCCACGGCGGGCGGCACGGCCCGCTATGTCGACTCATCGGTCGAGCGCCTCCAGGTCCGCCTGATCGGCGCGGATCGTCACCGCTACGTCGTCACCGCCAACGGCTTCCCGATTCCGCTACTGGCCACCAGCAACTCCGACGTCCAGGTCGGCGGTGTCCGGTTCCGCGCCTGGCAGCCGCCGAGCGCGCTGCACCCCACCATCACCGTGGACAGTCCGCTCCGGTTCGAGCTCATCGATACCGCCACCGGGACGTCGCGCGGCGGATGCACCTATCACGTCAGCCATCCCGGCGGCCGCTCTTACGACAACCCGCCCGTCAATGCCGTAGAGGCGGAGTCGCGGCGAGGTAGGCGCTTCGAGGCAACCGGATTCACTCCCGGTCGGGTCGACATGTCCGTCATTCGGGAGAAGCAAGCACGTCAGTCCACTGACGTGGGCGCGCCGGGCATCGTGGACCTTCGCCGGGTGCGTACCGTTCTGCGGTGATGGTCCTACGCGCCAGCGGCCCACCGGAGCCCATTCCCGCTGTTATCGGCGCCGGCTTCCCCGGTGGGGCCGACGCCGGTGACTTGTTGGCCCAGTACCGCGCCGCTCGCGCGCAGCAGTCGCTGTTCGACGTGCGTGGTGGGCCGAGCAGCGGCTACGACGAGTTCGTCGACCCGGCCGGCAACGTGCGCCCGGCGTGGCAGGAGTTGGCCGAATGCGTGGGGGAGCGCGGCCGCCTCGGTCTCGAGCGGTTGCGCTCGGTGGTGCGTGGCCTGGTCGACAACGACGGCATCACCTTCGTACAGGTGCACCATCCCGGAGGGCATGAGCGGAGCGAATCCGGGGGAAGGCCCACCGGCGATGCCGTCACCAACGGGGACGGTACCCAGGTTCCTGGTCCGTGGCACCTCGACGGGCTGCCGCTGCTCATCTCATCGGCGGACTGGGACACCCTGGAATCCGGTCTGGTGCAACGCTCCCGCGTCATGGATGCCGTTCTGACCGATCTGTACGGGGCGCGCCGCTCGATCACCAGCGGGGTGCTGCCGCCCCAATTGGTGTTCTCCCACCCCGGATACCTCCGCGCCGCGCGGGGCATCGCGGTGCCGGGCCACCACCAGCTGTTCCTGCACGGGGTCGACGTCAGCCGGGACGGTTCGGGCGAGTTCTTCGTCAACGCCGACTGGACGCAGGCGCCCTCGGGGGCCGGGTACGCGTTGGCCGATCGGCGCGTCGTCGCGCACGCGTTCCCGGATCTCTACGAGCGAATCAGTCCGAGGCCGGCGTCGCCGTGGGCGCAGGCACTGCGACTCGCGCTCATCGACGCCGCACCCGAATCGGCGGAGGAACCCGTCGTCGTGGTGCTCAGCCCGGGTATTCACTCCGAGACGGCGTTCGACCAGGCCTACCTGGCCAGTGTGCTCGGCTTTCCCCTGGTGGAGAGTGCCGACCTCGTCGTTCGCGACGGCAAGCTGTGGATGCGTTCCCTTGGCATACTCAAGCGCGTCGACGTCGTGCTGCGCCGAGTGGATGCCGCCTACGCCGACCCACTGGACCTGCGGGCGGATTCGCGACTCGGCGTCGTCGGCCTCGTCGAGGTGTTGCGGCGTGGTGCCGTCACCGTCGTCAACACGCTCGGTAGCGGTATCCTGGAAAGTCCTGGGCTGCAGCGTTTTCTGCCCGAACTCGCCGAGCTTCTGCTCGGTGAAGGCCCGCAGTTGAACATGGCGGCGATGTACTGGGGCGGCATCGACGTCGAACGGTCGCATCTGCTGGGCCACCTGTCGTCGCTGCTCATCCGGCCGGTGACCGGGGGCGAGCCGATCGTCGGCCCGTCGCTGTCGAGCGGCGAACGCGACGAGTTGGCGTCGCGGATCGGCGCCAGCCCGTGGCAGTGGATCGGCCAGGAGCTGCCGCAGTTCTCCTCGGCGCCAACCGATCACGCGCCCAACGGCTTGTCGGCCGGTAGTACGGGCATGCGGCTGTTCACCGTCGCGCAGCGCGGCGGATACGCACCGATGGTCGGCGGGCTCGGCTACCTGCTTGCCCAGGGCAATGCCGCCTATCGGATGAACACCGTTGCCGCCAAGGATGTCTGGGTTCGCACGCCGACCCGAGCAACGGCCGAGCGCACGCCCGCGCCTTCTGTCGAACTGCCCGCGATCACCCCGAGCCCGACCCGCGCGATCAGTTCGCCGCGCGTGTTGTCCGACCTATTCTGGCTCGGTCGCTACTCCGAACGCGCGGAGAGCATGGCCAGACTGCTCGGCGTGACGCGCGAGCGGTACCACGAATTCCGCTACCGGCAGGAGATGCCGGGCAGTGAGTGCGTGCCGGTGCTGCTCGCCGCGCTCGGCCGCATCACTGGCACCGACACCGGAGCCGCGGGGGACGACGCCGAGATGACCGCCATCGCGCCGGCCACGTTGTGGGCGCTGACGGCCGACCGGCATCGCGCCGGATCCCTGGCGCAGTCCGTGGAGCGACTCGGCCTGGCCGCCCGTGCCGTGCGCGACCAGATGTCGAACGACACGTGGATGGTGCTCGCCGCGGTCGACCGTGCCGTCATACGGCCGTCGCGGACGCCGCCGGATTCCCACACCGAAGGTGACGGCTACCTCGCGGCGGCCCACAGTCAGACACTTGCGGGGATGCTGGCGCTGTCCGGCGTAGCGGCGGAGTCGATGGTGCACGACGTCGGCTGGACGATGATGGACATCGGCAAACGCATTGAACGGGGTATCTGGATGGCCGCGCTGATGCGTGCCACGCTGACCAACGTCCGCAGTCCGGGCGCCGAACAGACCATCACGGAATCGACGCTGGTGGCGTGCGAGTCGTCGGTGAGCTACCGCAGACGCACCCTCGGCAAGGTCAGCGTGGCCGCGGTAGCGGACCTGGTGCTGTTCGACGAGGAGAATCCGCGCTCGCTGGTGTATCAGTTCGAACGGTTGCGCGTGGATCTCAAGGCGCTGCCCTCGTCATCCGGGTCCACCCGCCCCGAGCGCCTCATCGACGAGGTCGCCGCGCGGCTGCGACGGCTCGATCCCGCCGACCTCGAGGACATCACCGACGGCACACGCGCCGAATTGGACGGCCTGCTGAGCGGCATTCACGCCGATCTGCGCGACCTGTCCCGCCTCATCACCGCGACGCACCTCTCGCTGCCCGGCGGAATGCAGCCGCTGTGGGGTCCGGACGAAAGGAGGGTCGTCCCGTGACATCCGGCGGGGGAGAGCGCAGCGACGGGGGATATGACACGGGTCCGCCTTCCGTGCTGGCCAGCAGGGCATACGAGATCACCCATCGGACGATGTACAACTACTCCGACGACGTGACCAGCTCCTACGGCCGCGGCTTCCTCACGCCGCGAGACTCGACCCGGCAGCGCTGCCTGTCCCACGAACTGGTGATCGAGCCCGAGGCGGCCGACCAGTCGACGAGTAGGGACGGTTACGGGAACGTCAGCTCGTACTTCCATGTCACTCAACGCCATCGGGCGCTGACCATCACCAGCCACTCGGTCGTCGAGGTCGACCCGCCGCCCGCGGGCCTCTACCTCAGCGGATCGGCCCTCGCGCGGTGGGAGATTGCGCGTCCCGTCGGCACGGATGGAGCCTTGGCGGTCGAGTTCACGCTAGATCTGCAGTCGCCCGAGGTCACCGATGCCGTCTGCGAGTATGCCGCGCCCAGTTTCCAGCCCGAGCGACCCTTGATCGAGTTGCTCCGCGATCTCAATTCGAGGATCAACCACGACTTCACCTATCGCTCGGGTTCGACCACCGTATCCACCCAGGTTGCCGAGGTTTTGGCCGCGCGCGAGGGGGTATGTCAGGATTTCGCCCGGCTCGCGATCGCTTGCCTGCGCGCCAATGGTCTCGCCGCCAGCTACGTCTCAGGCTATCTCGCGACGGACCCACCTCCTGGAAGGGAACGCATGGTTGGGATCGATGCGACACATGCCTGGGCATCGGTGTGGACACCGCAGAGTCAGTGGCTGGGGTTCGATCCGACCAACGATCAAATGGTCGACGAGCGTTACGTAGTGGTCGGTTTCGGCCGCGATTACGCCGACGTTCCACCGCTGCGAGGCATCATCTACACCGACTCCGAGAGCAGCAAGATCGACGTGTCCGTCGACGTGGCGCCCTTCGACGGAGGGATCCTCCATGCGTGACTTCATCTGTCCCAACTGTGGCCAGCATCTTTCCTTCGAGAACTCGATCTGCCTGTCCTGCCGGAGCAAGCTGGGCTTCTCGCTCGACGACATGGCCTTCCTGGTCATCGCCTCGGGTGCCGAGAGTGAGCACGGCGGAGCGGTCGACGCCAGCGAGTATCAGCTGTGCGCCAATCTGCATGTGGCGGAGTGCAATTGGCTGGTCAAGGTCGCCGCGGTACCTCAATCCTGCACGGCATGCGCCCTCACGCGCAGGCGTCCCAACGACGCCGACAAGCCGGCCATGGCCGCCTTAGCGACCGCGGAGAAGGCCAAGCGTCGCTTGATCGTCGAACTGGTCGACCTCAAGCTCCCCATCGTCGGACGCGGCGAGGACCCGAACCACGGTCTGGCGTTCGACCTGCTGTCCAGTGAATTCGAGAAGGTCTTCACCGGTCACGAGGACGGCGTCATCACCTTGGATCTCGCCGAGGGCGACGACGTCCACCGCCAGCAGCTACGCATCGACATGGCCGAACCGTACCGGACGCTGCTCGGCCACTTCCGACACGAAATCGGACACTACTACTACCGACTGGTCGGCACTGCCCCCGAGTACCAGGAGACGGCCCGCGAACTGTTCGGCGACGCCGAGGCCGACTACCAGGCGGCGCTGGACAGGCATTACAGCCAGGGTGCGTCGCCCGGTTGGGAGCGCGACTACGTCTCGTCCTACGCCACCATGCATCCCGCGGAGGACTGGGCCGAGACGTTCGCGCACTACCTGCACATTCGCGACACGTTGGACACCGCCGCCGCCTTCAGCTTCGCGCCGGCCTCGGCGACGTTCGAGCGACGAAACCTGGGACCCAGTGGATTCGATTCGATCATCGACATGTGGCTGCCGCTGTCGTGGGCGCTCAACATGGTGAACCGGTCCATGGGTCACGACGATCTGTACCCGTTCGTGCTGCCGGCCAAGGTGCTGGAGAAGATGCGGTTCATCCACACCGTCATCGACGAGGTGACGTCGGATCCGGCGAAGCTCGCCGCTGCCGCGGGCGGCGCAGGGTAGTCGACGACCGATCCGCCGTCGAGCGAAGCGGTTCACGCCCGAAAGGCGTTTCTGGGCTTGACCTGTGGGAAACCTTGGAGCAGCATCACGCGCATGATTCGTACCCACGGCGTCCGTCTCGGCACCACCCTCTTCGTCGGTGTCGCGCTCCTCGGCCTCAGTGGCTGCGGGAAGGTGATCGATGCCGACAGCGCCCAGAAGTCGGTGACCGACTTCGTCACCGAGAAGACGAAGTTCACGCCGAATGACGTGAAGTGCCCGTCGGGTACCGACGCGAAGGTGGGCGTCGAGTTCGATTGCACCTTCACCGGGCCCGACGGCGACTACGTCGCGCATCTGAAGATCACCAAGGTCGACGGGTCCGCGGTGCTCTACGACATCGAGACCAAGCTGGCCTAGAGCTACTGCCCAGCGTGCGTGCCGGTCACTGATCGGTCACGGATCCGGCGCGGCGGCAGACCAGTCGCGGCAGTGGTTCCTACGCTCGCTGTCGTGAACGATCGATATGGCCCCGACGTCCTGGCCCGAAGATCGCACGCCCCCAAGAGCGTGCGATCCATTGAGATGGCGGCCGACGTCGGTCTCGTCGTCGAGGACGTGCAGACCGGTTACGTCGGCGCCATCATGCGCGTCGAGTACGGCCGCATGGAGGTCGAGGACTTCGACGGCCAACGGCGTCCGTTCCCCGTCGGCCCTGGCTATCTGGTCGACGGCAAGCCGGTGATCCTGACGCCGCCCAAGCCGAAGCCGGCCGCTCGGCCGTCCCGCACGGCGTCGGGTTCGGTCGCCGTCGCAGGGGCCCGGGCACGGACGGCCCTGGCGAGCCGCATCTACGTCGAGGGGCGCCATGACGCCGAACTCGTCGAGCAGGTCTGGGGTGCCGACCTCCGCGTCGAGGGTGTCGTCGTCGAATACCTTGGTGGCATCGACGATCTCGCGACCATCGTGCGCGACTTCGAACCCGGCCCGAGTCGTCGGCTCGGCGTTCTCGTCGACCATCTCGTCTCCGGGTCCAAGGAGGCCCGCATCGCCGACGCGGTGAGGCGTGGCCCCGGCGGCGAGCACACGCTGGTGGTGGGCCACCCCTACGTCGACGTGTGGCAAGCCGTGAAGCCTGCCCGCCTCGGTGTCGAGGAATGGCCGGTCATTCCGCGCAACGTCGAGTGGAAACACGGGATCTGCGACGCCTTCGGTTGGCCGCACACCGACCAGGCCGACATCGCCGCCGCCTGGCGACGAATCCGGGGCACGGTCCGCGACTGGAACGACCTCGAGCCCGCGCTGATCGGTCGCGTGGAGGAACTGATCGACTTCGTCACAGCTTAGAGAGCCGTCGACACTGGACGACGATTCTGAGAATTCGCGGTGGACGCGCATCCCACGGTGGACGCGGACACGGGAATGGGACATCATCCGTGGCATGTCAGTGCCTCCGCCGCCGTATGGATCTGATCCGTCGTACCCGCCGCCGTATGGATCTGATCCGCCGTTGCCACCCCCCGTCGGTCCGTACGACGCTCCGCCTCCGCCGCCCAACGGGCCCTACGGACCACCCCCGCCGTATGGCGGCGGCTACCCACCGCCGTACGCCGGCGGGCCGTTCGGTGTGGACGCCTTCGGTCGGCCGCTCTCCGACAAGAGCAAGCTCGTCGCGGGGCTGTTGCAACTGTTCCTGGGCACGTTGGGCATCGGACGCTTCTACCTGGGTTACACCGGTCTCGGCGTGGCGATGCTGCTGCTGTCGTGGTTGACCTGTGGAATCTGGCCGCTCATCGACGCGATCCTGATTCTGGTGGGCAGGGTGCCGGATTCGGACGGACGCACGCTGCGCGACTGAGACGCTCTCTGGGTTCGGCGTCATCGACACGTCGTGGTAAGCCTGTGCCGTGGCCGATGGTCTTTTCGACGTGGCCCCCGAACCGGGCGAGGGTGAGGGCATCCCCGGTGGCGGGCCGTCGTCCCCGCTGGCCGTCCGGATGCGCCCTTCCGGCCTCGACGAGGTAGTCGGCCAGGACCACCTCCTGCGCGACGGTTCGCCACTGCGCCGCCTCGTCGACGGTTCCGGCGCGGCGTCGGTCATCCTCTACGGACCACCCGGCACCGGCAAGACGACGCTGGCCTCGCTGATCTCCCAGGCGACGGGACGCCGATTCGAGGCGCTCTCGGCGCTGTCGGCCGGAGTCAAGGACGTCAGGGCCGTCATCGACGTGGCACGTCGGGCCGCCGTGCACGGGAAGCAGACCGTGCTGTTCATCGACGAGGTGCACCGGTTCTCCAAGACCCAACAGGACGCCCTGTTGGCCGCCGTCGAGAACCGCGTCGTGCTCCTCGTGGCCGCGACCACGGAGAACCCGTCGTTCTCGGTCGTGGCACCGCTGCTGTCCCGCTCGCTGATCCTGCAGTTGCAGCCGCTCGGCGCGGACGCGGTGCGGGCGGTCGTCGAGCGTGCCATCGCCGATCCGCGCGGCCTCGGCGGGTCCGTCTCCGTCGACGCCGACGCCGTCGAACTGCTGGTGCAGCTCGCCGCGGGGGACGCCCGGCGCGCGTTGACCGCGCTGGAGGTCGCCGCAGAGGCGGGTGAGCACGTGACGGTCGAGGTCATCGAACTGTCGCTCGACAAGGCCGCCGTCCGCTACGACCGGGACGGCGATCAGCACTACGACGTCGTCAGCGCCTTCATCAAGTCGGTACGCGGGTCGGACGTCGACGCCGCGCTGCACTACCTCGCGCGCATGCTGACCGCGGGGGAGGACCCCCGCTTCATCGCGCGCCGGCTCACGATCCTCGCGAGTGAGGACATCGGGATGGCCGACCCGACGGCGCTGCAGACGGCCGTGGCCGCTGCGCAGACCGTGCAATTGATCGGCATGCCCGAGGCGCAGCTGACGCTCGCCCACGCCACGGTGCACCTGGCGACCGCGCCGAAGTCCAACGCGGTGACGAAGGCGCTGTCGGCGGCGATGGGGGACATCAAGGCGGGCAAGGCGGGGCTGGTGCCGCCCCATCTGCGGGACGGGCACTATTCCGGGGTGGCGGCGTTGGGCAACGCCCAGGGTTACTCGTACCCACATGATGACCCGGATGGCATTGTGCCGCAGCAGTATGGACCCGATGAGCTGGTGGGTGTCGACTACTACCGGCCGACGTCGCACGGTGCCGAGCGGGACATCGCCGGGCGGCTCGACAAGTTGCGGACGATTCTCCGCAGGAAGAGCTAGCCGGGTCGTTCGATCGTGCTGTCGGATCCCTCGTCGAAGGGGCGTTGCCGCGGGCGAACCCCTTCTGCCGCACCAGCTGGGCTAGCGGCGGAGGGTGCCGGTCCGTCGGCGTCCCATGAGTCCCGCCACCAGTGCCACGCCGAGCGCGGCGACGATGACCTGTACGAGGAGTTCCATCCAGTCGATGCCGTTGGTCGCCGTGGGGATGCTTAGCTGGCGGGCCAGCCAGGTACCGATGAGCGCCGACACGATGCCGACCAGGATGGTGACGAGCAACCCGATCGGCTGCTTGCCGGGTAGTACGAGACGGCCGAGGACGCCGATGATTGCGCCGACGACGATCGCGGTGATGATTCCTGTGGGTGTCATTGCATTCGCGCTTTCGTTCGAGGTGTGAGGTGCGTCGAGCTGGAACAGCAATACCCCCGGGTCCATGAAATAAACGTCGGCGTGAATAGGTCCGGGCCGTACCCTCTGCGAGGTGAACACCGAGCTGATAGACGTGGACACCTCCAGCCGCCGCACCGTGGATCTCACCGACGCCGTCCGGGGGTTCTGCGCCTCCCGCGGCGACGGATTGTGCAACGTGTTCGTGCCGCACGCGACGGCAGGCGTCGCCATCCTCGAGACGGGAGCCGGATCCGATGACGATCTGGTCGACGCGCTGGAGCGACTCCTGCCGCGTGACGACCGCTACCGCCACTCGCACGGGTCGCCGGGGCACGGCGCCGATCACGTTCTTCCCGGGATCGTGGCGCCGTCGGTCACCGTCCCCGTTCAGGCTGGTGAGCCGCTGCTCGGTACCTGGCAGAGCATCGTGTTGGTCGATCTGAACAGGGATAACCCCCGACGTTCTGTGCGACTGAGCTTCATCGGCGGCTGAACCCGCGCCGTTGCATGGCCATCGAGGTGGGCCGGTACTGTGATGCGGTCGATAGCGCCGCTTGGCGACACCCACATCATTAAGGACAGCAGCACGTGCAGACACACGAGATCAGGAAGCGCTTCCTCGATCACTTCGTGAACGCGGGCCACACCGAGGTACCGAGTGCATCGGTCATCCTCGACGACCCCAACCTGTTGTTCGTCAATGCAGGCATGGTGCAGTTCGTCCCTTTCTTCCTCGGTCAGCAGCGCCCGCCATGGGCTCGCGCGACCAGCGTCCAGAAGTGCATCCGCACCCCTGACATCGACGAAGTTGGAATCACCACCCGCCACAACACCTTCTTCCAGATGGCGGGCAACTTCTCCTTCGGCGACTACTTCAAGAAGGGCGCCATCGAGTTCGCCTGGACTCTGCTGACCAATCCGAAGGACCAGGGTGGGTACGGCTTCGATCCCGAAACTCTCTGGGCAACGGTCTATCTCGACGACGACGAGGCAATCGCGCTGTGGCAGGAGGTGGCCGGCCTGCCGCTGGACCGCATCCAGCGTCGCGGCATGGCTGACAACTACTGGTCGATGGGCATTCCCGGTCCTTGTGGACCGTCGTCGGAGATCTACGTCGACCGCGGGGCCGAGTACGGCATCGACGGCGGCCCGGAGGCCAACGAGGACCGCTACATCGAGATCTGGAACCTCGTCTTCATGCAGAACGAGCGGGGTGAGGGCACCGGTAAGTCCGACTTCGAGATCCTCGGCCCGTTGCCGCGCAAGAACATCGACACCGGCATGGGTGTGGAGCGGGTCGCCTGTCTGCTGCAGGGCGTGGACAACGTCTACGAGACGGACCTGCTGCGTCCGGTGATCGATCTGGTCGCCGGCATCGCGCCGATTCCGTACGGAAGACACGGCTCCACCGCCAGCGACGTCCGCTACCGCATCATCGCCGACCACAGTCGCACCGCGGCGATCATCATCGGCGACGGCGTGACTCCCGGCAACGACGGTCGCGGCTACGTCTTGCGCAGGCTGCTGCGGCGCGTCATCCGGTCGGCCAAGCTCCTCGGCATCGACACGCCCATCGTGGGCGAGCTGATGACATGCGTCCGCGACGCCATGGGCCCCTCGTATCCCGAACTCGTCACCGACTTCGATCGGATCAATCGCATCGCCGTCGCCGAGGAGACGGCGTTCAACCGCACGCTCGCCTCCGGCTCGCGACTGTTCGAGGATGCGGCCAACTCCACCAAGGCAGCTGGCGTCTCGGTGCTGTCCGGCACGGACGCGTTCACGCTGCACGACACGTACGGCTTCCCGATCGAACTCACCTTGGAGATGGCGGCAGAAACCGGTCTGACCGTCGACGAGGAGGGCTTCCGAGGTTTGATGGCCGAGCAGCGTCAGCGCGCCAAGGCCGATGCCGCGGCCCGCAAGCACGCTCACGCCGACCTGTCCGCCTATCGCGAGTTGGTCGACGCTGGAGCCACCGAGTTCACCGGTTTCGACGAACTGTCCTCCGAGGCAACGATTCTCGGTATCTTCGTCGATGGCAAGCGGGTGCCCGTCGTCGCGCACGGCGGGGAAGGTGCGGAGAGAATCGAGTTGGTACTCGACCGCACGCCGCTGTACGCCGAATCCGGCGGCCAGATCGCCGACGTCGGCGCCATCACCGGAACCGGGTCCAGCGGTGCCGCCAAGGCTGCCGTCACCGACGTGCAGAAGATCGCCAAGACGCTGTTCGTGCATCGCATCAACGTCGAGTCCGGCGAGTTCGTCGAGGGTGACACGGTCGTCGCTGCCGTCGATCCGAAGTGGCGTCACGGCGCTACCCAGGGCCACTCCGGCACGCACATGGTGCACGCCGCGCTGCGACAGGTCCTGGGCGCAGGCGCAGTTCAGGCAGGCTCGCTCAACCGGCCCGGCTACCTGCGGTTCGACTTCAACTGGCAGGGTGCCCTGTCCGACGAGCAGCGCGAGCAGATCGAGGTGGTCACGAACGAGGCCGTCGAAGCCGACTACGCGGTGAACACCTTCAACACCAAGCTCGAGAAGGCCAAGGCGATGGGCGCGATGGCGCTGTTCGGCGAGGCGTACCCCGAGGACGTCCGCCTGGTGGAGATCGGCGGTCCGTTCTCCCTGGAACTCTGCGGTGGTACGCACGTGCACAACTCGGCCCAGATCGGACCCGTGACGATCCTCGGCGAGTCCTCCGTCGGCTCGGGGGTGCGCCGTGTCGAGGCCTATGTCGGCCTCGACTCGTTCAAGTACCTGGCCAAGGAACGCGCACTGATGGCCGGCTTGGCGTCGTCGCTAAAGGTTCCCTCGGAGGAGGTGCCCGCGAGGGTCGCCAATCTCGTCGACCGGCTGAAGGCCGCCGAGAAGGAACTGGACCGGTCCAGGTTGGCCAACGCGCGGGCGGCCGCAGCAAACGCCGCCGCGGGCGCAGAAGTCGTGGGTAAGGTGCGAGTCGTGGCACAGCGCATGGGTGGCGGCATCTCGGCCGGCGATCTGCGAAGCCTGGTTGGTGACGTCAGGGGAAAGCTCGGTTCGGATCCCGGCGTCGTCGCGCTGATCGCCGAGGGCGACGGCGATACCGTGCCCTACGTGGTAGCGGTCAACCCTGCCGCCCAGGACCTCGGCTTGAACGCCAACGATCTCGTCAAGGTGTTGGGCGCGGCCGTGAACGGACGTGGCGGAGGTAAGACCGATCTCGCGCAGGGCTCCGGTAGTGGTGCGTCGAGCATCGACACGGCGCTGTCGGCGTTGCTCGCCGAGATTGCGCGGAGTTGACTCGGTTGGCCGAGATCGAGGACCGTCAGCCGGACCGGCCGGGCGGTGACGACCCGGGACGTGGTCGTCGGCTCGGAGTCGACGTCGGCACCGTGCGCATCGGTGTCGCCACGAGTGATCCCGACGGTATCCTGGCTACCCCCGTCGAGACGGTGGCCCGGGACCGTGGGGACGTCAACGGCAAGCACATTCGTCGACTGGCCCAGCTCGCCGACGAGTTCGCCGTCGTCGAGGTCGTGGTCGGTCTGCCACGTACGCTCGCCGACCGGACCGGGCCCTCGGCGCTGGATGCCATCGCGGTCGCCGATGCCCTTGCCACCAGGATCACCCCGGTCCCCGTGCGAATGTCCGACGAGCGGCTCACCACGGTGACCGCCCAACGGTCGCTGCGGGAGGCGGGCATACGCGCGAAGGGACAGAAAGCGATGATCGACCAGGCGGCTGCCGTGGGCATTCTGCAGACCTGGCTGGACCAGCGGCGAGTCGCCCTGGCTGATGACGGTGGGGCGGCCGATGGCTGACTATTGGGGTACTGAGCGCACGGAGCCGGAAGCGGTCGGGCGGCCGCGCAGGACGATGAGCCGCACGCAACGGGCCCGCGCCAACCGTGACCGCCGCCGACGCCGGAGGCTCACCGTCTTCTCCGTCGCTGCGCTCGTCGTCGTCATCGTTGGCGCCGTCTTCCTGGGTTCGCGGATGTGGTCTGGGATGTTCGGTACTCCCAGCGATTACGAGGGCGACGGAGTAAGCGACATCGTCGTGCAGGTGCGCAACGGTGACTCCACGACCGCCATCGGCAAGACCCTGAAGGACGGTGGGGTGGTCGCCACCGCGCAGGCATTCGTCGACGCCGCAGCGGGCAATGCGGCCATCTCCGCGATCCAGCCGGGTTTCTACAAGGTGCGTACCGAGATCCCCGCGGCGAACGCGGTCTCCCGGCTCGCGGACCCGCAGAACCGGGTGGGCCGGCTGGTGATCCCCGAGGGTCGCCAACTCGACGACATCGCCGACGTCAAGACCGCTGCGGTGACGGAGGGGATCTTCTCTCTGGTCGCCGACGCGACGTGCGTCACCATCGACGGCCAGCAGAAGTGCGGGGTCGATGCCGACGACCTGAAGAATGCCGCGGGTGCGGCCGATCTGTCGGCCCTCGCGGTTCCCGCATGGGCGGTCGACCCCGTCACGGCTTTGGGTGCCGATCATCGACGTATCGAGGGTCTCATCGCGCCGGGCACCTGGAACGTCGACCCGTCGGCGCCCGCCCAGGACATCCTGGCGACGCTGATCGGCGCCAGCACCGCGCAGTACGAGCAGAACGGACTACTCGAGGCAGGCAACGCCGAGAACCTGTCGCCGTATCAGATCCTCGTGGTGGCGTCTCTCGTACAGCGAGAATCGAAGCCGCAGGACTTCGCGAAGGTGGCCAGGGTCATCTACAACCGGCTGATCGCACCGGATCATCGGCGTTTGGAGTTCGACTCGACGGTCAACTACTCGCTCGACCGCCAGGAGATCGCCACCACCGATGCCGACCGCGGCCGGAACACGCCGTGGAACACCTATGTGCGGGACGGCCTTCCGGCGACGCCGATCTGCTCACCTGGGCAGCCGGCACTCGCCGCTGCCGAGAGTCCCGAACCGGGTGACTGGCTGTACTTCGTGACCGTCGACATGCAGGGCACCACGCTCTTCACCCGTGACTACCAACAGCACCTGGCCAACATCGAGCTCGCCCGACAAAACGGTGTGCTCGACAGCGCGCGATGAGCCGAAGAGCGGCGGTCCTCGGGTCGCCCATCGCCCACTCCCGGTCGCCGCAACTGCACCTGGCCGCCTACCGCGCCCTCGGATTGGATTGGACCTACGAGCGCATCGAGTGCACGGCCGACGAATTGCCCTCACTGGTAGGCGGATTCGGCCCCGAGTGGGTCGGCCTTTCGGTGACGATGCCGGGCAAGTTCGCCGCGCTCCAGTTCGCCGATGAGCGAACCACCCGTGCAGAACTGCTCGGCTCGGCCAACACCCTCGTGAGGACGTCGTCGGGTTGGCGCGCCGACAACACCGACATCGACGGGGTGGTCGGGGCGCTTGGTTGGGTGTTCGGAGGGCAGGAGCGAAGCGACCCGGGAGATGAGATCGGTACGGCCGCGGTGCTGGGCTCGGGCGGAACCGCCCCGGCCGCCGTCGCCGGACTCGCCGAGCTTGGTGTGCAGGATATTTCGATCGTCGCGCGCAATCGTGTGAAGGCCGCGCCGCTGGTCGAACTCGGGTGGCGGCTCGGCGTTCGGACGCACTGGGTGGAGCTGGGCACACCGCTGGTCGGCGTCGGCGTCGTGATCAACACGATCCCGGCCGACGTTGCCGCACGGTTCGCCGACACCGTCACGACGGCGCCGGTGCTACTCGATGCGATCTACGACCCGTGGCCGACGCCGCTGGCCGAGGCCTTCACCGCCGCGGGTGGGCGCGTGGTCAACGGACTGCAGATGCTGCTGAATCAGGCGTTCGCGCAAGTGGAGCAGTTCACCGGCAGGCCCGCGCCGAAAGAGGCGATGATCGCCGCCCTGGGGTGAATCTAGGCTTTCGCCATGGGGCAAGCGTTCGCCTTGGGATGTGCGCTGGCGTGGCTGACCGCGCTGACCGTCTACGACATCAGGGAGCGGCGACTACCGAATGCGCTGACGCTGCCCGGTGCGGCGGTCGTGCTGGTCGCCGCGACGATCGCCGGGCGTGGGCCCGCCGCACTGCTCGGGGCGGTGATCCTGACGTCGTTCTACCTCGCGGTCCATCTGATCTCACCTGCGGCCATGGGCGCCGGTGACGTGAAGCTGGCGATCGGCGTCGGCGCGCTCACGGGCACCTTCGGGGTCGACGCGTGGGTCCTAGCGGCGGTGACCGCGCCACTGCTCACCGCGCTGTGGGGGATCGTCGGCTTCCGGTCGCGGGCCACGGTGCCGCACGGCCCGTCGATGTGCGTCGCGGCACTCGCTGCGGTCGCACTGGTGGTTGCGTAGCCCTAGCGTGAAACGGACCATGCCGACACGCACCGCGACACCGGACGACTTGGACGCCATCGCCGAGATCTACGCCCACTACGTCCAGACCAGCGTCGCCACCTTCGAACTCGATCCACCCGATCTCGCCGAGTGGGGGCGGCGCTTCGACGCGATCGTCGGCAGCGGCCTGCCCTTCCTGGTCACCGAACGTGACGGGACGGTCGCCGGGTACGCCTACTGCGCACCCTGGAAAGACGAGGGGGGCGTATGTGTCCACGGTCGAGGGCTCCGCGTACGTCGCACCGTCGGCGGTCGGGCGGGGCTGCGGCACCGAGCTGATGCGCGATCTCCTCGAGGTCTGCGGCTCGGCAGGCACCCGTGAGGTGATCGCTGTGATCGCCGACTCGCGTGATCCGGCATCGGTCGCGTTGCACCACCGCTTCAGCTTCACCGATGCCGGCCGCCTAACTCGCGTCGGCTACAAGCACGACCGCTTCATCGACACGTTGCTGCTGCAGCGCAGCCTCGCGTAACGGATTACGTCAGGTCGCGGGCGTCGTGGGAAGATGGGACGCGTGTTGCGATGGACCACAGCTGGTGAATCCCACGGCCGCGCGCTGGTGGCCATGGTCGAGGGGATGGTCGCTGGACTCGAGATCACGACGGAGGACATCGCCGGGCAGCTGAAGCGGCGACGACTCGGCTACGGACGAGGCGCCCGAATGAAGTTCGAGGCCGACGCGGTCACGGTCCTGGCCGGGGTGCGCCACGGCCTGACGCTGGGCGGTCCGATCGCCATCGAGATCGGCAACACCGAGTGGCCCAAGTGGGAGACCGTGATGGCCCCCGACCCGGTTGAGCAGGCGGAACTCGACGGAGCGCGCAACGCCCCGCTGACCCGGCCGCGACCGGGACATGCCGACTACGCGGGCATGCTCAAGTACGGCTTCGACGACGCACGCCCCGTCCTGGAGCGCGCCAGCGCCCGCGAGACCGCTGCTCGGGTCGCCGCCGGCACCATCGCCAGGGAGTTCCTGCGCCAGGCACTCGGGGTCGAGGTGCTCTCACACGTCATCTCGATCGGCGCCTCGGCGCCCTACGACGGCCCGCCGCCGCGCCCGGAGGACCTCGACCGCATCGACGACAGCCCGGTTCGTGCGTTCGACGAAGCTGCCGAGCAGTCCATGATCGCCGAGATCGAGGCCGCCAAGAAGGACGGTGACACGCTCGGCGGGATCGTTGAGGTCGTCGTCGACGGCCTTCCCATCGGGCTGGGGTCGTTCACCAGCGGTGACAGCCGGCTCGACAGCCAGCTCGCGGCCGCCGTCATGGGCATCCAGGCCATCAAGGGCGTCGAGATCGGGGACGGCTTCGTAACCGCGCGCCGCCGCGGCAGCGTCGCACACGACGAGATCTATCCGAGCCCCGATGGGGTGATGCGCTCGACCAACCGTGCAGGCGGTCTGGAGGGTGGCATGACCAACGGCCAAGCGCTGCGAGTCCGTGCCGCGATGAAGCCGATCTCGACGGTCCCCAGGGCGCTGGCCACCATCGACATGACCACCGGCGAAGAGGCCGTCGCGATTCACCAGCGCTCCGACGTGTGTGCGGTGCCCGCTGCCGGTGTGGTCGTCGAGACCATGGTGGCCCTGGTGCTGGCACGCGCGGCGTTGGAGAAGTTCGGCGGTGACTCGCTGGCCGAGACCAAGGCCAACGTCGACGGCTACCTCGCTTCGATCGCCGCCCGAGATCCCGCGAGAGCGTCGGGCTGATGGCGCCCAAGGCCGTGCTCGTGGGAATGCCCGGATCGGGCAAGTCCACCATCGGGCGGCGCCTGGCCAAGGCATTGGACGTCCCGCTGCTGGACACCGACGCGAAGATCGTCGAGACTACCGGCCGTTCCATCGCCGACATCTTCGTCGAGGGTGAGGCGGAGTTCCGGCGGATCGAGTCCGACGTGGTGCGAGCGGCCCTCGCCGAACACGACGGGGTCGTTTCGCTCGGCGGGGGCGCGATCACCACGCCGGAGGTGCGCGAAGCCTTGGCGGGCCACACCGTCATCTATCTGGAAATCAGTGCAGCCGAGGGCATTCGGCGCACTTCCGGCGGCACCACCAGACCGCTGCTCGCCGGGGCCGATGCCGGTGAGCGGTTCCGCGAGCTGATGACGCAGCGCGTCCCGCTATACCAGGAGGTGGCGACGGTGCGGATCAACACCAACCGCCGCAACCCGGGGGCGGTGGTGCGCCACATCGTTCAGCGGATGGAGTGCGCAAGCAGCGAACGGCAGCAGGCCCGGCGTCGCCGTCGCCCGGCGTGGCGCAGGCTTCCCACCGTCCTCAATCCCGAGCCCACCACCGAGGCGCCGCCGAGTCCCGCGGCGCTGGCCCGTCGAGCGGAAGCGCGCAATGACTGAACCCGTCACCGTCGACGTACTCGTCGACCGGCCCTATCCGGTGATCATCGGGACGGGGTTGCTCGACGACCTGGCACGGGTCCTCGATGGGCGTCACAGGGTGGCGATCCTGCATCAGCCCGTGCTGAACGAGACTGCCGAGTCGATCCGGAACCATCTGGCGGGCAAGGGAATCGACGCACATCGCATCGAGATCCCGGATGCCGAAGCGGGCAAGGAACTGCCCGTCGTCGGCTTCATCTGGGATGTGTTGGGCCGCATCGGCATCGGCCGCCAAGACGCCATCGTCAGCCTGGGCGGGGGAGCGGCCACCGACGTCAGCGGGTTCGCCGCGGCCACGTGGCTGCGCGGCGTGGACGTCGTCCACGTGCCCACCACGCTGCTCGGCATGGTCGACGCTGCGGTTGGCGGCAAGACGGGCATCAACACCGACGCGGGCAAGAATCTCGTCGGCGCCTTCCATCAACCGCTCGCAGTACTCGTCGACCTCGCCACGCTGGAGACGTTGCCGCGCAACGAGATCGTGGCAGGCATGGCGGAGATCGTGAAGGCCGGGTTCATCGCCGACCCGGTGATCCTCGACATGATCGAGGCTGATCCCGAGGCGGCCCTCGACCCCGCCGGTTCGGTGCTGCCCGAGCTCATCCGGCGCGCCGTGGTGGTCAAGGCCGAGGTCGTCGCGGCGGACGAGAAGGAATCGCAATTGCGCGAGATCCTCAACTACGGACACACCCTGGCCCACGCCATCGAGCGCCGGGAACGTTACCGGTGGCGCCACGGCGCCGCGGTGTCGGTGGGATTGATGTTCGCCGCGGAACTGGGCAGGCTGGCGGGCCGTCTCGACGACGAGACCGCTGACCGTCACCGGTCCGTCCTGACCGCGCTCGGGCTTCCGGTGAGCTACGACGCCGATGCGCTGCCACAACTGCTCGAGTACATGGCAGGCGACAAGAAGACCCGTTCTGGCGTCCTTCGCTTCGTGGTCCTCGACGGCCTGGCCAAGCCGGCCAGGCTGGAGGGCCCGGATCCCGCGTTGCTGGTCGCCGCCTACTCTGAGATCGGGGTCCGCCAGTGACCATCAACGTGTTCAACGGCCCCAACCTCGGCAGGCTTGGCAAGCGCCAACCCGAGGTCTACGGCAGCTCCACCCACGACGACCTGGTCGGGATCATCGAACGGGAAGCTGCCGAACTCGGGCTGGCGGTCGTCGTGCGGCAGACCGACAGCGAGGCCGAGCTGCTCGGCTGGATCCACGCGGCCGCCGACGCCAAGGAGCCCGTCGTGCTCAACGCCGGGGCACTGACCCACACGTCGGTGGCCCTACGGGATGCGTGTGCCGAATTGAGTGCGCCGCTGATCGAGGTGCACATCTCGAACGTGCACGTGCGCGAGGACTTTCGACATCACTCATATCTGAGTGCCGTCGCCACCGGAGTGATCGTCGGTCTCGGCGTGCAGGGCTATCTGTTGGCGCTGCGCTACCTGGCGAGCCTGAGTTAGGGCCGTTCCTCGACCTTGGTCGGTGCCGTCTCGCCGGCGGGCACGGTCGAGCCCTCGTCACCACGATCGTCATGGACGGCCGCGAAGACGTCCGTGTCGGCACGCTCGCCTTCGCTGCGACGCTGAATCGGGGGAGCGTTGCGGTCCACCAAGCCGCGGCCCAGCGCCACGCCCGCGAGGGCGAAGACGAACATCAGCAGCGCGGTGAAGGCAGCGAACGTGGTCACCTCGTTCAGCAGGCCCTGCGCGTACAGGTTCTCGTAGAACAGCGAGATGAACCACGCGACGAAGCCGCTGACGATGCCTGCGAACAGCCCCCCCAGGAGCCACGTCATGGAGAGATCGCTGCGACGGTCGGGGTCGGGGTTCGCCTGCGCATCGGCGCGGCCGTCCATCAGGCCCCAGAGGAATGCGGCAATCGCGAACACCGCCACCAGCAGAATGCTGATCCACAGCGCCTGGCTTTCCATCAAGTTGATCAGGGCACCCTGAAGCAATCGGACGATGACCATCAGCGCCGCGAACACCAGTCCGCGCAGCAACCACTTACTCATGGGGGCACAGCGTAGCGAGTACCGTCATGCGCTGTGACGATTTCACAGCGCAGGGATCGCTTGCGTCGCAGACTGGCTGCCGCCGAGTTGGACGCAATGTTGGTAACGGACCTGTTCAACGTGCGTTATCTGTCCGGTTTCACCGGTTCGAATGCCGCGCTACTCATTCGTGTTGACGACGAGATTCCCGTGTTGGCGACCGACGGCCGCTATCGGACGCAGGCCGCGCAGCAGTCTCCCGACGCCGAGGTCGTCATCGAGCGGGCTTGTGCGCCCCACTTGGCGGCATCTGCAGGCGCGTGCGGCGTGCGGCGACTGGGGATCGAGAGCCACGTCGTGACGGTCGACGGTCACGCCCTGCTGGCGAAGGCGGCAGGCGACGTCGAACTGGTGCGGGCCGCCGGCGCCGTGGAGGCCCTGCGGGAGGTCAAGGACGCCGGAGAGATCGCGCTGCTTCGGTTGGCGTGCGAGGCCGCCGACGCGGCGCTCACCGACCTGGTGGCCACGGGTGGGCTGCGGCCCGGTCGGACGGAGAAGGAGGTCGGCCGGGACCTGGAGTCGCGAATGCTCGACCACGGCGCCGACGGCGTGTCGTTCGAGACGATCGTCGCAACGGGCGTCAACTCGGCGATCCCTCATCATCGTCCGACCGATTCGGTGCTTGCCGCAGGCGACTTCGTCACGATCGACTTCGGTGCACTGGTCGCGGGCTATCACTCCGACATGACCCGCACGTTCGTCCTCGCGCCCGTCTCGCAATGGCAACTCGACGTCTACGACGTGGTGTCGACCGCGCAGCGGTTGGGCCGCGAGGCCTTGGCACCGGGGGTGTCTTTGTCCGGAGTGGACGGGGCGTCGCGGCAGTTCATCGCCGACGCGGGGTTCGCGGAGAACTTCGGGCACGGTCTTGGTCACGGGGTCGGTCTGCAGATCCACGAAGCGCCGGGAATCAGTGCCTCATCCGCCGGTACACTGCTTGCTGGCTCCGCGGTGACCGTGGAGCCCGGTGTTTATCTGCCCGGCCACGGCGGCGTCCGCATCGAGGACACGCTGGTCGTGGGCAGTGATGATGCACCCACACCCGAGTTGCTGACCCGGTTCCCCAAGGAACTGGCGATTCTCTAAAGGCTAGGAGTAGTACCCCCGTGGCATCGACCGCCGACTTCAAGAATGGGCTCGTCCTGCAGATTGACGGCCAGTTGTGGCAGATCACCGAGTTCCAGCACGTCAAGCCGGGCAAGGGCCCCGCGTTCGTGCGGACCAAGCTCAAGAACGTGCTGTCGGGCAAGGTCGTGGACAAGACGTACAACGCGGGCGTGAAGGTCGAGACGGCAACGGTGGACCGTCGCGACACCACGTACCTGTACCGCGACGGCACCGACTTCGTCTTCATGGACGCCCAGGACTTCGAGCAGCACCCGCTACCGGAGTCGCTCGTCGGCGACGCGGCGAACTATCTGCTCGAAGGCATGCCGGTCCAGATCGCGTTCAGCGAGGGCGCGCCGCTGTACCTCGAGCTGCCGGTCACCGTGGAGCTGATCGTGTCCCACACCGACCCCGGTCTGCAGGGCGACCGCTCGAGTGCGGGTACCAAGCCGGCCACCATGGAGACGGGTGCCCAGATCAACGTGCCGCTGTTCATCAACACCGGCGACAAGCTCAAGGTCGACTCCCGCGACGGCAGTTACCTCGGTCGCGTCAATGCCTGACGGCACGGGGAGTCGCGTCAATGCCTGACGGCACGGGGAGTCGCGTCAATGCCTGACGGCACGGGGAGTCGCGTCAATGCCTGACCGTCGCGGGGAACGTGGCCGCCACCAGGCCCGCAAGCGTGCCGTCGACCTGCTCTTCGAGGCCGAGGCCCGCGGGTTGACCCCAGCCGAGATCGCCGAAGGACGGGCCACGTTGGCGGAGGGTGACACCGAGGTGTCCACGTTGAACCCCTACACCGTGACGGTCGCGCGTGGCGTCACCGAACACGCCGCCCACATCGACGACCTCATCTCCGCTCACCTGCAGGGCTGGACGCTGGAACGGTTGCCCGCCGTCGACCGGGCCGTACTACGAGTCGCCGTGTGGGAATTGCTGCACGCCGACGACGTTCCCGAGCCGGTGGCCGTCGACGAGGCAGTCGAGCTGGCCAAGAGCTTGTCCACCGACGAATCACCGGCGTTCGTCAATGGTGTCCTCGGCCAGGTGATGCTGGTGACCCCGCAGATTCGTGCTTCCGCGGCCGCTGTCCGGAGTAACCCCGAGGGCGCCTGATGACTTGCGCGAAGAGCGGACAGCCCTGACGGCGGTACCGCAGGACTGGGCGCCGTACAGTACCGTCGAGGAGGCTGCCAGGGTCTAGCTGCGGGATCCCGAAATGGCGCTGGACCATCTGCGGTCGGTAGTGGACTTCTCCGCGATCAAGTCGTTCGTCGTGTCCCGCGGCGCAAGTGAGGACGCTTGGGATGGGGCCGTCTGGCGGGAGATCCTGCTCACCGACGGTCGTCGCTGATCATGTGGCGCGCCGAGGACGAACTGTCGACAGAAGAGTACGAGCCGCGGCGTCTCTTCAACGCGTCGGTGCGGACGATCCTGCTGTCGACCATCACTGTCGGACCGCTCGATGGAATCCGCAGTCGTGAACCTTCTCTTTGCCGCGCAAGGATGTTGGACTCCGTCATCGGCGCGTACCCGTCGGTCCGGTGTCGATCGCTGCTTCGCGGTCTACGACGAGGGCATACTCAGCTCATGACCATTGAGAGTGATGACGTCCGCCGACTACTCGACGCCGACGACGACGCGGTTCTGGTGCTCATCGAGGGACGCGCCCTGGTGATCGGTCGTAGCGAACTCGACGACGATGCGCATCGCGGTGCCCTGGAGGTGATTTCACGAGCGGAGCTACTGGAGCGCGTCGGTCGGGGCGCTGACCTCTCCGAGGACGACCTGACCAGACAGGCGGCGATCCTCGATGCGGAGGTGTCCGAGCTCGGCGGCTGACGGGCAGCCTGGCGCTAGTGTCGACGCACATAGCCGAATCGTTACGACTCGAGAGCTTGATACGTGCGGCGGACGAAACGTGGCTGCGCCGCCTGCAGCTTCGCCAGCGACGTGTTGCCCGCTACTGCGGCAGCGGCAGCGTCGGGGCTCAGGTCGGGGAGGTTCTGGATTAGGTAAAGCATGATGAGGTCCGCCGAGGGATCGGCCTGCCACCACGTGCCGTAGGCACCGGGCCAACTGAACGTGCCGAGTCCGCCCGGCCCGAACAGCTGGCGCGACTGTGCGGCATCGGTCACGACGGACAGATTCAGGCCGAAGCCGCGACCTCGCCAGAACGGCATGCCCAGAAACGGGTACGCCTTCTGCTGATCGGTCAGCCGGTCCGTCCGCATCAGCCGAACCGACTCCTCGGAGAGCACTCTGACGCCGTCCACGGAACCGCCGCCGAGCAGCATGCGGGCGAAGGCGAGATAGTCGTCGGCCGTCGACCACAACCCGGCCCCGCCGGTGCAGAACGTCGGTAGGGTCACCGGCGCGGGGCCCATCACGTCGTCGCGCAGGGTGCCGCTCTCGTCGAGCTTGTACATGGTGGCCGCGCGCCGGCGACCTTCGTGGCTCACCGCAAACCCGGTGTCGGACATGCCGAGTGGTTCCAGGATGCGGGCCGCGAGCACGTCCGCCAGCGGTTTGCCCTCGATCCTGGACAGCGCGATGCCCAGGACGTCGGTCGCGTGGCTGTAGGTGAGGCGTTCGCCGGGCTGGTGGGCCAACGGCAGCCGCGCCAGTTCGGTAAGCCAGCGGTCCTGGTCCTGGCGGAACATCAACGTGCCGTAGGCCCGGCCCAGGGGTGGCCCGACCGAGAACGCGTAGGCCAGCCCGCTGCGGTGCGTCATGAGGTAGTCGAACGTGATCGGCCGATTCAGGGGCAGCGTCGCCTCGAGGGACCCTGATGGGTCGGCCATCACCCGCGCGTCCGCGAGCTCGGGCAACCAGTCGGCAACCGAATCGGTCAACGCGAACGTGCGTTCCTCGATCATCGACATCGCCGCGGCGACCGTCACCGGCTTGGTCATCGAAGCGATTCGGAAGATGGTGTCGCGCTGCATCGCCAACCCGGCGTGGACGTCGCGGTGGCCGAGTTCGTTGACCTGCAAGACCTTGCCCGCCTGCCACACCATCGTGACGGCGCCTGCCAGCAGGCTGGCATCGATGGCCTCGCGGATGGACGCCTGATTACCGTCGAGATTCACGGGGTCAGCTTAGTCAGCGCCGTCCATCGTCATCCGTGCCGCTTCGCAGGTGCTAAGCTGCCGCGGAAGTTCGACGTCCTTTAACGATCCGTCCCGAGAGGCGGAGAAGGAGGTCCAGGTCAGTAATGGCTGCACCCAGCCCCGACCGGGAATTGATGTCCGCCGCAGACGTAAGCCGGACCGTCTCCCGCATCGCGCATCAGATCATCGAGAAGACCGCCCTCGACGCAGTCGATGCGCCGCGCGTCATCCTCCTCGGCATTCCGACCCGCGGTGTCACGTTGGCAGCCCGGCTCGCTGACAACATCATCGAGTTCTCCTCGGTGACGGTCTTCCCGGGCGCCCTGGACGTCACGCTCTACCGCGACGACCTCAACTTCAAGCCGCTCCGCCCGTTGGAGGACACGTCGATCCCCGATGGCGGCATCGACGATGCCGTGGTGATTCTGGTCGACGACGTGCTGTACTCCGGTCGCACCGTGCGGGCCGCGCTCGACGCACTTCGCGACGTGGGCCGCCCCCGCGCGGTTCAGCTTGCGGCACTGGTCGATCGGGGTCATCGCGAGCTTCCGTTCCGCGCCGACTACGTCGGCAAGAACGTGCCCACCTCCCGCAACGACAACGTCAAGGTGCTGCTGACCGAACACGACGGCCGCGACGGTGTGCTGATCGCCAACACCGGAGGCCCGGTCCGGTGAGCGCTTGCGCGAAGAGCAGAGGATCGCGATGACCAGGCACCTGCTCTCGGCGGCCGACCTCTCCCGCGACGAGGCGACCGCGATCCTCGATGACGCCGACCGGTTCAGCCAGGCGCTCCTCGGCCGCGAGGTCAAGAAGCTGCCGACGCTGCGCGGGCGCACGGTGATCACCATGTTCTACGAGAACTCGACCAGGACGAGGGTGTCCTTCGAGGTCGCGGGCAAGTGGATGAGCGCCGACGTGATCAACGTCAGTTCGTCGGGATCGTCAGTGGCCAAGGGTGAGTCGTTACGCGACACCGCGCTCACCCTGCGGGCCGCAGGAGCAGATGCGTTGATCATCAGGCATCCCGCTTCCGGTGCGGCGCAACAGCTTGCCGAGTGGACGGCCGAAGGGGGCGACCAGCGGGCAGGAGCGCAGCGACTCGGGGAATCGTCGGGAGGACCCTGCGTCATCAACGCCGGTGACGGTACCCACGAACACCCCACGCAGGCGCTGCTCGACGCGTTGACCATCCGCCAGCGGCTGGGTTCGGTCGAGGGCAAGCGGGTCGTGATCGTGGGCGATGTGCTGCACAGTCGGGTGGCACGCTCGAACGTGCTGCTACTGGCCACCCTCGGCGCGGAGGTGGTGCTCGTCGCGCCACCGACCCTGCTGCCGATGGGCGTCTCGACGTGGCCGGTAACGGTGTCCCACGATCTCGATGCCGAACTTCCCGCCGCCGACGCAGTGCTGATGCTCCGCGTGCAGGCCGAGCGGATGAACGGTGGCTTCTTCCCGTCGGCGAGGGAGTACTCGGTGTTGTACGGGCTCTCCGAGAAGCGGTCGGCGAGGCTCGCGGAACACGCGGTGGTCCTGCACCCCGGGCCCATGCTGCGCGGCATGGAGATCGCTTCGTCGGTGGCCGACTCGTCGCAATCGGCGGTGCTGCAACAGGTTTCCAACGGCGTACACGTCCGGATGGCAGTGCTGTTCCACCTGCTCGTCGGCGCAGGTGCGGAGGTGAGTGCATGACGCAGCACAATCCCGGGTCGCTACGCTCCTGCCCTCCGATCTTGATCCGGAGCGTGCTGCTCTACGGCGAGGGTGACGCGGTCGACGTCCTGGTCGACGACGGTCAGATCGCCGAGATCGGCGCCGATCTCACTGCTCCCGACGACGCCGACGTGATCGACGCCGGTGGCAAGGTGCTAATGCCCGGCTTCGTCGACCTGCACACGCATCTTCGCGAGCCGGGCCGCGAGTACGCCGAGGACATCGAAACCGGGTCCGCCGCTGCAGCTCTCGGTGGTTATACGGCGGTGTTCGCGATGGCCAATACGAATCCCGTCGCCGACAGTGCCGTGGTCACCGACCACGTCTGGCACCGCGGCCAGCAGGTCGGTCTGGTCGACGTGCATCCGGTCGGCGCGGTGACCGTCGGACTCAAGGGCGCCCAACTCACGGAGATGGGCCTGATGGCCGCCGGTGTGGGCCGGGTGCGGATGTTCTCCGATGACGGTATCTGTGTGCACGACCCGCTGATCATGCGCCGTGCGCTGGAGTACGCCAGCGGCATCGGCGTGCTCATCGCTCAGCACGCAGAAGAGCCCCGGCTGACGGTCGACGCCGTCGCCCACGAGGGCCCGAACGCCGCCCGGCTCGGACTCGCAGGCTGGCCGCGATCCGCCGAGGAGTCGATCGTCGCGCGCGACGCGATCCTCGCCCGCGATGCGGGAGCGCGCGTGCACATCTGCCACGCCTCCACCGCGGGCACCGTGGAGTTGGTGAGATGGGCCAAGGAGCAAGGAATTTCGATCACCGCCGAGGTGACGCCGCATCACCTGCTGCTGGACGACGCGCGGCTGGAGTCCTACGACGGGCGCAACCGCGTCAACCCGCCTCTGCGCGAGGCCACCGATGTGCTGGCACTACGACGGGCACTTGCGGAGGGTGTCATCGACTGCGTGGCGACCGACCACGCCCCGCACGCCGAACACGAGAAGATGTGCGAGTTCGCCGTCGCCCGACCGGGCATGCTCGGATTGCAGACCGCTCTGTCGGTGGTCGTCGAGACCATGGTGCAGACGGGCTTGATGACGTGGCGTGACGTCGCGCGTGTGATGAGTGAGGCCCCCGCGAGCATCGTCGGGTTACCCGATCAAGGCAGGCCGCTGGAGGTGGGCGAACCCGCCAACCTGACGGTCGTCGACCCCGACGCCACGTGGACGGTGAGCGGTGCCGACCTCGCCAGCCGGTCACACAACACCCCGTTCGAGGCAATGACCCTGCCCGCCGTGGTGACGCTGACGTTGTTGCGCGGCAAGGTCACCGCGCGGGACGGAAGGAGCCCGTCGGAGGGCTGGAGCGCAGCGACCCGGGGTTCAACGCTGTGAACACCCCCACGCTGATCGCGTTGCTGATCATCGCTGCGCTGCTCGCCCTGCTGATCGCCTTCTTCATCCGGCAGATGCTGCGCGGCTGGCTGCACCGCGCTCAGCGCCAGGCGGAGATGATCGGTTCGCTACCGGCGCTGCCCGACACCGTCGGGCCCGCGATCATCCTCGCTACCAAGGGGTTGTACGTCGGCAGCACGATCGCGCCGAGCTGGCAGGACCGCATCGCCGTCGGGGATCTCGGCTTCCGGAGCAAGGCGGTCCTGACGCGCTATCCCGAGGGGATCATGATGCAGCGCACGGGCGCCAGCCCGATTTGGATTCCCGATGAGTCGATCACCGCGATCCGGACCGAGCGCGGCATCGCGGGCAAGGCGCTGACGCACGACGGCATCCTCGCCATCCGGTGGACGTTGCCATCGGGCACCGAGATCGACACCGGGTTCCGCGGCGACGACCGCCGCGAACTCGCCAACTGGATAGAGGACGCCGCGTGAGCGCTTCAGGGAAGGCCGTGCTGGTCCTCGATGACGGCCGGGTGTTCACGGGCACCCTGTTCGGCGCGGTCGGGCAGACGCTCGGGGAGGCGGTGTTCTCCACCGGAATGTCCGGCTATCAGGAGACCCTGACCGACCCCAGCTATCACCGCCAGATCGTCGTCGCGACGGCACCGCAGATCGGCAACACGGGCTGGAACGATGAGGACGGCGAGAGTCGTGGCGACAAGATATGGGTCGCCGGATACGCCGTTCGAGACCCGTCGCCGCGCGCCTCGAACTGGCGGGCCACCGGCACGCTCGACGACGAACTCGTTCGTCAGGGCATCGTCGGGATCGCGGGCATCGATACCCGCGCCCTCGTCCGTCACCTTCGCACCGCGGGGTCGATGAAGGCGGGCGTGTTCTCGGGTGATGCCCTTGCCGACGTCGGCGACCTGTTGGGCCGCGTCCGCAGTCAGCCGTCGATGCTGGGTGCAGACCTGGCCGGCGAGGTGAGCACTGATTCCGCCTACGCCGTGGAACCCGATGGCGCCCAGCGCTTCACGGTCGCGGCGCTCGATCTCGGCATCAAGAGCAACACACCCCGCAACTTCGCTCACCGGGGCATCCGGACCCACGTACTGCCGTCGAATACCACCTTCGACCAGCTGACCGCCCTGAAGCCCGACGGCGTGTTCCTGTCCAACGGTCCGGGTGACCCGGCGACCGCCGACCACGTGGTCGAGGTCACGCGGGCGGTGCTCGCCGCCGGCATCCCGCTCTTCGGGATCTGCTTCGGCAATCAGATCCTGGGGCGCGCACTGGGCCGCTCGACGTACAAGATGACGTTCGGTCACCGCGGGATCAACGTCCCTGTCATCGACCACGCCGCCGGTCGGGTCGCGATCACCGCGCAGAACCATGGCTTCGCCCTCGAAGGCGAGGCGGGCGAGGAGTTCGACACGCAGTTCGGCCGCGCGGTGGTCAGCCACACCTGTGCCAACGATGGGGTCGTCGAGGGCATCAAACTGCTTGATGGAAGGGCGTTCTCGGTGCAGTACCACCCCGAGTCGGCGGCAGGTCCCCACGATGCCGAGTACTTGTTCGACCAGTTCGTCGACCTGATGGCGGGAGAGAAGTGAGCCCCGCTGCCACCTCCCCCTCTTCCGCCCCTTCCGCGAGCGTGCGTGTACGTACGACGACACGCCGCAATTCATGTACGTCTGCGCACGCTCGCGCACGTATGGAGGAGCGCTAAATGCCGCGTCGCGCAGATCTGAACCACGTGTTGGTGATCGGGTCGGGGCCGATCGTGATCGGCCAGGCCTGCGAGTTCGACTACTCGGGCACCCAGGCCTGCCGCGTGCTGCGCGCCGAGGGCCTGCAGGTGAGCCTGGTCAACTCCAACCCAGCGACCATCATGACCGACCCCGAGTACGCCGACAACACCTACGTCGAACCCATCACCGCCGCGTTCGTCGAGAAGGTGATCGCGCAGCAAGCCGAGCGCGGCAACAAGATCGACGCGCTCCTCGCCACGCTCGGCGGCCAGACCGCACTCAACACGGCCGTCGCACTGTATGAGAACGGCGCACTCGACCGACACGGCGTCGAGCTCATCGGCGCCGACTTCGAAGCCATCCAACGCGGCGAGGACCGGCAGAAGTTCAAGGACATCGTCGCCAAGGTCGGCGGCGAGTCGGCGAAGTCGCGCGTCTGCTTCACGATGGAGGAAGTCCGCGAAACGGTCACCGAACTCGGCCTGCCCGTCGTCGTGCGGCCGTCGTTCACGATGGGCGGCCTCGGTTCCGGTATGGCGCACAGCGCCGACGACCTCGAGCGGATGGCGGGCGACGGACTGGCCGCGTCCCCGAGCGCCAACGTGCTCATCGAGGAATCCATCTTCGGATGGAAGGAATTCGAGCTGGAGCTGATGCGCGACAGCCGCGACAACGTGGTGGTCGTCTGTTCGATCGAGAACTTCGACCCCATGGGCGTCCACACGGGTGACTCGGTCACCGTCGCGCCCGCGATGACGCTGACCGACCGCGAATATCAGAAGATGCGCGACCTCGGCATCGCCATCCTGCGCGAGGTCGGTGTCGACACGGGCGGCTGCAACATCCAGTTCGCCGTCGACCCGTCCGATGGGCGACTCGTCGTCATCGAGATGAACCCACGCGTCTCGCGATCGAGTGCCCTGGCATCGAAGGCCACCGGATTCCCCATCGCCAAGATCGCCGCCAAGCTCGCGATCGGCTACACACTGGACGAGATCGTGAACGACATCACCAAGGAGACCCCCGCCTGTTTCGAGCCCACGCTCGACTACGTGGTCGTGAAGGCGCCGCGGTTCGCGTTCGAGAAGTTCCCCGGGGCCGACCCCACCTTGACGACCACGATGAAGTCGGTCGGTGAGGCGATGTCGTTGGGCCGCAACTTTATCGAAGCGCTCGGCAAGGTGATGCGCTCCCTCGAGACGGGTCGAGGGGGCTTCTGGACTGGCGATGACCCCGAACTCTCGGTCGACGAGCTTCTGATGCGGCTCAGGACGCCGACCGACGGCCGTCTATACGACATCGAGCAGGCACTGCGGCAGGGCGCGACCGTCGAGCAGGTGGCCAAGGCCTCTGGCGTCGACCCATGGTTCGTCGACCAGATCGGCGGGTTGGTGACTCTGTCGGCTGTCCTGCGCGCCGCGCCCGTCCTCGACGAGGAACTACTGCGCACCGCCAAGCACAACGGCCTGTCCGATCGCCAGATCGCTGCGCTCCGGCCCGAACTGGCCGGCGAGGACGGCGTCCGGACATTGCGTCGGCGGCTGGGGATTCATCCCGTCTACAAGACGGTGGACACCTGCGCCGCCGAGTTCGAAGCCAAGACGCCCTATCACTACAGCAGCTACGAGTTCGATCCCGCGGCCGAAACCGAGGTGGCGCCGCAGACCGAGAAACCCAAGGTGCTGATCCTCGGGTCCGGTCCCAACCGGATCGGCCAGGGTATCGAGTTCGACTACAGCTGCGTGCACGCCGCCACCACGCTCAGTGAGGTCGGCTTCGAGACCGTCATGGTGAACTGCAACCCGGAGACGGTGTCGACGGACTACGACACCGCCGACAGGCTGTACTTCGAACCATTGACATTCGAAGACGTTCTCGAGGTCTACTACGCCGAATCAGCCTCCGGCGCAGGAGGTCCCGGTGTCATCGGGGTCATCGTGCAGCTTGGCGGACAGACACCGCTGGGCCTTGCCCAGCGTCTCGCCGATGCCGGTGTGCCGATCGTCGGTACCAGCCCGAAGGCGATCGACCTGGCGGAGGACCGCGGCGAGTTCGGCGAGGTGCTGAGGAACGCCGGGCTACCGGCACCTCGCTTCGGCATGGCGACCAGCTTCGAGCAGGCCCGGCGAATCGCCGCCGACATCGGTTACCCGGTGTTGGTGCGACCGTCGTACGTGCTGGGCGGGCGCGGCATGGAGATCGTGTACGACGACGAGACCCTGCGCGGCTACATCACTCGCGCCACGCAACTCTCGCCGGAGCATCCCGTGCTGGTCGACCGCTTCCTCGAGGATGCGATCGAGATCGACGTCGACGCCCTCTGCGACGGCACCGAGGTGTACATCGGCGGGGTGATGGAGCACATCGAGGAGGCCGGCATTCACTCCGGCGACTCGGCGTGTGCGTTGCCCCCGGTCACGCTGGGCAGGCAGGACATCGCCGCGGTCCGGCACGCCACCGAGGCCATCGCCCGCGGCATCGGCGTGGTGGGCCTGCTGAACGTGCAGTACGCGCTGAAGGACGACGTGCTCTACGTGTTGGAGGCCAACCCGCGCGCCAGCCGCACCGTGCCGTTCGTCTCGAAGGCCACGGCAGTGCCGCTCGCCAAGGCGTGTGCGCGGATCATGCTGGGCACCACGATCGCTCAGCTGCGAGAGGAGGGTGTCCTCGCCGCGACGGGCGACGGAGCCAGCGTCTCGCCGAACGCGCCGATCGCGGTCAAGGAGGCAGTGCTTCCCTTCAACCGGTTCCGCAAGGCGGACGGCTCGCAGGTGGATTCGCTGCTGGGGCCCGAGATGAAGTCGACGGGCGAGGTGATGGGCATCGACCGCGACTTCGGCAGGGCCTTCGCCAAGAGTCAGACCGCGGCATACGGCTCCCTGCCCGCCGAGGGCACGGTGTTCGTCTCGGTGGCCAACCGCGACAAGCGCTCACTGGTCTTCCCCGTCAAGCGGCTGGCTGATCTCGGGTTCCGGGTGCTCGCCACCGAGGGGACCGCCGAGATGTTGCGTCGTAACGGCATACCCTGTGACACGGTGCGCAAGCACTTCGAGGAGCCCAGCCCCGACAGACCGGCGATGTCGGCGGTCGAGGCGATCAGGGCCGGCGACGTTGACATGGTGATCAACACGCCGTACGGCAACTCGGGTCCTCGTATCGACGGCTACGAGATCCGTTCGGCCGCGGTGGCGATGAACATTCCCTGCGTCACGACCGTGCAGGGGGCATCGGCGGCGGTGCAGGGCATCGAGGCGGGTATCCGCGGCGACATCGGCGTCATGTCACTTCAGGAGTTGCACAGCCGGCTCGGCGCAACGACGTGAGTGGTTTCGGGATCCGGTTGGCGTCCGCAATGGCTGACCGGGGCCCGCTGTGCCTGGGGATCGACCCGCACCCCGAACTGCTCAGCGCGTGGGGCCTGCCGGTCGACGTCGACGGGCTCAATGCGTTCTGCGACGTGTGCGTCGAGGCGTTCTCCGGCTTCGCCATCGTCAAACCGCAGGTTGCGTTCTTCGAGAGTTACGGAGCCGCAGGCTATTCCGTGCTTGAGACCGCCATCGCCGAGCTATTCGACGCGGGGGTTCTGGTTCTCGCCGATGCCAAGCGCGGTGACATCGGCACCACCATGGCGGCCTACGCGGCCGCGTGGGCAGGTGACTCGCCGCTGGCGTGCGATGCCGTGACGGCGTCGCCCTACCTGGGGTTCGGGTCGCTGCGCCCGCTGCTCGACACGGCCGCCGAGCACCACCGTGGAGTGTTCGTTCTGGCAGCGACGTCCAATCCCGAGGGTGCCAGCGTGCAGCTCGCCGTAGCCGACGGGCGGACGGTCGCCCAGTCGATCGTCGACGACGTCAGTGCTGAGAACCGATCTGCGGGAGCGGGTTCCGTCGGTGTCGTGGTGGGCGCCACGCTGGCCGACGTTCCAGACCTCAGCGAGGTGGGGGGACCGGTGCTCTTGCCGGGGGTCGGTGCGCAGGGTGGCCGACCGGAAGCGCTCCGCGGACTTGGCGGGGCGGCACGGGGAACGCTGTTGCCAGCGGTGTCCCGCGAGGTGTTGCGGGCTGGTCCCGACGTCTCGGCCGTGCGGGCGGCGGCGGAGCGCATGCGTGACGCCGTGGCTTACCTCGCCAGCTAGCTCGGCGACTTCTGCGTCAGGGTCGTCTGTCCGCGAAACCACGACCGTGCTGCAGAATTCGAAACGGCGGGCCACCGCCGTCGGTGACCCGCCGCCTTGTCGCCCATTGGCTTACAGCGGAATCCACATTCCTAGGAACCAGAAGCCCCAGCCTGCACCGTATTCGGCAGGCATCGGGGTGACCTGCTGGCCGTTCCAGTTGAATGGCTGGTGGTCCTGACGGCCCTGATCGGTTTCTCGATTCTGCCAGTCGCCAGGCGCGGGATTGCCCCCGCGGTTGTCGGCATTGCCCCATTGGTTGTTGTTGTGGTTTGTTGTCGTCCTGCCCGCAGGGTGGCCGGTTCGGTGCATTGCACTGTGGTCCGGGATCGGCGGCGGCAGTCGCGAGGCCGCCGCCGAGCAATCCGGCGAGTCCGACGCCGGCAGCCAGGGCCGTGCGTACAGGGCCCTCTTGAAAGTCATTACTTCACTCAGTATCTCGTCGGTGCGGGCGATTTCGCCTCGCACGCAAGACACTAGTGGTGTGTCGGTGAAATGATCTGGTTATTTGTTGGTAGAATTTGCCTATGGTGGCTGCTGCGTTGACCGCGACGCTGGAACAGCGCGCGGAGTTGGAGCGGATGGCGACCTCGACGTCGCTACCGCATCGGCAGGT
>JBBRTH010000037.1:0-54869 GCA_038244615.1 Mycobacteriales bacterium | reverse complement strand
CCCGAGTTCGTAGGTGAACTTCACCTCGTCGAGTTCCAAGCCGAAGCAGTCGGCCATCATCAGCACACTGTCGGCGAACACCCGCGTGTACTTCTCCAGTTTTTCGGGTATGCTCGGATCGTCGATGGGCAAGCCGTAACCGACCTCGATCCAGGTGTCCTTCGAGTGGTGGCAGGAAACGTCTACCGACTCGATGGTCGTGACGTTCTCGATGTCGGAGACGTCGGCCGAACACGCCACGCCGAGAATCTGATTCACGCCCGGGTTCATGCCCGTGCCGTAAAAGGTCGAGCCGCCCTTCTCACACGCCTCGGCCAGGAGTTGCGACACCAATTTGCCCGACGGGTGGGGATGATTCGTGTCCCGGTGCCAGCCGGTGATCCAGTCGGCGGTCGTGACGACGTCGATCCCGGCCTCGAGGACCTTCACGTAGAGGTCCTCGTCGGGGAACACCCCGTGAAAGGTCAGCACGTCCGGCTTGGCGGCGATGATCTCGTCGATACTGCCGGTGGCGGTGACGCCGAGGGGTTCGATACCGACCAGCTCTCCGACGTCCTTGCCGACCTTGTCGGGTGAATAGCAGTGCACCCCAATCAACTTCAGATCGGGTTGGGTCTGGATGCGCTTGATCATCTCGCTGCCCACGTTGCCGGTGGCAACCTGGAAGACCTTGATCGGCGGGGGGGCGGACTTGGTCATGCGGATCGCCTTTCTCGGGACGTCGTCGTCGTTTGGGTGTTCAGGATTGTGCGGCGGCCAGTTCGGCGGCACTGCCGCCCTTGCCGTCGGGATAGAACTTCTTGGCCCACGCACGGATTGCGGTGAATCCCTCTTGCTCGGAGTTGGCAAGAGCCGGTGGATCCGAGTAGCGCTGGTGGGACCAGATGTGGACGTCCTGGCTGAATTGCCGGATGACTTCCTCGCCGAACGCCCGAGCCTTCGTCTCGGCACGCTCGTCCGTACGGTCTGAGACCCGCCCGATGTAGACCATGAACCGGACGTCTGAGGTGAATTCGTCGACCGGGGTGACGGCTGAGATCGTGCGGTTGTCGACCATTCCCCAACTCTTGGTGACGGCGATCCCGAGTCCACCGTTGATGGCCTCCACGCCGCTGTTGACGTCTTCGATCTTCTGACCGTCGTCACCCTCGAAGGTGATGGTGAAGTCGACGTACGAGACGGGTTCGGCGAAGTCGTGACGCGTGAACACCGGAACGATCGGCGTCGCGTGGACGTACTTGAAGTGGGCGAAGTCCACACCGTTCTCCAGCACGTACTGCGGGTGCAGCTCCAGGCGCTCCCTGAACAGTCGCTGCTGGGGGTAGTACGCGTCGAGGCTGCTGCCGTCCGCGAAGCTCGTGAACACGTCGGGCGCGTCGAAGAACGGTGCGCGGCCGTCGATGTCGTGCCAGATGTAGACGGACTGGTTGCACTCGGTCACCGGGTATGTCGTGATGCGTCGGCCCCGATTGGGACGGTCCTCGTAGGGGATGCAGACGTTGCGACCCTCCTGGCTCCACTGCCAGCCATGGAACGGGCACTGCAACACCTCGCCGACGACCGTGCCGCCGAAACCGAGGTGGGCGCCGAGGTGTTCGCAGTAGGCGTTCATCACCGTCAACTGACCCGATTCCGCACGCCAGGCGATCATCTCCTGGCCGAAGTACTTCATCGTGTGGACGTCGCCGACGCCGATCTCCTCAGACCATGCCACCTGGAACCATCCGGTCGGCTTCATCGACAACGGCGGCGTCGCCATCTTCGCTTCCCTCCCTCCTCGTGCATCCGTGTCGAATGATAGATACCTCGATGAAAAAATAACAGTGGGTTCTATGAAACTTACCGAGCCGATACGATCAGCCCATGACCGAGGCGGGAATCGTGGGGCGGCGCACCAACCGCCGCGGCCTCGCGACCCGCGAGAACATTCTCGAGGCGGCACTGAAGTCACTCGCCTCGGGACAGCCGGGATCGGTATCGGCAAACCGCATCGCCAAGGACATCGGTGCCACCTGGGGCGCCGTGAAGTACCAGTTCGGCGACATCGACGGCTTCTGGGCGGCGGTCCTTCACCGCACCGCCGAACGCAGGGCCGGCCTTCTGTCGACGCCCGTGGAGCCGGATACTTCTCTGCACAGGCGTGTGGGTCGCATCGTCGACACCCTGTATCACGGTCTGTCGTCGGCAGATTCACGCGCAATCGAGAATCTCCGGGCAGCCTTGCCGCGTGATCCCGACGAGCTCGAGCGGCTCTACCCGCGAACGGCTGCCGAGCTTGCCTCCTGGAGCAAGAGCTGGCTCGAGACCTGTCAGAGGGCATTCGTCGGCCTCGACATCGCACCCGAGAGAGTGCGCGAAGTGGCCACGCTCATCCCGGGAGCGATGCGGGGTCTCGTCTCCGAGCGCCAACTGGGTTCCTACGCCGATCTCGACGTCGCCAGGGAGACGCTGACCAAGGCCCTCGTCGCCTACCTGTCTCAGTCGTAACAGGGCCCTACTCTGCGCGCGGCGGCTCAAAAGCCGGAAACGATGACCCCGTTGCACTCCGCCGCGCCCAGTCGGATCCTCGCGGCCGCCTGATAGTCGTCCGAGTAGTACCACTGCTTCGCCGCATCGACGGATTCGAACTCCAGCACGACGGTCTGTGTGGCGGGCCATTCGCCTTCGATGACGGTCGGCTTCCCTTGGGCATTGCTCAGTCCTCTTGTCGGCGTTCGGTTTGGGTGTCAATTTCAGAAATCGCATGCTCGGGGCAGTTCTCGATGGCCTCCCTGGCCGAGTCCTCGAGCCCGGCGGGCACGTCCGCCGGATCGGCGAAAGCCCAGCCGTCATCGGACAGCTCGAAGACTTCGGGGCACAACGTCAGGCACATGCCGTGGCCCGCGCAACGGTCATCGTCGACCCCGACCTTCACCAGGCACCGACCTTCAGCAAGCACCGCGTGGCGCGATGACGTCGAACTCGAGGTGCAGTTCGCTGAGCCCGCGCAGGATGAACGTCGGGATGTAGCGGTAGTCGCGATGGCCCGCCGGACCGTGCTTCTCCTCGGAGATCCCGATGTCGAACGTGCGGTCGAGCAGTCGTTCCAGTCCGACGCGAGTCTCCGCGCGGGCGAGGGGCGCTCCGGGGCAGCTGTGGATACCGCGGCCGAACGCGAGGTGCTGACGGGCGTTCTTGCGAGCGGGATCGAACTCGTTGGGTTCTTCGAAGCGACGCGGGTCGCGGTTGGCCGCACCATTGAGCACCATCACCGTGGTGCCCGCACCCAGCTCGTGATCGCCGACGGGGACGGGCGTGCGCGACGACCGGAAGTCACCCTTGACGGGGCTTTCGTAGCGCAGCGCCTCCTCGATGAAGTTCGGGAGCAGGCTGCGGTCCTCGCGCACCATCCGCTGGACGTGGGGGCGGTCACCGAGCACCCTCAGCGCGGTGCCCAGTAGCCGGACGGTGGTCTCCTGACCCGCCGAGAAGACGTTCGTGGCGACGCGCGCGACATCGCCGGGCTCGGGTGTCGAACCGTCGGGGAACAGCGCGGTCGCCATCCCGGTCAGCACGTCCGCGCGCGGGTTGCGTCTGCGGTCCTCGACGTAGGCCTCGAACTGGCCGTACAAGAATTCCAACGGAGAGTGCGACAGCGATTCCTTGCCGGTGCTGCCAACACCGCCACCCGAACGCTGGGAGATGCCGTCGACGAAGGCGGTCTGATCCTGGGGCGGGATGCCCAACAGGTCGGCGATGACCAGCAACGTGAAGGGGCTGGCGAAGCCCTTGATGAACTCACCCCTGCCCGGCGCCAGGAAGTCGTCGAGCACCTCGTCGGCCAGCACCCACATCGCATCCTCGTTCTCCTTGAGGCGCTTGGGGGTGATCAGCCGCATCATCAGCGACCGATGGTTGGTGTGCACCGGCGGGTCGAGGGTCGGGAGCTGGTCACTGACGGGCAGCTCGTTGCGGTGCTCTTCGATCAGGCGGGTGACGGTCTCCCCATCCAGACCCTCGAGGGATACGGGGAAACCGGGGAACGGTCCCGTCACCGACAAACACGAGGAGAAGGTCTTGTCGTCGTTGTAGACCACGACCGCTTCCTCCCATCCGGTGATCATGGTGACGCCGTAGTGGTCTTCGGGCTCGACGGGGCACTTGTCCCTCAACGCGTTGAAGAACGGATACGGGTCGTCAACCAGCCGCGGATCCCTGAACCAGTCGATTCCGGCGGGGTCCATCGTCATCCAGTGCTCCATTCCTGACGCCACACCGTATGAGAATGTGCCTCTCATTGTTGAGTATTAAATCTCCATAGCACGCTCTGCAGTCAACGAGGCCAGCGCGGACCCCGCGAGGAGGATCCGGCCACCAGCACGCACAGCCCCACGGAGACCGCGAACACCCCAAGCATGAGATGTCGCGGATAGCCGCTCACCGCGAACGCCCAGATCTGCAGCCCACCGGCGGAGAGTGCGAGGAGACCGAATGCCAGCGCGGCCGCGCGAAGTGCAGTCATCGGTCCAGTCTGCGGCGTCCCGCGACAGTCGCAGTTAGTTAGACACTGGTCAACTAACCCAGCCAGGGGTATGGTCCAATCGTGGCAGAGATTGCCGACTCAATGAACGCTGACCGAGGTCAGCGGCGCGCCACGTTTCAACGAGCCAAGTCCCGCGAGACCAAACGCATGCTGGTCCAAGCTGCGATGGCCCTGTGGCGCACGAAGGGCTACGCCACCACCACGGTTGCCGAGATCTGTACGGCCGCGGGGGTGTCGAAGGCGCTGTTCTACTTCTACTTCCCCCGCAAGGAGGACGTACTGTTCGACGTCGGTGTCATGTCGACACAGGCCGCGCAGCGCACCATCGGAGGCCTTCTCGCGAAGCCCTATGAGATCCGCGATGTCGTCACCGCAGCGCTGACCACGTTCGAGCGCTCGATGGCGCGCAATCCGCGCGACCTCATCGTCGAAACCATCCTCGAGGGCTACCGGCACGAGCACAGAATCCTCGCCGGCGGCTCGACCGACGACCTGGACGCGGACATGTTCACCGACCTGTTCGCGCGGGCGCAGGCCGACGGCAAGCTGGGCACCTACACGAGCGCCGACGACGTCGCACATCTCGCGTATCTCGCCCAGACGATGGTCAGCGAAGGCGCACGGCACTGGGCGGCAGGATCGTTCGGCGAGCGATCGTTCGCCGCCGTCGTCAGCGACGACATCACCACGCTCGTCGATGGATATCACCACCGCACGATTCACCCCTGACCCGGCAAGGAGGCCGCATGTGGGACTTTGAGACCGATCCGCAGTACCAGGAGTCACTGGACTGGGCTGACGAGTTCGTCACCAACGAGGTCGCACCCCTCGATCTGATCTGGCCGCATCTTCAGTTCACTCCGCTGAACGACACCAGGCGCAAGGTCGTCGACCCCCTCAAGGAGCAGGTGCGCCAAAAGGGCTTGTGGGCAACTCATCTCGGCCCCGAGTACGGCGGCCAGGGCTACGGCCAGCTCAAGCTCGCGCTGCTCAACGAGATCCTCGGCCGATCGCAGTGGGCCCCCATCGTCTTCGGCTGCCAGGCACCCGACACGGGCAACGCCGAGATCATCGCGCACTACGGCACACCCGAGCAGAAGGAGCGCTACCTACGTCCCCTGCTCGACGGTGAGCTCTTCTCCAGCTACTCGATGACCGAACCGCAGGGCGGCGCCGACCCGACGCAGTTCAAGACCAGCGCGGTCCGCGACGGCCATGGAGAAGACGCAGGCTGGGTGATCAACGGTTGGAAGTACTTCTCCTCCAACGCAAACACCGCGGCGTTCCTGATCGTGATGGTCGTCACCAACCCCGACGTCAGCCCGTATCAGGGAATGTCGATGTTCCTGCTGCCGACGGACACCCCCGGCGTCAACATCGTCCGTAATGCGGGCCTGTACGGCGAGCAGGAGGGCGAGGGCTCGCACGCCCTGATCCACTACGAGAACGTGCGGGTACCGGATACGGCACTACTCGGCGGCGAGGGCCAGGCCTTCGTCATCGCCCAGACCCGCCTCGGCGGCGGCCGGATCCACCACGCGATGCGTACCATCGGCTTGGCGCAGAGGGCGCTCGACATGATGTGCGAGCGCGCACTCAGCCGCGAAACGGCGGGCAGCCTGCTCTCCGACAAACAGATCGTCCAGGGCTACATCGCCGACTCCTACGCGCAGCTCAAGCAGTTCCGGTTGCTCGTGCTCTACACCGCGTGGGAGATCGACAAGTACAACGACTACAAGAAGGTGCGCAAGGACATCGCCACGGTCAAGGTGGTGATGCCGACGGTACTTCACGACATCGCCTGGCGCGCAATGCAAGTACACGGCGCACTCGGTGTCACCAACGAGATGCCCTTCCTCGGCATGGTCACGGGCGCGGCGGTCATGGGGTTGGCCGACGGCCCCACCGAGGTGCACAAGACGACGGTCGCCAAGCAGGTGCTGCGGAACTACGAGGCCAGCGACGACGTCTGGCCCACGGAGTGGATTCCCCGCAAGCGCGATTCGGCACGCGAGAAGTACGCCGAGTCTCTGGAGTTGGAGGTGGGCAACCAGTGACCGAAATCGACGTCGCCATCGACACAGACCGGCTCGCCGCATGGATGGACGACGCCGCACTACCCGGCAAGGGCGAACCGCTGAGCACCCGGTTCCTCTCCGGCGGAACGCAGAACGTCATCTATGAGCTCACCCGTGGCGACGCGCGCTGCGTCATCCGGATGCCTCCACCCGGGGCGCCGCCGGACCGCGACAAGGGAATCCTGCGGGAGTGGCGGATCATCGAGGCGCTTGACGGCACCGAGGTGCCCCACGCCGCGGCGGTCGGCGTGTGCGAGGACCCAGCCGTGCTCGGTCGGCCGTTCTATCTGATGGGCTTCGTCGACGGCTGGTCGCCGATGGACGATCGCGGCATGTGGCCCGAGCCGTTTCAAAGTGATCTCGGCGCGAGGGCCAGACTCAGCTATCAACTGGCCGAGGGCATCGCGCTGCTGTCCAAGGTGGATTGGAAGGCCAAGGGACTGTCTGACCTCGGTCGCCCGGATGGCTTCCACGAACGTCAGGTCGACCGGTGGACAGGATTCTTCGAACGCGTCAAGAAACGCGAACTGGCCGGTCTCGACGTGGCCACCGAGTGGCTCAGGGTGCACCAGCCCCTCGACTTCATCCCCGGCCTGATGCACGGCGACTACCAGTTCGCGAACGTCATGTACCGCCATGGCGCGCCGGCTCAGTTGGCTGCCCTGGTCGACTGGGAGATGGGCACCGTCGGCGATCCGAAGCTCGACCTGGCGTGGATGGTGCAGAGTTGGCCCTTGGACGTTGAAGCCGCCGGTTCCTCCAGCGAGATGAGCTACGTCGACATGCGCGGCATGCCGTCGCGGGATCGGGTCGTCGCTCACTACGCCGAGGTGTCCGGCCGTCAGGTCGACGACCTGGATTACTACCTGGTGTTGGCCAAGTGGAAGCTGGCGATCGTCTTGGAGCAGGGTTTCCAGCGCGCCGGTCACGACGAGAAGCTGTTGGCGTTCGGCCCCGTCGTCAGCGCCCTGATGGCCTCGGCGGCCGAACTCGCCGAGTCGACCGACTACCGAGGCTGAGCGACCGGTGCGGGCTGCGGTCTGCCCGGTTCACGGGCCCCCCGAAGTGATCCGGATCGAGTAGCGGCAGGAACCGACAGTTCCGCTGAACCTGATCCTGGTCAAGGGAATCCGGGTCGTCGGCTTTCAGTTCCAGGACGCGCCCGCCGCCGAGTTCAGCCGGAACGAGGACGAGCCGAGAACACTCTTGACGACGGGGCGCGTGGCGCCGCACATCGGGGTGTCATACCCACTGAGTGACACCGCGCGGGCACTCCGGCACGTCGCTGACGGGCGGGCGATCGGCAAGGTTCTCATCGATGTGAGCGGCGAGAACTGACTTCGAGCGAGTCAGCTTGCGGGGATCAGGTCCGCAGCCACTGACGCGCGGGCCATGATCCCGCGACGGAAGGTCTCGGCGTTGCTCACCACGTCGGGGAGTTCGATCGCGGCGAGCGCCTGAGCCTTGAAGGCACGGGCCGCCGCACTGAGCTGATGACGAACCGACCCGACGGTGTCGTCGAGTTCCTCGGGCCAGTGCTCGCCCCACAGCGTGACCTCGGTGAGCCCGTGGTCGAGCGCACTCAGCACGCCTTGACGAACCGTCGCGTCGGCCGAGAACAGCTGCGATGCGACGGCGACCGTCTGCGGATGGGGCCGGTCCGCCCACATCTCCAGCGCGCCCTCCAGATCCTGGGTTGCGACGCCGAGGATCTCCAGCGGTCGCAGATCCTGGGCGCCGTCGATGAGCACCGTGACGTCCCAACCGGCCATCACGCGGTCGACCAGCCAGCCGCCCGCGAACGTGACGACCTCTGGGACGCCGGGGGACACCACGTCGAGCCGATACCTCATGTCCTGCTCCTGTCCAACGGTTCGAAGTCTCGGGCGAGCGTCTCGGTGTACCCCTTGAAGACGTCGACCAGGGGTATCGATGGGTCGAGCAGCCATGCGGTCTCCATTCCGTTGACGAAGGCGAGGATCTCCACGGCCTTGGTGGCCGCGTCGACGTCTTGGCGGTCGACACCCGCATCTTGGGCTCGTCGGATGAGGTCGGTGACGATGTCGACTCCGGCGCGTTGCCGCTTCAACAGCCGGTCGTGCAGCGGCGCATCGGACGCGATGTTCTCGATCAGCAGCACCGAGAAGGTGCCGACCAACTCCGGTGCGCGATCGAACCGCTCTGCCACCCGGCAGATCTCGGTGATGAGGTCACCCGATCGGTCCGCGTGCGTGTCGTCGTCGGCGTCGCGTGCGTCGAGGACGGCGTTGAGCAGTTGCTCCCTGGATTCGTAGTGGTGCAGCAGCCCCGCAGGGCTGACCCCTACCTCCCTGGCGATCTGCGCGATCGACCGATTGCGCCACCCGTAACGCGACACCAGCCGTTCCGCGACCTCGAGAATCCGCTGCTTGCGGTCCTCGCCCTTGGCGAGCAGAGCCGCATAGGGCCCGGGAAAGTCCCCAAGAGCGGACACCGAACTCCTTCGGTCGATCCAACCTAGTGAACACACAGTGGGTAGGTTTGGCCGCTGCGACAAGGGGGTCTCCCCCATCGATTTGGGCGCGCAAACGATCGCTCAGCGAACGGAAGCGCGCCGAAATCGCAGAGAGGGTGCGGACAGCTCAAGCGATGAGTTCGACGAGCGTGGCGTTGGCCGTGCCGCCGCCCTCGCACATGGTCTGTAGGCCGTAGCGAATTCCGTTGTCCCGCATGTGATGAATCATCCGGGTCATGCGCCGCTACCGCCCGCTCGTGGGACCGTGCCGAGTACTCGTCGAGGCGAGCGCGGGAGAGGTTCCACTTCTTGGAGATCAGCTCTGCCGAGATGCCCTGGTTGAACGAGAAACCGTCATACCGGGCAAATGCTTTCGGGCCGTACGGCATGCTGGTGGCTCGGGAAGATCCGAGGGGGACGCGGCTCATCACCTCGACACCGCCCGCGACGACGACATCCTGCTGGCCCGACATCACCGCGTGCACCGCGAAGTCCAGGGCTTGCTGACTCGGACCCGCACGCGCGGTTCACCGTGGTGCCGGGGATGTGTTCCGGCCAGCCGGCGGCCAGCACCGAATAGCGGCCGATATTGCTGGACTGGTCGCCCACCTGCGAGACGCAACCCCAGATGACGTCGTCGATCACCGCGGGTTCGACGCCGGTGCGCTCGGCGAGCTCGGTCAGCACGACCGCCGACAGGTCGGCGGCGTGCTGTCCGGAAGGGCCGCCGTTGCGCCTGCCAACGGGCGTGCGCACGGCTCCGACGATGACGGTCTCACGCATTGTTCTGCGCCGATCTCATGTCATTCCCCGAGTCGCTTCGCTCCTGCCCTGAGGTGCGCACGCCGTCGCGGTCGTCGACCAACAGGACGGGCTCGTCGACCGGGCCGGTTCCGATGCTCATGGGTATGCCGGTCCGATCGCGCCCTCATCCCGCAGTGCGGCGATCTCGTTGGGCGTCAGGCCCAGCTCACCGAGCACCGCGTCGGTGTGCTCGCCGAGTCCGGGCACGCCGCCCATCGGCGGCTCGAAACCGCTGATGACGGGCGGTGGGAGCAGGGCGGGGATGGCGCCCTTCGGCGACGCCACCGTGCGCCACCGGTCACGCGCCGTCAGCTGCGGGTGGACCACGACCTCGCTCGGCAGGTTGTACCGGGAGTTCCCGATGCCCGCGGCGTCCGCGGTCTTCTGAATGTCGACGAGATCGTGCAGGGTACACCAGGATTCGATGGCCGCGTTGATCTCGTCACGATGCGCACAGCGATCGGCGTTGGTACTGAAACGGGCGTCGTCGGCAAGGTCGGGTCGCACGATGATCTCGCGGGCCAGCCGTTGCCACTCACGATCGTTGGTGGTGCCGAGAACCACGGTCTGACCGTCGCGGGTGGGAAACGCACCGTATGGCGCGACGGCGGGGGCACTGACGCCCAGCGGTTGCTGGTCGACGCCGGTGTGCTGGGTGTAGGTCAGCTGGTAGCCCATGACGTCGGTCATCACGTCGAACAGGCTCAGCTCGACGGCAGGCGCCGCCACGTTCGTGCGTGCACCGCGCCCGACGAGCAGCGCCATGATCGACAGCGCTGCGTACAGCCCGGTGGTGAAGTCCGCCATGGCGGGCCCTGGCTTGGCGGGCATGCCCGGGTAACCGGTGACCGCACAGGAGCCCGATTCCGCCTGCACCAGAAGGTCGTAGGCGCGCTTGTGCGAGATGGGGCCGCCGGGGCCATAGCCGTCGATCTCGACCGGGATGACGTTGGGGTGACGCACGGCGAGATCCGCGCGCCCCAGCCCCAGGCGCGCCGTCGCCCCCGGCGCGAGGTTGGACACGAAGGCGTCGGCGTTGTCCAGCAGTTTGTGCAGCACATCCATGCCCGCAGGCGATTTCAGGTTGAGCGTGACCGATTCCTTGCCCCGGTTGCACCACACGAAGTGCGCGGCAAGACCATCGGGTCCGTTCACCACGTCGTCGTAGTCCCTGGCGAAGTCTCCCCCGCTGGGGTTCTCCACCTTGATGACGCGCGCGCCGAAATCGGCCAGCACGCGGCTGCATATCGGCGCCGCCACCGCCTGCTCCATCGCCACGATCGTCACCCCGGCGAGCGGAGCGTTTCCACTAGTTCCTGGGTTGTCCTGGGCCACGAACGATCACATAACCATGCCGCCGTCGACTAGCAGCACCTGGCCCGTGACGTAGGAAGCGCCATCGGAGGCGAGGAAGACGAACGCGCCGGCTATCTCATCGGGATCCGCCCAGCGCTGCAACGGAATTCGCCGCATCATGTTCGCGGAGAACCTCTCGTTGGTGCGGATGGTCTCGGTCATCGGCGTGGCCGCAAGCGGTGCCAACGCATTCACCAGGATGTTCTGGCGCGCGAGTTCGCGAGCCAATGACTTGGTGAAGCCGATGATGCCCGCCTTGCCATCGAGTAGTTGACCTGCCCCAGCGTGACGCTGATCCCGGCAGCCGAGGTCACGTTGATGACGGGTTGGCAGTCGCGGCGGCCATCAGTAACTCCTCGGCAGTCCGAGCACCTTCGAGGCCAGGAAGTTGAGGATCATCTCCTGGCTCACGGGGGCGATCTTCATCAGGCGTGACTCCCGGAAGAACCGGGAAATATGGTATTCCTCCGAGTAGCCCATGCCGCCATGCGTCTGCAGGGCGCGATCGGCCGCGTCGAAACCCGCGTCGGCACAGAGGTACTTGGCCATGTTGGCCTCACGTCCACACGGCTTGCCGTTGTCGTAGAGCCACGTGGCCTTGCGCAGGACCAACTCGGCCGCGTCGAGCCGGGCCAGCGAGTCGGCCAGCGGGAATTGGATGCCCTGGTTCATACCGATCGGGCGGTCGAACACCACGCGCTCTCCTGCGTACTTGACGGCGCGGTCCAACGCCACCCGTCCGATGCCGAGCGCCTCGGCGGCGATCAGCATCCGCTCCGGGTTCAGCCCGTGGAGGATGTACTCGAATCCCCTGCCCTCCTCGCCGATTCGGTCCTCGACGGGGATGCGCAGGTCATCGATGAACAGCTCGTTCGAGCTGACGGCGTTGCGGCCCATCTTCTTGATCGGCCGGATGTCGACGTGGTCGCGGTTCAGGTCGGTGAGGAACAGCGACAGACCGTCGGTCTTCTTGGTGACCTCGTCATACGGTGTCGTACGAGTCAGCAGCAGGATCTTCTCGGACTCGAGCGCCTTGGAGATCCAGACCTTCCGGCCGTTCACCACGTAGTGGTCGCCATCCTGGTCGTGACCGCGCTTGGCGAATGTGGTGATGCGCGAGGTATCAAGGCCCGCACCGGGTTCGGTGACACCGAAGCAGACGTGCAGGTCACCGTCGACGATTCTGGGCAGCGTGGCCGCCTTCATCTCGTCGGACCCGAACACCACCACCGGCTGCATGCCGAAGATCGACATGTGGATGGCGCTTTCCGCGTTCATGGCACCGCCCGAGCGCGCTACTTCCTCGGCCAGGATGGTCGACTCGGTGATGCCAAGCCCGTGACCGCCGTACTCCTCTGGGATGGTCATGCCGAGCCAACCGCCGGAGGCGACGGCATCGTAGAACTCCTGGGGGAATTCGTGCGCCTGATCCTTCTCCATCCAGTACTGATCGTCGAACTTCGACGACAGCTCCGCGACGGACTTGCGGATCAGTTGCTGATCCTCCGTCAGCTCGAAGTTCATTCCGCCGGTCACAGCACACTCCTACCCATTGAGATCACTTCGAAGATCTAGTGCCCACAGTCGAAGTCGCACGCGCATTCACCGCGTAGCACGCACCGGCGTCCCGGGACTAGGCCTACCGTTTAGTCCTTGACGCCGGTCATCGCCTTGGCGCTGGCCGCCCACTCCTGGAAGTTGGGGCTCGCCTTGTCGTGCTTGGACAGGGCTTGGATGGTGACGTCGTGGCCCGCGCTGGCGGCACGCAGCGCGCCGACGGTGGCCTGGTCCTTGGGGACGTGGGCGAACGGTGCGAAGTGATAGAGCTTCATCGCATTCTCGTGGGTCATCTTGTTGATCTCGTCGTCGGCGACGTCGTAGGTCTTGAACACCGCGTCCAACTCCTCGGGGGCCCCGGGCCACATCGAATCGCTGTGCGGGTAGTCCATCTCCCAGCAGATGTTGTCCACCCCGATCTCGTGGCGCAGCTTCACCCCGACCGGATCGGAGATGAAGCACGTCATGAAGTGCTCGCGGAACACCTCGGAGGGCAGCTTGTCGCCGAAGTCCTGGTGCGTCCACGTCGAATGCATGTCATAGGTCCGGTCCACGCGCTCCAGGAAGTACGGAATCCAGCCCGTCCCACCCTCACTCAAGGCGATCTTCAACGTCGGGTACTTCTTGATCGGCGCCGACCACAACAGATCCGCCGCCGCCTGCACGATGTTCATCGGCTGCAACGTGATCATCACGTCCATCGGAGAGTCCGGCGCCGGAATCGACAGCTTGCCCGAGGACCCGATGTGCACGTTCATCACCGTCTCGGTGTCTACCAACGCCTCCCACAACGGCGTCCAGTAATCATCGTGAAAACTCGGGTATCCGAGCGCGGCCGGGTTCTCGGTGAACGTCAGCGAGTGCACGCCCTTCTTCGAGACGCGGCGCACCTCGGCCGCGGCGAGCTCGGCATCCCAGATCACCGGCAACGCCATCGGAATGAACCGCCCCGGATGCGCCCCGCACCACTCGTCGATGTGCCAGTCGTTGTAGGCCTGCACCAACGCCAACGAGAAGTCCGAATCGTCGGTGGCGAACAACCGACCCGCGAACCCCGGGAACGACGGGAAGTTCATCGTCGCCAGTACCCCACCGGCGTTCATGTCCTTCACCCGCTCGGCGGCGTCGTAACAGCCTTTGCGGATCTCGTCCAACCCTTGGGGTTCCAGGCCGTACTCCTCCTTGGGACGGCCTGCCACCGCATTCAACGCCACGTTCGGGATGATCGTCTCCCGGAACTGCCAGGTGTCCGAACCGTCCGGGTTGTGCACCAACCGAGGCGCATCATCGAGGTACTTCGTCGACAGATGATTCTTGAACATGTCCGGCGGCTCGATGATGTGGTCATCGACACTGATCAAGATCATGTCGTCCTTGTTCACGGAAGTTCCCTTCGCCTCGTGCCCACGGCACTGATTCCCATGATGTCCTCTACCAAGGAAACTAGCCTCTCCTTAGACGAGAATCAACCTAGCGAATCTTCGCAAATGCCACGTTGCCAGCAGTTTTGCCTGTCGAGACCGCTGTTCCCGGACCCTTGGATGCGACTCTTCGGTTGACGTTTCGGCCGACGAGTGGAAATTTGTTAGTCAAGTATGAGAATATGATTCTCGTTTGTGAGAGTATCTGGAACGGAACGTGCGGAGGATGTCGTGCATCTGCCCCCGCTGCCAGCAGCCGAGTGGGATGACGCCGTCGTGCGCGCTCTTCCGATGATGCCCGAGGAGCGGCGGAATCCGGAGCGGCCGGCAACGCGATCTCGACCCTCGTCCACCACCCCGACCTGACGCAGGCCTACCTGCCGTTCGGCTTTTACCTGCTCACGCGGTCGACGCTGCCGCCGCGGTTGCGGGAGTTGGCCGTCCTGCGGATCGCCCACCTTTCGGCCTGCGCGTACGAGTGGGACGAACACACCGCCATCGGCCAGAAGGCGGGTCTGACGCTGGAGGACATTGCGGCGCTCCAGCGCGGCGAGGCAGCAGACGAATTCGACCGTACGGTGCTGGCCGCCGTCGACGAGCTCGTCGAGAACACCCGGATATCCGACGACACCTGGGCAGCCCTCGGCGAGCGCATGGACAAGCGGCAGCTCATGGACTTCGTCTTCACCGTCGGCGGCTACCACATGTTGGCGATGGCCCTGAACACATTCGGCGTGGAGCCCGCCGGGCTCGAATCACCGAAGGAGAACTGAACATGCCCTTCTTCAAAAAGCCCGACGTGGGTAGCTTGACCGAGAACTGGCCCGAATTGTGCACCGCTCCAGTCAATTACGACGACTCCGTCGACCCGGAGCATTACCTGCTCGAGCAGAAGGCGATCTTCAAGAAGACCTGGCTGAAGGTCGGCCGGGTGGAGCAGTTGCCGAAGAGGGGCAGCTACTTCACCCGCGAGATGCCGTCAGCCCCCGGGGAATTCGCCGACCTGCAGCGGTTCACCGACTGGTGCCTGCCGACCGAGGAGGAGCGCTACGCCAAGCGGTTGGCGTCGTCGATGGCCGAGATGCAGGAGCTGTACGACGCGGGCCTGGCACGGCTCGAGGACATCATGGTCTACGTCGACGCCCGTTTCCCGCTCGAGGGGATGCCCGATGACGCGAAGGCTCTGGTGCATCTGGGACAGTCGATCGTCATGGTGAGCTTCCCCATCGAGGTATGGAAGCAACCCCGCGTCCTCGACAGCGGGGCCGCGTACATCACGCTGATCAAGGAGCCGGTGGTATCGAGGTGCTGACCCTAAACGCCGCGGGTCTTCTCGACGTCGACGCGGGCGAAATCATCCGGCCGGGGATCCTCAAGACCTCCGACGACCGAATCGTCGGGGTGGGTGGCGAAATCCCGGCGGAATCGGGATCATCGGTCGCAATAGATCTGGGGGACTCCATCCTGCACCCGGGCTGATGGACATGGAGGTCAACCTGCTGATGGGCGGACGCGGGGAGAACCCGGTCTCTCTCAGGTGCAGGACGACCCGCCTACGCGGGTATTGCGGGCCGTCGGCAACGCCCGCCGCACTCTTCACGCGGGCTTCACGACCGTGCGCAACCTGGGCCTGTTCGTCAAGACCGGTGGTTGCCTGCTCCACGGGCGCTGGGCAAGGCCATCGACGCAGGCTGGATCGAAGGCCCGCGCATCGTCCCTGCGGGACATGCGATCACGCCGACCGGCGGTCATCTCGACCCCACGATGTTCGCGGCGTTCATGCCGGGCGCACTGGAGTTAACGGTCGAGGAGGGCATCGCCAACGGTGTCGACGAGATCCGCAAGGCAGTGCGCTACCAGATCAAGCATGGCGCTCAGCTGAAGGTCTGCGTGTCCGGCGGCGTCATGTCGCTGACAGGAGAGGCTGGTGCGCGACACTATTCGGACGAGGAGTTGCGGGCCGTCGTCGACGAGGCGCACCGGCGAGGGATGCGGGTAGCCGCGCACACCCATGGCGCCGAAGCGGTCAAGCACGCCGACGAACTCGTCACGCTCGTCGATTGGGGCATGCCGCCCGCAGCCGTCCTGCGGGCGGCCACCGTCGTCGCGGCCGACCTCATCAACGTCACCGATCGGGGACGGCTGGCCGAGGGTCAGGTCGAGGACGTCATCGCGGTGCCGGGCGATCCACTGGTGAGCTTAACCGTTACAAAGCAAGTAAGTTTTGTAATGAAAGGAAGCAAGGTCCTCCCGAAATGACGCAGTCAACGAGAACTGACGACCTCGTCGGGATCCAGCAGCTCCTCGCGAAGTACGCCGTGACCATCACCCAGGGCGACGTCGAAGGCTGGTGACGGTCTTCACCCCGGATGGCACCTAGGCCGGTCCTGCCCTGGGCTGGTGGCTCGTCGGGAGCTCCCGCGCCATGCTCGTGTTGGCGCGCAAGCATGCGCTGGACCGGGTCCAGTTCGGCCGACTCAGCGAGCCCACCTCTAGCCCTATTCACCGCGAGCGTGCGCGTTTGCACAACGACACGCCGGGCGGGTTTGGCATTCCACGCACGCTCGCCGAAGGCGGTCAGCGGCGCGGCAGGCCAAGTACGCGCTGGGCGATGATGTTGCGCTGGATCTCAGACGTGCCGCCGGCGATGGTACCTGCGAAAGGGCGAATGTAGCGCTCGGCCCAACTGCCTGCGTGCGCGTCGAGGTTGAGTGGCACGTACGGTGCGGTCATGTCTGGGTGGTTGAGCCCCTCCGCGGCTCGCGAGTCGAGTGCGTGTTCCGTGGCCGCCCGCACGGTCTCGGCGCCGAGGAGCTTCAACACTGACAGCAGAGGGAAGTCTTCATCGCCGTGGGCCGCCCTGGCCAGTGCGGTGGAGCCCATCAACCGAAGGGCGTGGTTGTCCATCACCAGCGTGGCGAACTGGTCGCGCTCGACCACGGTCGACGGCTGCCAGTCGTCGATCAGATCCTTTAGACGGTCGGCGTAACTGAGCCACAACATGTTTCGCTCGTGTACGAGGGAGCCACTGGCCACCGCCCAGCCGTCGTTCAGGACTCCTACGAGGTTCTGCCCGGGAACGCGCACGTCGTTGAAGAAGACCTCGTTGAAGTCCAGATCGTCCTGTCTGCTGCGGACGCGAACGGCCTGCGCGAAAGACCCGGGGAGTCGGTGAAGAGAAGAACACTGATTCCCCGGTGCTTGGGGGCGTCGGGGTTCGTCCGGACGAACGTCAGGATCACCTCGGAGTCATGTGCCCCGGATGTCCACACCTTCTGTCCACTGACCACGAAGTCGTCACCGTCGCGCTCGGCCTTGGTGCGCAGAATCGGTATCGCCCACCGCTGCTGCTGCTCGGGCGTGCCGAAGGTGATGAGCGACGCGGCGATGATCCCGACGCCCTACGAGTTGAAGCTCGGAACGATCCTGCGGCGGGCCAACTCCGTCTGGTGCACGTACTGCTGGAGGATCGTTGCGTTGCGGCCGCCGAACTCCGGCGGGTTGCCCGGCACCAGCCAGCCGGTGTCGAACTGCAGCCGCTGCCACCGACGGGCCCAGTCCGGCACGTGTGAGGACGACCGCGGCCGTTCGAGCGCCTCGGCGGCGGGGGCATTCTGGTCGAGGAACGCCACGAAGTCGGATAGGAAGGTCTCGACCTCGGGATCGAACGTCAGTTGCACGTCACTCCTGGAATGCGCCTTTCCCCACGAGGCTTCTATTACTACGCAAATGAGAATACTATTCTCAGGATGAGGAAGTTACAATCTCAGACACGGTGCACCCGAGGAGGTCCAGGGCACGATGCAGAGGCGTTCTCCGGTACAGTCCATCCATGTTCTCCCCGATCGGCCCACGTCAGAGGCACCGGTGACTAGCAGTCCTAGCGAAGAACCGGCGTGGAAGCAGCGCGCGGTCGAACGTTCCATCAAGACCGCGAAATTGCGTGCCGCGCAGCGGGTGCAGCGTTTCCTCGATGCCGCCCAGGCGATCATCATCGAAAAGGGCAGCACCGACTTCACCGTGCAAGAGGTCGTCGATCGCTCACGCCAGTCTCTGCGCAGCTTCTACCTGCAGTTCGACGGTAAGCACGAACTTCTGCTCGCGCTCTTCGAAGACGCGCTGAGCCGCTCGGCCGACCAGATCCGCGCCGCTACCTCTGGCCAGATGGATCCGCTGGAACGGCTGAAGGTGGCAGTTCAACTGCTCTTCGAGTCGTCCCGTCCGGACCCGGTGGCAAAGCGCCCCCTGTTCACCGACTTCGCGCCGCGGCTGTTGGTGTCGCATCCGTCCGAGGTCAAGGTGGCGCATGCGCCGCTCCTGGTTCTTCTCACCGAGCAGATGGAGGATGCGGCCGCAGCGGGCAAACTTCGCGCGAGCATCGACCCCAAACGCATTGCCGCCATGACCATGCAGACCGTGATGTTCGTCGCGCAGTCGAGTGGCTCCGACGACGAGGCCAGCAAACCGATCTCCGCGGACGAAGTTTGGGACTTCGTCGCCCACGGTTTCGCCGCCGACTAGTCAGAGAATTGCATTCTCCTTCTACAAGAGTTCCCCTTACCCTCACTGGATGACCGACCTGTGGATCGACCTGCTGGCGTGCCTGAAGCTTGACGTCGGGGGTTCCGAGACGCGTTTCATGGCCCGCAATCAGCACCTCGAATTCCACCGCGTCTTCGGTGGGTCAACTGTTGGCGCAGTTCGTTCGGGCCGCCTGCGCGGCGTCCCCCGGCAAGACCGTGAAGTCACTGCACGCAGTCTTCCCGCGTGAGGGACGCGCGGACGAAGTCGTGGAGTACGTGGATATGACGTCACCCGCCACCATGACGGCCGGTCCTCCAGCACGCTGTCCATCACTGCAACGCAGACGAAGGGACCGATCGGAAGCGCTTCCGTCTCCATGCACGTCTCGGAGGACGGCCCGGATCGGCAATCCGTAGAACCGGTCGGCGAGCTACCCGGCCCCGAACACGACGTCGCCCGCGGGCTCATTCCGTGGGAGACGCGATCGGCCGACGACTTGAACGCGACCACCATCGGGCCGCCCGAGTTCGAGCTGTGGATGCGCACACCACCCGTCGACCCCGAGTTGGCACCCGCCCTCGCGGCCTACGCGACCGACCTCACCTTGATCGGGACCGCGTTGCGGCCGCACGACGGGCTCAGTCAACTCGGCAACGGCACCCAGTTCACGTCCGCCGTGACGAGCCACACCATCTGGTTCCACCGCCCGTTCACCACCGACCAGTGGCTGCTGCTGCGCCAGCACAGCCCGCTCCTTGCTCTGGGACGCAACCTTCGGCCGCGGCGACACTCTGACGACCGATGGCGTCGTACGGCCAAGAGTCGCTGCTGTGTTCGTTCCAGTGTGGGAAGCCCTCGCTCCGGTCGTCGACGCTGACACGCGAGTCGGCGAGCAGCTGCCGCGCCACCTCGTGACCGGTGATGAGCCACGGTGTGGTGCCGTTCCAGATGCGCACCCGCGACAGCGGCGCGGCCTCGCCCATCTCGAGCATCTGACGTGGCGGGGCGAACGGGCAGCGTGCCGCTCGCTCCATCGGGTAGTCGGGTACGTCGGCCGAAACCTTCTCCGCAGCAGGAACTTCTGACATTGATACTCCGTCACTCCTCGAGGTGGATGGCGAGGGCCGGGCAGGCGGCCGCGGCCTTGCGAGTGTCTTCGGCGAGCGCGGTGCACTTGTCCTGATCCACGGTCACCCTCATGAGGCGCCGCTGCGCGTCGGCGGATTGACTGGCGCGAGCCACATGCCGACGATCGCGTCGATGAGCCCCGTGCCCGCCGTCTGCCATGGCGTACGGGTTGCCACGGTGGCCCCCTTGGCCAGCGCCTGCTCACGATCGGCGCAGCTGTGCATCAACAGGTTTCGCGCCATGACGTTTCGATCGAACCTGACGTCGAACGGCAAGTCGGGAAGGCAACGGTTGATGCCGTCGACGACCTCGACGAGTGACGACGAACTCAGCGCATCCTTGACGACGAAGCCGTGATGGGCTGGGTCGGTCATGGCCTGCGCAGCGAACCGCGCGTACCAGGTCGGGTTGCCGAGATCGGCGAGGTGGTCGGTCAGGGGACGCACCAGGCAGGACACCCACGCGCGCATGTCGGCGCCGCGATCGACCTGCGCCACCAAGCGTTCCCGGTGCGCCTCGATGGCCCCCAGGCCCTCAGTCGTCAGACCTGACCTTGTCCTTCACGGCAGGCACCACCGGCGGCGCCTCCCGCCAGTTGGGGACGCCGTCGGACTCGTTCGCCACGGGGAAGCCCCCGCCGTGCACCTGGGACCAGTGGCTGTGGTTGAGCTGGTGCAGGGTGAAGCAGGCGTTCAACGAGTTGTAGAAGCCCTGGTTGTCCTGGGTCTGGTTGACCGACTCCTTGATGAGAAGCGCCGCCATGGTCGGCACCTTCGCAATGCGCCTCGCGAAGTCCAGTGTCTTGTCGGCCAACTCGTCGACCGGAAACACCTTGGACACCATGCCCAGCTGATATGCCTCGTCGACAGACAGGGTGTCCCCCGTGAGCATCAGCTCCTTGGTCTTTCGCGCCCCGAATTCCCAAGGGTGGGCGAAGTATTCGACCCCGCACATGCCGAGCCGGGTACCCACGACGTCGGCGAAGCGTGTGTTGTCCGCAGCCACGATCAGGTCGCAGGACCACATCAGCATGAGGGCCGCGGCGTAGACGTCACCGTGCACCTGCGCGACGGTGATCTTGCGCAGATTGCGCCACCGAAGCGTGTTCAGGAAGAAGTGGTGCCACTCCTGCAGCATCAGCTTCTCGGCGGCCTCGCGGGTCGCACCGTTCTCCTGGAAGCTGGGGTGCTGATCAGGGCCCGGCGTGTACTCCGACATCGACTGCTTCGAGCCAAGGTCGTGACCGGAGGAGAACATCGGCCCATTGCCACCAAGGATCACGACGCGGACCTTGTCGTCTGCCTCGGCTTCCAGAAACGCCGCGTTGAGTTCGACGAGCAGACCGCGCTGCTGGGCGTTGCGCTGATCCGGTCGGTTGAGCATGATCCGGGCGATGGTGCCCTCATCGAGAGTCTCGTACGTCACGAAGCGGTAGTCGGCCATGTTTTGCGACTCTATTCTTTGGAGAACGGCGTTACCGCGGGGGGTGGGTTACGACGCCTCAGAACGACAGGATGGTCGCCGACGCAGTGCCGGGCGCCCCGTAGACCTGGGCCAGCCCGACCCTGGGGTCACCGGGAACCTGGCGCTCGCCCGCCTCGCCGCGTAGCTGGCGGACCAGCTCGTGCACCTGACGCAGACCCCGATGCGCCGATCGGCTCGCCGTTGGCGATCAGGCCGCCGTCGGTGTTCACCGGCAGCGAGCCACCGATCTCGGTGGCGCCGTCGGCAATCAGCTTCTCCTGATCCCCGTCGGCGCACAGTCCGGTCTCGGCCATGTGGATGACCTCGGCGTCGGTGTCCTGCAGTTGTGCGACGTCGACGTCCTCGGGCCCGATTCCGGCGGCCTCGTATGCGGCCCGTGCGGCGTAGACCGTCGGCGAAAAGTCCTCTTCCCGAGGCGATGACGTCGCGTGCACCTCATAGGCACCGAAGCGGCGGGTGCGAATCTCACTGGCCCGCAGGAAGACCGGATTGTCGGTGTAGCGGTGCGCGATGTCGCCGCGGCACATGATCACTGCGGCCGCACCTTCGTCGGGAGCGCAGAACATGAACTGTCGCAGCGGGTAGCTCAACACCGGCGACGCCATGATGTCCTCTTGGGAGATTGGCTTGCGGCGGAGGGCATTCGGGTTGAGCGCGCCGTTGCGAACTGCCCGTGTCCGCATACCACTGCGGCAGCGCGAGCTTGGCGGGATCGTCGGTGAACGCGCCACGGGGGTGCTTGTCCAGGCCGATCGCGATGCCGACGTCGTACTTGCCGAGGCGGATGGTGTCGGCGGTCTGCTGAATGGCGCTGGCTGCGGTGGCGCAGGCGTTGGACACGTTGGTGAACGTGATGCCCGTGAGCCCGACGAGCCGCGTGACCGAGTCGGGGTTGGACACCTCATAGCTGCCCCCGAAGCCGAATTGGACGTCACCCCAGTGGATTCCAGCATCGACGAAGGCAGACTGGATGGCCTCGGCGCCCATCTCGACGGCCGTCTTCTCGAACCGGCCGAAGGGGTGGATGCCGACACCGATGATGGGCAGCGCGGCGCTCGGGGCTGTCGGCGCGAAGATGGCATGTACGGATCCTCTTTCGAGCTGGTGTGAGAATGTTATTCTCTCAGGCAGAGAGTCATAGTTGCAAGACGGGGAACCACATGGAGATCGAGGGCAATTCCGCGATCGTCGTTGGCGGCGCAGGCGGCCTTGGTGAGGCCTCAGGCGATGGGCAACGCCGCGGTGCTGCTAGCCCGCCAGGACGCCACGGGTACCACCGGCACCATCCAGCGCTCAGAAGGCCTCACGTTGACATAGCGGTGAGGGCGAGCAAGTTCGAGACGACTTCGCCCTGAACGCTATGTCAACGTGCTCGAGGTCAGTTCTTGGCGATCAGACCGTCCACGATCTTGTTGAAGTCAGCGGTCCCGAACGACACGTACTCCGCGAGGTTGGCGTAGTCCAACGACGCCATGACCGAACGTTCCAGCTGAATGTTCATCAGCCGCTTGGTGGCTTCGACCGCCTGCTGGGGCAGTGCCATGATCTTCTTGGCGCACGCGATCGCCTCGGTCAGCGGATCGGTCACGACGTGGTTGGCCAAGCCGAGCTCGACTGCCCGTCGGGCCTTGATCCGCACGCCCGTCAAGGCAAATTCCTTGGCCTGCAACAGGCTGATCTGCGACGGCCAGACCAGTGGGCCACCGTCAGCGGCCACCAATCCGATCTGCACGTGCGGGTCGGCGAAGAACGCCGTCTCGGCGATGTAGACGATGTCGGACAACGCAGCCAGGCTGCAGCCCAGCCCGACGGCAGGACCGTTCACCGCGGCGACCACCGGGATGCGGCATCGCACCATGCCGATGACCAGTTCCCGGCCGTGCTTGATCGTCTTCTGCCGCAACGCTTCATCATGGCGCAGCTGGTCGAGGTAGTTGAAGTCACCGCCTGCCGAGAACGCGCGTCCCGCGCCGGTGATCACCGCTGCCTTCGCGTCGGCGTCCTCGTCGAGCGCTGCCCAGATCTTCGCCAGCCCCACGTGCAACGCGTCGTTGACCGCATTGAGCTCGTCGGGTCGGTTCAGCGTGATGATGCGCAGCCCACCGTCGGCTGTGACGTCGATTTCCTTTGGCAAGTCGTACATCTAGGCTCCCACTCCGAGAATGCGCTGCGCGATGATTTTCTTCTGAATCTGCGAGGTTCCACCCATCACGCTCTGAGCGCGGCTGTACATGTAGGCACCGAACAACTCCTGGTCCTTCGTGCCCACCGTGGCCAGCGCGGCGTGGCCGACGGACTGCTCGACCCACGTCATCAGCAGCTTGTCCAGTGACCCCTGCGGCCCGTGCGCGATGCCGTCGAGTTGCTCGGATAGTCGCCGGCGCACGCGCAGCCGCAGCATCTCGGTCTGCACCCAGGCCCACGACAATTCGTCCGGCACGGGCCCATCGACGCAAGTAGACAACTGCCGCAACAGTTTTGCATAACGAGCCGAGAACCCCAGCGTCGAAGGTTCGCCCTCGTGACTGACCACGGTCATCGCCAGTTTCCAGCCGTCACCCGGTGCGCCGACCATGTTGTCAGCCGACACCCTGGCTCCGTCGAATTCGACCTGGCCGAACTCCTTGGTGACGCCGCTGATCATCTTCAGCGGCCGCTGCTCGATACCGGCCTGGTGCATCGGCACGATGAACGCCAAGATGCTTTTGTGTTTCGGCAAGTGCTTCGTTACGTCCTTGTCGGTGCGCGCCAGCAACAGACACCAATCCGCGACGTCGGAGTAGCTGGTCCAGATCTTGTGCCCGCGAATGACGTAAGTGTTGGGGTCGTCGCCACACTGCGTCGCCGTGGTGGTCAACGACGCCAGGTCCGAACCGGCACCGGGCTCGCTGAAGCCCTGACACCACCGTTCGGTGCCATTGATCATCCCGGGTAGGAACCGTTGCGCGAGTTGCTTGTCACCGTGATGGCTGAGGCCGACGACGAGGTAGCCCAGGCTGGGTCGCGCCGGAGCGCCGGCCTTCGCGATCTCCTCGTCGACGATCACGTCGTACATGGGTGGAAGATCCTGGCCGCCATACTCCTTCGGCCACGACGTGCCGAAGAAGCCCGCGCCGTAGAGCGCCTGATGCCACTCCCCCGCCTTTGCACGGTATTCGTCCCCAGACGTGGGGAACTTGCCCTTCTGTTCGGTCAGCCAGCCGCGCAACCCGTCCCGGAAGGCGGCTTCGGACGGCGAATCACGAAAGTCCAATGGTCAACTCCTCCAGATTTACCGGCCACAACTCCGTGACGGCCAGCACTCGACGTAAGTACACGTGCGCAAGGCACTCCCAGGTGTTGCCGATGCCACCATGCACCTGAATCGACGTCTCACAGACGGTGAGCGCCGAACGCGCGCAATAGATCTTGGCGACCCGGCCGGCTTCGACAGCCTCGGCGGCGGGGAGCTCATCGACGGCCCACGCAGCGTGGCGCAGCACGCTGATGCACCCTTCGATCAGAGCGAGGCTCTCCGCCAACAGGTGCCCGACCGCCTGGTACGAACCGATCGTCGCGCCGTACTGTTCACGAACCTTGGCGTAGTCGGTGGCAAGGGTGAGGGTGCCGCGGGCGGCCCCCACGAGATCGGCGGTCGTCGCGATCAGCCCGAGCGCGTACCAGCGACTCGCGTCCACTTCGGAGAGTTTGGCAAGCTCGGCAGGCGACTCCAGCAATCCCACTGAGCTTTTCGTGAGGTCGATCGTATCGGGCTCCGATGCGGGCGCAGAGACCTCGCGGCCAAGGCGGCGCCCGAGATCGTCGAGGAGCACCGGCCCAAGGAACGGGACGTCGACGAGTCCGCGGGCGAATTCCGCGACCATGAGGGCAACCTCGACGCCCGACGCCTCGTCGGAGCGCAGCGACCGCCAACCGGTCGACTGGATCGTCTTCTCGAGCCGCGCGACGCGGCCGTCGTCGTCGAGATCGGTGACCGATCCCGGTCCGAGGTCGTCGGCGAGCTTGGCCGCCGCCTCGCGCAATTGTCGTTGTTCAGAGGTCAGACGGACGTCCACAGGCGCTCCTTGAGCACTCGGCGCAACACCATCCCTGAGGGAAGACGCGGGATTTCGGGCACGAAGACCACCTGGCTCGGCCGCTTGTAGGACGCCAGGCTGTCGGCGACCAGCTCCATCAACTCATCGGCCTCGACCGCACCGCAGCGCGCGGCCGCCGCGACGACCGCTTCACCGTGCGCCTCGTCGGGCACTCCGAACACCGCGCAGTCGCCGACCGCAGGATGACCGTGCAGGACGGCCTCGATCTCGGTGGGCGCAACCTGAAACCCGCGCACCCTGATCATTTCCCTGGTGCGGTACTTGGACGCGATGAGCTCATCGCGGGTGTCGCCGATCGGCAGCAGTCGCACCGACAGGTCGGTCACGCCGGCGTCGGCGAACTGCTTGAACCGCGCCAGGATTGAATCCTCGTCGCCGGCGGCACAGAGGTCGCCTACGTTTCGCGCGTCGCAGCGGTCCAGCAGCTCCTGATAGTCGGGCGCCGTCTCGGCCTCGGAAAGGATCCGGTTGGCTCGCTCCTTCGCCGCGTCGATCTCGGAGTTGGCACACAGACACACGGGGATACCCGCGACGATCCGCGGAGCCGGCCTGCCCGCGTCAGCCGCCGCCTTGGTGATCCGCGGCGCGATGTGGTCGCCGATGGCGCGCTCGTCGGCCATCCACAGCACGGTGCCGTCAGCGTGCTCTCCAGCGATCTTCAACATCACCGGACCGAGTGCCGCCACCAGCACCGGCATCGGCGAAACCGGCGGTGGGTCAGGCGGATTGTGCACAGTGAACGTCTCGTTCTCGACGTCGACCATGATCTCCCGGGTCGCTGTGCTCCTGCCCTCCGAAGGCCCGGGGTTCTCGAAGGCCGCATGCAGCACCTGTAGATGGTCGCGCGTGTACGCCGCTGGCTTTTCGGAGGGCAAACCCAACATGTCGCTGACGATCCAGTGGTGCGACGGCCCGACACCGAGCACCAGGCGACCACCCGCGACGGCCTGCACCGACAACGCCTGGCGCGCCAGCGCAATGGGATGCTGCGCCTGCAGCGGGACGACGGCCGTGCCCAACTCGATCGTACTGGTGCGGCCGGCCATCAGCGTCACCATGATGAGCGCATCGAAGTCGTTGGGCACCTGCGGCATCCACGCGGTGTCCATGCCCGCGGACTCGGCCCACTCGATGTCGGCGATCAGCTTGGCGACCTTGCGTGCGGAGTCGCCGCGCTCGGCACCGATCATCACTCCAAGCCGCATCAGTCTTCTCCCGCGCCTTCGGTCAGGACTCGTACATCACGAACGAGGGTCTCCAGCGACGTGCCGGTCGGAAAGAACGCCGCCGCAACGGCATCCAACAACTTCTGCACGTCGGCCCGCGGAAAGGTGCCACCCACGACGACGGCGTTGTCGCCCGCGTCGGCGGCTCGCAATGCCTCCACCACCCGGGTGGTCAACCCCACGTGCGCACCCGACAGAATCGACAGGCCGACCAACTTGACGTCTTCCTGACATGCGATCGCAACGATGTCCTCGATGCGCTGCCGGATTCCGGTGTAGATGACCTCGAAGCCGGCGTCCCGCAGGGTGTGCGCGACGATCTTGGCGCCTCGGTCGTGGCCGTCCAAACCGGGTCTTGCCACCAATACTCGGGTGCCCACTAGAACACCACCGGTTGCTGGAACTCGCCCCACACGGCCTTCAATGCGGTCACCATCTCACCGACGGTGCAGTAGGCGTTGGCGCAGTCGACGAGCCTGTGCACGAGGTTGTCGGTCGTCCCGTCGGCCGCACGCGACAGGCGGCAAGGGTTTCCTTCACGGCGACGCCGTCGCGCTCGGCCTTCACCCTCGTCGGCGATGAGCCCATGCAGGTAACCGTCCTCGATGGAACGCACCATGCCGCCGTGCTTGGACGCCTTGTCGGTGGTGGCGCCGGACCGCTCGCGCACGATGGTCGCCCACCGGCGTCGACCTGCCCGGTACTTCGCGATCTCCTCGAAGAAGTCACCGTGGGTATAGAAGAAGAACGAGATCTGGGGGCGAACTTGTCGATGGTCATCCGACCGCGTTCGACGACGGTGTCGCAATAGGTGACGCCGTCGGCCAGGGTGAACGCCATCTCCTGAACGGCGTTGGCGCCTGCGTCGCGGAAGTGGGCGCCCGCCACGGAGATCGCATTGAACCTCGGCACCTCGGCCGCGCAGAACTCGATGGTGTCGGCGATCAGACGCAGCGACGGCTCCGGCGATGTCGTTCTGGATGGTGCCGGTCAGCTTCGCGCGCGGCACGCCCGCCTTGTCGGCGGCTGCGACGTAGAAGGCCAACAGGATGACGGCGGTGCCGTTGATCGTGAAGCTGGTGCTGATCTTGTCCAGCGGGATGCCGTCGAAGAGGACTTCGGCGTCGGCCAGGGTGTCGACGGCGACGCCGACGCGGCCGACCTCCTCGCCGTACTCCTCGTCGTCGGAGTCGTAGCCGCACTGGGTCGGCAGGTCGAGCGCCACCGACAGACCGGTGCCACCCTGACCCAGCAGATACCGATACCGCTTGTTCGACTCCTCGGCCGTGCCGAATCCCGAATACTGACGGAACGTCCAGGTCTTGGCGCGGTAGCCGGACGCGACCTTGCCCCGCGTGAAGGGGTACACACCGGGCGGCGGCGGGTCTGCCGCGCGGTCGCCCGGTCCGTACACGGGCTCCAGCGGGAGGCCAGAGGGCGTCTCTACCCGCGGTATGACTTGGTCGCTCATCGAGGGATAACGTACTTGCTGAAAATGAGAATGCCAATACCGCTGAGCGGAAACACGGCGCGAGTTAAGCGCCCCCTACCACTTCAGGCGCCGTGCGGCCACATGAGCCGTTCCTCCTCACAAGGCCCTTGACGGTGGGCATGAGCATGGCACTTGCGAAAAATGAGAATGCCCCTATCGGTCGGCTAGCATCAAGGTAAGCGATCCAAGGAGAACGATGTCCAGCCAGCACCGCCCACCAGCCGTCCGCACGCTGCTGGTGTCGAGCGGCAATCTCGCGACATCCGCGGTGACGAACCTCGCCGACGGTGATGCCCTGGTGTCGGCTTCACGCAGCCCCGGGAGCATGGAGGCGCCATGAGCATCTCGCTCCTTCTGGAGATGGCGGTGTCGGGCGATCCAGACCGGACGGCCGTGGTGTCCGGCGACGTCCGGTTCACTGCCAAGGATCTGAGCACGCTGGCCGATGGAGGCGCCGGGGTGATCAACGCCTCGGGTGCCCGGCACGTCGCCTACGTCGGTACCGGCGGGTCGATGTTGCCGCTGCTGCTCTTCTCCGCAGCGCGCGCCGCCGTGGCGGTGACGCCGTTGAACTACCGCCAGTCCGCCGACGGACTGCGTGCCCAGCTCGACAGGTTGCCCGACCCGCTGGTCGTGGTGGACGAGGAGTACCGCGACGCCGTCGGAGACGCCCACCGGGTGATCAGTTCGGCCGAGTTCGTCGACGCGGCCCGTACCGCCGAGCCGGCAGCCGAGTTCGCCGACCCGGATTCGGTCGCGGTGGTCCTGTTCACCTCGGGCACGACATCGAAGCCGAAGGCCGTCGAGCTCACCCACAACAACCTGACCAGCTACATCACCGGGACCGTCGAGTTCGCCTCTGCCGACCCGGGCGACGCCGCGCTGATCTGCGTCCCCCCGTATCACATCGCTGGCGTCTCGTCGGCGCTGTCGAACCTCTACGCTGGCCGAAAGATGGTGTATCTGAACCACTTCGACGCCAGCGAGTGGGTCCGCCTAGTCGGTACGGAAAACGTCACGTCCGCGACCGTCGTGCCGACCATGCTCGACCGCATCGTCGGTGTGCTCGAATCCACCAGCGCCACGCTGCCCTCACTCCGCACGCTGGCCTACGGCGGGTCGAAGGTGGCGCTGCCGCTCGTGCGGAGGGCGCTGTCGCTGCTTCCCAGCGTCGGGTTCGTCAATGCCTACGGTCTGACCGAGACCAGCTCGACGATCGCCGTGCTCTCCCCCGACGACCACCGCGCCGCGCAGGCGGCCACCGACGAGGCAGCGCTGCGACGCCTCGCCTCGGTCGGCCAACCCGTTCCCGGCATCGAGGTCCAGATCCGCGCCGACGACGGCACCGTGCTCGGCCCCGGCCACACCGGCGAGCTCTACGTCCGCGGTGAGCAGGTCTCTGGCCGCTACACCGACATCGGTTCGGTGCTCGACGCTGAGGGCTGGTTCCCCACCAGGGACGTCGCCATGCTCGAAGACGAGGGCTACCTGTTTCTCGGGGGGCGATCCGACGACACCATCATCCGCGGCGGTGAGAACATCGCCCCCGCCGAGATCGAAGACGTCCTCGTCGAACATCCGCACGTACGGGAGTGCGCCGTCGTGGGACCCGAGGACCCCGAGTGGGGCCAGATCATCGTCGCCGTCGTCGTTCCCACCGCGGGCGCCGTCCCCGACGCCGAGGATCTGCGAACCCACGTCCGCACGCAATTGCGCGGATCACGCACGCCCGACCGCGTAGTCTTCCGCGACGAACTCCCCACCAATGCCACCGGCAAGATCCTTCGCCGGGAACTCGTCGACGAGCTCAACGCCAGCAAGGAGTCAGCATGATCAAGAACGGCACCCGCCTGCAGAGCCAGGTCTGCGACACGCAGGTCATCGTGGTGCGCAGCGCCGACAGTCTCGACGACCTCCGCGCAGGCGGGGCACCAATGGTGCCCATCGGATCGGATATCGACGAAGGGCTGAACCTGGACGCCGCGCTATCCGACGCCAACCTGATGGGCAAGCGCTACGTCGACGACGTCGGCGCAGAGGTCCTCGTCACCAAGGCGGGCCAGGGCACGCTCAGCATCGGCGCGACGCCGCTGACGATCAAGGAAGCGAAGCCACTGCCCGCCAGCGACTAACGACGCTTCGACCGTCACAGCGCGCGCCGACCGATTCATCAGGCATTCTTAGCGCGTGAACGTCGACGCCCTGCTGGAGACCATCCCGCCGTTGGCGGTGTATCTCGTGGTCGGCGTGGTGATCGGGTTGGAGAGCCTGGGCATCCCTCTGCCCGGCGAGATCGCACTCGTCGGCGCCGCCCTGCTGGCGTCGCGGCACACCCTCGACATCAGCCCCGTGGGCGTCGGCGCCGCAGCCACCATCGGCGCGATCGTCGGGGACACGATCGGGTACAGCATCGGCCACCGCTACGGCATGAATCTCTTCGAACGGCTGGGCAAGCGCTTCCCCAAGCACTTCGGACCTGGGCACGTCGCCTTGGCCAAGCAGTTGTTCACCCGGTGGGGCGTGTGGGCGGTGTTCTTCGGACGTTTCATCGCGCTGCTTCGCATCTTCGCGGGGCCACTCGCGGGTGCGCTGAAGATGCCCTATCGAAAATTCCTGGCCGCCAACGCAACTGGCGCGCTACTCTGGGCCGGTGGCACGACCGCCGTCGTCTACTACCTGGGCCTGGCCGCCGAGAAGTGGTTATCCCGGTTCTCCTGGGTCGCGCTGCTCCTCGCCGTGGTGATCGGCGTCGTCTTCACGCTGGTGATGAAGGAACGCACCTCCACGGCGATCGCCACGTTGGAGGGCGAACACGACTGGGACACGCTCAGAAAGACCCAGTAAGACCGGGGACTCGCCGACGCTACGGCGCGATACGTCCCGAGCGTGCTGAGGCAGCGCTGACGACGTCGTCGTTGAAGCGTTCCAGCACTAGGGCCTGCGTGGCGGCGAGGTGCCTGCGCGCAATCCCCTGTGCCTCGTCGGCGTGTCCGGCGGCGATCTCGTCGACGAGCCGCCGGTGGGTTCGCACCGCACCCCGGGCGGCAGTCGACGAGGGGTATTCACCGAGCTTGGTGCGTGTCGCCGCCCACTGCTGTTCCTGAGCCGACCAGAGTGCGACGAGGCTCCGCACCACGTAGCGCATCGTGGCGTTCGGGGTGGAGGCGACGACGAGATCGTGGAACTCACGCGCGATGCGGGTGAAGGCGACGCCGTCGGACACCGCCTCCGCGGAGGCATCGACGTTGGCGGTCAGCGCGGGGACGACGGCGGTCGCACGGTCCGGGCGCCGGGCCACCTCGCCGGCGCACAACGGTTCGAGCAACAGCAGTCCCTGCGCGAGATCACCGAGGGTGACTCGGGCACCCTGCAGCAGCAGTCCCAGGTGATACGCGCCCGACGATTGATCGGGTCGGTGCACCTCCGCGCCCCCGACGCTGCCTCGTCGCACGGTGACTAGTCCCTCGGTCTCGAGGATCCGCAATGCCTCGCGCACCGACGGATAGCTCACACCGAAATCACTCACCAGCTGGTCCTGAATGGGAAGCCGGTCACCCATCCGCCCCGTGAGGATGCCCTCGCGCAGCTCGCTCGCGACCGTCTCGGCGATACGACGCTGAGGAGTCCGTCCTGGTGGCACGAACCGAATACTAGCAATCCTTATAAGGATTGGCCTAAGATTGCCGGGTGGACTTCGAGATGGGTCGCGACGCGGCGAACCTTCGTCGCGAACTTCGCGACCTGGTGAAAACCCATGTACCGGAGGGCTTCCTGGGCGCGTTCACCGACGACCCCGCCGACCTGGAGGTCGCACAGAAGTTCTGTCACCTCCTCGCCGAGCGCGGCCTGCTGTGCATGTCGTGGCCGCCAGAGTTCGGGGGTCGCGGGTCGTCAGTCTGGGAGCAAACCGTGGTGCGTGAGGAGATGTGGGCTCACCACGAACCCCGCGGCGCGCAGTACATGGGCGTGAATTGGGTGGGGCCGACGCTGATGCGCCATGGCACCGCCGAACAACAGCGCAGGCACTTGCCGCCGATCGCACGCGGCGAGGTCATCTGGTGTCAGGGATTCAGCGAACCCGAAGCCGGCTCGGACCTCGCCTCGCTACGCACTGCGGCCACCCCCGACGGGGACGGTTGGCGCATCAACGGCCAGAAGATCTGGACGTCGTACGCCACCATGGCGCAGTGGTGCTTCCTGCTCGCGCGAACGATTAAGTGGGAGAAGAACACCACCAAGAAGCAGGCCGGGCTCACCATCTTCCTGGTGCCGATGGACGATCCCGCGATCACCGTGCGGCCGATCGGCTGCATGATGGGCCCCCACCACCTCAACGAAGTCTTCATCGACGACCTTCGGGTGACCGAGGCCGACATCCTGGGGACGCTCGACGACGGCTGGTCGATCGTCGCCGACGTGTTGTCGTTCGAGCGCCTCGGCATCGCCCGCTATGCCCGGTGCGAACGACTGCTGCAGATTGCGCCCGAGCAGCTCGGTGAGCATTGGACCGACCTGCCCGCCGAACTGCGGGGGCGGTGGACCAGGATGTTGACCCACTGCCGCCGGGCCCGCCTACTGGCGTACCGCCTGGTATCGCTGCAGGGCGAGGGGCGCGTGACGCCCACCGACGTCGCGGCCTACCGCATCGCCGTCACGAAGCTGGACCAGGACAGTGCCGAGGTCCTGATGGAGATCGCCGCCGAAGCGCCGGAGGAGGGCACCGCGTCGTTCCGCAGCGAGGTTGAAGACCACTGGCGCTACTCGCAGGCCTCCACCGTCTCGTCGGGCAGCATCGAGATGCAACGCATTCTGCTGTCGCGGTCCCTGCTGGGGGCACGGTGATCACCGACCTTGGCGACGAGGCGAAGGAGTTTCGGCGCCAGGCTCTTCGGGCCTTCGAAGCAGCCGGCGGCGACGAGTTGGTGCAGCGAGCCGAAGCCGACCCGACTGTACGCGAGGCGCTCGTCGGACCCGTTCTCGCCGAACTCGGCGCGTGGGAGCTCGAGCCCCGCGGCGACGCCGATCAGCTCGAGGCGGCGGCGGCGCTCTGCCGAAGCGCCGGGTACTGGGCGTTGCCGTATCCGATCGCCGAGCGGCTGTCACGGACGTCCGACGACGACGGGCTGATCGTCGTCGCCGATATGCGACCGGCCGGCGCGGTCGCAGGCGTCGACATGAACTGGGGCGCCGTGTCGCTGAGCGGTCGCCGCAGCAGCGCCGTGGGGATCGGCGAACCCGAACCTGCGTTCGTGAGGAGGCTCGCCTTGACCGCGAAGGACGACGACGGCGCCGCGGACCTGCCCGTGGCAGTGGTGCTGCCGTGTTGGACGTTGCTCGGAATGCTCGATCGGGCAATCGAACTCACCATCTCGCACGTCCAGCTCCGCCGGCAGTTCGGTCAGCCACTCTCGGCATTCCAGAGCGTCCAATTCCAGCTGACAGATGCCGAGGTCGAACGGGCCGGGCTGGAGATGCTCGCCAGGTACGCCACGTGGAGTGCGGCCACGGGCCGGGAAGAAGCACTGGATGACGCACTCGCGCTGCGGATGGCAGCGCTCGAGGCGGCGGAGATCGTGTTTAGGGTCACCCACCAGTTGCACGGTGCCGTCGGCTTCTGCGACGAGACCACGCTGTCCTGGTTGTCGCGGTACAGCCAGCCGCTGCGACGGCTGCCTCTCGGCCTCTCGGCTTCCCGTGCCCACCTCACCGAATGCCTCGGCTCACACGGCTTGACCGGACTCTACGGCGCCACCAGCGAGGTCGTGACGTGACGACGGATCTCGAAGAGTTCCGCAACCACGTCCGCGTCTGGTGTCAGGAGCACGTACCGACGGACTGGCGGAGCGCCCAGACCGGGGTGAGCGACGACGAGTTCGTCGCCTTCCAGAAGTCGTGGTTCGCCGAATTGCACACCGCGGGATTCGCCGTGCCGCACTGGCCGCGCGAATGGGGCGGCGGCATGCCGGTGGGCGAGCAGATCGTGCTGTATCAGGAGCTCGCGGCGGCCGACGCGCCACGACTCGTGCTGGCCTTCGTCGGGATTCATCACGCGGCCTCCACCCTGCTCGCCGCGGGCACCGACGCACAGCGACGCCGCCATCTGTCGGCGATCCTCGGCGGTGAGATCTGGGTGCAGGGCTTCTCGGAACCCGAGGCCGGTTCCGACCTGGCTTCTCTGCGCACGACGGCCCGCAGGGTCGACGACGGTGTCGAGACCCACTACGTCGTCAACGGCCAGAAGCTCTGGGCGAGTGGCGGATTGCACGCCGACTGGTGCCTACTGCTGGCCCGTACCGATCACGACGCACCCAAGCGCAACGGCATCTCGTACTTCCTGATGGACATGAGATCGCCAGGCATCGACGTCCGCCCGATCCGCAATGCGATCGGCGAATCGCACTTCTGCGAGGTATTCCTCAACGACGTCGTGATCCCAGCCGACCACCTGATCGGTGCCGAGAACGCGGGTTGGCAAGTGGCTCAGGCCACCCTGGGCGCCGAGCGCGGGATGACGATGCTCGAACTGGCCGAGAGACTCGGCAACGTGGGTTTCCGTCGCCTCGTCGACGAGTGCAGGCGAATGCGGCCGGACGGCTCCCGGCCCATCGACGACGGCGCAGTGGCCGACCGGTTGGCGCAGTTCGACATCGAGATCGCCGGCCTGCGCGGGTTGTGCCGCAGCGTTGTCGAGGGTCACGACACGGGCGCCGCCGGCCCGGCGGACCCCTCCATCGTCAAGCTGTTCTACAGCGAACTGCTGCAACGACTGACCGACTTCGGCACCGACGTCTCGGGTCTGGCCGCCCATACCGTGCTGACCAAGCCGATGTCGAGCGGATGGGACTCCGGCGCTTGGGCGCTCGACTTCATCGGGTCATGGGAGTGGACGATTCCCGGCGGATCCAGCGAGATCCAACGCACCATCATCGGCGAGCGTGGCCTCGGCCTCCCCCGCGAACCGGTGAGCTCGTGACGTCGGATCTGCGCGAGTTCCACGACGAACTGCGTGCGATCGCTCGGGAACTGCTGACCAAGGGCGGCGACGGGCGACACGTCGTCGACGCGGGCTGGGCGGCGCTGGAGATCCCCGAGTCGCTCGGCGGCAGCGGGGCATCCTTCGTCGAGACGGCCATCGTGCTCGAGGAGATGGGCCGCGCCGCCACGGACCACCGCTTCCTCGGCACCACCTTGGCCGTGGGCGCGTTGACGGCGTTGGGGCCCAGTGATTCTCGGGACTCTCTCCTAAAGCGGATCAGCACTGGTACGACGGTGGCGTTCGCGCCGGGGTTCACCGTGTCGGACGGCACCGTGTCGGGGCACGCCGAGTTCGTGCCCGATGCGGAGGGCGCAGACGTCGTGCTGCTGTTGGCCGACCTCGACGGCATCCCCGTCGTACTCACCGCCACCGAGTTGTCCGTGACCGCGCAGCCAGTGCTCGACGAGACCCGGGCGCTGGCAACGGTGATGGCCGATGCCGCCGAAGTGTCCGAGTCATGGCCGTTGACAGTGGACCCCGAACTGTTGCTGAACCGGGCCGCGGTGGCCATCGCCTGCGACAGCCTGGGCGTCGCGCAGGCGATGCTCGCGGCGACCGTCCACTACGCATCCGTTCGTCACCAGTTCGGCAGGCCGATCGGATCATTCCAGGCGGTCAAGCATGCGTGTGCCGACATGCTGGTGCAGCTGTCGGTAGCCCGGCAATTGGTCACCGTCGCCGTCGATTCACTGGCCACGGGCGACGACGCTGGCATCGCTGCCTCGATGGCCAAGTCCTACGCCTGCACCGCCGCCGTCGACGTCGTCGGCAAGGCCATGCAATTGCACGGTGGTATCGGGTACACCTGGGAGAGCGGCCTCCACGTGTACCTCAAGCGCGCCATGCTGAACCGCTCGCTGTACGGCTCCCCCGCGTCGCATCGGAGACGCCTGGCGGCCAGGTACGCCTAGCCCCCCGCCTCCTTCAGCGAGCGCGCGTGTCGGTACACGACACGCCGCCGCGAGTTGGCACCTCACGCACGCTCGCGTCCTGGCTCACGGGAGCTCACATTGCACCCGGCGTACTGTCGAAGCCGTGGCAATCCCAGGTCTGACGAGTGTGCGGGATGGCCTCGGTCAACGTCTCTTCGGCATGGTCGCTGGTCCCGACGGCCCAACCAACCGGACCCGCATCCACGAAACGCCCGGTCCGCGATGGTTCGACGAGGACCGTCCGATCAGGCGGGTGCACGGCGACGCGTCGATGTTCGTCGGCGGATTGCGCGCCCTGCTCCTGCAGTCATTGCACCCGTTGGCGATGGCGGGCGTCGCCGGACACTCCGACTACAAGGGCGATCCGTGGGGACGGCTGCAGCGCACCAGCACCTTCCTTGCCGTCACGACCTTCGGCCCGGCCGACGATGCCCAGCGCGCCGTCGACAAGGTCCGCGGGATCCATCGACGGGTACGTGGGACCGCCGCGGATGGACGACCCTATGAGGCGTCCGACCCGCACCTTCTCGAGTGGGTACACATCGCCGAGGTCGACAGCTTCCTTATGGCGCATCAACTTTACGGAGCCAATCCACTGGATCAGCAGGGCCGCGACGACTACGTCGCGGACACCGCCCACGTCGCCACCGCGCTCGGGGTGCTCGACCCACCGCTGACCGAGCGGGAGTTGAAGCAGCGGATCGCGGACTACCGGCCCGAGATGAGCAGCACCCCGGCGGCGCGGGAGGCAGCCAGGTTCCTGCTGCTGACTCCGCCCTTGCCACTGCTGGCCAGGCCTCCATATGCGGTCCTGGCCGCCACCTCGGTGGCCATGCTGCCGGCGTGGGCGCGGCTGCCGCTTCGGCTGCCCTACCTGCCGCCACTGGAGACCACCGCCGTCCGCGTGGCGGGCCGGACTCTGGTAGGCGGCATCCGCTGGGCACTCGACCACAGCTGACCGGTTCAGTCTCGGTCGGCTAGACGGAAAGCACTGTGCCCGTTTCCTTCTCGGCGAAGGCGACCAATCGTGCGGCCACCTCGTAGTCGCAGGCCTCAGCGGCGCGGCCACTCAACGTCGGCCCACCCTTCAGCCCGAACCGACTGTCGATGCCCACGTAACTGCCCGGCGGAATGGGTTCGCTGATGCAGTAGAGCGTCGGCGCCGCGCCTGCATCGATGTCGTTGGCCAACACGTTGGCCGCCGACTTCACCACCGAATGGAACGCCGACATCACCCGCTTGTCGGAGACGTTCGACAGATTCGACGCGACCCAACCGGGGTGGGTCAGTTGGCTGGTGACGGGCGAACCCGCTGCGCGCAAACGCCGGTCGAGCTCGAGGCCCCACAACATCACCGCGAGCTTGGAGCGGCCGTACGCGGGGAACGCCGACCACTTGCGCGTACGCAGATGGGGATCGTCGAGCGCGAACTTCGCCGACTTGTGCGCATCGGAGCCGACGTTGATGATGTGCGAGCGCACCCGACCGAACAACAGATTGGTCAAGGCGAACGGACCGAGGAAGTTCGTGCCCAGCGTCATCTCGAAACCGTCCACAGTCTCCGAACGGTTCTGGGCGACCACCCCCGCGTTGTTGATCAGAATGTCCACGTCGCCGTCGAACAGATCGGGGAACGCGCGCACGGATGACTGCTCGGCGAGGTCCAGCTTGACCACCGACGTGTCGCCGCCCATCTCGGCAGCCCGCTGGGCACCCAGTTCGACGTTGCGCACCGCGAGGATGACGTGAGCGCCCGCGCGGGCGAGGGCACCCGCCGTCGCCAGGCCAACGCCGTTGGTGGCTCCCGTTACGATGATGCGCTTGCCGGTCAGATTGCCGAGTCGGGTCGGCGACCAGTGTGATGTCACGCCTTGAGATTAACCACGTGCGCACGGACGGAATCGTTGACATCACCCGACCCGGCTGGTTGTCTACGGGAAATGGCCGGAATTCTGGTCAGCTCGACCAACTTCGGTTCGACGAGGAGCCAGCTGCCGACATGATGGACAGTGCCCGGCGCATCGAGAACCTGTTGTACACCTATGCCGAGCGTCTCGACGCCGGCGATCTGGACGGGGTGGCCGCTCTCTTCGCGCACGGGCGCATCTGCGGCGTCGAGGACGGCCCGCCGGAGACGGTCTTCACCGGAACCACCGGGGTTCGGCAGATGTACGAGATGGCGACGCGCCTCTACGACGACGACACCCCCAAGACCAAGCACCTGACCAGCAACGTGCAGGTGGACGTCGACGACGATGCGGGCACCGCCCGCGCGAGTGCCTACTACTGCGTGACGCAGGCGACGCCCGACCTGCCACTGCAGATCATCGTGACGGGTCACTACCGCGACACCTTCCATCGCATCGACGGCTCCTGGTGGTTCGACAGCAGGACCATGTACATCGATCAGGTCGGCGACGTCAGCCACCACCTGAAGTTCTGACCACCGTGGCGCACCCGTTCGACGCGGCTCACCTCGCTGCCACCGCGCAGCACATGGAGGATCTCGACGATTGGGGTCCGCTGCCGTTCGCCGAGCCGCTCGCCGTCCTCGCAGACGACTACGCCGCCGCCCATGCCGTCGCCGACCTCAACGACACCGGCATACACATCCTGCGGTCAGGTCTCGTCCACAGCCTTCGGATGCGGTTGCGCGCCCAGGAGTGGATCCGACGGCATCCCGAGATCCTCCAGGAGAAGGTCGTCGCGCCCATCGTCGTAGTCGGCATGATGCGCAGCGGCACCACCCTGCTGCAGCGACTGCTCGCCGCCGACGACCGCTTCCACTGCGCGTACGGCTGGGAGGTGGTCGAGGTCGCACCGAAACTCGACCACCGGTGGTCGGAGACCGAGGACCCTCGCATCGTCATCAGCGAGAAGCGCGAGGCGATCTCGCGCGAGCTCGCACCCGAGCTGTTCACCATCCACCCGATGTACGCCCGCGAGCCCGAAGAGGAGATCGTCTTCCTCTCCGACGCGTTCCTCTCACACGTGCCCGAGTCGGGCGCTCACGTGCCCGCCTACCGGTCGTGGATCGACCAGCAGGACTTCTCCTCCGCGTACGCGTATCTGCACCGGATGCTGCAGTTCCTGCAGTGGCAGAAGCGTCAACGGGCGGGCGCAGCGGGGCGGGAGTGTTCCAGTGGCCGCACGGCGCAGCGATGGGTGTTGAAGTCGCCCGCCCACCTCGGCTATCTCGAGGCGTTGCGGGCCGAGTTCCCCGACCTGCACGTCGTGCACATGCACCGCGATCCGCGCGAGACGATCCCGTCCGGCGCCAGCCTCAACGCCACACTGCACGAGATGCACTCCGACCAGGTGGACCGGCACCGGGTCGGCGCGCTGTGGCTGCAGCGGATGGGTTGGACGAATGACCGCGCGATGGCCACCCGTGACGGCTGGACCGACGACACGGCGATCTGCACGGACGTCCAGTTCCCCGACGCGGTCGCCGATCCGATCGGCCAGGCGGCCCGGGTGTACGACGCGATCGGCGTACCGCTGAGCGCCGATGCGGAGTCGGCGATGCGGCGCTGGCTCGTCGAACGTCCGAAGGATCCGGCGCGCCCGTCCTATGCCGCAACCGATTTCGGGCTCACCGACACCCAGATCGACGAGCGATTCGCCACCTACAACGTCCGGTTCGGTTCCGACGCCACATCCTCGAAGAGGAGACGATGACTCAGCACACAGACGATCCCGTCGCGACGACGTCGCAACACGAGCAGGAAGTCGCCGCCCTCGAACTGACCGACCACCCGACCGTCAAGGCGGCCTATCGCAGCGTCGCCGAGACGTGGCTGGGGCGGGCGAAGGCCTCCGACGCGATGCGTGCCTGCTTCGACGACGCCTTCGCCGAGGTGATGTTCTCCGCCGCGGTGTGGTCGTCCAACCAGGACAAGCTCCGGCCCAAGGTCAGCTGCATCACCCGGCTTGGGCACCCGGTGTCAGGTCGTCAGATCCCCGGATCGCGTTGGGGAATCGACAATCCCGACAGCGTGTACCGCGTGATCCCGATCTCCGGTGACGAGCGCTACGAGATTCGCGGCCGCGTCGGGGAGAACCGCATGACGGAGAACTACTTCACGTTGTGGGATGCCAACATGGGCACCGTCGCGGTGCTCAACGGCCGCACGATGGAGGTGGAGCACGACGGTTCGTTCATCATCACCGTCGACGCCGACCCGGCACGCGATCGCCCCAACCACGTGCAGTCCACGCCGGAGTCACACGAGTTCTACATCCGCGACGTACTGCTGAACTGGGATCGCGACGACCCGAACAAGCTTTCGGTGCAACGGTTGGGCGGCGCACCATCGACGCCCGCGCGGACGCTGGACGAACAGGCCGAGGCCACCGCTGCGATGATGGCGTACTTCGCCAACTTCACGGGAAAGCTCAGCCACGGCGTCTACAAGATGGCACCCAACGACGTCAACCTCGCCTGGTCGGCCGACACAGTCGGAGCGATGCGCAATCAGGTGTACGTGATGGGCCGGTTCGACCTGAACCCCGGCGAGGCCTTCATCGTCGACGTCAGCGACGGCGGCGCCGAGTACTTCACCGTGCCGCTGAGCAACATCTGGGGCACCACACTGGACATCGTCGATCGCACCGGCAGCCTCAACAAGTCCCAGTCGATGCCCAACGAGGACGGCACGTACACCTACGTCATCGCCGCATCCGATCCCGGCGTCTCCAACTGGATCGACTCCGACGGTCTCCACGAAGGCATCCTGACGCTGCGAATGGCCGAATTCGGTGGCGACAGCGGCGAAACCGGACCCAGGGAAGACTTGAGCGCCCGTGGTCGCGTGGTGAAACTCGACGACCTCGAGGCCGAGGTTCCGACGCTGCGCCGGGTGTCCGAACGCGAGCGGGCGACCGAACTCGCCAACCGCCGCGCGGCCTATCTGCGCCGCCTGCCGGAAGGGACGATCTGACATGAGCCGCTGGTTGGTTACCGGATGTTCTACCGGCATCGGTCGCGAGATCGCCCGAGCCGCATTGGAGGCGGGACACTCCGTGGTGGTGACCGCGCGACGCACCGAAACGATCGCCGACTTCGGCGCCGACTTCGGCGACCGCGCCGCGGTCGTCGCCCTCGACGTCACGGACAAGGCCCAGATCGCCGCGGCGGTCCAGGTTGCCGACGATGCGTTCGGCGGCATCGACGTGTTGATCAACAATGCGGGTCACGGCTACCTGTCCGCGATCGAGGAGGGTGAGGATGAACAAGTCCGGAAACTGTTCGACACCAACTACTTCGGTGTGGTGGACACGATCAAGGCGGTGCTGCCCGCCATGCGGGCCCGGCAGTCCGGGCACATCGTGAACATCTCGTCGATGACCGGACTGGTGGCCAACCCGCCCAACGCCTACTACTCCTCGACGAAGTTCGCCCTCGAGGCGTTGACCGAGGCCTTGGCGCAAGAGGTCAAGCCGCTCGGCATCAAGGTGACGGCGATCGAGCCCGGGGCGTTCCGCACCGACTGGGCGGCGCGGTCGATGTGGGAGTCCTCCACTCCGATCGGCGACTACGACGCGAACGTGGGCGCCCGCAAGACGATGATCAAGGAGTTCGCCAAACACCTGCCCGGTGACCCGCGGAAGGTCGCCGAGGCGGTCCTCATGGTGACCACGCTCGACGAGCCACCCCTGCGCCTGCTACTCGGCCGCGACGTCCTCACGGCGGTCCGCGACAAGCTTGCCGCCTTCTCCGCGTCGATCGACGAATGGGAATCCGTGACCAAGAACGTCAACTTCCCGAAGGACTGACCGGAGAGTGCAGATGGGAACCATGACCGGCAAGGTCGCCTTCATCACCGGTGCCGCACGCGGGATGGGCCGGGCGCACGCCGTCAAGCTCGCCAGCGAGGGCGCCGACATCATCGCCATCGACGTGTGCGCCGAGTTCGACACCACGGACTACCGGGGTTCGACCCCCGAGGACCTGGCCGAGACGGTGAAACTCGTGGGAAGCCAGGGCCGTCGAATCCTCGCCCGTCAGGCCGACGTCCGCGATCCCGAAACGGTCAAGTCGGCGGTCGCAGAGGGCGTCGAGACGTTCGGCCGCCTGGACGTCGTCATCGCCAACGCGGGCATCATCAGGCTCAGCGACACCGACGAACGAGCCCGGGCGTTCCGCGACATCGTCGAGGTCAACCTGATCGGGGCCTGGAACACCGTGGACGCGGCCATCCCCGCCCTGATCGCCGGCGGACGCGGCGGCTCCATCGTGCTGGCCAGTTCCACGCAGGGCATCAAGGCCTCCGGCACCGACCGGGCCGGCGTTCAGGGGTACGCCGCATCCAAACGCGGGCTGGTGGCCCTCATGCAGGTCTGGGCGGACCAGTTCGCGGCGCACTCGATCCGGGTGAACACGATTCACCCCAGCGGGGTCGCGACCGACATGATCCTCAACGAGACCACGATGAAGCTGTCCGCGGCCGGTGATCCGTGGCTCGCCAGCCAGCTCAACGCCCTTCCGATCACACTGCTGCAACCCGAACAGATCGCTGCCGCGGTGGCCTGGCTGGTCTCCGACGAAGCGGCATTCATCACCGGCACCTCGTGGCCGCTCGATGCCGGATTCACCCTCCGGAGTTAGGGATTCTCAGTGACCACACACATATCCGCAGACTGGGACGAGATCGTGGACGTCGTCGTCGTCGGTTCGGGTGGCGGAATCACCGGTGCCTACACCGCGGCACGCGAGGGCCTGTCCGTTTCCTTGGTCGAGGCGACCGCCAAGTTCGGTGGGACGACGGCGTTCTCCGGTGGCGGCGGGATGTGGTTTCCGTGCAATCCGGTGCTACGCCGCGCAGGTGTCGACGACACCATCGAGGAGGCCCTGACCTACTTCCACGCCGTGGTCGGCGACCGCACGCCACGTGAGTTGCAGGACGCGTACGTCCGCGGCGGGGAGCGACTCATCGAATACCTCGAGGAGGACGCCGCGTTCGCGTTCAAGGTGTTGCCGTGGCCCGACTACTTTGGCAGTGCGCCGGGGGCCCGCGTGGACGGGATGCGCCACATCGTGTGCAGGGCACTGCCCGCCGACACCCTCGGCCCACACGCCGACCGGGTCCGCGGCCCCCTCGACAACGAACGCCTCGGGGTGCCCGTACCGGAACTGCTCACCGGGGGTCGTGCCCTGATCGGCCGCTTTCTCGCCGCGCTGAACCGCTTCCCCAACGCGGCATTCCACCTCGACTCCCCGCTGACCGACCTCGTCGTCGACGACGGCGCCGTCACCGGAGCCGTCGTGCAGCGCGGTGGCGAACTGGTGCGGATCGGCGCCCGCCGCGGCGTGCTGCTCGCCGCGGGCGGTTTCGAGCAGAACGCGCGAATGCGCTATTCGTTCGGTGTCCCCGGCCGAGCCGAGGACACCATGGGCGCACCGGGCAACGACGGCGCGGCACACCGAGCCGCCATCCGCATCGGCGCGGCCACCGACCTGATGGAACAGGCGTGGTGGTCGCCGGGATTGACGCACCCCGACGGCCGTTCGACGTTCTCGCTGTGGTTCACCGGCGGCATCTTCGTCAACTCCGACGGACGGCGCTTCGTCAACGAATCCGGTCCGTACGACAGATTGGGTCGCACGGTCGTCGATCAGATCGACTCCGGTGCAATGGAACTGCCGTTCTGGATGATCTACGACGACAGAGAGGGCGAAGTCCCGCCGGTGAAGTCGACGAGCGTGTCGCTGGTCGCGACCGAGCGCTACCGCGACGCCGGGCTGTGGCACACCGCCGACACCTTGGCGGACCTCGCAGCGATCATCGGGGTGCCGCCCGCCCACCTCGGAGCGACGGTGGCGCGATTCAACGAGTTGGTGGCCGACGGCGTCGACCGAGACTTCGGCCGTGGCGACGAGGCCTACGACCGCACCTTCACCGGCGGCGCATCGCCCTTGGTGCCCATCGATCAGCCGCCCTATCACGCCGCCGCGTTCGGGCTGTCCGACCTCGGCACCAAGGGCGGGCTGCTCACCGACACCGAGGCCCGCGTGCTCGACGCCGACGCGCGACCGATACCCGGGCTGTACGCGGCCGGGAACACGATGGCCGCCGTCAGCGGCACCGCCTACCCCGGGGGCGGTAACCCCATCGGCGCCTCCATGTTGTTCAGCCACCTCGCTGCTCTCCACATGGCTGCCCGGCCCCACGCTGATCGCGAGACCGGCTGACACCGACGCGCTCGAGGGGCATCATTCGGCCCATGTCTCCCACACTTGCGCGCTACGCCGACCGCCGCGTCCTCATCACGGGCGGCGGCTCCGGCATCGGGCAGGCCACCGTCCTTCGCATCCTCGACGAGGGTGGCCGGGTCGTCGCGGCCGACATCAGCGAATCCGGGTTGAAGGACACCGTCGCCAAGGCCGACGCCTACGGCGCACGGTTGTCAACGGTGCGGATGGACGTCGGTGACGAGGCCTCCGTCCAAGCCGGGGTGGCCGAAGCGGTCGCCACGGCGGGCGGGCTGGACACGCTGGTCAACGCCGCCGGCATTCTGAGGTCGTCACACTTCGCCGACACCACGCTCGCCGACTTCGAGAAGATCGTACGGGTCAACCTGTTCGGGACGTTCCTCGTCACGCGCGAGGCGATACCTGCTCTGCGACAGGGCAATGCGGCCGCGGTCGTCAACTTCAGCTCCACGTCGGCGAGCTTCGCCCACCCGTACATGTCGGCGTATGCCGCATCCAAGGGTGGCATCCAGGCGATGACGCACGCCCTGGCACTGGAGTTCAGCAAGGAACGGATCCGGTTCAACTGCGTGCAGCCGGGATCGATCTCGTCGGGGATGACCGACGGCGTCGGCGAGTCGAAACAGAGCATCGGGCCCGGCCTGCCCGACGACATGGACTTCTCGTTGCTCGGCAAGATCATGGCCGTGCTGCCACTCGACGACGGTGCGATGTTCGCCAGACCCGACGCCGTGGCCAGCGTGGTGGCGATGCTCGGCTCCCTCGACGCCTATTGGGTCACCGGCACCGAAGTGCGGGTCGACGGCGGCACCCACACGTAGCTCCGGTCAACTGGCGACGTCATCCCGTGTCGCGCCTCGGACGTTGAGGCAACGACACGTCAGAAGCACCGTCGCCGGTACCGCCATCATCGAAAGAACCTGCACCAAATTGCTCACACCCAAATGTCTACCGACGTCGCGGCCCCCGGAAGCGCCGTGAACGCGATCCTTACGCGCAGGCGCCACACCTTGACGACATCCATACGGGCAGGCGGACAATCGCGGGTGCGGGCCACGGGCTGGGATAGGTTGGCCGCACACCGCTGACCCACGCGGTGCCGGCACCGATCCGAGAGATCCTCAGACATGCGCGTTGACGGACGGGATGTCTCCGTTTCCGGCGATTTGCTGCAACCGCTCGTCCGGCGAACCAACGACATCTTTCGCCTGGCCCTGGCAACCGCATTTCTGGCCTTCGTCATCACCAGCTCGCTGATCACGCGGAGGGACTGGGTCGCCCTCGAACGATCGATCTCGGGGATCGTCGGCGTCCTGACTCCGACTCAGTCCAACCTGGTGTATCTGGCCTACGGCATCGCGATCCTGACGCTGCCGTTCGCGATCCTCATCGGGTTGATCACCGGTCGTCAGTGGCGACTTCTCGGTGCATACGCGGCGGCGGGTCTGATCGCCGTCCTCGCCTTGTCGATCAGCTCCAGCGGCTTCGCGGCCCCGGCCTGGCACTTCGATCTGAACGACCGGCTGCGGACACTGCTCTCTCAGTTCCTGGACGATCCGCGGTGGATCGCGATGCTCGCCGCGATGCTCACGGTGTCGGGACCATGGCTGGAAGCTCGCTGGCGCGGGTGGTGGTGGACACTGCTGCTCGCCTTCGTGCCGATCCACCTCGTCGTCAGTGCCGTGGTTCCGGCACGGTCGCTGCTGGGCCTCGCGGTGGGCTGGTTCGTGGGCGCGTTGACCGTGCTCGTCGTCGGAACCCCGGCGCTGGAAGTGCCGCTGGACGGTGCGGTGCGCGCGCTGGTGCGCCGCGGTTTCGCGGTGACGGGGCTGACGGTGGTGCGGCCGGCGGGTCCAGGGCCGCTGGTGTTGTGGGCGGCGTCGGAGGGCGGCGAGGACACCGGGGCAGGTGAGCAGCCCCGCGCGATCGTCGAGATGTACGGCCCGAACCAGCGCAGCGGCGGAATCATGAGCCAGGTCTGGCGGCGAGTGCGGTTGCGCAACAGCGAGACCGCGCCGTTGCACGCCTCGATGCGCCGGGCCGTCGAGCACCGCGGGCTGATGGCCATCGCCATCGGAGATCTGGGAGTGGCCAACAGTACGACGGTGGCGCTGGCTGTTCTCGAGCGGGGCTGGACGCTGTACTCCCACACGCAGGCGCGCGGTGTCGCACTCGACGAGTCCTCCGCTGACGAGTCCCTCGTCGGACCGGTCTGGAAGGCGCTCGGCGTCCTGCACCGGCATCAGATCTCCCACGGCGACCTGCGCGGGAAGGAAATCACCCTCGAGGGAGGCGAGGCACTCTTCGGCGGGTTCGGCAGTGCCGAGTACGGCGCGACCGACGTTCTCCTGCAGGCAGACATCGCCGCGTTGCTGGTGTCCACGACGGCGATCTTCGGCGCCGAGGCCGCGGTTCGCGCCGCCATTCACGAATTCGGTGAGTGCACCGTGCTCAGCGCCTCCCGCCGTCTGACGAAAGCTGCTCTGCCGAAACACATCCGCGCGTCGGTCGTCGACCCGGGCGCCGTGATGACGGCCGCCCGCGACGAGGTCATGCACCAGACCGGCGCGGATCAGATCAAGGCCGAGACGATCACCCGCTTCACCAGAACCCAGGTGATCCAGCTGGTGCTGCTGGTGGCCCTGGTCTACGTCGCCTACCCCTTCATCAGCACGGTTCCCGCCTTCTTCTCGGAGTTGCGGACGGCGAACTGGTGGTGGGCTCTCCTCGGGTTGGCCGTGTCGGCATTGACGTATCTAGGCGCGGCCGCGGCACTGTGGGCCTGCGCCTCGGGATTGGTGAGCTTCCGCAACCTGGCGATCATGCAGGTGGCCAATACGTTCGCGGCCACCACCACGCCGGCCGGTGTCGGCGGCCTGGCGCTGAGCACGAGATTCCTGCAAAAAGGGGGACTTGGCGCACTGCGGGCCACCGCGGCGGTGGCCCTACAGCAATCGGTTCAGGTGATCACGCACGTCGGACTGCTGATCTTCTTCAGCGTGATCGCCGGGACGTCGGCCAATCTCTCACACTTCGTGCCGAAGACGACGGTGCTCTACCTGATCGGTGGCGTGGCGCTCGGCATCGTCGGCACCTTCACGTTCGTGCCGCAGCTTCGGCGCTGGCTCGGCACCGAGTTGCGGCCCCGCGTCAAGGAACTGGGCGGTGAACTCGTCGAGCTGGCGCGCGAGCCGAAGCGGCTGGCGATGATCGTGGCCGGTTGCGCCGCAACCACTCTCGGCGCAGCGTTGGCGCTGTGGGCCAGTATCGAGGCGTTCGGCGGCGGAACCACCTTCGTCACCGTCACGGTCGTCACCATGATCGGCGGAACGCTCGCCTCGGCCGCCCCAACCCCCGGCGGCGTCGGCGCGGTCGAGGCCGCGCTGATCGGTGGGCTTGCGGCCTTCGGCGTGCCCGCTGCCGTCGCGGTCCCGTCGGTGCTGTTGTACCGGGTGCTCACCTGTTGGTTGCCGGTGTTCGTCGGCTGGCCGGTGATGCGCTGGCTGACCAGAAACGACATGATCTAGTGTCCTCTCGGTTGCTAGGGGCAAGTCTCGAACTCGCGCCACATTGGCGCCCGCGATGGTGTTTGATGGCGATGTGGCAGACATCAGCCGCAGCCGATCGATAACCGCCCCGCCGCAGGCAATCTGGGACGTACTCGCCGACTTCGGTTCCCTCAGTTCGTGGGCGGACAACGTCGATCATTCATGCATCCTGAACCACGGGCTGGACGGTAAGGCCGCGGGAACGACCCGTCGTGTGCAGATCGGCCGCAACACGCTGGTCGAGCGCATCACCGAGTTCGATCCGCGCACGGCCCTGGCGTACGACATCGAGGGCCTGCCCAGCCGCTTGCGGACCGTCGTCAATCGCTGGACCTTGCGGTCGACTGGCCAAGCGACCGAGGTGACGCTGACCAGCAGGGTCGAAATCGGCGCTGGGCCGGTCGCCCGCGCCGCTGAATGGGTCGTCTGCCGCGGCATGGCCAAGGAGTCCGACTCGATGCTCAGTGGCTTGGCCCGACGAACGGAGAACCTTCATGCCTAACCGGCCCGACGTCGTCATTCTCATGACCGACGAGGAACGCGCAGTGCCGCCGTACGAATCGGCGGACGTGCTGGCGTGGCGACGGCGCGCCCTCGGCGGCCGCCGCTGGTTCGACGAGCACGGCGTGAGTTTCGCGCGGCATTACACCGGCTCGCTGGCGTGCGTGCCGAGTCGCCCGACGATCTTCACCGGTCAGTATCCCGATCTGCACGGCGTCACTCAGACGGACGGCATCGGGAAGCGGTACGACGATTCCCGACTGCGGTGGCTGCGCGCCGGCGAAGTTCCGACGCTCGGCAACTGGTTCCGCGCCGCGGGATACGACACCCACTACGACGGCAAGTGGCACATCTCGCACGCCGACCTCGAGGATCCGGAAACGGGCGAACCGTTGGCCACCAACGACGACGAGGGCGTCGTCGACGAGGCCGCGGTTCGGCGTTACCTCGACGCCGATCCTCTCGGGCCGTACGGCTTCTCCGGTTGGGTGGGGCCCGAGCCGCACGGTGCGGCCATGTCCAACAGCGGTTTTCGCCGTGATCCGCTATTCGCCGATCGAGTCGTCGCATGGCTGAACGACCGGTACGAGCGGCGTCGCGCCGGCGACGAGGATGCGCTGCGGCCGTTCCTCCTGGTGGCCAGCTTCGTCAACCCGCACGACATCGTGCTCTTTCCGGCGTGGGTGCGGCGCAACCCGTTGGCGCCCTTCACCTCGATGGACCCGCCGCACGTGCCCGCCGCCCCGACTGCCAAGGAGGACCTGCGCACCAAACCCGCCGCGCAGATCGCCTTCCGCGAGGCGTACTACTCGGGATACGGCCCGGCCCCCGCGATCAGCCGCAGCTACAAGCGCAACGCGCAGAAGTATCGCGACCTCTACTACCGCCTGCACGCCGAAGTCGACGGGCCGCTCGACCGCGTGCGCCGCACGGTCACCGAGGGCGGATCCGAAGACGCCGTCCTGGTGCGCACCTCCGATCACGGCGACCTGCTCGGTGCGCACGGCGGATTGCATCAGAAGTGGTTCAACCTCTACGACGAGGCGACCCGGGTGCCGTTTGTCATCGCTCGCATCGGTGAGGATGCGACACAGGCGCGCGTCGTCACGGCACCGACGTCACACGTCGATCTGGTGCCGACGCTGCTCGCCGCCGCCGGTGTCGACGTCGAACTCATCGCCGACGCACTCTCGGAGTCCTTCTCGGAAGTCCACCCGCTACCGGGTCGCGACCTGATGCCCGTGGTGGACGGGGCACCGGCCGACGACGACCGCGCGGTCTATCTGATGACCCGGGACAACGTGCTCGAAGGCGACACCGGCGCTTCGGCGGCGGCTCGTGGAATTGGCCTGACCGTGAATCCACCTGCGCCGCTGCGCATCAAGATTCCTGCGCACGTGGCCTCCAACTTCGAGGGGCTCGTGGTCAGCGTCGACGACGCCGAGGCAGCGCTCGGCGCCGGACATCTGTGGAAGCTGGTCCGCACCTTCGACGATCCGTCGACCTGGACCGAACCCGGCGTGCGCCAACTGGCCACCAACGGAATCGGCGGCGAGGCCTACCGGACCGATCCGCTGGACGATCAGTGGGAGCTCTACGACCTGACTGCAGACCCCATCGAGGCCGACAACCGATGGACCGACCCTGCTCTGCATGACCTGCGAGCGCACCTGCGGATGCAACTCAAGCAGGCGCGGGCGACGTCGGTACCGGAGCGCAACCGCCCGTGGCCCTACGCCGACCGGCAGCCCCCGACCGGTGAGTCAGAGGGCATGGCGCGAAGAGTCCTCGGACGGTTTGGACTGTAAATCGCTGGAGCCGAACGCTAGTCGGTACCCATCGCGGCCCAGGCCAGGAGCTGCTCGACGACTGCGCGGTCTCCATCGACATGAAGCCGCTGAGATGGGATTCGGGAGTACAGAGCGACGATGAGATCAGAGGCAGTGCCGCTGACGGTGGCGTCCGCGGTGCCCTCGGCGTGGGCATGCACCGTCGCGACAAACGTCAGATCTACCGTCCATCGCGGGCCGTCGGTGGCCACGACGTCGATCCGGGCGGGCGAGTGCGGCCACGCCTGCCACGCCCCGACGGCGCCGAGGCTCACCACGAGGAACTCATCGACGCTGTCGATCGCGATGTCAGACGGTAGTTCACGAGCTGTGCCGCTGACACTTTGCGCATCGTAGGCGTGAAGCGCCGCCTCCTGAACCTGATGACGTGCCACGGCGCCGGCGTTGCTCGGCGCCTCCGATTCTTCCCACCACGTCCAGCACGGTGCGTGCGGACCAATGTCACGCAGAGCACGAATCAGGACGTCGGTCGACTCCTCAGACCACGCGAGGAGATCTCCCGCGGGAACGTCGTCGATGGCTAGCGCCTGAGCACCTCCGGCAAGAGCGTGCGCAGCCCAGGAGCGCTGGACCTGACCGACGTGGACGACGAGGTCACGCAAGGACCAGTCCGGGCAGCCCGGTACTCGCGCGTCGAGATCGTCGGCCGCAGCCACTGCGGACCGCAACACCGCCGAGCGTTCGGCGACCATGTCGAGCAGCTCGCTGAAGGCCGGAGGCATCCATTCGGTCTATCACGTGATCTTGACGGACGGGTTACTCAAGCCACATCGTTCGGGCGGGCCGTCGACATCGCCGGCGCCACCCTCAGTCCGGCCGTGCTGAGTTCTTGATGACGTCGACGAAGTAGGTTCGACGAAACCCGGGCACGAATTGTTCGAGCACGTCGGCGTTGACGGTGCCGAATGTCGTGTCGGGCCGGTCCTTGATCTCGGCCTTAGAGTTCGGCCGCGGGTGCGACGCCGTCACCGCATCGATCTGGCCGGATTCGATTGCGCCGATACGGATTCCGAGCACGTCGGTCTCCACGCCCGCGGTGGTCGCGGCGACCACCGGGTCCATGCCGTACGGCACCTCCGGGGTGGTGTGCAGCGCAATCGCCGACCAGACCACGTCCGTTTCCCCACCGGAGAAGCAGCGCAGCGATGTAGAGCATTTCGGTCTGCGCGGGCGCCTTTCCGCTGACGGCCACGGGCTTGCTCGACGGTCGTCGGGCGGCGACGCACTGGAAGCTCGCCCGCCAGCTTGCTGCCCGCTTTCCGCGGATCACCGTTGACGCGGCGGCGCTGTTCGGCACCGATGGCAAGTTGATGACCTCGGCCGGTGTCACCGCGGGCATCGACCTCGAGCTGTCGCTGATCGAGCACGACCACGGCCCGGCGCTCGCCAGGGACGTCGCCCGAGATCTCGTCGTCTTCATGGCCCGCCCTGGCGATCAGTGCCAGTTCAGCGTGCGACTCGAAGCGTTGCCCACCAACCACTCCGTCGTGCGGTCGGTGATGGACGTCATCACCCGAGTCCCGGTCGCCACCAGACGCTGTCCAGCCTCGCGGCCGAGGCCGACGTCAGCCCCCGCCACCCGTCACGGTTGTTCCTCGCCGAAACAAGCCACACGCCAGGGCACTTCATCGATCGGACCCGCCTGGAGGCAGCCTGCGCGATGCTGACCGGGAGGCTCTGCGACGCTGGATCAGATCGCCGAACGCAGCGGCGTGGGATCGAGCGAGTCGCTGCGCCGCCTGTTCCATCGCGAACTCGGCATCACGCCACGCGCCTACCGGAACAGATTCAGGACCGCGACGAACTAGGGGTCGATTCGCTCGGGGTCGATTCGATGGGGATGGCCGCCATCGCGACCCAGTCCCAAGAGTGCGGGCGGGGGGACTCGAACCCCCACGTCCTTTCGAACACGGACACCTAAAGACCGCGCGTATGCCATTTCGCCACGCCCGCAACGTGGAGATCGTACCGCCGCAGGAAGGAGATTTCGTCATCGGTCACTCCTAGCGTGGGATCACGCACGGCCGCGCTCGACCGGCTCGACGTCCCATGGACCCAGTCGTCAAAACGAGACGTCTCCATCGGCCAGAAGGCCGCCACGGCCCGCATCGATGAGTTCGTCGGGCCCACGTCCGTCGCGGTACCGTGGATGAATGTCCACTACACGGCGTAGGAGACCGGCGCTCATCGCGCTGGTCTTCGTGGGCGCCGCGGGCTGCCTGGCACTCGGCTGGTGGCAGTGGACGCGCTACGAGTCCGCGTCGGGCTCCTTCCAGAACCTCGGCTACGCCATGCAGTGGCCCATGTTCGCCGGCTTCTGCTTCTACGCGTACTACAAGTTCGTCCGCTACGAAGAGGCGCCGCCGCCGAAGCCGGACCAGAACCAGCCGACCGAGATCCCCGACGGCCTGCTGCCCGAGCGGCCGAAGGCTGCCACCCCACTCGACGACGACCCGATACTCACCGAGTACAACGCCTATCTGGCCGAGCTCGCCAAGGCCGACGGCCGACCCGACACCGACGACAGGACGACGAGATGAGCAGTCCCGATCCCGCAGCACCCAGCGACGCACCAGAGGCCGACGATCCATCGCCTCGGACTCCCACGGAGTCCATCCGCAAGGCACTGACCGCCTACCGGGTACTGGCTTGGACGACGGGCCTCTGGCTGATCGCGCTCTGTTACGAGATGGTGCTCAAGTACATCGTCAAGGTCGATGATCCGCCGAGCTGGATCGGCGTCGTGCACGGCTGGGTGTACTTCGTCTATCTGCTGTCCGCCGCGAACTTGTCGGTGAAGGTGCGCTGGCCCATCGGCAAGACCATTGGCGTGCTGCTGGCCGGTACGATCCCGTTGCTCGGCATCATCGTCGAGCACTTCCAGACCAAGCAGATCAAGGCCGCCTACCACCTCTAGCCTCGACGCGCTCGTCAGGCTGCCACGGCCGCACGCTCTTCGTGCAGGCGGTCGCGCCCCCGCGGCGTGAGGCGAAACGACAACGAGTCGTTGCGAGTGTTGGTGCCCAGCGCCAGACCGTCCCGCAGGAGCTCGGTGACGTGTCGCCCGTCAGCGGGGACGTCGATCTGGAGCTCGCGGGCGATGTCCCCGAGCGATAGGGCACCCTCAGCGTCGATGCGGTCGCACACCAGATATGTGCTGCGTTCCAGCGGTGACGCCGGCAGAAGACGTTCGCCGGTGACCGGTGCACTGTCGGCCGACGGAATCAACAGCGCGAACACCACCCCCACCCCCGGGGCTCCCGCAGCAACCAGGAGCGCGATCCGGAACGCCGTCAACGTCGGCAGCTCGCCACCGGCGAACGACATCGTCAGGCCTGCCAGGATCGCAGCCATCACCGCGCTGGAGATGGACGTACCGAGCGATCGCGCCAGCGAATTGATGCCGTTGGCGGCGGCCGTCTCCGAGATCGGGACTGCCGCGTTGATCAGCGCAGGCATCGATGCGAACGCGACACCGACACCGACACCGACACCGACACCGACCATGACGTTGAACATCAGCATTCGTGGCGCGCTGCCGATCAACCACAATCCAGCGAGGTACGAGGCGCAGATGATCGCGCATCCGATGAACAGCGTGAACCTGGGACCACGACGGCCCGCGATTCTCGCCGCGATCGGCGCCGCCAGCATCATCGCCAACCCGCCGGGCGCCAGCCACAATCCGGTATTTACCATCGACTGGCCAAGGCCGTAGCCGGTCCCGGCAGGCAGTTCCAGGATCTGCGGTCCGATGAGCGACATCGCGAACATGGCGGTACGCACCGTGCCATACCCACCACATGCCCTTGCCGTCGCGTCGGTGATCTGCTGCGCGCTCGGCGCCGGCGCCGCGCCGGGAGCGCTGGGGGTAGGCCGGTGACGCCACACCCACAACGAGACACCCAACGCGCTCAGTGCGATGACCAACGCGTTGCTCAGCACGCCGGTGAACCGCCTGCCTCCTTGGGCCGTGCGGTGTTGGCGCAACGGCAATCCGGCCGTGGCTAGTCTGTCACCGCGTCCGGCGTGACCGCGTGGAACGCCACAGCCGGGGACGTGGGAAACATCCCACGTCCCCGGCTGTGGTGTTGCGGATCACCCTTGAGGTTCGACACCGTGTGCCGGTAGAGAGCCTCGCACCGACGCGGCTTACTGGACCGAGACGCCGGTGGTCGTCCGAACGACGGTCTTACCCGAACCACCGACAGTGCCGGCGACCGCGAAGGGCCCGCCACTGGGAGGTGCTGCGAATACACCCGCGGTTGCCTTGTTGTTGCTGCCACCGAGGTTGAACGCGGTGTTGAGGCCCGGCCGCGTCAGGCTCGACCCGCCAGCGGCGATGACTTGGTTTAGGTTGCCGCCGAGGTTGTACGCGTTGTTGGCGACGCCGAAGGCAACAACCTGACTATTCGAGCCTCCGACGTTGGTCGCGGCGTTCAGACCGCCTGCCGCTTGCACGCCGTTGCCGTTGCCCAGGTTGACCGCGAGATTGCCAAAGCCCCCCGTCAAGCCGCCGCCACCTGCAAACACGAAGCTAGTGTTGCCGACGTTGATGGCGGTGTTGAGGACATCCCCCGCGTTCTGGCCTGCCGTGGCAGTG
>JBBRTH010000036.1:0-56070 GCA_038244615.1 Mycobacteriales bacterium | reverse complement strand
TTCGCCGAGCTCGGCGGCTCGGCCCGCGGCGTCCGCCAATTCGGCCGCTACCGCCGCTGGTCCAGCGGCCGCGAGTTCGGCGTCGATGGCAAGCACTTGAGCGACCACCCGACGGGCCCGTTCAGCGTCGGCCTCGGCTTGAATCACCAGCTGGTCGTCGGACTGTGATTCGCGTTGCCGGACAAGGCGTTCCGCTGCGCACGCGACCTCGTCGCGGGCGGTGCCCAGCTTCGATCGCAAGACGACGGCAACGCTCGAAGTCTTCATCGCATCCGTCGCAGCGGTGGTCGCGGCACCCCGGCGCGCCTCGTGATCGGCGCGCGCCTGCCGGAGTGCCTCGGTCGCGCCGTCGATCTCGGCACGTGCATCCTCCCCCCGCGGGTCATCGCCTGCGCGCGCGGCGAGCTCAACGCTCAGCTCGGCGAGGCGCACCCGCAGGCCCTCGACGGCGGGGCCGGCGTCCTCGCTGACGAGTGCATCGCGAGTGGCCCGCAGCCGATCCCCGGACGCCGACAGCTGGCGTCTTCTCGCGTCGAGCGCCCGCGCGGCCTCGACGTCGGCGACGCCCGCCCCGTCGAGCAGGACGGCCAGCACCTCGCGTGCCCTGTCAAGTTTGTCCTGCGAATCGGCCGCGGGCGCGCCAGAGACCACGCGGACCGTCAACACACCCGGCAGCTCGACCTCGGCTGAGGTCGTCACGTTCCGCGCCCAGCCGACGCCCGGCGAGAGCTCCACCGGTTGGCCATCGACCAGGACCTGAACCCCTGCCACGGCGTCCAGTTCCACTCGCGCCGAGGCCCACTCGGCCTGGAAGGCGGCGCGCTCGATGGCCAGCGACGCCATTTCGAGGTCGCGCATCATGCCGTCCGACAAGGTGATCGGCGCCAACTCGGCGTCGACGTCCACCAGATCCCGCTCCACGGACTCGATCTTGGCCAGCTTGGCCGCGAGCTTCTCCGCTTCACGACGACGGGCGATCCGCTCCACCGTGGCGCGCGCAACGTCGACGCGGACGTGGCACTCCTCGGCAGCGACGCGGGTGGCCTCCGCTGCCACTGCGGCTGCGACGGCGACCTCGTCGGCGGTGACCTCGTCATCCGCGGCAGCCTGCACCGCCGACTCCAGACTGGTGATGGTGGCACTTCGCTCGGTGAATTCGGCACGCAGCCTCCGGCGCTCGCCGAGCGCGGCTTCCGACGCGGCCTGCGCCATCTGGGCCGGTTCGGCGAGGGCGCGCGCCTGGGCGAGGCGGTCGTTGAGTTGTTTGACGGCATCGGCCGCAGCCTGGGCGACCTCGAGCCGTTTGGCGGCCCTCACGCGGTCGAGCGAAAGGCGGGCCAGCGCGTCGGCGAGCCCACCGTGACGAGCGACCGCCTCGTCGACCTCGTCGACCGCGGACTGACACAGTTCGACCTGCAGCTCGGCCTCGCGGAGTCGAGCCACGGCCGACGCCCACTGACCCGTGGCTCTGCCCGTCGCCGTGAAGTACTGCCGGAACTCCGCGTCGATCCGATCGATCAGCAAGGGTTCCGAACCAGACATCGTGACCGCTTGGCCGGCCGCCACGTCGAGCGCGCGGGCCAACGCATCGCACCCCGAAAGGTCAACGGAAGCAGTTGATGCCGACTGCAACACACGCTGCGCATGCCACAGGTCGGTGTCCATGGTCTCGGCGAGGATCGCCTGGACGCGATCGTGGGCCTCGTCGCCCGTGAGCTGTTCACGCAGCGGGGACAGCACCGTGAGTCGCGTCTCCGGCTTCTTGTGAAATCGCTTGTAGTACTCGAATCGGTAGGGTCCCGTCGAGATCACCGCGGTGATCTCGGCGCCCTCGTCGGCATGCGTGGGCTTGACCTGCTTGACCTCCTTCTTGGTCGAGCGGTCCTTGGCTTCCAGGAGGAGATCGAGGGCCTCGATCATCGACGACTTGCCGATCTCGTTGGCACCGGACACGACGACGACTCCGCGGTCGGGAAACTCGATGTCGCGGTGAGTGATCCCGCGGTAGTTCCGCAGGGCGAGCCGGTGCAACTTCACGCGACACGCCCCCGCTCGGCGAGCCGCAGCAGCAGCGCCAGCGCCCCTCGCGCGTCGTCGGCCTGCGCATCATCGGCCCGCGCGGTGGCCACCAGCTCATCGACGGCTGCGGCCGCGAAGCCACCGATGCCCAGGTCGTCGAACTCTCCGTCGGCGGGCACGACGGCGATGTCGGTCTCCTTGTCCCAGGTGCCGAGCGCGGCGAACAACCGGGCGTACTTATCCAGACATGCGTCGAGCGCCGCCTTGTCGGTCACGGTCAACGTGCCCGTCAACGCGATCTGCGCCACCGTGCGTTCCTTGTCGGGCAACTGGTCGAGGTTGATGTCGAGATCGACGACGTCCCTCGCAGTGTCGACGGACCGGCGCAGCGTGACGAACCTCCAGCGCCCGACCCGACGGCCCTCCACGTGCACCCCACGCGCCGGATCCTGCTCATCCACGTCGACCACCAGGACATTGCCCGGGTCCGGCTCGATGTGGTCGTAGTTGGTGACCTCCTGCGAACCCGAGTACCAGACCCTGCCCGTCGACCCGACCTCGGTGCGAGAGTGCTTGTCACCCAGGGCGACATAGTGCACGGCGCCACGAGCGAGCGCTGCCTCGACCGTGGCGAGCCGGATCAGGGACGGCTTGTCGCGGTCCGGCTCGAAGAGATCCACGCCGCCGTGACCCACGACGATGCGGGTGACCCCGTCGGCCGTGAGCCCTTCGAGCACCTCACCGAGGAGGTCGGTCGTTGGCTTCTTGGAACGCCAAGGCGCCCCGATGATCTCGAGTCCCGGGCGCACCTCGTGCGCCCCGGCCCGGTCGAGCACGATGACGTTGTCGGGCCGTTCCGCGGTGAACAGCGCGCTGGTGTACACCGACGAGGCGTCGAGCGGATCGTGATTGCCGGGAAGCAGATACACCGGAACACCGATGGCGCGCATGGCCTCGAGGGACAGGCTGACGTCGCGCGGCGCGAGCTGATTGTGCTCGAAGACGTCGCCGGCGACGACGACGAACTCGGCGCCCGTCTCGGCCGCGAGGGCACCCAACCCCGCGACGGCGTCACGGCGCGCGGCCGAATACCGCGGCTGTGCCTCGCCGTTCAGGAAGTGGCGGGTCATCCCAAGCTGCCAGTCGGCGGTGTGCAGGAAGCGCATCCGGACCCCTCAGCTCTCATCTCGGTGACCGTCGTTTGGCCGGGCATGGCGAGTGTAGGTCCGCGCCCCGACAAGTCAGCGGACCTCGGTCGGCATGTGCGCGAGCTATCATCTCGAGGCGGCTCGTCGCTGACCCGTTAACGTGGTGTTGATGAGCGCACCCGACCGCACCCTGCTGCTGCTCCGGCACGCCAAGTCCGACTACCCCGACGGGGTCGTCGACCACGACCGTCCGCTCGCGCCCCGGGGTATCAGGGAGGCCGGCCTGGCAGGCGACTGGATCAGGGCGAACGTCGCAGCCGTGGACGCGGTGCTGTGCTCGACGGCCACCCGCACCCGTCAGACCCTGGCACGCACGGGAATCGACGCTGACGTGCGATACGACGACGAGCTCTACGACAGCACACCCGGCACCGTGATCCGCCTGATCAACGGCATCGCCGATGACGTCCACACGCTGCTCGTCGTCGGCCACGAACCCACGATGTCCATGTTGGCGCTCGGGCTGGCCGACCGGGAGAGCAGCGACGCGGACGCGGTCGAACCGATCGGGATGAAGTATCCGACGTCGTCGATCGCCGTCCTGACGACTGCACAGCCGTGGCACCGCCTCGAGGCGCACTCGGCGAGCCTGATCGCCTTTCACGTCCCTCGGGAGCGCGCCTAGTTGTTGGTGTTGAGCGTCAGCTCCATCAACTTGATCGCCATCGCGCACGCGTCGATGCCGGGCGCCTGGGGGTTGACCCACCACCCGACCACGCCGGCGGCGTCACTGGCCACACCGCAGGCGCCACTGGCGTCGTTGGGCTTCATCACGATCGACTGCACACCCGCCACCGAGCGGCTCTCGACCTGATACTTCAGGAAGTTCGCCACGTTGCGTTCGTTGTCCAGGCTGCCCTGCTCGAACCAGAACCGGGTGATGTCGATGAGCCCAGCCGGGTTGAGGGCCTGCCACCGGCACAGCGCGCCGACGAAGGTGCTCTGGATGTCCAACGGGTCGGCGCCCACCGTCTTCGCGAGCACGTCGGTCGTCAGGACGTCGCATTCCTTCAGCAGGTTGGGATAGGTCTTCGCCGAGTTGTCATTGCGGGGCGTGTTGCCCCCTGCGCCCGCCTTGACCGCCTGGCCGGATACGTCTCGCGAGCAGCCGACGAGCATCGTCACCGCGGCCAGGACCGCGAACAGCCCCGCCGTCACGCGGCGCATGCGACTGGGGGTGCTCACTTCGAGTTCACGATCGACTGCCGGGTGAGTTCCTTGGCGACGTCGCACGTGTCGGGGAACGGCTTCTCCGTGAAGTTGACCGACCACTCGATGAAGTCGTCGTCGAACTGGATGCCGATCTCGCACAGTGCCGTGCCCAGTAGCGGATCGGTGTTCAAGGCGATGAACCCGTCGTGCCCTTCGATGTTGATGTTCTCCACGCTGGTGCGCGACAGTTCCTCGGTCTTGCGCTCGCGACCGATGGGGCTGCCCCGATACCAGTTGAAGGAGAAGTGGGGTCCCAGGATGCCGCCGCCGAGAAGCCACTGGCATCCCACCGACGTCTTAGCGGTGTTGACCAGACCGTTGATCTTGGTCAGCTGGGCGACCGCCTCGTCGGTGATACCGCCACATTCGGGGATCATCGGACCGTGTTTGGTGTCGGCCGCCGGCGCGGGCGTCGACTCGCCACCGGGACCGGTCGGCTGATCCGAGCCGCCGGAGCAGGCCGCAAACAGCGGAATCACTGCAGCCGCCAACACGGCCAGCGCCTTTGCATGGCGCCCACCATTGCGGTGGCCGCGTCTTCCCGTCACGCCCGACACTGTAGCGGCAGCCTCGAGCCACAACCACCGACATGCCGATTGACCAGCAGTTTTCTAAGAAAACTCACGGGCGTAGGCGCACACGATGTGCGGCGACGCGATATGCGACAGTTGCGGAATGCTCATGCGCCTGCTTCGACGGTACGCGGGGCCGTACCGCGGGCCGGTCATCATCGTCGCCACCTTTCAGATGGTCAGCACACTGGCATCGTTATACCTACCGACCATCAACGCCGCGATCATCGACGACGGAGTGGCCAAGGGCGACACGGGCACGATCGTCGAGCTCGGCGGGATGATGCTCGGGGTGACCGCGCTGCAGGTGGTCTGCGCGGTCGGCGCCGTCTACTTCGGCTCCCGCGTGGGCATGGGCTTCGGTCGAGACCTGCGTTCGGCGATGTTCCACCACGTGACGGGTCTGTCCGCCGAGGAGACCGCCCGCTTCGGCGCGCCGACACTCCTCACGCGCACGACCAATGACGTCCAGCAGATTCAGGTGCTGCTGCAGATGACGTGCACCATGCTCATCGCCGCCCCGATCATGTGCATCGGCGGCATCGCGATGGCGATACATCAGAACGCGGGGCTGTCGTGGCTGCTGATGGTCAGCGTGCCGCTGCTCGGATTGTCCAACTACTGGATCGTCTCGAAGCTGCTGCCGATCTTCCGCGCCATGCAACGCCTGATCGACGGCATCAACCGCGTGCTGCGCGAGCAACTCTCCGGCATCCGCGTCATCCGCGCGTTCGCGAGGGAACCGTTCGAGCGGGCGAGGTTTCGCGAGGCCAACGAAGCCCTGGCGGACACTGCGATGACGGTTGGTCGCCTGCAGGCCCTGATGCTGCCGGTCACCACGCTGGTGATCAACGTGTCCAGCGTCGCATTGATCTGGTTCGGCGGCATGCGCATCGACTCGGGAGAGATGCAGGTCGGCTCCCTGATCGCGTTCCTGTCCTACTTCATGCAGATCCTGATGGCCGTGCTGATGGCGACGATTCTGCTGGTGATGCTGCCGCGCGCGTCGGTGTGCGCCGAGCGCATCTCCGAAGTGCTCTCCACGACACCAGCGATCACCAGCCCGGCGACGCCCAAGCGTCCGGACGTCGCGACCGGGGTGATCGAGATCGTCGACGCGACGTTCAGCTATCCGGGCGCGGATCGCCCCGTGCTGCAGGGGATTTCGCTGACTGCCCGGCCTGGCACCACCACCGCGGTGGTCGGGTCGACGGGTTCGGGCAAGTCGACGCTCATCTCACTGATCTGCCGACTCTTCGACGTGACCGACGGCACGGTTGCCGTCGACGGAATCGACGTCAGGGACCACGACCTCGAGGCGCTGTGGTCGACGATCGGTCTGGTGCCGCAACGCGGCTACCTGTTCTCCGGGACGGTCGCCGAGAACCTGCGCTACGGAAAGGCCGACGCAGGAGACGACGAGATGTGGGACGCGCTGCGCGTGGCGTCGGCGGACTCCTTCGTCTCAGCGCACCCCGACGGGTTGGAGATGCGCGTCGCGCAGGGGGGCATCAACTTCTCCGGCGGTCAGCGGCAACGTCTCGCGATCGCTCGCGCGGTGATCCGCCGACCGACGATCTACCTGTTCGACGACGCGTTCTCCGCGCTGGACGTCCACACCGATGCGCGCGTCCGCGCCGCCCTCGGTGAGACCTCCGCCGAAGCCACGGTAGTCATCGTCTCGCAACGCATCTCGACGGTGATCGCAGCCGACCAGATCGTCGTCATCGACGACGGCACGGTCGTCGGCACCGGCACACACGAATCGCTGCTCGCGGACTGCCCGGTGTATGCGGAATTCGCCGACTCGCAGGCGGTCGCCGCCGGAGCCGCCCCGGCGGCGACAACGAAGGCAGGGGACCCCCGGTGAGCGGGCAGCTGGGCCGCAGGATAAACGCCGGCCTGGATGCACCGACGGAACGGTCCAAGGACTTCAAGGGAACGGCGCTGCGGCTACTGAAGAGGCTTACTCCGCAACGGCTACCGACCGCGATCGTCCTGGGCCTCGGCATCGTCGGGATCGCGATCGGGGTGGTCGGCCCGCTGATCCTCGGGCACGCGACGGACCTGCTCTTCAGCGGTGTCATAGGCCGACACCTGCCCGCTGGGATCACCAAGGAGCAGGCGATCGAGGCCGCCAGGGCGCGCGGAGACGGCACCTTCGCGGACCTGCTGTCCGGCATGAACGTGGTCCCCGGACAGGGCGTCGACTTCGGCGCCGTCGGCCGGACGCTGTTGCTCGCACTCGGTCTGTATCTGATTGCCGCACTGATGCTCTGGGTGCAGGCCCGGCTGCTCAACGTGATCATCCAGCGGACCATGGTAACGCTGCGTTCCGACGTCGAGGACAAGGTCCACCGGCTGCCCCTGTCGTACTTCGACTCGCGGCAGCGCGGCGAGGTGCTGAGCCGCGTCACCAATGACGTCGACAACATCCAGTCGTCGCTGTCGTTGACGATCAGCCAGCTGTTGACGTCGATTCTGACCGTCGTCGCGGTCCTGGTGATGATGTTCACGATCTCACCGCTCCTGGCCCTGATCACCGTGCTGACGGTGCCGTTGTCGCTGTGGTCCACCCGTACGATCGCGCGTCGTAGCCGAGACCAGTTCATTGCGCAGTGGCGCAACACCGGACGACTGAACGCGCACGTCGAGGAGACCTACAGCGGGTTCACCGTGGTGAAGACGTTCGGCCACCGATCGCTGGCGGAGGAGAAGTTCTGCGAACTCAACGGCGACGTGTACGAGGCCAGCTTCGGCGCCCAGTTCTTGTCGGGCCTGGTGTCGCCTGCGACGACGTTCGTCGGCAACCTGAGCTACGTCGCCGTCGCCGTCGTCGGCGGCCTGCAGGTGGCGACCGGCCAGATCACGCTCGGCAGTATCCAGGCGTTCATCCAGTACGTCCGCCAGTTCAACCAGCCGCTGACCCAGGTTGCGTCGATGTACAACACGCTGCAGTCCGGAATCGCCAGCGCGGAGCGGGTATTCGACCTGCTCGACACCGAGGAGCAGACACCTGACCCACCAGGTTCGACAGCCGGCCGACGCGGCCCGGGACGGGTCGAGTTCGAGCACGTCGACTTCGAGTACCGGCCGGGCACGCCGATCATCGAGGACCTCTCACTGGTCGCCGAACCCGGCAGCACCGTGGCCATCGTCGGCCCCACCGGGGCGGGCAAGACCACGCTGGTGAACCTGCTCATGCGGTTCTACGAGGTGGACTCCGGCCGCATCATGATCGACGGGGTCGACGTCACCTCGATGAGCCGTCACGCACTGCGGTCCAGCATCGGCATGGTGTTGCAGGACACCTGGCTGTTCGGCGGCACCATCTACGACAACATCGCCTACGGTCGGCCCGACGCCGACGAGGAGCAGGTCGTCGAAGCGGCGAGGGCCGCACACGTCGAACGGTTCGTCCACACTCTGCCGAACGGCTACCAGACCTGGATCACCGACGACGGCGGCAACATCAGCGCGGGCGAGAAGCAGCTGATCACCATCGCCAGGGCGATACTCGCCCAGCCGAGCCTGCTGATCCTCGACGAGGCCACCAGTTCGGTGGACACCCGCACGGAGTTGTTGGTTCAGCAGGCCACCGCCGAGTTGCGTCGCGATCGGACGAGTTTCATCATCGCGCACCGGCTTTCGACGATCCGCGATGCCGATGTGATCCTGGTGATGGAGGCGGGCCGGATAGTCGAGCGGGGCAACCACGACGAGCTGCTGGCCCGTCGCGGCGAGTACTGGTCGATGACCCAGGCCTGATTCGCGATTTGTGCACGCGCACCCGCGGTGAGCGCGGGTCTGCGTGCACAAATCGGCAAAGAGCTACAGCTCGGGGCCCTCGGCGCGCAGGTCGTCGACCGTCGACATGGCGTCGCGCAACTTGCCGAGCCATTCGTCGGTGTGTTCACCGACGAGCCGGACCGACCACACCAACGCATCCGAGCGGGACCGTGCCACGCCCGCGTCCACGAGGGTGTCGAGCACCTGGCGCTCGGGCTGCTTGAGCCGGGTCATCACCGGTACGGCGATGTGGCTGAAGAGAATTTGCTCAGAATTCTCGCTGCCCACCGCCCCGATTTCTACGCCCCAGGCGACCTTGCGGCCGTAGCGGTGCTCGGCCTCGTCCGCGATGCGCATCCGCTCCGATCGGGTCTCCTCGCGGAAGCGCGCGGCGCGACCCGACGCACGGGCGTCGCTCTCTTCGGCGTCGGGTTCGGGGAGGTGGCCGATGACGGTGATCTCCTCACGATCGACGACGACCGTGGGGTCGCCCGAGAACCAGCCCTCGGGCAGACGTCCGGCGATCCAGTCCGGCGCATCGCTCGCGTCGGGCTGCTGTGACTGGTGCCAGCCGCCGGGGCGGCCGCGGTGATGTTGTTTCATGATTACATGATTACGTTGTTACAGCTTAAATGGGGCCAAATTCTCCACGAGCGAACGACGCGGCCGTCATCGCAGCTTGCGCGCCACGGCCAGACCGCCTCCGACCACCAGGGCGATCAAGAGCAGCACCGCCCATCCGGGGCCGACGAGCCACCACACCGCACCGAGCGCCACGATCCCCGGCGAGGCCAGGAACAGGACCATTCCGGGATGCTGCTTGACGACCTCGAGAGCGCTACGGGCCCGCGCCGGGTCGATCTCCTTCGACATCTGCCCAGCATGCCAGGCAATGGCGTGCACCGAGGGCGAGACGACCATTCACTTCACCCGATTGCCATAGTCTTTCCGTCAGACGTGGCGGACCCGCCGCAAATCGATCCGAGGAGTGACACGGTGACTGGACCCGGACCTGGAAGCTGGCAGCCCGATCCCGAGGGCCGATACGACTACCGCTGGTGGGATGGCCAGGGTTGGTCCGATCAGGTGTCCCATCAGGGCCAGGCCGGTAGGGCGCCGCTGGGCGGTGCTTCTGCGCCACAGGCACAAGAACAGGCACAGGCACAGCAGCAGCCCCCGCAGGCATCGGTCCACGACCCCGGCCAGCCCGCAGGGGACGGTTTCGCAGGCATCAGCGGGGACCTCGTCGACGGCCGGTTCAGCGAGAAGGAGTCCAAGCCGATCGCGAACCAGAACGCGAAGCTGCTCCGCGTTCGTCTCGGTGAGCCGTTCATGGCGCGACAGGGCTCGATGGTCGCCTACCAGGGCAACGTCGACTTCGCCTTCGAGGGCGGTGGCGCCTCCAAGTTCCTCAAGAAGGCGTTCACCGGCGAGGGCGTTCCGCTGATGCGCTGCCAGGGCCAGGGCGACGTGTTCCTCGCCGAACTGGCTCACGACGTGCATGTGCTGAACCTCACCAACTCGGGCCTGTCCATCAGCGGCAAGAACGTGCTCGCCTTCTCGTCGAGCCTGGAATGGAACATCGAGCGGGTGAAGGGCGGCAGCGTCGCGACGGGCGGGCTGTTCAACACGACGCTTCGCGGCACCGGCTGGGTAGCGCTGACCACCGACGGCCCACCGGTGGTCCTCGACGCCGCGGAGGCTCCGACGTTCGCCGACACCAATGCCGTCGTGGCGTGGTCGGCGAACCTGCAGACGCAGTTGAAGACGAGCTTCAAGGCAGGCGCCCTGATCGGTCGCGGCTCGGGCGAGGCGGTCCAGGTGTCGTTCTCCGGCCAGGGATTCGTCATAGTGCAACCGTCGGAGGGCATCCAGATCCCGACGCAGTGATGCACGTGCCACAACAGGTCTGGGGAACAGACGTCCGCAAAGGTTCCTACGGCGGCCACGTCGGCCTGGTCTACGACCGGGGCCCGTCCACGTTCGGCGACCTGATGGCGGGCACCGAGGTGTGGACCGACAGGACGTTCCTCGTCCACGGCGAGCGTCGGGTCACCTTCGCGGGCTTTCGTGCCGCCGCCCACGCCGCGAGGCAGCACCTCGCAGGCATTGGCATTCGACCCGGCGACCGGGTGATGGTCTTCGGCTACAACAGCCCCGAGTGGGTCGTGGCGTTGTGGGCACTGTGGATGTCGGGCGCGGTCCCCGTACTGGCGAACCGGTGGTGGAGCCGTGCCGAGATCGATCACGCGGTGGGACTTCTCGCGACCCGCCACGTCCTGAGCGACACCGAACTCGCGGTCGCCACGCCCTGCAGCCCGCTCGAGGACCTGGGCACCGCATTCGACGGCGGCCACGCGTCCTCCCCCGGCGTGGACACCGATGGCGACGCGGCTGCGCTGATGCTGTTCACCTCCGGCAGTTCGGGTATGCCCAAAGCGGTTGAGCTGTCGCGCCGTTCGGTGATCAGCAACCAGCACGACATCATGCAGCGTACGGGGCGGCTGCCGCATCTGCTCGACGACGACTCCGTGCAGGTCGTCAGCCTGGCGACCACGCCGATGTTTCATGTCGGCGGTCTCTCGAGCCTGCTCACCCACTTCCTGACCGGCGGGAAGATCGTGATGACCGAGGGCCGCTTCGACGCGGGTCAGATCCTCGCACTGATCGAGCGGGAGGGCATCCAGGTCTGGGGTGCGGTGCCCACTATGGCAATTCGCATTCTCGAACATCCCGACTTCGATTCGTTCGACCTGTCGAGTCTGAAGTCGTGGCCGTTGGGCGGAGCGCCCGTCACCACCGCCCTCCTGGACCGCATCAGGGCCAAGCTGCCGCAGTTGCGCGAACGCGGACTGAGCAACACCTGGGGCATGACCGAGGCAGGCGGGTTCCTCACCGTGGCCGATGCCCGCGACCTGGCCGTCCAGCCCGGAACCGTGGGCCGGCCCTACCCCGTGGTGGAGATCCGCATCGCCGACCCGGATGCCGACGGTATCGGTGAGGTGCTGGCCCGCTCGCCAACGGTGATGAACGGCTACGTCGGGGTCGCGGATGCGGTCTTGGGTGCGCAGCCAGCCGAGACCGTCGACGCCGACGGCTGGCTGCACTCCGGCGATCTCGGGCACCTCACCGAGGACGGCTACCTGTTCATCGACGGCCGCAGAAAGGACGTCGTCATCCGGGGCGGCGAGAACATCGCCTGCCCGCACGTCGAGGCCGCGCTCGCCACCCACCCCGCCGTCGTCGAGGTCGCCGCGCTGGGCATCCCGCATCCCGATCTCGGCGAAGAACTGGTGGCGGTGGTGGTGCACCAGGCGGTTGGCGAGCCTCCGACCGCCGAGGATCTGACCGCACACGTCACGGGCGAGCTGGCCTACTTTGCCATTCCCACTCGGTGGGAGATTCGCGCACAGCCACTACCAACGCTCGCCGGCGAAAAGGTCGATAAGAAGTCACTGGCGGCGTCGTTCGTCGCGCCGTCGAGCGACTAACGGCCCTACTACCCATACCCCCTATGGGTATACAGTGGGCATGAGCGTCTCGTTGGAAGTGCACGGCATGAGCTGCGCGCACTGCGCCACGTCGATCACGTCTGTCGTCGCCCCCCTACCAGGGGTGTCGACGTGGCGCTGGCGACCGGCGCCTTACGCGTCGAAGGGACGCCGGACGTGCACGTGGTCGCCGCGGCCATCGAGGACGCCGGTTACGACGTGGCGGCTCTGTCGCCCCATGACCCGGCGCCGTCACCATGAGCACCGTCAACCTCGCGGTCGACGGGATGACGTGTGCATCCTGTGCCGGGCGCATCGAGAAGCGGCTGAACCGAATCGACGGCGTGCACGCGAGCGTGACCTTCGCGACCGAGCAGGCATCGATCGAGCGCCAAGGACGTCGCGGTCATCCGCGATGCGGGCGAGGAACGCATTCCCGTGGACCGGCTCGTCGTCGGCGACGTGTTCGTGGTCCGACCGGGCGAGAAGGTAGCGGCCGACGGCATCGTCGTCTGCGGGACGTCCGCCGTGGACGCCTCGATGCTCACCGGCGAATCGGTGCCCGACGAGGTCGCCACGGGCGACGAGGTGACCGGAGCGACGGTGAACGTCAGCGGATCGCTTCACGTGCGCGCGATTCGCGTGGGTGGTGACACGCAGCTGGCCCAGATGGCGCGCCTGGTCGGCAATGACATTCGTAGGCTGGCTGGTGGCGGGCGGATCCACCACGGCCGCGTTCACCGCCGCCGTGGCCGTGCTGATCATCGCGTGCCCGTGCGCCCTGGGCCTCGCGACGCCGACCGCGCTTCTGGTCGGTACCGGTCGAGGCGCTCAGCTGGGCATCCTCATCAAGGGCCCGCAAGTGCTCGAGTCGACCCGCCGCGTCGATACCGTCGTGCTCGACAAGACGGGCACCGTGACGACCGGCCGGATGAGCGTCGTCGCGGTGGTGGGTAGCGACGAGACACTCAGGCTGGCAGGCGCTCTCGAGGATGCCTCCGAGCACCCGACCGCGCGCGCGGTGGCGTCTCGGGCGGCTGCCGACGGGCCGCTACCCGCGGTTGCCGACTTCGCGAACCACGGCGGCAAGGGTGTCTCCGGCGTGGTCGACGGACGGATCGTGGCGGCCGGCCGCTTCTGCTGGCTGCGCGACGAACTCGGCCTCGAGGCACCCGCCCCGTTGATCGCAGCGGCCGACGATGCGGAATCGCTGGGGCAGACGCCCGTCTGGATCGCCGTCGACGACCAGATCCGCGCGGTGATCGTCGTCGCCGACACGGTGAGGGACACTGCCGCAGAGGCGATCAGCGAGATGCGCCGGCTCGGGCTGACGCCGATCATGTTGACGGGAGACAACGAACACGCCGCCCGCGCGGTGGCGGCGCAGGTCGGCATCGACACCGTGATCGCCGGGTTGCTGCCCGCCGACAAGGTGGACCACGTCAAGCGCACCCATTCCGAGGGCAGGGTCGTCGCGATGATCGGTGACGGTGTCAACGACGCGGCGGCACTCGCGCAGGCTGATCTCGGTCTGGCGATGGGTACCGGCACCGACGTGGCCATCGAGGCATCCGACCTCACGCTCGTCTCGGGCGACCTTTCGGGCGGCCGCCGACGCCATCCGACTATCCCGCGCCACCCTGAGAACCATCAAGGGCAATCTGTTCTGGGCGTTCGCCTACAACGTTGCGGCCGTTCCGCTGGCTGCGCTAGGGCTGTTGAACCCTATGATCGCCAGCGCCGCAATGGCTTTTAGCTCTGTATTCGTGGTCTGTAACAGCCTGCGCCTGCGGCGGTTCAGGCCGTCGCGCTAATCGTCGTGCCACCCGGCGTGCGGTGACTACAGGGCGTCCGCCCTGCGGGCCCGGAACAACTTCACCTCGTCCTTGATGTTCTTGAGGCGCCGAGCACCCACGAACGACCACGCGACCCGATCGACCTCGCCGATCGCTTCGTGCGTGGACTCCGACACCAGGATCGCCCCCGGCCGCGCCGCCCCCGTGACACGGCTGGCCAGGTTCACCGAGCTGCCGAACCAATCACCGGCCCGGCTGACGGCCATTCCGGTCGCCAGGCCCACCCTCAATCTGGGGAAGTCCTCGTCGAGCTCAGTGGCATCCAATAGATCCAGGACGGCATCGAGCATCGCAACGGGATCGCTGCTGACCAACATCACCTCATCGCCGATGCTCTTGACGTAGCGAACCGGGGGCACCGCGACCTCGCGGGCCAGGTCGGCCAACCGGTGCGCCAGCTTCTCGAGATCCTCGGGCGGGACGGCCTCGCCGAGCCGGGTGAACCCGACGAGATCGGCGAACGCGATCGTGACCAGGCGCGCGCCAGGTAGGGGTATCCCCTTGGCGCGCTCGCTGGTGGTCACCGCCTCGGTCTCCAGAACGTGCATCAACTGAAGGCGCAGCGTGTCTTCGACCATCGGGGCGAGCATCGGTGCGACTTGTTCGACCAGCGCTTCGGTAGCCTTGGCAGTGTCCAGTTCGGTGGCACCGGGCGTCAACACGGCGGCCAGCGCCACATAGCGCATCACGTCCGCCGTCCGGGTCAGCCCCTCGGCGAGTACCTGCAGGACGAGCACGACCTGGTCAGGTGTGATCCCCAGATCGAGAAACTTCTGTGCACTGGAGAAGGCCTGTCCGTCGGACTTCGGGTGGACGACGGCATCGGGATCGTCCACCCTGGGCAGCCCGACGGCACGCATCAAGCGTTCCAGCAGTGAGAGATCGAGGCCTGAGTCCTCGCTGATCTGACGAGCCGACACCAGCGTCCCGTCGTCCCCCATGGCCCGACGCGTGGCCAGCAGCATCGGCGCGAACGACTCACCGATCTGCGCGGCGGTGAAACCCCGCGACAACAACCACTCGACGAGCTCGGCCCGTTCGGCACGGGCTGTGCCCTCCAGGCCCTCCAGCAGGCCGGACGCTTCGATGTAGTTTCGGATGTCGACCGCTTCTCCCACCGCGTCAACGTATCCGACGGTCTGAGAGGATTCGCTTCGATGACCGAACCGATGCGCGAAGGCCTGCCACCCGTCGTCGGCGACGGCGCCCGCGTGCTGCTCCTCGGATCGTTCCCCAGTGAGCGGTCACTCCTCGCGGGCGAGTACTACGCCAACCGGAGCAACCAGTTCTGGCCGCTGATGGGTGCGTTGTTCGGATTCGACGCGGGCCTGCCCTACGAGCAACGGATCGACGCGGTGACGGGCCACGGCGTGGCCCTGTGGGATGTCGTACACAGCTGCCGGCGGGCAGGCAGCATGGACGCCAAGATCGACAGAAAGACATTGGTGGTCAACGACTTCGCACCACTGTTGGCCCGGCACGACGGCATCCAGCGAATACTCGTCAACGGGCTGACGGCACTCGAAGTGTTCCAGCGACACGTCGAGACCGATCTGCCGACAGTGCGGTTGCCGTCGAGCAGTGGGGCGTTGCCGATGTCGTTCGCCGACAAGCTAGCTCGGTGGCGCGACGTCGCCTAGGAGGAGTTTGACCCCGCTCGCCGTGCGCCAAACGCGGCTCGCGGACGACTGGCATCCGCATCGCGACACGTGGTATTCCGCGCCGTTGGCAAAGCTCAAGCACTGGATGCCGGTGTACGACGTCAGCGAAGACACCGCGATGGCGTTCCATACGGCGTACTTCAACCAAGCGATCGCCAACGACTGCAACTCGTCGATTCGCGACTACATCTCGACCGCCGAACTCTCACCGATGCCCGACGACGTGGTCGCCCTCTTCAATGCCGGGACCGAGGCGAGCGGCGACCTCGTGTACGTGCCGCCCACTGTGCCCGTATTCACCATTAGGCTCCTAGCTCATCGGTGGGTGGCGCTGCCTCCACGGCCGCGCCGACTCGACCTGTGCGCCCAACGACAGCAGGGTCGCTTCGTCGAAGGGCCTGCCCACCAACTGGATCGACGTCGGGATGCCGTGTCCGTCGAGTCCCCACGGCACCACTGCGGCGGGTTGGCCCGTCACGTTGAACATGGCCTGGAACGGCACGCGGGCCGCCACCAACGCGAGTGTGGAGATTGCCCCGCGCCGTTGATAGGCACCGATGCGGGACGGTCCCGTTGCGGTTCCCGGCGTGACGACCACGTCGACGTCGTCGAAGATCGTGTTGACGCGGGCGGTCATGTCGGCCTCCGCGGCGCGTATGGACGCCAATCGTCGGTCCGACACCAGTCCACCGATCCTGGCGAACGCGCGGGTACGCCGATCGAGTCTCTCGCGCTGCGGCAGCGCCTTCGCTTCGTCGTGGACGCCTCGGAAGTAACGCGGAAGCGCCTGGGCGACCACAGCGCTCGGCGGATAGTCGGGGTCACGCAGGATCACCACGTGCCCGAGCTCGCGCAGCAGCGCGCCAGCCTCGTCGACCGCGTCGCGCTGCGCCCTTCCGACCCGCGCGGTCAGCGGTGGCGGCACCTTGGTGCTCAATGCGATTCGCAACCTTCCCGGTTCCCGCTTCGCCGCCGCCACGAAACCGCCTTCCGGTGCGGGCAGTGCCGAGGTGACGTCGAGGAACAGCGCGGCGTCCTCGACGGTCCTGGCGATCGGGCCGTAGACGCTCAACCCGCACCACGCGCCGTCGTGCGGGGCGAGCGACACTCGGTCGCGCTGAGGCTTGATCCCGAACAGTCCGCCCCACGTCGACGGAATCCGGATCGAGCCCATGCCGTCGGACCCCGAGGCCAACGCGGCCAGACCTGCGGCCATCGCCGCTGCGCTGCCGCCGCTGCTGCCACCCGGGGCGAAGTCGGTGTGCCACGGGTTGCGGGTGGCGCCGAAGGTCAGGGTCTCGGTGAACGGCCAGATCATCAACTCCGGGACGCAGGTCTTGCCGAGGATGACGGCGCCTGCTTCGCGTAGTCGCCGCACCACCTCGGCGTCGTGGGCGGGGGCCGGGCCGTAGGCGCTGCTGCCGTAGGTGGTCACCTCACCCTCGACGTCAGTGTCGTCCTTGATCGCGACGGGCACGCCGAGCAGCGGCAGCCGCTCCCCCGCGTCGATCCGGTCCTGCGCGGCAGCGGCTTCCCTGCGCGCGGAGTCGGCGAGAACGACTCGGTACGAACGCACTTCACGGTCGAATCGGGCGATTCTGTCGAGGTAGACGTCGAGCAGGGCGGGCGCGGTGATGGTGCCAGCGGCGAGCAGGCGCGCTTGTTCGGCGGCACCGGTGAAGGCGAGATCGCGAGGGTCCACCTACCGAAGGGTAGTGAGCTATCCGGGTCTAGTGGCGTATTCGCCGGGAGCCGGCTACTACGGTGGCCCCATGTCATGCGTGTTCTGTGCCATCGTCGCCGGTGACGTTCCGGCCATCCGCGTCTACGAGGATGACGACTATCTCACCATCCTCGACATCAAGCCGATCGTCCGCGGCCACGTGCTCGTCATCCCGAAGGTGCACACCGTAGACCTGACGGACACGCCGCCTGCCACAGTCGCCGACATGATGCGGATCGGCCAGCGCGTCGCCTGGGCCGCACGCGCATCGGAGTTGCACGCGGACGGCAACAACATCGTCGTCAACGACGGGAAGGCCGCGTTCCAGAGCGTCTTCCACATCCACCTGCACGTGGCGCCGCGCAAGACCGGCGACAAACTGTCCTTCGCCAAGGGTCTGGTCGTGCGTCGTGATCCCGACCGTGAGGCGACGGGACGCATCCTGCGCGAGGCGCTCGCCGACCTCGCAGGCACCGGGTGACAGACTGGGACTCATGACCAACATGCCCGCGTGGGAGCGGTATCTGGGCCTGCCGCTGCTGAAGGTTCACGACGCGATCTACCGGAAGACCAACGGCTGGATCGGGCACAAGATGCCGGGGCAGGCGCCGATTCTGCTGCTGCACACCGTTGGCGCGAAGACCGGCATCGCGCGGACCCACTCACTGAGCTACGCCCTCGATGGCGGCGCGTACCACGTCGTCGCATCCAAGGGCGGTGACCCCAAGGCACCTGGTTGGTACTTCAATCTGAAGGCCAACCCGAAGGTCGAGATCAACGTCGGACCCAAGCGAATGCCCGCCACGGCGAAAATCGTCGGAGCCGACGATCCGGACTACGCGCGACTGTGGAAACTGGTGAACGACAACAACTCCGACCGCTACGACGGCTATCAGAAGCGGACGAGCCGGCCGATTCCCATCATCGCGCTGACACCCTAGAACAGTTCCTTGGCCAGGAGTTCCAGCGTCTGATCGCGAGCGGGCGCAGTGCGGGGATCAACGCCGCGGAAGGCCGACCCGACCGGGTTGATCATCACCTCGTCGACGCCGAAGTGGTCGGCAAGCGCGCGCACCTGGTCGGCCGCCTCGGTCGGTGACCCGACGATGGCCCGCTCCAGTCCCGAGTCGACGATCGCCTGCTGCTGGTGACTGAGTTCGACGACCTTCGCGTCCTCGACCAGGTCGAGGGCACGCAGCGGCTGACCCGTCCGCAGGAAGGCCATCATGTGCAGATTGGGCAGCATCAATTCCGCGGCCTCCTCCCGGGTGGGCGCGACGGAGGCGTTGACCGTCAGGAACGTGGTGGGCTCGGCCGCGAGGTCACTCGGGCGGAACTCCGAGCGGTAGGTGGCGAGCGCCTCCTCGGTGCCCTGACCCGAGAAGTGGTGCGCGAACACGTAGGGCAGGCCCTTCGCGGCGGCCAGGTGAGCCGAGTACGACGATGACCCGAGCAACCACAGTCGTGGCTCGCTGGCGGCCGCAGGCGTGGCCTTGAGCACGTAGTTCTGATCGAGCAGGCCACGACCGCGCAACGACACCTTGACGCCGGTGGTGCTCATCAGCGCGGCGACGTCGTCGAGGTACTGCGGGAAGTTCTCGATGTCTTCCCGTTCGGCCTGCGCATCTCTACCAGCGGCACCGCGCAACGCCATGGACGTCACCGGGTCGGAGCCCGGCGCGCGTCCGATGCCCAGATCTATGCGGCCGGGGGCCGCGGCCTCCAGCAGCGCGAACTGCTCGGCGACCGCGAGCGGCGCGTGGTTGGGCAGCATCACCCCGCCGGAGCCGAGCCGGACTTGCCTGGTCTGGGCCGCCAGATAGGCGATCACCACCGGCGGACTGGACGCCGCCACCGCGGGCATGTTGTGGTGTTCGGCCACCCAGAAACGCGTGTAGCCCAGCTCGTCGGCGATCTGGGCGAGTTGCACCGTTGCCGCGAGGGCGTCCGAGGTGGTCTGGTCACTGCGGACCGGGATGAGGTCGAGTACCGAAAGTCGCACGTGTCAGTCAACCGCCGATCCGCCCCGATCGTTCCCCACCCCTCGCGACCCCTCGCGATTTGTGGAGTCTGACCGGCGGTGACCGCCGCTGAGAAACTCCACAAATCACCGGTTGGCGAGCTCTTTGGCGGTGGCGAAGACGTCGTCGAGCATCGTCGGGGTGAGGCGGCCGGTGAAGGTGTTCTGCTGGCTCGGGTGGTAACAGCCGATCATCGCTAGTGGTCCATGCGCGGACCCGAGCATCGCGACCGCGAGGTGGCCAAACTTCGGCAGCGGCCTGCTCACGGCACCGCCGCCGGCGCGCACCATGTCCAGCGCGACCTTCCAGGCGAACCCGCCGAGCGCGATGATCGCCCGCACGCTGGGGCCGGCCAGCCGCCACTCGGCGTCCAGCCACGGCGCACACGTCGCACGTTCCTCCGGCGTCGGGGCATTGTCCGGCGGCGCGCAGCGGACGGCGGCGACCACGCGAGTCTCGTTGATTGCCAACCCATCCGCGGCGTCAACGCTCAGCGGCGAGCTCGCCAGGCCCGCGCGGTAAAGCCCGGCGAACAGGAAGTCGCCGCTGCGGTCGCCGGTGAACACCCGACCGGTCCGATTGGCCCCGTGCGCGGCAGGCGCCAGGCCCACGATGAGGATCCGCGGCGCGACCGCCCCGAAACCGGGCACCGGCCGCCCCCAGTACGGCTGCTCGGCGTAGGACCGGCGCTTCTCCACGGCCACCTTCTCGCGCCAGTCCACCAGCCGCCTGCACGCACGGCACACGCTGACCTCGGCGTCGAGATCTTCTACCGTTCGGGCACGCTTGGCCATCGTCCGCACCCGTGCGGCCGTCGTCGCCACCGCCGTGTCTGCAAGCGCAGGATCCCCCGGCCAACCAGCCCCGGCGGGCACGGGCGATTCGAAGGATTCGTCCGTCCGCGGATGCGCCAGTGTCACCCAACCACTGTGCACGTGCAGGTAAAACGTTCGCAGCCCGGGCGGGCCCGCTGTTAGGTTCAGTCGCGATAACTCATGATCACCACGACACGGCGCCCGCTGTTCCTGATCTTCTTCGCTGCGCTGACGGCTGGCGCAGGCAACGGGATCTCACTCGTTGCGTTTCCGTGGCTGGTGCTGCAGCGCAACGGCTCTGCGGTCGAGGCCTCGATCGTGGCGATGGCCGGCACGCTGCCGCTGCTGGTGGCCACCCTGATAGCCGGTGCGGCCGTCGACTACCTGGGGCGCAGGCGAGTGTCGATGATCTCCGACGCGCTGTCCGCGCTGTCGGTGGCCGCGGTCCCAGTAATCGCCCTGACCTTCGGCGTCGACGCGATCAACGTGGCAGTGCTGGCTGCCCTGGCCGCGCTGGGGGCATTCTTCGATCCGGCGGGGATGACCGCCCGCGAGACGATGTTGCCCGAGGCGGCGCAGCGGGCCGGTTGGACGCTCGACCACTCCAACGGGGTCTACGAGGCGGTATTCAACCTCGCCTACATCGTCGGGCCCGGCATCGGTGGCCTGCTGATCACCACGCTCGGCGGCATCAACACCATGTGGGTGACGGCGGGAGCCTTCATGTTGTCCATCATGGCCGTCGCCGTGCTGCGACTGGAGGGTGCGGGCACCCCGAACCGCGAGCACCTGCCCCAGATGTGGGCAGGCGTCGTCGAGGGCCTCAAGTTCGTATGGAACACGCCGGTGCTGCGCACCCTGGCCTTCGTCGAACTGGCCGCCACGGGTTTGTACATGCCGATGGAGAGCGTCCTGTTCCCGAAGTACTTCACCGACCGCAACGAGCCCGCGCAGTTGGGCTGGGTGCTGGTGGCGTTGAGCGTCGGCGGACTCGTCGGCGCGCTGGGCTACGCCGCCCTGTCGAAGTACTCGAACCGGCGGACGATCGTGCTCGTCGCCGTCCTCGTGCTCGGCGTCTCGATGACCGTCATCGCATTCCTACCGCCGCTCCCGGTGATCCTGGTGTTGTGTGCCGTCGTCGGATTCGTCTACGGGCCGATGGCCCCGATCTACAACTACGTCATGCAGACCCGTGCGCCCGCACACCTACGCGGCAGGGTGGTCGGCGTGATGGGGTCACTCGCCTACGCGGCGGGCCCGCTCGGGTTGATCGTCGCGGGACCGCTCGCCGACGCCGCAGGCCTGCACGTCACGTTCCTCGCCCTCTCGCTGCCGATGCTGCTGCTCGGCGTGGTGGCGATCTTCCTGCCCGCCCTGCGTCATCTGGACCGAAACCCCGAATCGCCCACTGCCGCAGGCTGAGAGTGTCACGACGGTCTACCAACACCGAGTGCCGGCGAACACGGGCGCAAACGTGTCGACGCCGACGATCGTGCCATGGACTCCGCGCTGGCTGACCTGATCGCCGAGCTGCCCGACGGCGCAGTCGTCACCGATCCCGACATCGTTGCGTCCTATCGACAGGACCGCGCCGCCGACCCGAACGCAGGCACCGCCATGGCCGTCGTCCAGCCGCGCCGTACCGAGGAAGTGCAGGCCGTCATGCGCTGGGCCACCGCGCATCGCGTGCCGGTGGTCCCCCGCGGCGCAGGCACCGGCCTCTCCGGCGGCGCGACGGCTCTCGACGGTGGCCCCGTGACCCGCACCGCCGTCACGCAGCCGGGCTTGTTCAACGCCGAGGTGAAGATGGCCGTCGCCGAGCACGGACTCTGGTATCCGCCCGACCCGTCGTCGTTCGAGATCTGCAGTATCGGCGGCAACATCGCCACCAACGCGGGTGGCCTGTGCTGCGTGAAGTACGGCGTGACAACGGATTACGTTCTCTGCCTGCCCACGCCGGCGATGGCAACACCCACCCGTTGATCGTCTTCGACCCGTCCGACCACGCGGAGGCCGAGCGCGCACAGGCCGCGTTCGGCGAGATCATGGACCTCGCCGTCGGCCTCGGCGGCACCATCACCGCGAGCACGGCGTCGGCCGACTCAAGCGGCCCTGGCTTGAGGGTTACCTGGGCCCCGAGGCGATGGAACTCAACCATCGCATCAAGAAGGCGCTCGACCCGGACAACATCCTCAACCCCGGCGCCGGCATCTAGCTGCACTGCGTTGACACCGCGCGCAGGGCTGCGATCGACTTCGATTCACGACCGTCACGGCGATCTCAACGCCCCACCTGCCCGCCGGTCAGTTCATGTGATTGGGACCGTGGTGGCTCGGCCAGCCCGGAGCCTGTTCTGGCGCGGGCGTGGCGTAGGTGTCCGGCTAGTACTGGTAGCCGGGGCCAGTCGGACCCGGCGCGGTGGTGGTAGTCGTCGGAGCCGCGGGACCGGTCGTGGCGTTGGCCATACCGGCCATCCCGACGGCCGCGCCGCCGATGATTCCGGCGGCCATCGCCGGAACTAGGCACAAGCGGACAATCGTGCAGACCATATCGATCACTGTCATCAATCCTTCTGTGTGAGTGTGTCTTTCGTATCCTCCGGCGTATTCCGGCGATGGAATGACTGTGTCGCGGCGGGGCTGCGGTGTCTGTCGGGCGACCGGTGGACGTAGCGGTTGAACCACACCTTTCCCAAATGGAGGACTGCCGGGGATGTGATTGACATAGGAGCGTCACTGTCGTATCCATAAGACATGATCGCGACTTTGTCTCACGGCAGTCCGGCGCAGTTCCAGCTACCGACCTCAGCCACGTGGGCCAACCCGTGGCCGATGTACCGGGCGCTGCGCGACCACGATCCGGTGCACCACGTGATTCCGCCCGACCACCCCGAGCACGACTACTACGTGTTGTCACGGCACGCCGACATCCTCGCGGCGGTCCGCGATCACCAGACGTTCTCCTCGGCGCAGGGCCTCACGGTGAACTACGGCGAACTCGAGTTGATCGGCCTGGCGGACAACCCGCCGATGGTCATGCAGGACCCACCGGTGCACACCGAGTTCCGCAAGCTGGTCTCCCGCGGGTTCACGCCGCGACAGGTTGAGACCGTCGAACCGAAGGTCCGCGATTACGTGATCGAACGGGTCGAGCGCATCCGTATGAACGGCGGTGGCGACATCGTCGCCGAACTGTTCAAGCCGCTGCCGTCGATGGTGGTCGCGCACTACCTCGGGGTGCCCGAGGCCGATCGCGACCAGTTCGACGGGTGGACCGAGGCGATCGTCGCCGCCAACACCGCCGAAGGCGGGATCGGAGGGGCGCTCGAAACACTCGGCGACGCGCTCGGCGCAATGATGGCCTACTTCACCGCGCTGATCGAACGCCGACGCGTCGAACCCCAGGACGACACCGTCTCGCATCTGGTGGCGGCGGGAATCGGCGCCGACGGTGACATCGCAGGTGTGCTGTCGATTCTCGCGTTCACCTTCACGATGGTCACCGGCGGCAACGACACCACGACCGGCATGCTTGGCGGCTCGGTGCAGCTACTACATCAGCGGCCCGACCAACGCGCGCTGTTGGCCGATAACCGCGGATTGATCGGTGATTCCGTAGACGAGTTCCTGAGACTCACGTCCCCCGTCCAGATGCTGGGCCGCACGGTGACCCGTAACGTGACGATCGGCGGCACCACCATTCCCGAGGGCCGCCGCGTGATGTTCCTCTACGGCTCGGGCAACCGCGACGAGCGGCAGTACGGTGACGACGCAGGCGAACTCGACGTCACCCGCGAGCCGCGCAACATCCTCACCTTCGGCCATGGCGCTCACCACTGCCTCGGCGCTGCCGCGGCCCGCATGCAGTCGCGCGTCGCCCTCGAGGAGCTCTTGGCGCGCATCCCCGACTTCGAGGTCGACGAGGACGGAATCCTTTGGGCCGGAGGCGGTTATGTGCGGCGTCCGCTGTCCATACCGTTCACGGTCACGTGATGACAGGTGACTGGCTGGCCGCACGACGCACCGAGGTTGCCGCCGACCGGATCCTCGACGCCGCCGACGAGTTGTTCACCCGGCACGACGCCGCCACCGTGGGCATGAACGAAATCGCAAGGGCAGCAGGATGTTCACGTGCGACCGTGTACCGCTACTTCGAGAACCGCGACGCGCTGTGTACTGCCTACGTGCACCGGGAGACCCGTCGGGTGTTCCGGGAGATGGGTGCGCGCATCGCCGGCATCGCGGATCCGCGCGAACGGTTGACCGAGGGAGTCGTCGCGTCCCTGCGCAGTGTTCGGGAAAACCCGGCGTTGTCCTCGTGGTTCGCGTCGACCCAGCGGCCCATCGGCGGCGAGATGGCCGAACGCTCGGAGGTCATCAAGGCGCTGACCGAGGCGTTTCTCCGGTCACTTCGCGTGGCGGCAGACGACGACGTAGAACGACGGGCCCGGTGGCTGGTCAGGTCGATGATCTCGCTGTTGGTGTTCCCCGGTCACGACGACGCCGACGAACGTGCGGTGCTCACCGAATTCGTGATCCCGATGGTGTTGCCCGACCCACTGAACGTCGGGCGTCAGCCCACCCAGTAGGCCTGCCCTCGTTCGCGCGCCGAGCGTGGGGCTTCTCGTCGAGAATTCGCCGCTGTGTCGACGACACGCCGCACCGTCGGCGCGGCGAGAAGACCGCAGAAGGCTAGGTGCGCACCCGGGTGACGCGATGCAACAGCCACGCAAGGGGGACGGTGACCACCAGCGTGACGACGAACAACCACAACATCGAGCCGGTATAGATCGGGAACCGCAGGATCTCGACCATCACCAACTCCATCGTGACGAGGTGGATCAGGAAGATCTCATACGAGATCTCGCCGAGGAAGACCATCGGCCTGCTCGCCATGAACTGCTGATACCAACCACGCCCGCCATCGCGCCCCCTGAGCGCCAGCGGGGCCACCAGCAGCGTCGAGATGACGGCGTAGAACACCGTCTTGACCAGTCCCTCGCGGAGTTCCGCAGGCGACGTCGTCGGCGCGCCGGCAATCGGCGTGGAAGCGATGAAGTAGCAGGCCAAGGCCAGCGGAACGCATACCATCGCGTAGGCCTTTGCGCCGAGCGGCAGCAGCACAGCAAGCAACATGCCGCCGATGAACCACATCAGGTAGGTCGGCAACCACAGCGGCGCCCCGTCTGGCAGGAAGTCGGTCGTATGTACCAGCACCAGCCACGCCGGGGAGACGAGCGCGAACACCACAAGGCCGAGAACCAGTTGCAGCTGATGCCACTCCCGCCGGCACAGCACCACCAGCAACAGGTAGGCCAACAACGGCAGCGCCACGTAGAACGCCGCCTCGACGGCGAGGCTCCACATCTGGGTAAGACCCTGGTGCAGGTAGGAGAACAAATAGTCGTCGGTGTAGATCTGCGTCAACGTCAGGTTGCGGAACAACCCCATCCACGTGTGACCGGGATTCGGCCCCGCCGTGCGGAAGTGGTAGATCAGGTACGCTGCCAGCACCGTGATGACATAGGCGGGCATGATGCGGCGGACCCGGTGCCAGGCGTAGCGGCGCAGCGACGGTGGGGCGTACCCCACGGAGTCGGGCTGCCGACGACCATCGGCCTGGGAGTCGGGCTGCCGACGACCATCGGCCACGGAGTCGGGCTGCCGACGACCATCGGCCTGGGCGGCCGCGCGCACCCACGGCGTAAACAACAGGAAGCCGGACAGCACGAAGAAGATCGGTACGCCGATCTCCATGCGGGAGTAGATCAATCCGACGTAGCCGTGCGTGTACTTGCCCGTGGTGTACGCGGCATGTGTGAGCATCACGAGTATCGCGGCGACCGCGCGAATACCGGTTAGGGAGGCGACGCGCCCAGATGAGTCAGTCGACGTCACTTTTACTTGTGATGATGACTCGGGCCAGCCTGACCCGCACGGTCGGGTTTGAGGTCGATGAGCACACCCGAAATACGCGTGTGCTCAAGCTTTTTCAGCGTCTCCCTGGACAACTTCGCAGGCAGTTCGACGAGCGAGTGGTCCATCTTGATGGTGATGTGGCCGAAGTCGCTGCGGTGTAGGCCACCCTCGTTGGCGATCGCACCGACGATGGACCCGGGACCGACCTTGTGCCGCTTGCCAACCGCGATGCGGTAGGTCGCCAGGTCGCTGCGGACGTTGTCGCGGCGCTTGCGGGGCGGGCCCTCACCGCCTGAGTCACGGTCCGGACGCTCGCGGCGCTTCTCCGGCGGCGGTTCGGTCATCAGGAACTCGCCACCGCCGCGGCTCTGCACGGCCAGCGCGGCGGCGATCTCCGCCGTCGGCACGTCGTGGTCGCGCTCGTAGCCCTCGATCAGCTTGCGGAACAACTCGATTCCCGGCGCGCTCAGCGCCTCGGTGATCGACTCCCGGAACTTCTCCACCCGCTTGTCGTTGACGTCGTCGACCGACGGCAGCTGTGACTCGACGAGTTTCTGCCGGGAGACCCGCTCGATCGAATTCAGCAAGTGCTTTTCGCGAGGCGTGACGAACAACACCGCCGCGCCCGACCGTCCGGCCCGCCCGGTTCGTCCGATCCGATGCACGTACGACTCGGGATCGTGCGGTATGTCGTAGTTCAACACGTGCGAGATGCGCTCGACGTCCAACCCGCGCGCCGCCACGTCGGTGGCGATCAGGATGTCGATGGTGCCGTCCTTGAGCTGGGCGATGGTGCGCTCTCGCACGGCCTGCGCGATGTCGCCGTTGATCGCCGCGGCCGAGAAGCCCCGCGCCCGCAGTTTCTCGGCGACTTCTTCGGTGGCCTGCTTGGTGCGGACGAACACGATCATCGCCTCGAACGGCTCGACCTCGAGCAGCCGAGTGAGCGCGTCCATCTTGCGCGGCCCGGCGACCTGGATGTAGCGCTGCGAGATGTTCTCGGCCGTCGCGGTCTTGGACTTGACCAGCACCTGGACGGGATCGTGCAGGTACTTGGAGGTGATCTTGCGGATCGCGGGCGGCATCGTGGCCGAGAACAGCGCCACCTGCTTGTACTCGGGCGTTTCGGAGAGGATCCGCTCGACGTCCTCGGCAAAGCCCATCTGCAGCATCTCGTCGGCCTCGTCGAGCACCATGTAGTCCAGGTGCGAAAGGTCGAGACTGCCCTTCTCCAGGTGGTCGATCACGCGGCCGGGCGTCCCGACCACCACCTGGGCGCCGCGCTTCAGACCGGCTAGCTGCGGACCGTAGGACGATCCGCCGTAGATCGGCAGCACGTGCACGGGCAGATGCGCGCCGTATCGGCTGAACGCCTCCGCGACCTGCAGCGCCAATTCACGCGTCGGTGCCAGCACCAGTGCCTGCGTCGTGCGACTGGAGGTGTCGATCCTGGACAGGATGGGGATGGCGAAGGCCGCGGTCTTGCCGGTTCCGGTCTGCGCGAGTCCGACCACGTCGGAACCCGCCATCATCGGTGGAATCGTCGCGGCCTGGATGGCTGACGGCGACTCGTAGCCGACGTCGGCGACGGCCTGCAGCACCGATGGGTGAATCTGCAGGTCAGCAAAGGTTATGTCGGCGCTCGTCGCGTCGGAGTCTTCAGAGCTCATCGCGTTGGCAGTCTACGGGTAGTCGCAGCTCCCTACCCCATGATGCAGCCGCGATGGCACGGAGAGGCGGTACCGTGGCCCCCCATGAGGTTCCGTGAGGTTCCGTGAGGTGCCGTGAGGACTCAGTGACGTGCCGGTGGTGGTTCGCGGGTCTGGCGGTGGTGGCGGCTCTGGCCGGCTGCGGCGCGAGCGATTCGACTGTTTCGAAGACACCCGAAGCCACGGTGCCCCCGGCCCAGACCGCGCCGCCGGCACCGGCCCCGACGGTTGCCTCCGGGCCGTCGCCTACCCCGGCGCCCGCCGACCCATGTGCGATCAACCTCGGCGCGCCCGAGATCGCGAAGGCCGTGTCCGAGCTGCCCCGCGATCCGCGCAGCGGCCAGCCGTGGAGTTCAGAACCGCTGGCAGGCAACTACAACGAATGCGCGCCGCTGTCGGCGATCGTCATCAAGGCGAACACCAACGCCGGTAATCCGAACACTCGCGCCGTGCTGTTCCACCTCGGCAAGGTCATCCCGACGGGCGTGCCCGACACGTACGGCTTCAACGGCCTCGACGAATCGGCCACCACCGGAGACACGATCGCCCTCATGTACCTCAACGAGACCAGCGGACTCAAGAGCGTCGTGCGGTTCCGCTGGAACGGCAACGGTGTCGAACTGATCGGCAACACGGGCTAACTCGCCGCCGACTCGGCGTTGGGGGGCCGTCGGGCCCCTGCCCTACAGTCAGGGACGTGTTCGTCATGGGCGATGGGGGCGACGACCGGGTCGTCTACAGCGCATCCGATCTCGCTGCCGCTGCGCGGTGCGAGTATGCGTTGCTGCGCGCCTTCGATGCGAAGCTCGGACGCGGCCCCCAGATCCTCGTCGAAGACGAACTACTCGCCCGCACTTCCACTCTCGGTGACGAGCACGAGCGCCGCCAACTCGACGGACTGCGTGCCGAGTTCGGCGACGTCACGATCATCGGCCGCCCGAAGTACACCGCGGCAGGCCTGCAGGCCGCATTCGACCAGACGATGCGTGCGGTCGAGAGCCGTTCGCCGGTCGTCTACCAGGCGGCGATGTTCGACGGCCGGTTCGTGGGCTTCGCCGACTTCCTGATCCTCGAGGACGGCCACTATCGCGTCGCCGACACCAAGCTGGCCCGCTCCGCCAAGGTGGAGGCCCTGCTCCAGCTGGCCGCGTACGCCCACACGCTCCAGACCGCGGGGGTTCCCATCGCCCCGGACGCCGAAATTCTGCTCGGCGACGGCGCGCTCGCCCGCTACCGGCTCGACGAGCTCATTCCCGTCTACCTGCCGCGCCGCGCCGCGCTGCAACGGCTGCTCGACGAGCACTACGCGGGCGGACAGCCGGTCGGCTGGGCCGACGAACACGTCCGCGCCTGCTTCCGCTGCCCCGAATGCGCGATGCAGGTCCGCGCCCACGACGACCTGTTGCTCGTGGCCAACATGCGAGTGAGTCAGCGGGCCCGTCTGATCGATGCGGGGGTCGACACCATCACCGCACTGGCCGCTCACACGCGCACCGTCCCCGGCCTCTCGAGCAGAACCACCGCCAATCTGGTGTCGCAGGCGGCCCTGCAGGTGGCGCCGCGCGTCGATGGGAAGCCGCCGTACGAGCTGGTCGACGCTCAACCGTTGATGGTCCTTCCCAACCCCGACAAGGGTGATCTGTTCTTCGACTTCGAGGGTGACCCATTGTGGACGGCGGACGGCAGGGACTGGGGGCTGGAGTACCTGTTCGGCGTGCTCGGCATGACGGGCGAGTTCACCCCGCTATGGGCCCACGACCGCGCCGAAGAACGCAAGGCGCTCGTCGACTTCCTGACCGTGGTGCGGAAGCGCCGCAAGCGGTATCCCAAGATGCACGTCTACCACTACGCGGCGTACGAGAAATCGGCTCTGTTGCGCCTAGCGGGCAGGCACGGCGTCGGCGAGGACTCAGTGGACGACCTGCTACGCAACGGCGTCCTGGTGGACCTATTTCCGTTGGTCCGCAAGAGCGTTCGCGTCGGAACGGAGAGTTACAGTATCAAGTCGCTGGAGCCGCTGTACATGGGATCTCAGCTGCGCTCCGGTGACGTCACCAATGCCACCGCCTCGATCACGCAGTACGGCCAGTTCTGTGAACTCCGCATGCAGGGTCGCCATGACGAGGCGGCCACCGTGCTCAAGGAGATCGAGGAGTACAACCACTACGACTGCACCTCGACCCGCAGCCTGCGGGACTGGTTGATGAAGCTGGCCATCGAGAATGCGGTCCCACCGATGGGCCCGCAGCCGGTCACCGACGGCACCCACATCGAGGTGGACGACCAGGTGGCGCGCACGCTTTCCACGTTCGTCGGGGATGACGCCGGCGCCCGCAGCACCGAACAGACCGCGGTGGCTATGGTGGCCGCCGCGCGCGGTTTCCACCGGCGCGAGGACAAGCCCTACTGGTGGGGCCACTTCGACCGGCTCAACAATCCGGTCGACGAGTGGTCCGACGACAACGGCGTGTTCATCGCCGACGACGCGGAGATCGTCGTCGACTGGTGCGTTCCGAAGGGCGCCCGCAAGCCCCAGCGCCGTGTACTGCTTACCGGTGCGATCGCCGCCGGTGAACTAAACGGTGGCATGTACGCCGTGTACGACCCACCTGCACCCGCGGGCCTGGCCGACGATCCGGATCGGCGCGGGTTCGGCGGAGTCGACGTGCTGGAATGCGACGATCCAGAGACCCCCACCAAGGTCCTCGTCCTCGAGCGCCAGCCGAAGGACGGCGACGTCTTCGATCAGACTCCGTTCGCGCTCACACCCGGTCCGCCGATCCCGACGCCCAAGCAACGGGAGGCCATCGACGCCACGGCCGCCGAGATCGCGGCCGGGCTTCCGGGCTTGCCGCCGACCGCCGTCGTCGACATCCTGCTGCGTAGCGCCCCCCGCACCAGATCCGGTGGTGCGCTGCCCCGCGACGGCGACCCGGCCGCCGACATCACCGCCGCACTGCTCGACCTCGACTGGTCATACCTCGCCGTGCACGGGCCGCCGGGAACGGGCAAGACGCACACGGCGTCCCGCGTCATCGCGACACTGGTCAACGACCACGGTTGGCGCGTCGGCGTGGTGGCCCAGTCGCACGCCGTGGTGGAGAACCTGTTCCGCGACGTCCTCGGCGCGGGGGTGGATGCGGCGCGGGTCGCCAAGAAACCCGGTGGCCACAACCCTGCGTGGCAGGAGATCGACGGCAGCGGCTACGCGGTATTCATCGCGGACAACGAGGGCTGCGTCATCGGTGGCACGGCGTGGGACTTCGCCAACGGCAGCAGGGTTCCGCCGGGGTGCCTCGACGTGCTCGTCGTCGAAGAGGCCGGGCAGTTCAGCGTCGCCAACACCATCGCGGTCGCGCGGTCGGCACACAATCTGCTGCTGCTCGGCGACCCCCAGCAGCTGCCCCAGGTCACCCAGGGCACCCACCCGGAACCGGTCGACGTCTCGGTACTCGGCTGGCTCATCGACGGTCAGAACACTCTGCCCGAGGAACTTGGCTACTTCCTCGAATGCACCTACCGCATGCATCCGGCAGTATGCGCGCCGGTATCCAAGCTGTCCTACGACGGCAGGCTGCACAGTGTCGAATCCGTCACCACGGCAAGGATTCTCGAGGGGGTCGAGCCCGGCGTGCATCTGCTGTCCTTCGAACATCAGGGCAACTCGATCGAAAGCCCGGAGGAAGCGGACGCCATCGTCGCGCAGATCACCCGGCTGCTCGGAACGCCCTGGACGGACGAGGACGGCACCAGGCCACTGGCACAGAAGCACGTCATGGTCGTCACGCCGTACAACGCCCAGGTGGTGATGCTGAAGCAGTGCCTCGACGCCGCCGGGATGACCGACGTGCGCGTCGGCACGGTGGACAAGTTCCAAGGCCAGCAGGCACCCGTGGTCTTCGTCTCGATGACGGCGTCGTCGATCGACGACGTGCCACGCGGAATCTCGTTCCTGTTGAACCGAAATCGACTCAACGTCGCCGTGAGCCGAGCCAAGTACGCGGCGTTCATCGTCCGATCCACACTGCTGACCGACTATCTGCCGTCCACACCGGACGGTCTGATCGACCTCGGCGCGTTCCTGGCCCTCTCGCCGTGTGATACACCCACGGAGTGACTGAAACGCTGGCCGACCGGCTCGCCGCGATCGTCGGCGCCAAGTACGTCAGCACCGATCCCGACGTGCTCGCCGGCCGGTGCGTCGACTACACCGGGCGCTATCGAGGCCGGGCGGCTGCGCTGGTGCGGCCGGGGTCAGACGACGAGGTCGCCGCGGTGCTGCGGACGTGCCGTGACGTAGGTGCCTACGTCACCGTGCAGGGCGGGCGGACCTCGCTGGTCGCGGGCACCGTGCCCGAGCACGACGACATCCTGCTCTCCACCGAACGACTGGCGGTCATCGGCGAGGTCGACACCGTCGAACGCCGACTGCGCGCGGGCGCGGGAGCGACCCTGGCGGCCGTCCAACGGGCCGCGACGGAAGCCGGCCTGGTGTTCGGCGTCGACCTCGCGGCGCGCGACTCGGCGACCGTGGGCGGCATGGCGTCGACGAACGCAGGCGGGTTGCGCACCGTGCGCTACGGCAACATGGGCGAGCAGGTCCTGGGCCTCGAGGTGGCTCTTCCCGACGGGTCGGTGGTGCGCCGCCACAGCGAAGTGCGCAGCGACAACACCGGTTACGACCTCGCGTCCCTCTTCATCGGCGCAGAAGGCACCCTCGGGGTCATCACGAGCCTAGACCTGCGATTGCATCCCATTGCAGCACAACGGGTTACGGCGATCGCAGGGTTCAACGACCTCAACGCTCTCGTCGACGTCGGGCGCGAATTCCGCGACACCGACGGCATCGCCGCACTGGAACTGATCGACGCCCGGGCCAGCGCGCTGACCGCCGAACACATGGGCGTCGGCGCCGCCGTCGACGGCGCGTGGCAGTTGCTCATCGAACTGGCGGGCGACGTCGACCACACCGAACGGCTGGCCGACCTTCTCGACGGCGCCCAGCTGGCCGGTGAACCCGCCGTCGGCATCGACACCGCCACCCAGCACCGCCTCTGGCAGGTCCGCGAAGCCGTCGCCGACGTGCTCGGCGTGTATGGGCCGCCGCTGAAGTTCGATGTCTCACTGCCACTTTCGATGATCGACGAGTTCGCCACCGCGGCGACCGAGCTGGTCGCCGAGCACGAGCCCAACGCGATCCCCGTGCTGTTCGGTCACATCGGGGAGGGCAACCTGCATCTGAACCTGGTGCGCTGCGTGCTCGACGCCGAGCGCGAACGGGCCCTGTATTCGGCGATGATGTCGTTGATCGCCGCCTGCCGCGGCAATGTGAGCAGCGAGCACGGAGTCGGAACCCGGAAGCGGGACTACCTGACGATGTCGCGCACCGACGCCGACATCACCGCCATGCGCGCGTTGAAGTCGACCTTCGATCCGGATGGTCGTCTCAATCCCGCGGTGCTCTTCGACTGAGTCAGTCGCGGGAACGCATCGAATGCCTACCGTAGGTTCCCGCATCGTCATCTCCGTGGTCCTCGACGCGAGAGTGCCTCCCCCGCCGCGACGACGGGGCCGGCGGCACCTGGAAGGCCTGCTCCGCCTCGACGTGAAAGCCGTTGTGGGCAAAGCCGATGGGCTCGGGCTCCGAAGTGCGCGTGCGGGTCGAGTCGTCCAGCAGTTCATCGGGGATGCTGCGCCACGGGGCATGTCCGTTGCGTTGGGGAATGGGCTCCGGTCGGCGGTCGGGTTGGACGACCGCAATGAGCTCGGGAGCGGTGTCGGGTTCGTCGTCGGCGGCCAGCGCCACCGGCTCGTCGTCCACGAGGCTGTGCCACGCTTCGACGGGACCGCCGTGCCAGGTGTCGGCGGGGGTGTGCAGCGGGTGCTCGACGTGGGCGGCGAAAGGTGCGGTGACAGTCTCGTCGGCGGCGATCACTTCGCGGGCTGGAACGTCGACGTGTCGAGGCACGGCACGGACGGGTTCGTCCCTCTCGGCTCCCCAGTCGGCTTCCTCTTCTCCGGAGGACCAGTCGACGGTGTACTCGACGTAGTCGTCGTCGTCGGGAAAGTAGTCGGGTTCGACGTGCGTTCCTGCGTCGACGAATCGGTTGGGCCGCGCGGCCGAACCATCTCCGGATCCCCGCAGGAACAGCGCGGCGATGACGCCGAACAACGCGACGAACGCGGGCAGGAGCAGCGACTGGGCGAGCGCGGCCGAGAACGGCTCGTGCAAAAAGCTGGGCAGCCTGGTCACGGCGCCTTGGCCGACGCCGGGGTCCAACTCGGGCGGTAGCGCCAAACTGATCTGCGACGTCATCAGCGCGGCCATCCCCGCGCTGCCCAGCACGCCGCCGACCTGCCGCGTCGTATTGTAGACGCCCGAGCCGGCTCCTGCCAGCTGCGGCGGAAGGTTGCGGGTGGCGGTGGCTGCGAGCGGCGACCAGATGAACGCCATGCCGATACCCATCAGGACGAAGGGCAGCAGCAGTCGCCAGATCGGCGTCGTGGGCGTCATCTCGATCGATAGCCAGGTCAACGCAATCGCCACCGCGGAGAAACCGAATCCGACGATCGGACGTGGGTGGCCGCGGTCGACGAGTTTGCCGACGACGGGCGCCAGCACACCCGTCGCCACCGCCATCGGCGCGGTCAGCAGCGCAGACCGGGTGGGGGACAACCCGCAAACGGCCTGCGCGTAGAACATCACCGGGACGATCATCGCGGTCACCGCGAGGCCGATGACGGCGATCCCGACGTTCGACATGCTGAAGTCGTTGTCGCGGAAGATCTTCAGCGGAATCAGCGGCTCGTGGGGGTTGACCGCCTGCCAAAAGACGAAGGCTGTCATCGCGGCGACGCCGGCGAGGAGCATGCCCCAGATCCACAGCGTCCAGTCGTGCGACTGGCCCTCCTGCAACGCGAACACGATCATGAACATGCCGGCGCCGGACAGCACGACACCAAGTACGTCGAACCCGTGCTTCTCCGTGGGCAGGACGGGAACGAAGACATAGGCCAGCACCAGTCCGACGACGCCGATCGGCACGTTGACGATGAAGATCCACTGCCACCCCAGGCCGTCGAGCAGGACGCCGCCCGCCAGCGGTCCGACGAGGGTGGCGACGCCCGCGGTGGCGCCCCACACGCTGAGCGCAACGCCACGCCGCGCTGCGGGAAAGATCCGGGTGATCGTCGACAGCGTCTGCGGCGTCAGCAGTGCCGCGCCGATTCCCTGGACGGCGCGGGCGGCGACGAGAGTCTCGATGCTGCCGGCCAGACCACACCACAGCGACGCTGCGGAGAACACCGCCAGCCCGACCAGGTACAGGTTCCGTGGGCCGAATCGATCACCGAGCCTGCCTGCCAGGAGCAGCGGCACCGCGTACGCCAACAGGTACGCGCTGGTCACCCAGATGACCGAGTCGTAGTCCACGTCGAGGGCATCCATGATCGACGGGTTCGCGACGGCCACGATCGTGGCGTCGAGAAGGATCATGAAGAAGCCGACGAGCAGGGCCCACAACGCGTACCACGGGTTGCCGGTCCGAGGCCGCAACAGTTGCAGCGCCGCCGCCGTCATCGCGATGCCTCGCCCGCGCGGTGTCTTCCCGTCGCTTCGCTCGCGACGGCGCGCGGCATCGCGACCCGAGCCGTGACGGCGTGGGGTACCGGCGAATGTTTCAGTGTCTTCAGCATTTACTCGACCATGCGTTGCGAAGCTATTGGGCCGACGCTACGGATCAGCCCGTTTCACGACAAGTCGGCCGACCTTCACGTGACTGGCAAACCGCGCAGATCACGCCGCGTCGGGCACGACACCGGCAGGCACAGCGCCGTCGCCGTCAGACGCCGAGACCCCTACTGCGAGCAGCGCCAGCAGGGCGATGACCGAGCCCGCCGTCATGACCGCGGCAAGTGCCAGCTCGTCGTTCCCGAGCACGCCCACCAGCGGAGCCACCGCCGCGCCCAGCCCGAACTGGCCGGCACCCAGCACCGCCGCGGCGGTACCCGCGGCGTCTGGGTGCCGCGACAGCGCCACCGCGGGCGCATTGGGGATGACGAACCCCATTGCCGCCAGGATCGCCCACACGGGTACCACGAAGCCGTAGATACCGCCGACACCCGCAGCGGCGAGCCCCACGAAGACCACGCCCGAAACGGCCGAGGCCGCCAACGCCCAGACCGTGATGGTCTGTGGCGTGAAGCGACGAAGCAGCACCACGTTCAACTGCGTCGCGCCGATCAGCGCGACCGCACCCGCGCCGAACACGATGGCGAACGCCTGCTGACCAAGGCCGTGGCGGCCCTGAAGCACGAACGAGGCGCCGGCGATGTAGGCGAACAGACCGGACATGCCCAGCGCGGCGACCAGCACGAGGATGACGAAGCGCCTGTCGCGCAGCAGTTCGCCGTAGGTGGCGAGAATGCCGCGAACGCGCAGCGGCCGTCGATGCGACACCGGCAGCGTCTCGGGCAGTGCGAGCGCCGCGAGCAGCAGAAGGAGACCGGCCAGCACGACGAGAACGGCGAACACCCAGTGCCAGGAGAAGCGCAACAGCACGGCCGCGCCCAAGGACGGTGCGACCACGGGGGCGACGCCGAGCACCAGCATCAACCTCGACATGACCGTGGCGGCGGTGGAGTCGGAGAACAGGTCGCCGACGACCGCGATGGCGACCACCATCGCCGCGGCCGCACCGACGCCCTGCAACCCACGGGCGATGCCGAGCACGACGATGTTCGGGGCGAACAGGCACAGCAGCGACGCCAGCATGTGCAGCGCGATTCCCGCCATCAGCGGACTCCGACGCCCGAGCGAATCCGAGAGCGGGCCGATCACCAGCTGACCGATGGCCAGCCCCGCCAGCGTGCCCGTCAGGGTCAACTGCACCACTGACGACGACACCGAATAGTCCTGGGCGATCCGCGGCAGCGACGGCAGATACATGTCGATCGTGAGCGGGCCCAGAGCCACCAGAAGGCCGAGGACCACGATCATCCGGATCTGACTCGGTACCGTCTTTCGTTCACTCACCGCCGGGCCGGCGGGTGCAGCGCTCTTGAGGTCCACGAATGTCGATGCTGCCATGAAAGTGTTTAGCAAGGGTTACGAGCGTTTTCTTCCCATGGCGAACGGTGACCGACATCACCGTCGGGCACGCGCTGGCGCCGTGGTGCGTTGACTAAGCATCACGACGGGATAGCCTGAAAGTGCCCGTCCGTACCTGGAGGCCGTACACATGAGCGCTCGTTCCAGCGCCAAGAACCAGCTGCCCGCCACTTTCGACGACGACCCGAGCGTTGCCGCCCGCGCGCTGTCCCAGCTCATCGAACGCGGTGCCCGTGTCCAGGCGCCTGCGGTGAAGGCCTACGTGCAGCGGCTGCGGGCCCAGAATCCCGACGCGACACCGGCCGAGATCATCGAGAAGCTGGAAAAGCACTATCTCGCCGCAGTGATGGCGAGCGGCGCGGCCGTCGGGTCGGCGGCCGCATTCCCCGGCATCGGCACGCTGGTGGCCATGTCCGCCGTAGCCGGCGAGACCGTGGTGTTCCTGGAGGCGACGGCGGTCTTCGTCCTGGCCGTTGCTGAAACCCACGGCATTCCGGCCGACCATCGCGAGCGTCGCCGTGCGTTGGTGCTCGCGGTGCTGGTCGGCGACGACGGCAAGCATGCCGTCGCAGATCTCATCGGCACGGGTCGGACGGGCGGTGCCTGGCTTGCCGATGGCGCCGCGTCGCTACCGCTGCCCGCCGTGTCCCAGTTGAACGGGCGATTGCTCAAGTTCTTCGTGAAGAAGTACGCACTGAAGCGCGGCGCGATCGCATTCGGAAAGATGCTCCCCGTCGGTATCGGCGCGGTGATCGGCGGCGTCGGGAACCGGGCGATGGGCAAGAAGATCGTCTCGAACTCGCGCGGCGCATTCGGCAACCCGCCTGGGCGGTGGGCGGCGACGCTGCACGTCCTGCCCGCATTGGAAGAGTAAGCCGGGCGGCGCCCTCGGGGACGTCTCCGTGGCCGGCGTCGAGCCCTCGTCCACGTCGGCTCGGTGTGACAAGTGGTGTTGGCCGTTACGGGTCGCCTCGGAGGAGCTAGCCTTTATGCGGCGACAGAGCGAGCGGCACACGGCGCGCCCGCGGAGTGAGAAGGAATCGAGGCGAGTAGCTGCCGTGAGCAGTTCACCTTCACCATTCGGACAGAACGAGTGGCTTGTCGAGGAGATGTATCGCAAGTTCCGCGAGGATCCCTCCTCGGTCGATCCGAGTTGGCACGAGTTTCTGGTCGACTACTCGCCAGAGCCAACCAATGAGACGGCGGCGGCGACCAGCAGCAACGGTCGCGCAGCGGCGGCACCGGCCCCCGCCGCCACACCTGCCACGCCGGCACCCGCCGCCAAATCTGCGGTGACCGAATCCGAGCCCGTCAAGGCGGCACCCGCCACGAGCAAACCCGCCGGGGCCGAAGCCGAGCCGAAGGCGCCCGCGGGTCCTGCGCCCTCCGACGGCGAGGAGGTCGCGGTCCTTCGCGGTGCGGCAGCGGCCGTCGTCAAGAACATGAACGCCTCGCTGACTGTGCCGACGGCCACCGGCGTGCGGGCCATCCCGGCCAAGCTGATGATCGACAACCGCGTCGTCATCAACAACCACCTCAAGCGCACCCGCGGCGGGAAGATCAGCTTCACCCATCTGCTGGGCTACGCGATCGTGCAGGCCATCAAGAGCTTCCCGAACATGAATCGGCACTTCGCCGAGATCGACGGCAAGCCGAATGTGGTCACACCAGCTCACACGAATCTGGGCCTGGCCATCGATCTTCGGGGCAAGGACGGCAAGCGTCAACTCGTTGTCGCGGCCATCAAGCGTTGCGAGACAATGCGTTTCGGCCAGTTCATCGCCGCATACGAGGACATCGTGCGCCGGGCGCGCGACGGAAAGCTCACCGCGGAGGACTTCGCGGGCGTCACGATCTCGCTGACCAACCCGGGCACGATCGGCACCGTGCACTCGGTGCCGCGGCTCATGAGCGGCCAGGGCACGATCGTCGGCGCGGGCGCGATGGAGTATCCGGCCGCATTCCAGGGCGCCAGCGAGGAGCGGATCGCCGAGATGGGCCTCGGCAAGCTGATCACGCTCACCTCGACGTACGACCATCGCATCATCCAGGGCGCCGAGTCGGGTGACTTCCTGCGCACCATCCACAACCTGCTGCTGTCCGACGACTTCTTCGACGAGATCTTCCGCGAACTGGGCATTCCGTACCAGCCCGTCCGGTGGCGCACCGACAACCCCGACTCGATCTTCGACAAGAACGCGCGGATCATCGAATTGATTGCGGCGTACCGCAATCGGGGCCATCTGATGGCGGACATCGACCCGCTGCGGCTGGACAAGACCCGGTTCCGCAGCCACCCCGATCTCGATGTGCTCACCCACGGGCTCACCTTGTGGGACCTTGACCGGGTGTTCAAGGTCGACGGCTTCTCCGGTGCTGAGTACAAGAAGCTCCGCGACGTGCTGTCAGTGTTGCGCGACGCGTACTGCCGCCACATCGGCGTGGAGTACACCCACATCCTGGAACCCGAGCAGCAGAAGTGGATTCAGGAGCGGGTCGAGGTCAAGCACGACAAGCCGACGGTCGCCGAACAGAAGTACATCTTGAGCAAGCTCAATGCGGCCGAGGCGTTCGAGACGTTCCTACAGACGAAGTACGTTGGGCAGAAGCGTTTCTCGCTGGAGGGTGCCGAAACCGTCATTCCGATGATGGACGCGGTGCTGGATCAGGCCGCCGAACACAACCTCGACGAGGTCGTCATCGGCATGCCGCACCGTGGTCGGCTCAACGTGCTGGCCAACATCGTCGGCAAGCCCGCCTCGCAGATCTTCTCCGAGTTCGAGGGCAACCTGAACCCGTCGCAGGCGCACGGCTCCGGCGACGTGAAGTACCACCTGGGCGCGACCGGGAACTACCTTCAGATGTTCGGCGACAACGACATCGACGTATCGCTGGTGGCCAACCCGAGCCACCTCGAGGCCGTCGACCCGGTCCTCGAGGGCCTGGTACGTGCCAAGCAGGACCTGGTGGACTCCGAGGATCGAGCTGACGGCCCCAAGAAGTTCTCCGTCGTGCCGTTGATGCTGCACGGTGACGCGGCCTTCGCCGGCCAGGGCGTCGTGGCCGAGACGTTGAACCTCGCGTTGCTACGCGGCTACCGCACGGGCGGCACCATCCACATCATCGTCAACAACCAGATCGGCTTCACCACGTCACCGCAGGACTCGCGGTCCTCGGAGTACTGCACCGACGTCGCGAAGATGGTCGGCTCGCCGATCTTGCACGTCAACGGTGACGATCCCGAGGCCGCGTCCTGGGTGGCCCGGCTGGCGGTCGACTTCCGCCAGCAGTTCAAGAAGGACGTCATCATCGACATGCTGTGCTACCGCCGCCGCGGGCACAACGAGGGCGACGACCCGTCGATGACGCAACCGGAAATGTACGACGTCATCGACACCAAGCGCGGGGTTCGCAAGACCTACACCGAAGCCCTCATCGGCCGTGGTGACATCTCGATCAAGGAGGCCGAGGACGCGCTGCGCGACTACCAGGGCCAACTCGAACTGGTCTTCAATGAGGTCCGCGACCTCGAGAAGCACACCATCGAGCCCAGTGAGTCGGTGGAGTCCGATCAGCAGCTGCCCGCCAAACTGAGTACGGCCGTGGACAAGTCGCTGCTCGCCCGGATCGGCGACGCGCATCTTGCGGTACCGGAGGGCTTCACTGTGCACCCCCGGGTCAAGCCGGTGCTGGAGAAGCGCCGAGAGATGGCCTACGAGGGCAAGGTGGATTGGGCCTTCGGCGAACTGCTGGCGCTGGGAACCCTTCTCTCCGAAGGCAAGTTGATCAGGCTCACCGGGCAGGACACCCGCCGCGGCACGTTCACGCAGCGGCATTCGGTGATCATCGACCGCAAGACCGGTGCCGAGTTCACCCCCCTGCAACTGCTGACCCTCGCCGACGACGGCACGCCGACTGGTGGCAGGTTCCTGGTCTACGACTCGGCGCTGTCCGAGTACGCCGCGGTGGGCTTCGAGTACGGCTACTCCGTCGGCAACCCCGACGCAATGGTGTTGTGGGAGGCGCAGTTCGGCGACTTCGTCAACGGCGCCCAATCCATCATCGATGAGTTCATCAGCTCCGGCGAGGCCAAGTGGGGCCAGCTGTCGGCCGTCGTGCTGCTGCTCCCGCACGGCCACGAGGGCCAGGGCCCGGATCACACGTCGGGCCGCATCGAGCGGTTCCTTCAGGTGTGCGCCGAGGGCTCGATGACCGTCGCGATGCCGTCGACTCCGGCCAACTACTTCCACCTGTTGCGCAGGCACGCACTGGACGGGATCCACCGGCCACTGATCGTCTTCACCCCGAAGTCGATGCTGCGCAAGAAGGAAGCCGTCAGCGACATCCGCGACTTCACCGAGCAGAAGTTCCGCTCGATCCTCGAGGAGCCGACCTACGTGGACGGCGACGGCGACCGCTCGAAGGTGAAGCGGATTCTGCTGACCAGCGGCAAGATCTACTACGACCTGGCGGCCCGCAAGGCCAAGGTCGACCGCGACGACATTGCGATCGTCCGGGTCGAGCAGCTCTACCCGCTGCCGAAGCGACGGCTCGAGGCCACGCTCGACGAGTACCCGAACGCCGAGCAGTTCTTCTGGGTCCAGGAGGAGCCTGCCAACCAGGGGGCGTGGCCGACGCTCGGCCTCGAGATGCCAGAGCTGTTGCCGGACAAGCTGACCGGTATCAAGCGCATCTCACGGCGGGCGATGTCGGCACCGTCCTCGGGCTCGTCGAAGGTGCACGCCGTCGAACAGCAGGAGATCATCGACGAGGCCTTCGGCTAACCTCCGGCCAGCCGCGAGCGTGCGTGTCGGCACGCGACACGCCGTTCCGCAATGGCAGTTTGCGCACGTTCGCGCAGCGTCATTACGTTGCGCGCCAGGGGGAACGGCACCGCGGACCTCGGCGGTGCTGCAGTCCCGTCGTCTCTGGAACAGCGTCCGCAGCGTGCCTGCGTTGAGGTATCCGACATGGCCCGCGACGGCCTCGACGGTGAGTGTCGTGGTCTGCAAGAGCTGAGTGGCGCGTTCCAGGCGGATCTCATCAATGAAATCCCCTGGTGACATTCCTATTTCGGCCTGTGTCGCACGTTGCAAGGATCGCACCGTCACGCCGAGGGCCGACGCCAACTCCGCGATGCCGAACTGTTCGGCCAGATGTGGCCGTGCCCACCGTTCCAGGGCGGCGACCAGTGAGTCACCGCGCGCCATCACCTCCGGTATCGCGGACGCGCTCTGCGTCCGACGATCGCCGACGACGAGGTACCGGGACACGGTCTCGGCCAACGCGGGACTCCGTGCCGCGATCAGTGACAGGGCGAGATCCAGATGCATCAGCGCCGCGCCGGCCGTGGTGACGCCGTCGGCGCGGCACAGCGTGCGGGACTCGTCGACCTCGACGAGGGGATACCGACGACGCATGCTGGGGCCGAGCCCAGGCCCGCGCGGATCCGACTCAGCTCTACGGCGGCGTGGTGTTCCAGACCTAAGGCATGCTGTTCGGGCTGCGACCCGTCGCCGAGGCAACCGATCGATTCGATTCCACACGTGTCGGCCTCGACCACATCAGCTTTACGGTCGGTTCGCTCGACGAACTTCACGATGTGGCAACCCGACTGGCAGAAGCAGGCGTCGAGCACGGAGAGGTGATGGAACTTTCAGGCTTCGGGATCGCGATCCTGAGCTTGAGCGATCCCGACGGCATTCACTTGGAACTGAGCGCGTCTCAGCCCGGGCTGAAGGCGAACTCCCCGGCGTACCCGGAACCAGCGGTACCGGCTAGGCTGCTCGCCGAAAGAACGGTTGCTCGACGCCCGCGTTCGCGATTCGCGTCGACAGCAGCGCGCTCGACGCCGAGAAAGGACGTTGTTCATGGAGGGCTTCGCCGGGAAAGTCGCCGTCGTCACGGGAGCCGGATCGGGAATCGGGCAGGCACTGGCCGTTGAGCTGGCACGGTCTGGCGCAAAGGTCGCCATCAGTGACGTCGACACCGAGGGACTCGCCGTCACCGAGGCACGCCTGAAGGCCATCGGCGCGCCGGTCAAGGCCGATCGTCTCGACGTCACCGAGCGCGAGGCGTTCGAGCTCTACGCCGACGCGGTCAAGGCGCACTTCGGCAAGGTCAACCAGATCTACAACAACGCGGGCATCGCCTACCAGGGCGACATCGAGGTCAGCTCCTACAAGGACATCGAACGCGTGATGGACGTCGACTTCTGGGGCGTCGTCAATGGCACCAAGGCGTTCCTCCCGCACCTCATCGAGTCCGGCGATGGCCACGTCGTCAACGTTTCCAGCGTCTTCGGCCTGTTCTCCGTCCCCGGCCAGGCCGCCTACAACTCGGCGAAGTTCGCGGTGCGCGGGTTCACCGAGGCCCTACGCCAGGAGATGGCGGCAGCCAAGCGCCCGGTCAAGGTCACGACCGTGCACCCTGGCGGCATCAAGACCGCGATTGCGCGCAACATGACCGCGGCGGAGGGCATCGACACCACGGAGCTGGCCCAGACGTTCGACAAGAAGTTGGCCAGCACGTCACCGGAGAAGGCCGCCGAGATCATCCTCGAGGCGGTACGCAAGAACAAGGCCCGCGTCCTCGTCGGCCCCGACGCGAAGGCCCTCGACATCATCGTCCGGATCACCGGATCGGGCTACCAGCGACTGTTCTCGTCGGTCATCGCACGGGCGATGCCGGGAATGCGCTGACTCTCAGAGCGCACGAGCGTGCGTGAACTGCCGTCAGCCGCGGCGTGTCGTCGTACCGACGCGCACGCTCGCGGAGGGGTGGCTAGTGGCCGAGCGGATGACCCGCCAGCCACTCATCGGCCACGGCGCCAGGGTCGGTACCCGACGCCACCTTGCCCAGCATGTCGGCCAGTGACCCGGTGTCCAGTTCCCCTGCGATCTCGTTGAGCGCCAATACCTGACGCTCGTTCAACTCATTGCGGCGATACAGCGGTACGACGTTCTCCGCGCGGATCGCCGAAGTCCGATCACTGAGCACGACGACGTCGTCCGGCGTCTCCGGGACGGCGGTCGACGTCCACGCCGCGTCGACCCGACCCGACCGCAGTGCACCCACCAGCGTCGCGGCGTCCGGGAATTCGACGGCGGCGGGGAGTCGGCACGTCGCGACGGCGGCCGGTGAGTGGTCGCCGATGACCTTGCCGACCGTCAGCCCAGGGCAGTGCTGTACCAGTGCCGCCACGTCGCGCCTGCCCCACTTCTGGGCCGTCGCCTCCGTCACGGCCAGCGCAGGCTTGTCCTCCGCGGACTGTGTGTAGTCGCCCGCACCGATGCCCTCCGGCAACGACGAGATCATCGTTCGATAAACCTGCTCGGCCGCGCGGGCCGTCCCGTCCGGATCGAAGCGGGTGAGGAGCCGCCCCGTGAACCCCGGCACCACCTCGACGTCGCCGGTGTCGAGGTCGGCCAGCGGATCAGGGCTCTGCTCGACGTGCGCCGGACTCCCATAGGAACGCAGCGCCGCCGCATACACGTGGGCCAGCAGCGTCGATCTGGCATCTGGACCGGCGCCGACGGCGACGGACGGTGCCATCGGCGCACCCCCACAGCCGGCCACCAACAGGACGGCAAGGAACATCGCCAGCCGCCGGCGGCGCACTGCGCGACTCAGAGCTTCGACGCTGCCCCCACCGCCGCCGCCACGGCCGGGGCCACACGCGGATCCAGGGCGCTCGGCACGATGTGGTCGATGGCCAGTTCATCGCCGACGACGGAGAAGATCGCCTCGGCTGCGGCGACCTTCATCGCCTCGGTGATACGGCGCGCCCCCGCATCGAGCGCGCCACGGAACACCCCGGGAAACGCCAGCACGTTGTTGATTTGATTGGGGAAGTCGCTGCGGCCGGTGGCCACGACGGCCGCGTACTTGCGTGCCGCGTCGGGGTGGATCTCGGGGTCGGGGTTCGACATGGCGAACACGATGCCGCCCGGGGACATCGTCGCGATCAACTCCTCCGGCACCACGCCCGCCGAGACACCCATGAACACGTCGGCACCCTCGAGTGCCTCGGCGATGCCTCCGGTGAGGCCGCGCGGGTTGGTCTTGATGGCAAGTTCGGCCTTGAACGGGTTGAGGTCGTCGCGGCCGGTGTGCACGATGCCCTTGCTGTCCAGCAGCATGATGTCGCGAATGCCCGCGGCAAGCAGCATGTTGGCGCAGGCGACGCCGGCGGCTCCGGCGCCGGAGATCACGACCCGCAGCGCGTGCATGTCGCGTTCGAGGATCGTGGTGGCGCCCCGCAGCGCAGCGAGCACGACGATCGCCGTGCCGTGCTGGTCGTCGTGCATGACGGGGCAGTCCAGCGCCTCGATGACGCGGCGCTCGATCTCGAAGCACCGCGGCGCCGAGATGTCCTCGAGGTTCACCGCACCGAACGTCGGGCGCAGCCGGATGATGGTCTCGACGATCTCGTCGGGGTCGTTGGTGTCCAGCACGATCGGAATCGAGTCGAGGCCGCCGAAGGTCTTGAACAGAGCACTCTTGCCCTCCATCACCGGCAGCGAGGCCGCCGGGCCGATGTTGCCCAGGCCGAGGACGGCGCTGCCGTCACTGATGACCGCGACCAGACGGTTGGCCCAGGTGTACTTCGCCGCAAGGGTGTGGTCGGCCGCGATGGCCCGGCTGACCTGGGCAACGCCCGGCGTATAGGCGATCGACAGAGCGCGCTGACTGTCCAGCGGCGACTTCAACGCGATGGAGAGCTTGCCCCCTTCGTGGGCGTCGAAGATCGCGGCGTCGTCGATGACGACCTGGGGCGTGCGAACCTCTGACGAGCGCTCGCGCGAGGAACCGACAATTCCGTTGGACACCGCGTCATGGTACTTCACCGCAACCAACTCACCTGGCCGGGTTCACGCGTTGTCCGGGCGATCGCTGCCAGGGCTTGGGGCGTAACATCTGATCGGTTGTTTCGGGGCTCGACGTCGCTGCTCCGCCCGCTGAGGGGAGGTCGTTCGTGCCGTCATTCCGCGCCATGCAGCCGTCGATGCTGCGAACCGCCAACCGCAGGTTGCAGGACCCCGATGCGGGGTCGATCCACGTGCCCGTCGCCAGGGCGATGGTCGACTGCGGCGTCTACGCCGACGGCAGTCGCCTGCCCGGCAAGTACACCCATGCGGCCGCCCTGAACAAGGTCCGCGAACTCGAGATGGACGGTGTTCAGGCGTTCGTCTGGATCGGCTTGCACGAGCCCGACGACCACCAGATGCAAGCCGTCGCCTCCGTATTCGGTCTGCATGAACTCGCCGTCGAGGACGCGGTGCACGCTCACCAGCGGCCCAAGCTGGAACGCTATGACGACACGTTGTTCCTGGTGCTCAAGACCATCATCTACGTCGAGCACGACTCAGTGTCCAAGGCCCGCGAGATCGTCGAGACGGGCGAGATCATGATCTTCGTCGGACCGGACTTCGTGGTCACCGTCCGGCACGGCGATCACGGCGGGCTGGCCGGGGTGCGCCGGCGGATGGATGCCACGCCGGCCAACTGCGCACTGGGCCCCTACGCCGTCATGCACGCGATCGCCGACCACGTCGTCGACTCATACCTCGAGGTCACCGATCTCGTCGAGACCGACATCGACGCGATGGAGGAGAACGTGTTCTCCCCGACCAGCGACACCGACATCGAGCACATCTACCTGCTCAAGCGCGAGGTCGTGGAAATGCGCCGGGCAGTCAGCCCGCTGACCCTCGCGCTGCAACGGATCGGGACCGACCACAACGACCTGATCTCCAAGGAGGTCCGGCGGTACATGCGCGACGTACTCGACCACAACACCCAGGCCGCCGACCGGATCGCCGCCTACGACGAGGTGCTCAGCTCGCTGGTGCAGGCGGCGGTGGGCAAGGTGTCGATGCAGCAGAACCGTGACATGCGCAAGATCTCGGCGTGGGTGGCCATCGCTGCGGTACCGACCGCGCTCGCCGGCGTCTACGGCATGAACTTCGACCACATGCCGGAACTGCACCAGGTCTGGGGATACCCGGCTGTGCTGTTGGTAATGGCTACGGTGTGCACGACCCTGTACGTCAACTTTCGCCGTAACCACTGGCTGTAGTCACACCGTCGGTTGCACCGTTGCCCGCCACGCGCCCGGCGCACTCCCGCGACTGCGCCGAAATGCTCGACTGAACGCTTCCTCGGCATCGTACCCGACGCGCCGGGAGACCGCGGCGACGCTCAGATCGGTGGTGCGGAGCAGATCGTCGGCGAGGTGCATGCGCCACTCGGTCAAGTACTTGATCGGTGACCGGCCGAGCACCTCGCGAAATCGTTGGTCGAGCACCGAGCGGGAAACTGAAGCGGCGCTAGCGATCTCGGCGACGGTCCACTTCCGCTCCGGCTCCATGTGCAACGCAGCCATCGCCGGCGCCAACACGCGATCGTGCAACGCGGCGATCCAACCGTGCTCGGACACCGGCGCCGTCTCGAGGTGAATCCTCAACACCTCGATGAGCAACAGCTCGGGAAGCCTCGTCGACGACGGTGGAGCGGGCATCGAATTCGTCGTGACGGACAGCGCGTAGTTGATGCTCGATGCGACCCAACGCGCGGCTGGGCCGTCCGGCACACGCACGACGAAGGCCCTGGGAAACACCTGCATCGCCGGATCGAACAACGGATCGTCGGAATACAGATGTCCGCAGACGACATCGGTCCGCCGTCCACCGGTGCCGTGTTCGAGAACGGGCATGCTGTCCCACGGCGGTCGGCTCATCAGGTTCATGATCGGCACGATCTGCGCCGGCTCGGCTCCGCCCATCATGTAGTCGTCGCCATACGGCAGGACGATGACGTCACCACGGCTGGCCCAGTGCCGTTCGCCGTCACCGACTGCAACCCAGCATCGTCCAGACGCGACGATGTGGAAGAGAATCATCCGCTCGGCTCCTGGCCGCAGGGCAGCCGTGAGCTCTTTGAGCGGCGACTCGAAGGCCCAGTTCTCGGTGAACTCGGCACGGAAGAAGATGGCGCCTTCCAACCGAAGATTCTCCAGCGCCGTGCGCAGTGCCATGGATCGCACGGCGGTCACTGCTGCCGATTCGCGGAATCCGGTGTCTCGGCAAGGAGACTCGGTTGCTCGGTCATTGGCCCACTCGCTCCCGTCCTAGACGCTGATGGTGTCACAACTAGGCGCCCGTCAACGGGCCAAACTCAAAAGGACGAAACACCATGTCGAAGTACGTCATCGAACGCACCATGCCTGGCGCGGGCAGTCTGTCGCGCGATGAGCTGCGTGCCGCATCAGCGGTATCGAACGAAGCGCTGGCGGCCTTGTCGCCCAGGGTGAAGTGGCAGCAGAGCTACGTCACCGAGGACAAGATCTTCTGCGTCTACATCGCCGACGACGCCGACGCCATTCGCGAACACGCCCGTGCGGCCAGCCTGCCGGTCGACTCGATCCACTTGGTCGGCGCCGTCATCGACCCGTCCACGGGCGACGCGTAGAGCGTCGCGCCCTCGCCGTTGCGAGGCGAATCTTCAACCCATCATCGAACCAGAATGACTAGGAGATCTTCATGAGTACAACCCAGCAGAAACCACCGACCCGAGGTCGAATCGTGGCTGCCGTCATGCTGGCTGCCAGCGGCGCCCTCGTCGCCAGCGCGTTCGGGCCAGCCGCGCCCGCCAATGCGGCAGGCACCTACGTCGCCCTCGCCTACCAGCAGTCATACGGGTTTGGGGGCAAACTCATCTATCGGGACGCACACGGTGTAGGGCAGAGCGGCGTTTCCGATACGGCCAGGATCAACGCGCTGAACGACTGCCAAAAGAACGGCGGCCAGACAGGTGGCGGTCAATGCGAGGTGCGTGTCGTTGCATTCAACGAGTGTGCTGCCGTCGCCGCCTCCAATGGACAAGAGGGGTGGAAGATCGCCACCGCGACCTCCTACAACCAGCAACTGGCCGAACAGATCGCGTTGGCGAACAACGGAGGAGGTCTGGTCGTCGTATCCGCCTGCCCGAGGTGATATCTCGGCTTCATTCGGGCGACCGCGCCGAACGTGGATTACCCCCACGCTTTTGCGCCGTGCGCGTGGGGGTAATCCACGTTCGGCGGGACGTGAGTCAGGTGGGGCTGGCGGCCCGCCGCCATGGATCGCGCACGTCGACGCCGTCGGTTCGCCACGCCTCGCGCATGGCCTCGGCACCCTTGAGCCGTACCCAGGCCGCCTCGGTCGGGGTGATCGGCGTCGCCGCCAACAGCACGACCGGATCGTTCGGCGCGGGCAGTTCAACGTCCTCGATGTCGCTGGGGCCCAACAACATCGCGGTGAACGGCGCGGCCTCCCACAGTGGCGTCTCGAGATCGACGAGAGCGTCGGGCGCGAGCACCAGACCCTCGACCGCCGGCGCCGCCGCGACCACCGCTATCGAGCGCGCCAGGCCCGCGGGCGTCGCCCCGCGCAACGACACCACGACCTCCGCGCGCGGGCCGCTCACCGAGTCCACCAGCATCGCGGTCGGGTCGAGCATCGGATACCGCGAACAGCCCAGCGACACATGGTGATGAGTGCCGTCCGCGGCGGGCCCGAAGCGCAGCACGTCGATCGAGTCGGCGCCGAGGAACGTCACGCTCGCGACGTCGGGTTCACCGGTGGCGCCGATCCGGTCGAAGTACTCGCGCAATCGCGCGCGGACCTCGTCCAGAACGTCCGTCACTCGGCGGGTGGGATCGACAGGTTGGCGCCCGTGTCCGCGTCGAAGAGCGTCAACTTGGAGGTGTCGAAGGCCAACTCGGCGGTCTGCCCCGCCATCACCTTCGACTCGGCCGGAACCCTTGCGACGAAGAGGTTCTCACTCGCACCGGACTCAGTGACCAACTCCGCGAGCTGGGCCGCCCGGGCGCCTTCGCCCTCGGTGCGGAAGTGGATGTACTTGTCCGAGCCGAGCGACTCCACCAGGTCCACCGACACCGGGAAGGTCAACGCTCTGATCCGGGCGTAGGTGTCGATCAGCGCCGCATCCTCGAGTTGTTCCGGCCGGACGCCGACGATCACGTTGGCGGGCTGGGGATGTCGCGCCAACATCTCGTGCACTTCGGTGGTCAGCGTGACGTCACCGAACGGCAGCCGCACGCCGACGTCGGTCAACGTGGCCGGGAAGAAGTTCATCGACGGCGACCCGATGAAGCCGGCGACGAACAGGTTCGCCGGACGGTGGTAGAGCTCGTCGGGCGTGCCGATCTGCTGTGCCACACCGGCCAGCATGACGACCACGCGATCGCCGAGTGTCATGGCCTCGGTCTGGTCGTGTGTGACGTAGACGGTGGTGGTGCCGAGACGATGCTGCAGCCGCGCGATCTCGGCCCTCATCTGCACGCGAAGTTTCGCGTCAAGGTTGGACAGGGGCTCGTCCATCAGGAAGGCCTTGGGGCTGCGGACGATTGCGCGGCCCATTGCGACGCGCTGTCGCTGCCCGCCCGACAACTGCGCCGGCCTGCGGTCCAACAGCTCGGTCAGATCGAGGATCTTGGCCGTCTCGTCGACCTTGGTGGCGATGTCGGCCTTGCTCATCTTCGCCAAGGTCAGTGGGAAGGCGATGTTCTGGCTGACGGTCATGTGCGGGTAGAGCGCGTACGACTGGAACACCATGGCGATGTCGCGGTCCTTGGCTGCCTTCTCGTTGACCCGGTCTCCGCCTATCAGCAACTCACCGGAGCTGATGCCCTCGAGCCCGGCGATCATGTTCAGCGTGGTCGACTTACCGCAGCCCGATGGTCCGACCAGGATGATGAACTCGCCGTCGGCGATGGTGATCGACAGATCCTTCACCGCCGCAGCGCCTCCTGCGTAACTCTTCGTTACGCGGTCCAACACGATTTCGGCCATGAACTATCCCTTCACCGCACCGGACGTCAGACCGGCAACGATCCGTCGTTGGAAGATTAGTACGAAGATGACGATCGGCACCGTGATGACCATCGCGCCCGCCGCGATCGATCCGGTCGGCTCTTCGAATTGCGAACTGCCCGTGAAGTTTGCGATCGCCACAGGTGCCGTGATCGCGCGCTCGGTCGCCGTCAGGGACAGGGCGAGCAGCAGGTCGTTCCACGCGAAGATGAACACCAGAATGGCCGCGGTGACGATGCCGGGCGCCGCCAGCGGTGCGATCACCTTGCGGAAGGCCTGCCCCGGCGTCGCACCGTCCATCTTCGCCGCCTTCTCCAAATCCCAAGGGATCTCCTTGAAGAACGCCGACATGGTGTAGATCGCCAGCGGCAGCGCGAACGTGATGTACGGAATGATGAGGCCGGGCCAGGTGTCGAACAAACCGATCCTGCGTTCGATGTTGAAGATCGGTGTCACCAGTGAGATCTGGGGGAACATGGCGATCAGCAAGGCGACACCGACCAGGGCCCGCTTGCCGGGGAATGCCAGCCTGGCTATGGCGTAGGCGGCCATGCCTCCGACGAGGACGGCGATCACCGTGGTGATGAGCCCGATGCCGATGGAGTTGACCAACGCCGAGGTGAAGATGTTGCCCTGGAAGATGCCCTTGTAGTTGTCGAACGTCACCTGCGACGGAATCAGCTTGCCGTCCTTGACCATTGACGTCGGCTTCAGCGACAACGACAGAATCCAGAGCACCGGGAACAGCGCGTAGAGCACCACCAGGACATTGACCACGGTCCAGCCCGTGGCGCGGCCAGGACTCACCCTCTCGCTCATCTGTGCCCTCTGCTCTTCGCGCAAGCGCTCATCGCCGGCCATCCCCGTCCGCACCGGGTGCCGATGCGCCGAAGATCTTGATGTAGATGAATGCGATGACGGCGACGGTCAGGAAGATCAGGACGCTGATCGCCGAACCCAGGCCGAGGTTGAAGGCCTTGAACAGGTTGTCGTAGCCCAGGATCGACACCGACCCGGTGTCGTTCGCACCGCCCGTCAAGACGTAGATGTTGTCGAAGATGCGAAATGCGTCCAGCGTGCGGAACAGCAGGGCCACCAGGATCGCCGGCTTGATGAGGGGCAGGATGATCTTCGTCAACCGCTTCCACGCGCCGGCTCCGTCGATCTGGGCCGCGTTCAGCAGATCCTGTGGGACCAGGGCGAGTCCGGCCAGCAGGAGCAGGGCCATGAACGGCGTCGTCTTCCACACTTCGGCGAGCACCACCACGGCCAGCGACGGGAGCTGCTCCGTCAGCGGCGCGGCGCCTTCGGGGAGCAGGTTGGCCAGATAGCCGGTGCCGGGCGTCCACGCGTAGTACCAGCTGTACGACGCGGCCACCGTGACGATGCCGTAGGGGATCAGGATGGCCGTGCGAACCACGCCCCTGCCGAAGATCGTGCGGTGCATGACCAGCGCGAGCGCCATTCCGAGGACGAACTCGATGGCCACCGAGACGACGGTGATGGCGAGCGTCACGACGAAGGCCGTCCACCAGTACCGGTCAGCGAGGATCGTCGCGTAGTTGTCGAACCAGATGAACCTGGTGTCATCGGGCGCCGCCAGGTTGTAGCGCTGCAGGCTGAGCCACACGGCGTAGACGATCGGATACGCGGTCACCGCCAACATGAGCAGAACGGCGGGGCTGATCAGCCAGAACGCCAGTCGGCGCTCCGATTTGCGGTCGTCGGTGGCGGCCGCTGACGAGCGCTTGCGCGGGGATTCAACCTGCCGGGCGGGTGCGGTCACGGGATCAGGCCCTTGCCGTCGATCGCCTTCTGCACCTGGTCGGCGAGAACGTCGGCCGTGCGCTCCGGATCGATGTCGGTGATCGGGGCCAACGTCGCGGAGATCCGGGTGGACATCGCCTGGTAGACCGGCGTCGCCGGGCGTACGGCGGCGTTGGTGAGCTGTTCCCGGATGATCGCGTTCTGCGGGTACTTCTTCTGGAATGTCGGATCGTCGTATAGCGACGCCCGGACCGCAGGCAGGCCACCCTCGACGGAGGTGTAGCGCTGGTTCTCCACGTTCCGCATGCAGCGGATGGCCTCGAATGCCTCGGCAACGTGCTGGCTGTTCTTGCCGACCGCGAGGTTCAGGCCGCCGAGTGTCACCCTGGCCTGCTCACCGGGGAGCACGCCCGGGTAGTTCGCGAAGCCGAAGACCTCCTTGCTGGCGTCGTACGCCGAATCGAACTGCTCGTCCGTGGGTTTGAAGGTCCCGAGGTCGTCGATGCTGCCCTTGAGGTCCTCGCGCTCGTTGAGCGGTAGGTAGGGCACGCCACCCTTCACGGCGTTCTCGAGCATGGACGGCAAGACGAACGGCCAGTTGACCTCCAGCGCGGCTTTGCCCTGTTCCAGCGCCAGTCGCGCGGTGCCCTCGTCGGTCTGGGTGATCGAGGGATCCGCGCCCGGCGCGGTGGCCACCGACTTGATGATCTCTAGAGCCTTCACCGTCGCGGCGCGGTGCGCGGGTGTGTCGGTCAGCGTGACCGTCTTGCCGTCGTCGGAGAGCACTTGGCCACCCGCACTGACCAGCAGCGTGTTGAACCACACCACCAGGCCTTCGTACTGCTTGGCCTGGAGGGCGATCCAGCTCGGCTTGCCCTCATCGTGCAACCGGGCCGCCTCGGCGACCATCGCATCCCAGGTCTCCGGGGGCATCTCCATCAGATCGGCCCGGTACCAAAGCAATTGGGTGTTCGTGGTGATCGGTGCGGCGTAGAGCTCGTTCTGCCACTCGGCGGTCTTCAGTGGACCCGGAAGCGTGTTCGCCCGCGCGTCGGCCTCCGCTTCACCGGCTGGGTCGTCCGAGAGCGGCAATGCCCAGCCCGCTTCGGCGAACTCGGCGGTCCACACCACGTCGAGCGCCATCACGTCGAGGGACTTGTCGTTTCCGGTGAGCCTGCGCGCCAATTGCAGCCGTTGATCGTCGGCACCCTTCGGCAGGCTGATCTGCTTGATGGTGAAGCGGCCGCCGAGTTGTTCGTTGCAACGCTTGGCTACCGCGGTGAAGGTGGCCATCTCGTTAGCAGGTGTGTAGTAGTTGATGACGATACCGCCACTCTGGCCACCACACGCCGACACCATCGACGCCGTCGTCAGCCCAGCCAACGCCGCAGCGCATAGCCGCCTAACGCGCACCACCGCCTCCTGTCCAGGTTCGATGTCGCCGCCGAGGCGGCTCCGGGCGAGCACATCCCCGCGCGCAAACCGTAGAGCGAGTGACGCGTGATGTGCAACACCTCCGCACCCGCACGTTGGAATCGTGACGCTGCAGCAACCGTGGCGTTTCTCGCCGAGCACGCGTGCGCAAACTCCGGGCACGGACCGGCATGTCGGCCGAGAACCGACCTTCATAGGCCGTTAGGTGTCAAATCGTCAAGCGCGCCAATATATCCCGGCCCTGCTCCGCACTCTGCGGGTCGCACAGAACGTCGTAGCGTCCGGCGACCAACTGCATCGTCGAGCTGAAATCTCTTGTGCCCCGAGCCATCGCGTACTGAAGCCCGGACGTGATGAGGCCGAAGAACACGCCAGCCACCAGTCCCGCGATGAGCGCGCCCCAGGGGCTCGGACCGAAGAACCCGAGCACCAGTCCGATGAACAGACCCAGCCACGCGCCCGTCAGTGCACCTCCTCCGAGCACCCGCGGCCACGTGAGCCGACCGGTGACCCGTTCGACCTGCATGAGGTCGACACCGACGATCGTCACCTGCTGCACGGGAAACTGTTGATCCGACAGGTGGTCGACGGCACGCTGCGCCTCGGCGTAGGTGGGGTACGAGCCGATGGGCCAACCCTTCGGCGGCGTCGGCAGCCCAGCGAATCCACCACGTCCCGGATTCTGTCCAGCCCGCCCTTGATTCTGAAGTGGGTTCGTCATCTTCTGGTCCCTGTCATGTCGCGTTCCAGTGGTGCCGCATCTTCATTGTCAACGCTCGGCTTGCGCGATGGGTGCCGATCGCCCAACGAGCGCCGATGGACCTTAGCTCCGGTAGGTTGACCGCATGATTCATCCGGGAAGCTTCCCCGGCGATCCGGCAGGTCAACAGCCGGGCGGACAGCACCCCATACCCGGCTCCCCCCAATACCCGCCCGTCAACTACGGCACACTCCCACCTCAGGCGTATCCATGCCTGCAACCTGGATATTCGACGCCGCCACAGATGCCCCCGGGAACCTGCGCGCCGCCTTCGCCCCGCCACGCGTACATCGCTCCCTACCCTGGTCCTTACGGCAACGCCCGAGGCAATCCGTACCCGCCTCCGTACGGCAGTCAGCCGGCGACGAACGGCGATCGGTTCTCTGGTGAGCTCGCTGGTCGGCATCCCGGCGTACTTCATGTGTCCGCCGTTCGTCGGTTCGATCATCGGCGTCATCCTGGGGATCGTGGCGCTGAATCAGATCGGCAGCCGCCATCAGAAGGGCAGGGAGATGGCGATCGCCGGCATCGCGATCGGAGGCGTCTGCTTGTTCGGTGCGTTGATCGTCGTGCTGCTCTACTCGGCGACGTTCTTCTCCTACTGAGGGAATCGGCAGATTTCGACGAGCGCTAGGTTGGACACCATGACACCGCCCGACGGGACGGCAGAGCGGGGCCGCGGCAACCGAAGCCGTCGAGCCCCCCGCACCGGCGCGGCGGACGAACCGAACGGCCGTGGCCTCGCTGGTGTCGTCCGTGGTCACTCTGTTCGGGCTCGGTTCGATCATCGGCATCGGACTCGGCGTCAACGCCCTCAGCCAGATCGCGGTGAGTGGTGACAACGGCCGCCGCCTGGCACTCGCGGGAATCTTCGTCGGTGCAATCACCATGCTGCTGAGCATGATCGGAATCGTGATGGGACTGAGCGCGTTATGAGCACTGGATCCGACGTACCGGAGCACGGCCGCGAGTACCCGCCACTGGAGGACTCCCCGCCGAGCGTTGATCCCCATGCGCCAGTGGACTATCCGTCGGACACGGTGGTGCCGCCGCCGGACTACGGCCCTCCACCCGGCTACCCCCAACCCGGATACCCGCCCCCCGGCTACCCCCAACCCGGATACCCGCC
>JBBRTH010000035.1:0-57469 GCA_038244615.1 Mycobacteriales bacterium | reverse complement strand
GGAGCACTCCGATGAGCGCTTGCGCGAAGAACGGAGCACTCCGATGAGCGCTTGCGCGAAGAACGGAGCACTCCGATGAGCGCTTGCGCGAAGAACGGAGCACTCCGATGAGCGCTTGCGCGAAGAACGGACGATCATGAGCGGTGCATCGGTTCTGTTCGACGCCCCGGGACCACGCGCCCGGGTGCGCAATCGGCTGATCACCGCCGTCACGCTGGTGCTGGTGGCGATCGTCGCCTGGGTGATCTACTCGCGACTGGAGACCAAGGGCCAGCTGACGGCCGCCAAGTGGGAGCCCTTCCTCACGGGGAACCTCTGGAAGACCTACATATTGCCGGGTGTGCAGGGAACGTTGACCGCGGCAGCGGTATCGATCGTGTTGGCTCTGATCCTCGGTTTCGTGCTCGGCGTAGGCCGACTGTCCCACCACGACGGGATCCGGCGGGTGTGCTCGGTGATCGTCGAGTTCTTCCGCGCCGTTCCCGTGCTGATCATGATGATCTTCGCGTACTTCTTCTACGCGACCTACGACGTGTTCCCCTCCAAGTACCTCGCGCTGGCCGGTGTCATCACCGGTCTGACGCTCTACAACGGAGCCGTGATCGCCGAGATCGTCCGCGCCGGCGTGAACGCCCTCCCTAAGGGCCAGTCCGAGGCCGCCGAGGCGCTCGGTCTGCGCTGGGGCCAGATCATGCGGTCGATCCTGCTGCCGCAGGCGGTCACGTCGATGCTGCCGGTGCTGGTGTCGCAGATGGTCGTGGTGCTCAAGGACACCGCCATCGGCTACCAGATCACGTTCTTGGAGATGGTGCGACAGGGCACGCAGGTCGGGTCGTCGTACGGTAATTACGTACCGGCCCTGATCGTGATCGCCGTCCTGATGATCTGCGTGAACTTCGCGTTGGGCGCCTTCGCGACCTGGCTTGAGGGTCGGCTGCGCCGCTCGAAGCGCGGACCCGAGCCGATGCACGTTGCGCCGGTGACGCAGGGCTCGTTCGGCGCAGGCGCCGGCGGCACGATCTAGGCTCTAGACCCGTCTGCGTTCGCGCTCGCTTGCCAACGCCACCTTGACGACGTCGAAGGCCATCGACTGGCCGTAGCCCCTGCGGGCAAGCATGCCGACCAGCCTGCGTGCCACCTTCACGTCGTCGGTGTCGTCGGTGAGACGCTCTCGGCGCAGCTTGTCGGCGACGAGTTGCTCGGCACGGACCCGCTCGGCATCGGCATCGACGTCGGCAAGCGCCTCGGCGATCACCTCGTCATCGACGCCCTTGGTGCGCAATTCGGCAGCCAGGGCGCGCTTGCCCTTGCCGGCGTTGAAGTGACGCGAACGCACCCACTGTTCGGCGAAGTCCTGGTCGTCGACCAGCCCTACCTCGGCCAGTCGGTCCAGCACCCGCCCGCTGACGTCATCGGGATAGCCCCGCTTGGTCAGCTGGGTGGCGAGCTGTGCCCGGGTGCGAGCCCGTGCGGTGAGCAGACGTAGGCACAGATTCCTCGCCTGTTCCTCGCGTTCGCGGGGATTCTGCGCCTGCTCCTCGCGCGACTCAGAAGTCGACTGGGGCGGGCAGGGCGTTGTCATTGCTGGTGTCGTCGGTCAGCACGGCGCCGATGCCGAGCTTCTCCTTGATCTTCTTCTCGATCTCGTTGGCCATTTCGGGGTTTTCGAGAAGGAAGTTACGCGCGTTCTCCTTGCCCTGCCCCAGCTGCTCCCCCTCGTAGGTGAACCAGGAGCCGGACTTGCGGACGAAGCCATGCTCGACGCCCATGTCGATGAGCGAGCCCTCCTTGGAGATGCCCTTGCCGTAGAGGATGTCGAACTCAGCCTGCTTGAACGGCGGCGCCATCTTGTTCTTGACGACCTTGCAGCGAGTACGGTTGCCGACTGCGTCGGTGCCGTCCTTGAGCGTCTCGATGCGCCGCACGTCGAGGCGGATGGAGGCGTAGAACTTCAAAGCCTTTCCGCCCGTCGTCGTTTCGGGCGAGTTGTGCACCATCACACCGTCAGCGAAGTAGTTGTGCGAGCCCTCGACCTCGATGTCGAAGCGATCCATCTTCTGATAGTCAGTCTTCGACTCGATCTGGGTGACGCGTGCTGGCATCAGTTGCATCGTCGGCTCAACGAATTGCGGCGTAACCGAGCACTGACCGCGGAAGCGCGGCAGTAGCTTGTACTTCATCGACGGGGCCATGTACGGCGCCACCATCTCCTGGAACTTCGCTGAGGCCGCGGTGGAAAACACCAGCACCGCCTTGCCAGCCGAACCTGCCTGCCGCAGAAGAACATCCAGTCCGTGGCTATCTTGCAGATAGTCCCGAAGACGAGTACGCGACCCCTCGCTCATCGCTTCGACACAGATCTCAATGCGGCCGCTGCCACCGGCTGTGCGCCCCTGCACTCCCTTGGAGCGCACAGTGAACGACCCGTCATCCATGTACCAGATTGCCAAGGCCAGTGGTGTGAGCGCCTTGAGGTACTCGTCAGAGAGGAACTTCTTTCCGTCTCCCAGATACACGGCACTTCTCAACTCGTGAAGTTCGGCAAGGGGGGTGAAATCGGCAAATACGGCACCCTTGTCATTGCTGGTTAGGCAGCGGGGAATGTTTCCCAATAGAGAGATTTTCCAGTCGAGATAATTCGCCTGCTTCGCCCCGTGTCCCATTCGGAATCGAGCAGATTCAGAATCATGCCGAACGGGAGACGCTAGGCACCCATCGCCCATCAGAGACCCCAGCACCACTTCCCACTGCTGATCACCGAGCAGGCTTGGCTGCGCCAACATCACACGGTCACCGACCGCGATGTCTTCCGCTTCGCGCCAACCGCCAGGAGTGCGGATGAGATGGTTACGTGTCATCGCGAAGCTAGCGTGGCCGCGTCCTGTCCCGCCGCCGGCCCGGTCGACCTTGAAGTGGAGGAACTCCTCGGTTTTTCCATTGTTGAACCAATTGATCACCTTACGAGGGACGATGCGGCCCGACTCGAAGTCGTAAGACAAGACTTCAACGTCCATCTTTTGGTTCACGATCTTGCCGAGCTTCTCGGTCGAGCCATCAGCGAGAGTGACGTTGGTGTACCAGGATCCACAACCGAACATGACGCCGATCTTCTCGCGAAGCTGGTTGATGAAGATCGCGGTGGTATTCGAGTTGCTCAGGGCGCCGGTGATCTTGCGGAGCGCCTGGCTCATCAACCGGGCCTGTAGACCGACGTGGCTGTCGCCCATCTCGCCCTCGATCTCGGCACGCGGTACCAGCGCGGCCACCGAGTCGATGACGAGGATGTCCAGCGCGCCGGACCGGATCAGCATGTCGGCGATCTCGAGCGCCTGCTCACCGGTGTCGGGCTGGGACACCAGCAGCGAGTCGGTGTCCACACCGAGCTTCTTGGCGTAGTCGGGATCCAGCGCGTGCTCGGCGTCGATGAAGGCCGCAATCCCGCCCGCTGCCTGGGCGTTGGCCACCGCGTGCAGTGCGACGGTGGTCTTACCCGAGGATTCCGGGCCGTAGATCTCCACGACCCGGCCGCGGGGCAGCCCGCCGATGCCGAGCGCAACGTCGAGCGCGATCGATCCGGTCGGGATGACCGAGATCGGTTGACGCACTTCGTCACCGAGCCGCATCACCGAACCCTTGCCGTGACTCTTCTCGATCTGGGCGAGAGCTAGCTCGAGGGCCTTCTCGCGATCAGGGGCTTGCGCCATGGTGTGGTCTCCGTCCTCGTGGGTGTCCGGTTGATCGATGTTCGATCAATTGACGGTGACGGTAGAGGTCGGTACCGACAAGTCGGCCTGACCGGTGTTTCCCGTCGAACAATACCCACAGTAGACGAACACCTGTTCGATTCAAGCGGACACGCCGGGGACACCTTCAACTGCAGGGCGGCCGGCGCTTCACCACTGTTCGCGCGGCACGTCGAAGTCCGCGCACAAGGCCCGCCACACGTCGCGCGGCTCGATCCCCGCCTCGATGGCCTGCGTGGCGGTGCGGCCACCGCAACAGCTCAATACGTGATCGACGAGAAGGGAGGCACCACGTACCTGGCCGAACTGCCCTTCGACGAGTCCGTGGAATTCCGTCAGCCGCACACCGCCAACCTACCGAGACCTGAACGTCTCAAGCCAGCGCGTCGTGGCACACCCGTACCGGATCGCTCACGTCGCTGATGCCAACACCCGCCAGCTGCGCCTGCCGTCGATAGCCGGGGGATGCCAGCACGTCGGCCACCGCAGTGATCAGGGCCTCCTCGCTGAGCGGTCGAATCAACCGGGCACTCCCCTGGCGCACAACGCGATTGGCGATCTCCCACTGATCTCCCCCGCCGGGCACGATCACCATCGGCACGCCCGCGAGCAGCGTCTTGGACACCATGCCGTGCCCACCACCGCAGATCACCAGATCCGCGTGCGTCAGCAGTTCGTCCTGTCGCCCCAGCCCGACGACGGCCCACGGCGGTACCGACCCGTCCGGTCCAGCGGCACCTCCCCCGTCGCTTCGCTCGCCCCCAAGCCGGGACACCACCACTCGCGCGCCATCCGGCAGCGTCTTCCCTGGCACCAACGAGTCCAGCGCCAGTTCCGCAAGACCCTGCGTGCCCGTCGTCGCCGTCGACGGGGCGACGACCACCACGGGCCCGGTCCCCTCCGGCACCTCGAGCACCGTCGAGGTCGGCTCGAAGTGCAGTGAGCCGACGAGGATGGCCTCGGCCGGCCAGTCTGGGCGCGGCACTTCCAGCGCGGGCAGCGTGGCGATCAGGCGCCGTCGCGGCCCGGGATCGAATGCGGACAAACCGATGTCCACGCGGGCCGCAGAACGTTGCTCGTCACCCGCACGCACCGAACGTGCCGTCAGCGCACGCATCACGACGTCGCGCAGTCTGCCGCGAACGCCGACGCCGGGCGCCAGCCCGCTACCCAGCGGCGGCAGCCCCTTCGACGGCCGGTACAGCGGATGCGGGTTCAACTCGACCCATGGCACTCCCAGCACTTCGGCGGCCATGCCGCCGCACGTGGTGATCACGTCGGACACCACCAGGTCGAGCGCGAGATCCTTCAGCCGAGGCGCGTTCAACACCGCCATCCGCGCCCCGCGCTGGTGGATCTTGGCACCGGAATCCGTGTCGTCTTCGCCGACTACGGGATCCAGACCGTCGAGCAGGATGGCCTCGATGCCGGCCGCGCGGGCGGTCTCGAGCCACTCCGCCCCGGTCAACAGCGTCGGTTCGTCACCGGCGGCCAGCAACTTCAGGCACAACGCGATTGCGGGGAATGCGTGGCCGGGGTCAGGGCCTGCCACCACCGCCACGCGCATCGCCATACCCTGCCACAGCGCCCGACGAATGCTCTGGGGCCTACTCTGGGCCCATGACCGACCAGACATCGGCTGTCGCGAGCAGCACCAATACGCGAACGGTCGAGGACTTCCTCTTCGCGCTCAGAGACCAGGACTTCGCCACGGCCGACGCGCTGCTGGCCGACGACCTGGTGTACGAGAACGTCGGGCTGCCGACCATTCGGGGCCGCGCACGCGTCATGAAGATGATGCGCGCCATGGAAGGCCGGATGGGCTTCGACGTGACGTTCCACCGCAACGTGGGCGACGGCGCCACCGTGCTCAACGAGCGCACCGACGCCATGGTCTTCGGCCCGCTGCGCCTGCAGTTCTGGGTCTGCGGCGTCTTCGAGGTGCACGATGGCCGAATCACGCTGTGGCGCGACTACTTCGACGTGTTCGACATGGTGAAGGCCACGTTGCGTGGAATCGTCGGGATCGCAGTTCCGTCGTTGCGCCCCAGGTTCTGATGGCGGAACCAGCAGCACGCACCAAGCCGAACCTCCTGCAGTACATCGGATACTGCTACGGCAGGCGGCTGCCGTCCTCGATGCTCCAGTGGGTGGCCGACGACCTCGCCGGGCCCGGCGCCACCGTGCGGATGATGGTGCGGGTCTTCATCCCCGCTGTGTTGATTCTCACGCCGTTCTGGATCATCCCGATGTCGCTGTACCTACACGTGTCGACCACACTGCCGATCCTGATCCCGTTCGTGTTCTTCTCGCACGCCCTGAACAAGGTGTGGCGACGTCACATGCTGCGAAAGCACGGACTGGATCCCGGCCTCGTCGACTATCGCGCCAGGCAACGCGACGCACACGTCCATGACGCCTACATCGAGAAGTACGGGCCCCGTTCAGGGCCGCCGAGCAGCAGCGCCGTCTGAGCGTCAGGCGCCGCGGAGGTGACCGAGTTCGTCGAAGGCCTGCGCCCAACCGGCCAGCCGGTCAGTCGCATTGCCGAGTTCGTGACGGTAGCGCTGCGCCGACATCGGCGAGCTCGACATCGACCCGGAGTTGGCAGCCGATACCAATTGGGCAGCGGCCTCGACCATCTCGTTGTACTGCCGCACCCCGCTGTCGAGTTGCGCGGTGAACGCCCGAATGGTCGGCACGAGGTGCGTCCGCGACTGAGGCGCCGCGGTCGCGGCCTTCTCCATCGACACGACCTCGTTGGCCGTTGCCGTCATGGTCGCCGCGGTCTGATTCGCCGCAGCGATGACGTCACGCAGCTCGTCGGCAGGCAACATCCGGCCGCGTTCCATCACCCCGAGCAGTGAGAACAGTCCCCGTTCGGCGGACGTGAGCGCCGCGATCGGCTGACGAGCCGCCGATCCCCACGCCGGCAACCGACGCGCGCGGCGTTCCGGTGGCAGCGGCGAACGCTTGAGCCACCGGTACCGGAGGAAGGACAGGGTGGCCAGGAACGCGGCCCCGACGGCGATGGCTCCAGGGATTGGCAGCACCCAGGCGGGCACCTCGTCCCAGGAGGCGAGCACCCCCGTGACGACGATCCACAGGCCGGTGGAGAAGGTGAAGAACAGGCCGGCCCGTAGCGCCCACCGACGCTTGCGCAACAGCTTGGCGCGCGGATCCGCCGCGGCACCGAGTCGCCGCGCAACCACGTCGGAGAATTCGGCCGCGGTGTCGACGCCTCGCTGCACGAGCGTGCGCCACGCCTCCTGCCGTCCCGTGCGAGGATCCGCTGCCATGCTCGTGTTACCTACCTTTTCGAGAACTATTGCGGGAGTGGGTTTTCCGGCGCTGCCGCCGGCGGGTTGACGGCGGGCGCGGCCGGAATTGCGGTAGCACCGCCGGACGGCAACGCGTTGCCCTGCATCGAGGCGCGGATCTGCTCCAGTCGGGAATGCCCGGCCATCTGCACGCTGGCCTGTTGGATCTCCATCATGCGGCCCTGGACCGAGTTCTGCGCGAGCTCGGCAGAGCCCATCGCGTTGGCATAGCGGCGCTCGATCTTGTCTCTGACCTCATCGAGGCTGGGTGTGCTTCCCGGCGCGGCGATCTCACTCATCGAGCGAAGCGATGCGCTGACCTGCTCCTGCATCTTGGCCTGCTCGAGCTGGCTGAGCAGCTTGCTGCGCTCGGCGATCTTCTGCTGCAGCACCATCGCGTTCTGCTCGACGGCCTTCTTGGCCTGTCCCGCGGCCTGCAAGGCCTGATCGTGAAGCGACTTGAGGTCCTCGACACTCTGCTCGGCCGTGACGAGTTGCGCCGCGAACGCCTCGGCGGCATTGGTGTACTCGGTCGCCTTCGCCGCGTCTCCCGTGGAGGCGGCCTGGTCAGCTAGTGTCAGCGCCTGACGCACGTTGACCTGCAGCTTCTCGATGTCGGCGAGCTGACGATTGAGCCGCATCTCGAGTTGACGCTGATTGCCGATCACCGATGCCGCCTGTTGGGTCAGCCCCTGGTGCTGACGCTGCGCTTCCTCGATGGCCTGCTGGATCTGCACCTTCGGGTCGGCGTACTCGTCGACCTTGGAGCTGAACAGCGCCATGAGGTACTTCCACGCCTTGCTGAACGGATTGGCCATCAGTTCGTTCCGCCTTCGTGTTGCAGTAGGGCCAGTGTGTCCATCCCCGGAATGGACTCCCGAGAACGTGTGCTTTCGCTACCCGCCAACTTATCGGTTGCGCGCAGATCACCACACCCCTGATCGGGTTTCCGACATGGCAGAGCTGGTCGGACCTCTCAGGCCACCGCCATCGAAACTGCCTGCGGAATGACCACCCTGGTGGAAAAGTCGATGTTCGCCGCACTGGCCGTCGCAACGGGCCTCGGTGCGACAGCCTGCTCGTGTCGCTGCATCGTCACTCCGGCATCGGACAGCACGCGCGACAGCGGGACCGCCAGGGCGCCACAAATGGCACCCAGTAGCTCACTGGAGGCTTCCTTGCGGCCGCGCTCCACCTCGGAGAGATAACCGAGGCTGACGCGTGCGTGGTCGGACACCTCTCGGAGTGTCCGCCCCTGCGAGAGCCGGGCCTGACGCAACACGTCGCCGATCACTTCGCGAAGCAAAGTCGTCATCGCGGTCTCCTCACAACGAAAGACGTGGTCAAAGATCTGTTCGGGTTCACTAACAACCAGAACGCCCACGGCGGCCGAATTGGTTCCCGGGCCGACGGATGTCCCCGGTCACGTGCGGGCGCCGCGCACCGCCGACACGACGTAGTCCGCGCCGGTGACCACGGTCAGGACGATCGCCGCCCACATCAACACCCAGGCGCCGGTCAACCACTGACCATCCAGAGGCAGGACGAACAGGCCGATGGCCACGGCTTGGACCAGCGTCTTCAGCTTGCCGCCGCGACTGGCGGGGATGACGCCCCCGCGGATGACGGCGAACCGGAGGATGGTGATGCCGAGCTCGCGGACGAGGATCACCACGGTCACCCACCACGGCAGGTCGCCGAGGATGGACAGGCCGACGAGCGCCGCCCCGATCAGCGCCTTATCGGCGATCGGATCGGCGAGCTTGCCGAATTCGGTGACCATGTCGTAACTGCGGGCCACCGCGCCGTCGATGCGATCGGTGATGACCGCGGCGGCGAAGATGATGAAAGCGACCACCCGCCAATATGTTTCGTGGCCGTCGCCGACGAACAGGGCGACCAGGAACACGGGCACCAGGACGATGCGCACTCCCGTAAGCACGTTGGCAAAGTTCGCCACACCGGCACGCGGCACCAGCGGATCGACGTCAGACTGGCCCGGCACGGGTATCAGAATATCCGTTGCGCACACCGATACCCTCACTGCTGTGACCGGAGCGCCCCAAACCGACGAACTCGTGGTCCGTCGCGCCCGCACTTCGGACGTCCCCGAGATCAAGTCACTGGTCGACGTCTACGCGGGCAAGATCCTGCTGGAGAAGAACCTCGTCACACTCTACGAAGCCGTTCAGGAGTTCTGGGTTGCCGAGCTCGACGGTGAATTGGTCGGCTGCGGCGCACTCCACGTGCTGTGGGCCGATCTCGGTGAGGTGCGCACCGTTGCCGCCCACCCCCGGATACGGGGCCGTGGCGTAGGGCGCGCCGTCGTGGCACGCCTCCTGGACGTGGCCAGGGAGTTGCACCTGAAGAGGATCTTCGTGCTGACCTTCGAAACCGAGTTCTTCGGCAGCCACGGATTCCAGGAGATCGAGGGCACTCCGGTGACCGCTGAGGTCTACGACGAGATGCGTCGCTCATACGACATCGGCGTCGCCGAATTTCTCGACCTGTCCTACGTCAAGCCCAACATCCTGGGCAACACCCGGATGCTGCTGTCGTTGTAGGCGACGGCCCTCGCCGAACGTGACGCCACTGCGAGAAATCAGCCGGGAATTCGCCGTGGGCTCACGTTCGACGGGTCACTCGTCGTCGGCGTCCGCCCCGTTGGCATCCGCCCCACCGCGGATCAGCAGCAGAGTCCCCGCCAGTTCGTCCGGCTTGACCAGCACCTCGCGAGCCTTGGAACCCTCGCTGGGCCCGACGATGCTGCGTGTCTCCATGAGGTCCATCAGCCGGCCTGCCTTCGCGAAGCCCACCCGCAGCTTGCGCTGCAGCATCGACGTCGAGCCGAATTGGGACGACACCACCAGCTCGACGGCCTGCAGGAAGACGTCCATGTCGTCGCCGATGTCGGGATCGACGTCGGTGTGTTCACTGGTCGCCTTCGCGGCGGTGACGCCCTCGGTGTAGTCGGCCTCAGCCTGGTCCTTGCAGGCGGCGACGACGGCGTAGATCTCCTCGTCGCTGATGTACGCACCCTGGAACCGGACCGGCTTGTTGGCACCCATCGGCAGGAACAGTCCGTCGCCCATGCCGATCAGCTTCTCGGCGCCCGCCTGATCCAGGATCACCCGGCTGTCGGTGAGTGACGACGTCGCGAATGCCAGGCGGGACGGCACGTTCGTCTTGATGAGTCCGGTGACGACGTCGACCGATGGCCGCTGCGTCGCCAGGATGAGGTGGATGCCGGCCGCCCTCGCCTTCTGGGTGATGCGCACGATGGCGTCCTCGACGTCACGCGGCGCGGTCATCATCAGGTCAGCGAGCTCATCGACGATCGCGATGATGTACGGATACGGCTTGTAGACCCGCTCGCTGCCGAGAGGCGCCGTGATTACTCCGGATCTCACGTTCTTGTTGAAGTCGTCGATGTGGCGCACCTTGTTGGCCTGCATGTCCTGGTAACGCTGCTCCATCTCCTCAACGAGCCAGGCAAGGGCGGCCGCGGCCTTCTTGGGCTGCGTGACGATGGGCGTGATGAGGTGCGGAATGCCTTCGTACGGAGTGAGTTCCACCATCTTCGGATCGATCAGAATCATCCTGACCTCATCTGGGGTGGCGCGGGACAGCAGCGATACCAACATCGAGTTCACGAAGCTGGACTTGCCGGAACCCGTGGAGCCGGCCACCAGCAGGTGCGGCATCTTGGCCAGGTTCGCCGAGATGAAGTCGCCCTCGATGTCCTTGCCGAGCCCGATGACCAACGGGTGATGGTCGCGGCGGGTGGACGACGCAGTCAGCACGTCGGAGAGGCGCACCATCTCGCGGTCGGTGTTGGGCACCTCGATGCCGACGGCCGACTTGCCGGGGATGGGCGCCAGCATCCGGACGCTCTCCGTCGCCACGGCATAGGCGATGTTCCTCTGGAGCGCGGTGATCTTCTCGACCTTGACGCCGGGGCCGAGCTCGACTTCGTAGCGGGTGACGGTCGGGCCGCGGGTGCACCCCGTGACGGCCGCGTCGACCTTGAACTGGTGCAGCACCGACTGAATGACCTCGACCATCTTGTCGTTCGCGGCGCTCCGCAGCTTCGGCGGCTCCCCAGCGACCAACAGGTCCAGGGACGGCAGCACGTACGGCCCCTCGACGACGCGATCGAGCGACAGCGTGTCCCCGTTGTTCGGCACAGCTTTTGGCGTTTCCGCCTTCTTTCGCGTCGCACGGACCTTGGGCTCGGGCACTGTCGGGGTCTCGTCGACAAGCGGCTCGTCCAACGGATAGTTGTCCATGGGCGTACCGAGGCGACTCCCCGGGTCGCTTCGGCCCTGCCCTCCGGACGGCCGTGGGGCCCCCGGCCACTGCGCCTCGTCGCCGCGGAACGACGCCGGGTCATCGTGATACCCGTCGGAGAAGTTCTCGGCCTGCTCGGCGGGGTACTCGTCGTATTCGGCGTCCTCGTCGTACTCGTCGTCGTAGGTGTCGCCGCGGTAGGCGCTCATGAACATCGACTGGACGGCGGCCGGAACCTCGCGGATCGTCGTGCCCGTCACCAGCAGCAGACCGAACAGCACGCCGATGATCAACAGTGGCGTGGCAATCCACGGGGTGAGCCCGTCGGACAGCGGCCCACCGATCGCGAAGCCGACGAATCCGGCGACCCGTTGCCGGTCGGTGGGGTCCGTCGGGGCGCCCGACCACAGATGCCACAGGCCGAGCACGGGCAGCGCGATCATGGCGGTACCCAGGATCAGCCGCGGACGGGCATCGGGATTCGGTTCGGTGCGCATCAGCAGCACGGCCAGCGCAATCAGAAGGATCGGAAGCAGCACCACCGCCGAACCGATGACGACGCGGACGCCTGCGTCGATCCAGCCGCCGACGGGTCGTGCCGCGTCGAACCACGAACTGGCGGCGAGGACAACGGAGAGGGCAAGTAGCCCGAGCGCGATGCCGTCGCGTCGGTGGCCCGGCTCCAGGTCTCGGGCCCGGCCGACCGATCGCGCGGTGGACCCTGCGCCCTTGGCCAGCATCAGCCAGCTGGCGCGGGCCCCCTTGCCGATCGCAGAGCCCGCGGACGCGACGGGTGAGGACTTGCGACGTGGCGCGGGCTTCCGCCGTGGAGCGGCGGGGCGCGTCGAGCGCGTTCGGGGCTTTGAGCTGCTCGAACGGGCCCCCGAACGGGCGGCGGTCTTACTAGCCATGGGAAAAGACTAGTCGCAATAGCCACAATTTCACCATTAGCCACACAGGCAACAAATCGCTAACCCTCCGAAGATGGAATCCGTAGGCCGTCGGCGTACCCGAGAGATCGATCACGGTGGCCGGCCGTTCCTAGCGGGTAGAGCCGACATCGCCGAGATCAGCCAGGGCGGCGCGTACTTAGACGGGCTTAGGGAGGTGGCCAGCTGACGTACTGGCGCGCTGGGTAGTGTGAGCGGCGCCGAACCCCACTCAACGAGGAGTCTTGTTCCCATGGCCAGCCAAAACCCGATCGTCGTCGTCGCCACCATGACCGCCAAGCCCGAGTCCGTCGACGCCGTGCGAGCCGCCTGCACCCAAGCGATCGAGGCCGTCCACGCAGAGCCGGGTTGCGAGCTGTACTCCTTGCACGAGGCCAACGGCACCTTCGTCTTCGTCGAACAGTGGGCGGACGAGGACGCCCTGAAGACGCACGGCACCGCTCCCGCGATCGGCACACTCTTCGGGGCCATCGGCGAGCACCTCGACGGTGCACCGGACATCAAGATGCTGCAACCGATCGTCGCGGGCGATCCCGCCAAGGGTCAGCTGCGGGGCTAGCGTGGCGGCGCCCGACGGCCCGTTGACGGGCCGGGTCGCGTTCATCACCGGCGCGGCCAGAGGTCAGGGCCGCGCGCACGCGGTGAGATTGGCGTCCGACGGCGCCGACATCATCGCGGTGGACCTCTGCGATCAGATCGCCTCCGTTCCCTACCCCATGGCCACCGCCGACGATTTCGCCGAGACCGTGAAGCTCGTCGAGGACACCGGTGCCCGCATCGTCGCGTTGCAGGCCGACGTCCGTGATCGCGCCGCGCTCAAGACCGCGCTGAAGGTGGGCATCGACCAACTGGGTGGACGCCTCGACATCGTGATCGCCAACGCAGGCATCGCGCCGATGGCCGGCGAGGACGCCTGGCACGACGTCATCGAGGTGAACCTGACGGGCGTGTTCCACACCATCGACGTCGGGATGCGACCGATGGTCAAGGCGGGCAACGGCGGAGCGATCATCCTGACCAGCTCGGTGATGGGACTGATCGGCCTCGCGTCCCCGTTCGCCGGTTCGATCGGCTACGCAGCCGCCAAGCACGGCGTGGTCGGGCTGATGCGGTCCTACGCGAATCTGCTTTCGCCGCATCACATTCGGGTCAACTCGATCCATCCTGCCGGAGTGCGGACTCCGATGATCGACAACGAGTTCACGCGGCAATGGCTCGCCGAGCTCACGGACGGCACCGACGGCTCGCTGGACATGGCAGGTGCGGCGAACATGGAAACGGTTGAGCCCGAGGTCATCGCCGACACCGTGGCGTGGCTGGTGTCCGACACCGGTAAGCACATCACCGGGGTGGCATTGCCCATCGACGACGGTTACGTGAACAAGCGCTGAGCGATCGCCGGCGGGCTCAGTCGATCTCGATGACCGTCGGCACGATCATCGGCTGACGGCGATACTTCTCCCCCACCCACTTGCCGATGGCGCGTCGCGCTGCCTGCGCAATCCGGCTGGGGTCCGTAACCTTCTCCGCGGCAAGCGATTGCAGCGATTCCTCGATGAGGCGGGTGACGGGCTCGAGCGCCTTCGGGTCCTCGGAGAAGCCCCGCGAATGCAGATGCACCGGTGCCGCGGTCCTGCCCGTGCCCCGTTTGAGCACGATGGTCACCGCGATGAATCCCGATGACAGCGTAAGCCGTTCGCCCAACGTGGCATCCCCAACGTCGCCCGTGACCAGCCCGTCGACGAACATCTTGCCCACGGGCACCGCGCCGGCGATCGTGGCACGCCCCGCGACCAGATCGACGCTGACGCCGTTCTCCGCCAACACGATGTTCTCCTCCGGCACGCCGGACTTCACCGCCAACGCAGCGTTGGCGCGAAGATGGCGCCAGGTTCCATGCACCGGCATCACGTTGCGGGGCCGAACTCCGTTGTAGAGAAACAGCAACTCGCCGGCGTAGGCGTGACCCGAAACGTGGATCCGCACTTGCCCGTTGGTGACCACGCGTACACCAATCTTGGCCAGCGAGTCCAGGACACCGAAGATCGCCTCCTCGTTGCCGGGGATCTGCGACGACGACATGATGATGAGATCACCCCGCGTCAGCGCGATGCTGCGGTGCTCACCGCGCGACATCCGCGACAGCGCCGCCATGGTCTCGCCCTGGGTTCCGGTGGTGACCAGTGTGACTCGTTCGGCCGGCAGCAGCTCGGCGGCGGCGATGTCGATCACGTTGTCGTCGTCGACGGTGAGGAAGCCGAGGTCCTTGGCGATCCCCATGTTGCGCACCATCGACCGGCCGACGAACGATACCTTGCGCCCGAGCGCGACCGATGCGTCGATGATCTGTTGCACGCGAGCCACGTTGGAGGCGAAGCAGGCCACGATGACACGCCCCTCGGCGCCGCGGATCAGCCGATGCATGTTCGGGCCGATCTCGCTTTCCGACGGCCCGACGCCGGGGATCTCGGCATTGGTCGAATCGCAGAGGAACAGATCTACGCCGGCATCGCCCAGACGGGACATGCCCGGCAGATCGGTGGGCCGACCATCCATCGGCAGCTGATCGAGCTTGATGTCACCGGTGTGCAGCAACGTGCCCGCGCCCGTGTACACCGCAATGGCCAAGGCATCCGGAATCGAGTGATTGACGGCGAAGTATTCGCACTCGAACACGCCGTGTTGGCTGCTCTGCTTCTCGGCGACCTCGATGAACACCGGCTTGATGCGGTGCTCACGACACTTCGCCGTTACCAAGGCCAGGGTGAACTTCGATCCCACGACGGGGATGTCGGAGCGCAACTTCAACAGATGCGGAATGGCGCCGATGTGGTCCTCGTGGGCGTGCGTCAACACCAGCGCCTCGATGTCGTCCAGGCGATTCTCGATGTGACGAAGGTCGGGCAGGATCAGGTCGACACCCGGCTCGTCGTGGTCGGGGAAGAGCACGCCGCAGTCGATGATGAGCAGACGTCCGAGATGCTCGAGAACGGTCATGTTGCGGCCGATCTCGCTGATGCCACCGAGCGCGGTGACCCGCAATCCGCCCGGTGCGAGTGGTCCCGGTGGGACGAGCGCGTCGGTCATCCGAGCACGCCGGCGGCCCGCATGTCTGCAGCTAGCGCCTCCGTCTGCGCGGCCGTCGGCGGGACCTGCGGCAGCCGGGGTTCACCGGTGTCGAAGCCCAACAAGCGGAGTCCTGCCTTGGACATCGTGACGCCTCCAAGTCGATTCTGTGCATCGTTGAGCGAGCCGAGCGCGACCTGAATCTTTCGTGCGGTCGCGATGTCACCGGACGTGAAGGCCGACAACATCTCTCGCAATTGACCGGCCGCGAAGTGGCCCCAGACACTGATGAAGCCGGTGGCACCTATCGCCAGCCATGGCAGATTGAGCGCGTCGTCGCCGGAGTAATAGGCCAGCCCGGTCTCCGCCATGATCATCGAGGCTCCGTGCAGGTCGCCTTTGGCGTCCTTGATGGCGACGATGTTCGGGTGCGGCGCGATCGCGCGGACGGTGTCCCACTCGATCGGGACCACGGAGCGCGGCGGGATGTCGTACAGGACGTTGGGCAGCTCGGTGGCGTCGGCAACCGCGTTGAAGTGCGCGATCAGTCCGGCCTGCGACGGCCGCGAGTAGTAGGGCGTCACGACCAGCAGTCCGTGCGCACCCTCGGCCTCGCACGCCTTCGCGAGGTGGACGCTGTGCGCCGTGTCGTAGGAGCCTGCCCCGGCGATGACCCGGGCGCGGTCACCCACGGCGTCGAGTACCGCACCGAGCAGAGCGACCTTCTCGTGGTCGGTGGTCGTCGGGGATTCACCGGTGGTGCCGAAGACCACCAGTCCATCGCACCCGGAGTCCACCAACTGCTTCGCGAGCTTCTTGGCGGCGGCCAGGTCCAACGAGCCGTCCGGGCCGAACGGCGTCACCATGGCAGTCAGCAGGGTGCCCAGACGTGCGCTGACATCGAATCCGCTGGTGCTCACGCGATTGAGATTACCCGCTCGGCCCCGGCGTTCATGAGCACCGGCTTGAGCACACTGTCAGCAGTCCGGTACTGCTCCAGAGCGGGGCGCCGTTTGGCGACGTCGGACCCGCCACCACGCCCGCGGCGGGTCTGGAGGAGTTCACGTTCGACCAACCTCGCGAGCGCGGCGACGGTCAGCTGCCGAAGTTGCTGTACGTGGTTCGCCAGAAGTCGAAGAACTACCTCGTGGCCAAGATCGGCGGCCGGCCTGATAGGGCTGCGATCGGTGCGGTGGTGTTCGTCAACGTTTCGCGGGAAGGGCGTACCCGGGCCGGCGGAGGAGGCGTACAGCGAAACGTGAGCCGTTAGGGTTGGCCATGACCATCGCCCAGCGCCTGCTCGACGTCATCGACGGCGACATCCTGCCGCTCACCGAGCGGGGCGTCGGCGCCGGCAACAAGGTGTTCGGGGCGGCGATCCTGCGCAAGTCCGACCTGTCGCTGGTCATCGCAGGCACCAACGACGAGACCGACAGTCCATTGCTGCACGGCGAGATCAACACGTTGAACCAGTTCTACGAACTCGACGACCACCCGGCGACGAGCGAGTTGGTGTTCCTGACCACCCACGAGCCGTGCACGCTGTGCATGTCGGCGATCACTTGGGCGGGGTTCGACAACTACTACTACTTCTACAGCCACGAGGATTCGCGCGACAGCTTCGCCATCCCGCATGACCTGGTGATTCTCAAGGAGCTCTTCGGCTTGGAACCCGGCGGGTACCGGCGCAGCAACGCCTTCTGGACGGCTTACTCGATTCCAGCGCTGATCGAAGCCGAGGCCGAGCCGCTACGCACCGAGCTCCGCGCGCAACGGCAACGGATCCGCCACCGTTATCAGAAGCTGTCGGAGGCGTACCAGGAGTCCAAGGGCGACAACGACATTCCGCTGAGTTGAAAAGGCGCCGACTGTGGGCCTTTTCGGCGAGAATCGGCCGATTTTCGCCGATTACTCACACACTCGGTGGAGGTCAACACCTCTCTTGACGGTTAGCGCGGAGTGTCGCCTATGAAGGTCACCACGACGCCGGCGAGCTCGGCGCCCTTGTCCTCCTGCAGGAAGTGACCTCCGTCGGCGATCGTCACGTGGTTCTGGCCCGACGCACCGCGCACGTGATTGCGAAGTACCGGCTCGGCAGCGCCGGTGATCGGGTCCGAGTCGGAGAAGGCGCACAGGAACGGGCGCTCGAACCGGCCCAAGGCTTCCCATGCCGTGCGATTCTGCGGAGCGGCTGGGTCGTCGGGGCTGACCGGCACCAGCATCGGAAACTGCCGGGCACCGGCCAGGTAGCGGTCGTCGGGGAACGGGGCGTCGTAGGCAGCGATCACCTCGGGGGCCAGAGACGAGACAGTCCCACCGTTGATGATCTGCGCGGCCGGAAATACCGGCACTTCCTGACTGAACTTCTGCCACGCGAGGAACGCCTCTCCGGGGTGGTGGTCTCCGGTCGGCAGCATGGTGTTGGCCGCCACCACCCTGGCGAATCGATCCGGGTGTTCGCCGACCAGTCGGAGCCCGATCAACCCACCCCAGTCCTGACACACCAGGGTGACGTCGGTCAACCCGATCGCCTCGATGGCCGCCCACGTCCAGTCCACGTGCGCTTGATAGGTGTAGTCGTCGCGGCGGGTGGGCTTGTCGCTGCGACCGAATCCGACGAGGTCGATGGCCACGGCGCGCAGGCCGGCGTCGACCAGCACCGGAATCATCTTTCGATACAGGTAGCTCCACGATGGCTCGCCGTGCAGCAAGAGCACCACCTGAGCATCGGACGGACCCTCGTCGAGGTAGTGCATGCGCACCTTCCCACCGTCTCCCGAGTCGACCTCGACGTAGCGAGGGGCGAAGGGGAAGTCGGGCAAGCCGTCGAATCGCTCGTCAGGGGTGCGCAATACGTCCATGGCGGTGCTCCTTTGCAGTTCTGGTGGGAGATGGGGACCGACGTCCGCAGCATGCCACGCCCCGGTCGGTCGCGGTCGGCGGCTCAGCCGTCCCGTCGGTCAGCGGTGCGCCTTGGCATGTTGGAGCAGTTCGTCCACCGACCACTGGTCGGAGGCATGCTTTCCGTACTTGGCGTCGATCACCATGCCGGTGGTGTCGATCAGAATGTCGGCCGGCAGACCGAGGTGACCGCCGTTGGCGCGATGCATCCCGGCCGAGAACCGCAGCCTGCGGGCTGCCGAAGGAGAATCCATCGCGGCTTTCACGACCGGTGCCATCGAACGCGGGTCGGCTACCGACCGTAGCGAAGTCTCCACCCCGAATCGTCGGTAGAGCGTCCGGTCCGGATCAGCGACGAGGGCGAACGGCATGTCGTCCACGTAGGTCTCCAGCTCTTCGGGAGTGGAGTGAAACATCACCACCTCGCGGATGCCCGCTGAGGCGATCTCGTCGTGGCGCTTGACCACCGACTGAAGATGCACGTTGCAGATCGGACAACCGGCGAATCGCCGAAATTGCAGGTGAGTCAGCCTGGCCGGATCGGGAACGGTGATCGTGTCGCCGTCGACGGTGCGCAGTTCATGCACCTCGATGATGTCTGCTGGCCGAACCTTCATGGCGACTCCCAACCTGCCCTGGCGCAGTTGCGCCGTCGCCTCAGCCTGCCGCCACGAAACTGTACTGTCAAGTACAGTAGGGCCGGCTAGGAGAGCCTGCGTCTCAACGCGTGCACCAGGTCGCCGCGCTCCCCGACCAGGACGTCGTCCAACTCGAGCCACGAGGCCATCGACGTCAACTCCGCGGCCATCGCCCCGGCGACCCGGCTGGCGTCCTGACCCGATTCGGCGAACGCACCGACGACGTGCAACGCTCCGCGGACGCGCTCCGCCTTCAGGTCGACTCGCCCGACCAACTGGCCGTCGAGCAGGAATGGCCAGACGTAGTAGCCGAACTGGCGTTTCGGCTCGGGCGTGTAGATCTCGATGCGGTAGTGGAAGTCGAACAGCCGCTGCACACGCGGCCGGAAGAAGATCAGCGGGTCGAACGGGCACAGCAGCGCGGTGCCGCGATCGATGCGCGGCACGATCTGGCCCGCCCTGAGATACGCTGGGGCACTCCACCCTTCGACCTCTAGGGGTTCGAGCTCACCTTCGGCCACCAGGTCCGCGATCACCGGTTTGGCCTGCTTGGCGCCCAGCCGAAAGTAGTCGCGGATATCGGTCTCCGTCGCCACCCCCAGCGCGGTCGACGCCCGCAGCACCAGCTCGCGGACCGCAACGTCGTCGTCTACCTCCCGGGAGAACACCTCGGCTGGCAGGACGCGCTCGCTGAGGTCGTAGTGCCTGGCGAACCCGACGCGGGTGGCGGTGGTCAGCACCCCGGAGGCGAACAGTGCCTCGGACACCCACTTGGTATCGCTGCGGTCCCACCACGGGCCCTTGCGGCCGCGCGGCTCCGATTCCAGGTGCGCTTCGATCTGCCCGGCCGTCGACGGGCCCAGCTCGGCGACTGCGGCGACGACGTCCTCGGCCAGCTGCCGGTTCTTGCGAACGATCTCCCTACCCCACCTGCCGTCGGCGTATTCGCGCATGCGCCAGCGCAACAGGGGCCAGTCGTCGACGGCCATCAGCGCGGCCTCGTGCGCCCAGTACTCGACCAGCACGCGCGGCGAGCGCGACGTGTGACTCCAGGCCGCCCGCTCGAGAACGGTGCGGTCATATGGTCCGAGCCGGCTGAACACCGGGGCATAGTGCGCGCGCACCGCGACCGAAACCGAATCGAGCTGCAATACCTGTATGCGGGAGACGAGCCGACGCAGGTGCACTCGCGTGACCGGGCCTGTCGGCGTGGGCTCCGCGAATCCTTGAGCTGCGACGGCGACGCGGCGCGCAGCGGCCTTCGTGATCTTCACGACCGGACGTAGCTGAGGAACCGGTACCGCAACCCGGACGCACTGCTCAGCCAGTCGCCCTCAGTACCGCCCCACGCTTCGTCGAGCACCGGTGCGACCGCGTCGTCGATCTCCCTGGGCAACCTCACGTCGACCTCGGTGACCTCGCAGCGCGTCGCGAATGGCAAGGCCAGCGCGTAGACTTGCGCCCCGCCGATCACCCACGCGTCACCATCGGCGAGTGCCTCGTCGAGGCCGCTCACCACCGTCGCTCCCTCGGCCATGTAGTCAGCCTGCCTGGTGACTACGACATTCCTGCGTCCCGGCAGCGGCCGTACCTTCGGGGGCAGGGATTCCCACGTCAACCGTCCCATGACTACCGTGTGGGCGAGAGTCAGCGCCTTGAACCGCGCCTGGTCCTCCGGAAGTCGCCACGGGATGCCGTTGTCACGCCCGATGACCCCCGACGTGGACTGGGCCCAGATCAGCCCGACCGTCATAGCCGATGCTCGGCCCGGCAAGCAGACCTCATACGGCGACGGGCGCCTTGATCCCTGGGTGCGGGTCGTAATTGACGATGGCCACGTCGTCATAGGTGTAGTCGAAGATCGAATCACGCGGCGCAAGAACGAGTTCCGGGTACGGCCGAGGGTCACGACTGAGCTGCAACGCCACCTGCTCGACGTGATTGTCGTAAATGTGACAGTCGCCGCCGGTCCAGACGAACTCACCGACCCCCACACCCGCCTGCGCAGCCATCATGTACGTCAGCAGTGCGTAACTGGCGATGTTGAACGGCACACCGAGGAAGAGGTCCGCACTGCGCTGGTACAGCTGGCACGACAGCTTGCCGTCGGCGACGTAGAACTGGAACAGCGCATGGCACGGCGGCAGCGCCATCTGCGGGATCTCGCCGACGTTCCAAGCGGACACGATGTTGCGCCGCGAGTCGGGATCACTGTTGAGAAGCTCGAGTGACGCGGTGATCTGGTCGACGTGCCCGCCGGATGGCGTGGGCCAGGATCTCCACTGCACACCGTAGACGGGCCCGAGATCACCTGTGTCGCTGGCCCATTCGTCCCAGATGGTGACGCCGTGCTCCTGGAGCCAGCGCACGTTGGAGTCACCGCGCAGGAACCACAGCAGCTCGTAGACGACCGACTTGAGATGCACCTTCTTGGTGGTGATCAACGGGAAACCGGCGGCGAGGTCGTAGCGCAACTGGTGGCCGAAGAGACTGCGCGTGCCGGTGCCGGTGCGATCGGATTTGGGCGTACCCGTCTCGAGCACCAGGCGCAGCAAGTCCTCATAGGGCGTCACGATCGGCACTCAATCAGTTTACGTCCAGAGCCGGGGAGTAGAACGGAGGCCATGCCGACGATCACCGACACCATCACCACAGCCGACGGAACGTGTGCGGTCACGCTCGCCACGCCGGACGGCGACGGCCCCTGGCCCGGCGTGATCATGTACCCGGATGCGGGGGGCCGGCGTCAGGCCTTCAACGAGATGGCCGAGAAGCTGGCCGGCTACGGCTATGCCGTGCTGGTGCCCGACGTCTACTACCGCGACGGTGACTGGGCGCCCTTCGACATGGCGAACGTCTTCAACGACCAGGACGAACGCAAGCGACTATTCGGCATGATGTCCAAGGTCACCCCGGACATGATGGCCAGCGACGCAGGGGCATTCTTCGACTACATGGAAGCCCGGCCGGAGGTCACTGGCACGGCGTTCGGCACTACCGGCTACTGCATGGGCGGCCGAACCTCGCTGATCGTCGCCGGTCGCGTTCCCGACCGGGTGGCCGCGGCGATGTCGATCCATGGCGGCGGCCTCGCGTCCGACGATGCGGGCAGCCCGCACCTGCTGGCCGATCAGATCTGCGCCGCGGTATACGTCGGCGGCGCCGAAGACGACGCTTCGTTCACTCCCGAACAGGCCCAAACCCTCGACGATGCGCTCACCGCGACCGGAGTAGAGCACATCCTCGAGTTCTACCCCGCCGCACACGGTTTCGCCGTACCCGACAACGCGCCCTTCGATCCCGACGCCGCTCAGCGGCACTGGGATGCGATGGAGAGTTTCTTCGGCGCCAAGCTAGGCTGACGACTTTTGCCGGGGCCGTTGCGCGTCGCCCTGACCCCGTAGGCGACGATTGACCCGTGTACGACCAGGCCACCGGCAGCGACCCGGCTTCGAACCATGACCCCTCGGACCCCGGCTTCCGCATCGATCCGGTCCTCGCCAGAAGCTGGCTCCTGGTCAACGGCGTCCAGTACGACCGGTTCGTGGCCGCCGCGGACTCCCGCGCAGACATCGTCGTCCTCGACATCGAGGACGCGGTCGCGCCGAAGGACAAGCCCGCGGCCCGTTCCAACGTGAAGCGGTGGCTCGCTGCGGGCAACGCCGACTGGGTCCGCGTCAACGGCTTCGGCACCCGCTGGTGGGCCGACGATCTCGAGATGCTGGCCGGGTCCTCGGTGGGCGGGATCATGCTGGCGATGGTGGAGTCCGTCGACCACGTCATCGAGACCGCGAAGCGGTTGCCGAACGTGCCGATCGTCGCCCTGGTGGAGACCGCCCGCGGCCTGGAACGCATCACCGAGATCGCCGCGACCAAGGGGACGTTCCGGCTCGCCTTCGGCATCGGCGACTTCCGCCGGGACACCGGATTCGGTGACAACCCGGCCACCCTCGCCTACGCGCGATCGCGCTTCACGATTGCGGCAAAGGCGGCCCACCTGCCGAGCGCCATCGACGGGCCGACCATCGGATCGAGCGCGCTGAGACTCATCGAGGCCAGCGCCGTCTCCGTCGAGTTCGGCATGACGGGCAAGATCTGTCTGACGCCCGATCAGTGCCCGTCGGTGAACGAGGGCCTGTCCCCGTCGCAAGACGAAATCAGCTGGGCGAACGAATTCTTCGCGGAGTTCCAGCGCGACGGCGGAGAGATCCGCAACGGCTCGGATCTACCGCGCATCGCGCGCGCCACCAAGATCCTCGACCTGGCCAAGGCCTACGGCATCCATTCATCGGAGTTCGGCGACGATCCCGATCACCCCGATCACGTCCCAGCGCCCTCGGACACGTACCACTATTGACCGCGTTCGGCCCGGAGCCCGCGAGCGTAGGTCCGGATGGCGCGAAGTACTCCGCGACCGGCGTAGATGCCCGCCGCGACCGACACCACGATCATGACCACGAACATCACCCAGTAATTGCTGCGGCTGTGGTCGGTGTTCCACCAGATGATCGTGAACAGGATCGCGCAGACGAACACGATTACATCGCGCCAATTGCCTCGGTAGGACGCCGCGATCTCGAGCATCGAACGCTGCTTGTCGACGGCGGCGATCATGTCGTCGATCCGGATGTCGATCACGCGTTGCAGTTCGGCCCGACGCTCCACCTGCTCGGGCGGCAGGCGTTCCAAGAGTTCCATGTCCTGTTTGACCAGGGCGCGGATGTCGGGGCCGCGGAGGTTGCCTGCGACCACGCCGAGCAGTGCGCCGCCGGCGATGGGCGCTCCGGCCAGGGCGATGTCGGCGATACCAGCCATCTGCGGCTCCTTCGTCGATCGATGGGCGTGAGCGTCAGCGTAGATGTCGGCCAGCGTCTCGACGCGGGAACCCGCCGGTCGTGTACGCCGTTGGACCTGGTCTGTCACTCCATCAACTGAGCAGCGATCGTCGCGCCGAGTTCCCCACACGATTCGAGATTGGTCTTGCTCGGTTTGCCAGAGACCACGACGTACTCAGCGGCCTTCACCCAGCCCAGCCCGGTCGTGATGGCGTCGATGGCGCGCTCGGCTCCCTCGGTGCCGTGGATGTAGACGCCGAACGGTCGGCCACGGGTGGTGTCCAGACGCGGGTAGTAACGGACGTCGAAGGCGTGTTTGACTACTACTTCTATCGTGAGCCAGCCCACATCCGCCCTGGTCAAGCGGGCGATCATCTATACCCGCGTGTCGTCCGACCGGGCCGGTGGCGCCGCACAGAGTCTGCAGATTGTCTGCCGTGGACAAGCAACCCTTGGAGACCGGAATCACGTCGTCCAGCTCGAGGAGATGAGGCTCCGCTGCGAGCGACACCGAGCAGTACCGGCAGGTGTGGTTGTCACGCGTCTTCATACAGTGGCGCAATTTAGAGGTCATCAACGCGCGCTGGCCAGCAGCACTCTTTCTCCAGCGGATCTTCTGCGAAAGGGTCTCGATGAGCGCGTCGATCGTCGGGGTGTCTAATGTGACGGTTGTATGCCGACGTTCCTCGCTCCGAACACGTCGCAGAGCGCGAAGAGCTTCTCGCTCACCAACGCCTTGATCGGCGCGGTGTAGTAGCTGGGGGTTCCTGCTGCCAGCGCCGCGTACAGCGCGCCGGTGGCCACCAGAGACTTGCCAGAACCGGTCGGCGCCGGTCGCCGCCACGCGCTCGGCCTGTTCCGCGCGATGCCGGGCGTCACGTCGGTTGGTCACGTAAACATCTTGTCAACGCACCGTGCGGATGCCCGGCGCAACGTTCGTTCTAGCGGCCAACGATCCCTAGCACGCTCCGGGGAAGTTCAATTTGAATGGGTTGGGAATGCACTGGCCAAGCTTTGGCGCCGGTGGTTGCCCTGGCGCACGTAGGTCCTGCAGGCATTGCATCTGAGTCGTGCTATTCCACGAGACGGGAGCGTCATTGCCTGGCCGGGTGCCGCGCGCGATCCCGTCGGAACCGACTGTGCCCACGAAGTCGACCCTGGAATCGGGTTTATACCAGGAGACGTTGACCTGGCCGTTGGGGTCGATGGTGCCCGTGATACTACCGTTATCTCTGGAACCGTTCGGGTAATGCCACGTGGACGGCCCGCTGGCGACCTGGCTAGCCGATTCGAAGCTCACACTCTCCCCGGTAGCCTGTTGGAAACGCGTGGTGCCGTTGAAGCCCCACTGCGGGCAGTCGCCCGGCGCGAGCGGAAAGTCCGGCATGGCCTGGGCGGGCGCCGCGCCGAATAAACCCAACGCGGATATCGCCGTAGCCGCTGCGCACAGCGGCCACCTACGCAGAAAATTGGTCTCTCTCATCATGGACGAACCCTTCTAGGTTGTGATTGCAGAGGCAACCCCGCCGATCAAAGGGTATCTCTGGTGTCCTATAAGAGAAATAGGGTGTTTCACCACATTCGCCGCGCTGGCCCGCGCTTGCGAATGAGTGGTTTCCGCTGGTTAACATGGGTGAATGAACTGGGCCGTCGACGTACCCATCGACCAGCTGCCGTCGCTGCCCGATGAACTGCGGACACGGCTGAATGCCGCGCTGGCCAGACCAGCGCTCAGCAGCTGAGCTGGCAGGCAGCGACGTAAAACCGTCGCGAAGCTATTCAGGCTACTGACCGGGAGAGCAGTCGCCGCCGGGCCAACTTCACCCCGGCGTCACCCCGGCGACCAGTGGCGATTTGGGCCCGGCCCGCAGACGAGCCGCACTCGGCCCCGATCCGGCCGCAAAACAAACCTGAACAGCGTCTTCAAACAGTTTCGCCGAGCATCGACGCTGGTGGCCGCGCTACCCGATACGGTTCGAGCGGGTTCTTTTAATCCGCAGGTCCCAGGTTCGAGCCCTGGTGGGGCACCACAACGGCGCTGGTTTCGGTCTCCGCCGGGACCGAGGTATCACCCGGCGAGCGGTCGGATGCCCTATCGTCATCGACATTCCCGACACCTTCACCACAGGAGCACCAATGCTGACCTGGCGGTTCCCGAGAGGGGCATTGGTCGCGACGATCGCGGCAGCCAGCCTCAGCGTCGCGTTCACCTTCGGATACGGATCGGCGCACGCCACACCTGAGGACGACGCATTCATCAGCATCGTCAAGGAGCTTGATATCCCGGTGCCCTCATCCGACGACGCAATCCAAGTGGGACGGGGGATCTGCTCGGCGATGGACGCCGGGAGGATCGAACCTGCGCCCACGATCCGGGGCGTGATCAGCAGCCTGAAGTCGAAAGGGCTCGACAAAGGGCAGTCCGTGGGTTTGCTCAAGGGTGCCATCAGCGTCTATTGCCCGCAGTACAGGGCACTCGTCGCGCGCTGACCGCCCCGATGGGCACCACGCGAATGACGGCGGCCGTTAAGGCACGCTGTTCCTCACGATGACCCCCGCTCCCGCCCTGCTCGACGACCCGAGCGACCTTGCCGCCCTGCGCGCGAAGGGCGCCGACCCAGACGAGCTGTTCACCTCCTTCGCCGCATGGGCCGAGGAGAGCGGCACCGCCCTGTACCCGGCGCAGCAGGATACGAGCACATGATCGCAGCTGCCGAGGTCCAGCCGTGAGCGCAAATGAGTCTCCGGTCACGGAGCGCTGCGTCGGAGCGCTGGTCTGGCTGCGGGTCGCACCGCTCCGGCCGTCGCGCGCCAAACGGTTCTCACACCCACCGAGAGGAATTCACCATGCCTAAGCGGCCCGACCTCACCGCGTTGACAGACCGAGATCGCCAACGCCTCCTGACCTCCGTCCACCGAAGCTGGTCAAGCTGTGGCCTGGTCGTCCCTCTGCTGGAACGTTGCTGGCCGAGCGTCCTGGCGGTGTCCAAGACGCTCCTCCGCGGTGATGAGGTCGGCCACAAGGACGTGTGCAACGCACTCAAGCTGACCGACGACGGCGGTCCTGGAAGTTTCGACCTGTCGTTAATCAGAAGCGGCTGTGCAACAAGCACTTTCACGACGATGCGTGTATCATGAACGCCACCACAGCCGACCTGAGCGACGACGAGGTTGAGGCCGCGAGCCTGGCCGCGCTTAGCCCGACCGGCGAGCAGCTGGCGAGCTGGACAGCTTTCTCGTCGCGCGTGCCAGGCGGCTTCTGGCGCAAGGCAGCCGCCCTCCACCGGCTGCACGACGACGGCAGCGTCTACCTGATCAAGGTCGGCGGCAGACCGTACCTGTGCCTCGGTGACGATGCCGACGCCGCCAGCGCCGCGGTAGCCACCGCAGAGCGCCGTTCGCGTCCGGTGATGGTGACGTGACCGCCAAGGTGATCAGCCTCGTCGCGGCACGCGCCTTGCCGGCTGTGGCGGCCCGGCGGCGACCGCAGACACCCGCCGAGTTGGCGCAACGGCTGATCCCCGGCTACCGCGTCACGCCCACGATCCGGCTCATCAGCGACGTCCTGGCCGATGCGATCGCTAACCCTGACCGGCGCGTCATCATCAGCACACCGGCGCGCTCGGGCAAGAGTCTGCTCACATCGGTGGACTAACGGTCGCCGCTCAGCCCATCAGCTGAGCGGCGACCGTAGCACCGAGGTTCCAGCACGCCTCCAGGTCGGCCTTGGTCGGCTTGCCCATCACCACCACATACTCCGCAGCCTTCACCCAGCCCAGTCCGGCGGTGATGCCGTCGATGGCGCGCTCGGCTCCTTCGGTGCCCTCGTTGCCGTGGATGTAGACGCCAAACGGTCGGCCTTGTGTGGTGTCGAGGAGTTGGTAGTAGGCGCAGTCGAACGCGTGCTTGAGAGCACCCGAAACGTAGCCGAGGTTGGCCGGGGTGCCCAGCAGGTAACCGTCAGCCTCCAGCATCTCGACCGGCGACACGGTGAGCGCCGGTCGCCGAACGACTTCCACCCCCTCGATCTCGGGATCGGTCGCTCCGGCCACGACGGCATCAAACATCTCATGCGTGTGCGGCGACGGAGTGTGGTGGATGATCAGCAACGTCTTGTTCACGGCCGCTGTTCTTCTTGCATTCCGACGGCCTTCTTCATCGTCTCTCTGGCCCGGCCCCGGTCGCCCGCGTAGTCGTAGGCGCGGGCGAGTCGATACCAACGCAGCCAGTCGTCCGGGTGCTCCTCGACCTCGGCGCGGACGGTGTCGAAGAGGTCGTCGGCCGCCTCGCGCTCGATCCGGCCCGACGGTCTGCGCGGCAACGCACTGACGTCGAGCTCCATGCCCTGCTCCCGCGCGAGCCGGGCCAGACGCTGGTGCGCGAAACCCGCACGGAGGGTAGCGATCATGGCCCACAGACCGATTGCCGGCAGCAGGAAGATCGCGACGCCGAGTCCGATCGCAGCGGGCCGTCCGGACGAGACGAGAAGCACCCCGGCCCGACCCAGCAGGACGAAGTACACGAGCATCGCCATGCACATGAAGCCGATCAAAAGCTGTATGCGCAGGGCACGGGAGCCCTCGTCCCTCGTCATGGCGATCGCTCGTCACAATCCCATGAGGGGTTCGATGCCGATGGTCAGTCCGGGATGGTCGGCGACGGTGCGCACGCCGAGCAGCACGCCGGGCACGAACGACGTCCGGTCAAGGCTGTCGTGCCGAATGGTCAACGTCTCCCCCATCGTCCCGAACAGGACTTCCTGATGCGCGACGAGACCGGCCAGCCGGACCGAGTGCACGCGGACGCCGTCGACGTCGGCTCCTCGGGCGCCGTCGAGGCCGGTGCTGGTGGCATCGGGGCTGGGCGGTAAGCCCTGTCGGGCCTCGGCGATCAGCCGGGCCGTCCGCGTCGCCGTGCCCGATGGGGCATCGGCCTTGAACGGGTGGTGCAACTCGATGACCTCGGCGGACTCGAAGAAGCGCGCCGCCTGCCGGGCGAACTCCATCGAGAGCACCGCGCCGATCGCGAAGTTGGGCGCGATGAGCACGGCGACGTCGGGCTTGTCGGCGAGCCACGACCTGACCTGCGCGATCCGTTCGTCGGTGAATCCGGTCGTGCCCACCACGGCGTTGACGTTCGCCCCGATCAGGAACTGCAGGTTGTCCATCACGACGTCGGGGTGGGTGAAGTCGACGACCACCTCGGTCTGGGTCTCGATGAACAGCGCCAGCGGATCGCCGGCGTCCACTCCGACCGAGAAGGTCAGGTCGTCGGCCGCCTCGATGGCGTCGACGATCGTCGCTCCTACCTTGCCCTTTGCGCCCAGAACTCCGACTCGCATGGTGGCAGCCTACGTCCCTGGCGCTGCCTCGCTCGCGGCCGTCGCTGCCCGGCGAGCGTGCGCGATCTGCCGTTTTGCCTCGGCGTGTCGTGCACCGACACGCACGCTCGCGAGGATTTCGCGGGGGATTAGGACAGGCCGACGAGACCAGGGTCGAACGTGGCCCTGGCCGCGACCGAAGACGCCGCGGCCGCGATGATGACGCCGGCGTCCGACTCGTAGCCCTTGGGAAACACGATCTCGGCGCTGTCGGGGCCGTCGCGGTGGGCCATCAGCCAGTCATAGAGCAGCCAGTCCAGTGCACAGGTGACGGCCATTGGATCCGCCCCCGCGGTCCGAGCGGCGGTGATCACCGATCGCAGCGCCTCGAGGTGCTCCTTGCGCGACGCCTCCTTGTTCACCCCCGAGCTGTCGAAGAGCAGCATCGACAGTGTCAACGGAAAGCGTTGCCCCGCTTCGGTTCTGACGACCCAGCGGCCGCCCCGCCACGGTTCGGCGGGATTGATCTGCTGCATCTCGCCGAATCCGCCGATGACGCCGATCGCCGGGTCGTCGAGCTCACCGTCGAACGGCGCCGGGCCCAGCAGCCCGAGCGGCTCACGCGCCAGGATGGAGAACAACGCCGCGGTGCCCACGATTTTGCCCGCCCTCAGGTCGGCGACCAGACCGGTGCGTTCAAGCGCCATCGCGTAATCGACGCACAGGCGGTCCAGCGTGCGGTGCAGACTCAGCAGATCCTCGCGTTCCTCGGCGGCGGGTCGACGCCCGCCTCCGAGGATCTGACCGAACCGCTCCGCGGCGATGATCAGTGAATCGTCGATCGCCTCGAGGTGGGTCGCCACCAACCGGTCGGGTTCGTCGTCCTCGCCGACGAGGGCGACCAACGTCGTCGGCGCGCCCGTCGGGGTGGCCCAGCAGAACCCGATCTGCCCGTCCGTCTGGACGATCCTCGGCCTCATGACTTCACACCGGTCTTCGCGCAAGCGCTCATCCGCCGCCAGATGATGACCCGGTTGTTTCCGGAGTCCGAGACGGCCAACCGGTCACCGTGCAGGGAGATGCCGTACGGCCAGCACAACGTGTCCCGCTGAACAGACGTCCATCGATTCTCGCCGTTGGCACCGAAATCGGGTTGCGCCAGCACGTAATCCGCCGGACGGCCATCGACGGGGACGTCATTCCACATCAGGATGCGGTTGTTCGCGGTGTCTGCGACGGCCAGGCGTTCGGCGTCGAGGCCGACGGCGTACGGAAAGCGGAACCGGTCACCGGTGTGCGGTCCGTAGGGCCATTCGGCGGACGAGGTGAAGTCCGCCTGCCCGATCACGACGTCCGCGGGCCGGTCGGCGTCCGGGTGCGGTGACCACCCCAGGATGCGATGGTCACCGGCGTCGGCGACCAATAGCAGATCGTCGCGACCCGTGATGTCGTGCGGCCAGCGGAAACTGGCCGGACCGGCGTCGCCACCGCGGTTCTCCTCCCGCTGCGTCGCATCGGGCTGACCCAGCACGACGTCGGCGGGACGACCCGGGGTCGGGATGCCGCCATCCCAACCGAGCACCCGACGGTTGCCGGTGTCGGCTACCCAGAATCGGGACCCGACGACGGCGATGCCGAACGGCCAGTAGAACGTCGACGCCGAGCACTCCCCGCCCTGATTGGGCAGCACATTGGCGGGATCGGGTTGCCCGAGAACGTGATCCGGCGGGGTGTCATCGAGCACGGGGACGTCGTCCCACACCAGAATGCGGTGGTGCCAGGCGTCGGCGACGATCAGCCGCCCTTCGTGCACGAGTACCCCGGTCGGAAGATTCATTCCCCGCTCCGGTCCACGACCGTTGGCGGCCCGGCCTTCGGTCGTGCCGTCGGGCTGGCCGAGAACGACGTCGGCGGGCTGCTCGTCGACGGTGGGCATGCCGTGCCAGATGAGCACCCGGTGGTTCCCGGAATCGGCGACGACGACGTGGTTCTCGCCGAGGAACACCCCGCGCGGAGAGTACATCCACGCCATCGTCGGACTCGCAGGCGGCAGCGCCAGCCCGCCGGGCGCGGGCGCACCCAGCCACAGCTCCGGAGCCCAGCCACCGCTGAGGTCGACCTCGGGCACGACGTCCACCCGGGCCGGTCGCCCGCTGACGTTCATGCGGACGGTGTACCGGCTCACGAGACGCCGCTCACGAAACGATCCGAACCCACACGTCACCCTTGTCGACCCGCAAGGGCAGCTGCTCCAACTGGGCGCCGGGAGCGGTCAGGCACTCACCGGACGTCGCGTCATAGCAGAAGCCGTGCCACGGACACGTCAGCGTGCCATTGGAGACGTCGAGCATCGCGTTGTCCAAGGGCAGTGCTTCGTGGGCACATTCGTTGCGGTATGCCGTCAGCTTGTTCTCGACGTTGACGATGATGACCTCGGCATAGTCGCCAGAGGCAGCCGTCAAGCTCTTTGGCGTAATGCCCCCGGCGGGAAGGTCGGCCGCCGAGCCGACCCGCACCCAGCCCTCGTTCGCGGGGTTCAAGCCAACGGTCAACGACTCCACCGAGATCAGTGTCGGCGACGGCTCGTTGGGCAGCACCTCGACGGCGCTCACCCCCGGGACGCCTGCCGTCAACGCGCTCTCGACGAGGTTGCGCAGGGTGACCGACGACATCGAGCAGCCGTTGCAGGCTCCCTCGAGCCGCACGAACGCCGTGCCGTCCTCTATCCGAACCAGCGCGACATCGCCTCCGTGGCTTTGCAATTGCGGACGAACCTCCACCAGCACGCGATTGGCCAGCGTCATCGGATCGGGCCGGACGATCTCGTGCAGGGACAGCAGCAGGTGCACCACTGGATCGTCGACGAGCTCGAACAACGCCTCGCGCGTGGCATCGTCGGCCTTCAGCCGTCGCACGATCGAGACCAGCCCGGCGCGGTGCACCGCCTCGACGGACGCCTTGACCTCCTCGGCGATGGCCCGCGACATGGGGTCCAGACCCGCGAGTGCACGCAGCGCGTCGTCCACGCGCTTGGCGAGCTTCTCGAATTCCGGCTCGTCACCGCGCGGCGCCGCGGAGTTCGCTTGGTCGGCGATGGCGGTCACGGCGCGTCGGTCCGATTCAGCGTCGTCTGCCGGGCGACTTCGTCGAGGACACCGCGCACGGCGCGCACCGAGTCGTCGTCGCCCAGCTCCTCGAATAGCGATCGCGCCTCGTAGAGCTTCGCCTTCGCATCTCTGAACGCCCCCAGGTGCGCCAGCACGTTGCCCTGGTTCGCCAGCACGCGCGCCCGCCCCAGCGGATCGGTGTCGCGGTGGCGCGCCTCGAGGACGGCCTCGTAGAGTTCAACAGCCTCCACCAGGTTGTCGGCCTGATGCTTCGACGGGGTGTAGACGAGCGAATTGGCAAGGTTCAGTTGAACACTCGCCCACTGTTCGGGATGCTCCTCGCGGGTGTAGACGGTCAACGCCGACCGCAACGATTGCGCCGCGACACCCAACCGCAACTGGCCGGACGCCTCGACCATTGGCATGGTCAGGTACGCGGTCGCGAGGTTGGCGTGCGCGGACGCCCACAGCAGCGGGGCGTCTTCGCGTCGGACCAGCTGCAGGGCGGAGTGATAGTGCGGGATGGCCTGCGCGATGAAACCGGGATTTTCGTGTGACTGTTCGTGCAGCAGGCCGGCGGCGGTCAGGTGCAGTTCGGCGCGTTCGACCCGCAGGCCGTCGGCGTCGGTGAGCAGGCGCAGGGCCTTCTCGATGCGCTCGTGCGCGTCGCCGGGATCACCCACCTCGATGCAGACGGACGCCGACGCGCCCAGCAGCACGCCGGCCAGCGGGCGCGAAACCTCTTGCGCGGCCTGCACCGCCGAGTCGAGGAGAGCCACGGCCGCGGCGGGGTCGTGGGCCAGCGCGTGGCTGGCGACGCCGCCGAGCAGCACGGCCGCCAGCTCGTCGACGGTGTCGCCGACCTCGGGCGGGGAGTCGATTCGCCCGAGCACGAAGGACACCAGATCGACGAGCGGTGCGAACTCGCCGAGCACCGACCGAAGGTCGTCGGCGTCCTCGAGGTCTGAGTTGAGCACGAAGCGGTTGTATCGGGTGGTCGGGTCATCGACGTCGAGCGCGTCGAGTGCGGCCAGGGCGGCGTCGCGGTCTCCGGCGAGCGCGTGGCGATGCGGGGCCAGCCGCGGCGGCCACTCGTCCGGGATGCACCCGGCGAGCAGTGCCTCACGAGCCGGCTCGGTGTCGTCACCGGCCGGGATCAGTAGATAGCCCAAGGGAAGGCCGAAGGCGCCCAACGGTTGTGGACGTACTGGGGCGAGCGAAGCGACGGGTGATGTCGCGGCGTGCGCTGCCGACGCCTCGACGATCGCGGTTTCGGTCACGGCCCTCCGATGTTCATCACCCGTTCAGCGGACCCTTGAGGTCACGCTCAGCGGCTCGTTTGATCAGGCTCGCCGCCAGTTCGGCGCGGCGGCGGGTGCGGTGGGTGTTGATGCGCTTGCGCACGACACCGTCGGAGAAGACCACGACGATGTCGACGGCGAACTGTCCACGGTCTTCGACCACGACGGTGTCGACAGCGTGCGCTTCCTCAGCGGAGCCCCGCTCCGGCCTCACGGTGGGTGGCCTGCCGTTCGGGACCGGCTCGCAGCTACCCATGGGCGAGTGCCCAGATCTCGATGTTCGTCGTCTGAGGATGCCCGGAGAGCGTCGGCGAGGAAGGGCCACCCAACACCCTTCGTGACGATGATCACGTCGTCACCGGTCGGCTCGTCGCGCAACCGTTGATGGTCGGCTCCAAGGGAACGCGCAGGGCACCCTGCTCGTCGTCCCAGAAGGCGCGCCGGACACCGACCGGAATGCGACCGTAGAGCACTTCGTGAATCAGTGCACTTCGATCGCCCGCCGGGTTTCGTTGCTTGAGCAGCAAACCGCCGCTGCGGGGACCTCGAAGTGGAATCAGCAGGAAGTCGTCGTCGCGCACTAGGGCCGCGACCGCGTCGGAGGCGAATCGGCTCGCGGCCAGCGCCGCGTCCAGGCGGATGTACCCGTCGTCGGTGAACTCCACGGTCACCTCGGCGGCCTTTTCCGGCCGTAACGGGGCCAGGAAGTCGCGCTCGATGACGTCGATGACGGTGTGCATCCCGACCGTCACCGGCTCCGACAGCTCCGCCCCGTATTCGACGCCGGCCACCTCGATCAGGAACACCGTGATGTCGGTGGGGCACGCATCGCCAAGGGCCCACCGCGCGAAGGCGATGGCGTGGTCCCACCGGAACGAATGGGTGTGCAACCCCTGCAGAGGTGGCAGTTCGGCGAACTCCTCCCCCGGCACGCGGTACACGGTGCCCGGCTCGGACCCCGTGGCCGCCGCGTCGACGATCACGACCCGCCCTGCGCCCCGCATCCGGAACGCGGTGTCCATCCCGGCAGTGCCACCGTCCACCATCTGGGCCCCGTCGGGCACCCCGAACTCCCACAGGTGGCGCACCAGAACGGGTCCCACGCCATCGTCCCCGCGCAGCAGGTTGCCGCATCCGACGACCAGCACCTTGCAACCGGGTGGCTCGAGATCGACCTGCTCCGGCTCGGAGGAAGATGCCTGCGTAGACGTCAGGATCACACCATCCCGTTGATGACGAACTTGGACAGCTCTTTCCCGCTCTTCCCGTCATAAGCGTGCACGGTGCAGACGAGGCAGGAGTCGAAGCTGCGGGCCACGTGACCCAGTTCGACCGGGTCCTCCACATCGACGATCGGGGATCCGACCAACGCCTGCTCCATGGGGCCGAGAACCTCCGAGCCGTCGCGCGGCCCGATGTTCCACGCCGTCGGCGTGACCACCTGATAGTTCTTGATCTTGGAGTCTTCGATCACGATCCAGTCCGCCAGTGCGCCACGCGCCGCCTCGGTCGCCCCAAAGCCCTTGCCCTCGGCGTGTTCGGTGGGCTTGGTGTAGAAGCTTTCCTTGAGGTCGAGGTCGTCCAACCACTGACGGGCCCACTTGTAGTACTTCGGCGCCTCGTGCATGCGAGCCATCTGGCGGACGAACACGCTGGGCCCGATCGAGTTGTACAGATTGACGAACAGCGGGTCGTTGTCCTGGTGCGGCAAGGCGTTCGGTCCGCCTGCCGCCATCCGTCTGGCCAGCGGCCCGGCCTCCAGCGGAACGTTGCCCAGCCCGCCACCGATGTCGTAGCGCGGCGACTTCGCCCAGCTGTACTTGCCCTGCTTGCGGCCCGCCTCCGGGTCGACCGGAATGGTCTCGCCGTCGAACGGGTGCAACGGCTGACTGCCCTCGTAGAACGAGTGAGTGACGTCCTCGCGCACCTTCGCCTGGTCGAACTCGTGCCACTCCCCCTTCGAGTAGATCCCCGAGCGGCCGATGAGCGCGCCGTTGCGGCCATCGATGGTCGGGTTCTCATACAGCGGCGGGTCGAAGTACGTGCCGGTGGCGAAGTAGTTGCCCACACCCTGGCCGTACTTGTCGAGTCCGACGTCGAGGCAGTACCGGATGAAGAACCCGCAGTCGCTGTTGTGCTGCGACTCGTTCTCGTCGACCCAGGCGAGCATGTCCTCCCAGGTCTTCACAGCGAGCCACCTGTCGACGCTGCAGCCCAGCCACTGACCTTCCAGCCAGGCGTCCTTCCAGTGTTCGAGGATCGCGATGGAACGCGTCACGTCCGACAGGGTCGGCGCACACATCACGCCGCCGGGCACCATGAAGCTGGAGTGTGGCCACTGGCCGCCGAAGATCGCGTAGACCTCAACCGGCTTGCCGGAAAGCACCACGCCTGGTTGATAACTCGTTCCGACGTACGGCGCGAAACGCCGGACGGCCTCGGCATACATCGGCGACTTCGCGTAGTTCTTGTTGGTCAGGTCGATGGCGAACAAGGCGTAGAAGTAGCGCGGGATCGACTGCAGCGTCTCGGCGGCCTGGCAGATGTTGCGGACCAGGGTGGCGTTGTGCGGCATGTGCGTCGCCCACGCCGTATCGAGCGCATACGCAGACTTGTAGAGGTGGCTACCGCCGCAGATTCCGCAGATGCGCGGACACACGACGAGCCCGGCCTGAGGATCCTTGCCGCGCAGGATGATCTCGAAGCCGCGGAACATCGCGGCCTCGGTCCAGGCGGAGGTGACGACGCCATCCTCGATGGTGACTCGGACGTCGAGGTCACCCTCGACTCGCCCCAAGGGGCTTACGAAGAGGTCTAGTGCGGTCATTGTGTTTTGGTCCTTCCGATGAACCTGGGCTGAGTGTTTGGCTGCGCGGTGGTCGCCACTGCTAGACCACGAACATGTCTTCCTTGGACCACTGCGGGGCGGCGATGCGGGCTGCCGCGGCATGGGCCATGTAGGTCAGGTGGTCGGTGCCCTCCGGCACTTCCTTGGGGATGACCCCCGCGACCTTCTGCGTCTTGAACACCGTTCCCGGTGCGAGGTCGAAGTGCGGGAACTCCGGTTCGGTGCAACCCAGGCAGGGCATCCCGGCACGTGTCTTGGAAGACTGCCGGTTCCACAGGATTCGGTTGCACGGCGAGTGCGTCATCGGCCCTCGGCAACCGAACTCGTAGAACAGGCAGCCGGTACGCGTGCCCTCTCCGAACGACATCGTCGACTGCTTATACTCGAAGAATTGCACACGGGTGCAACCGGTTTGGGTGAACGTCTTGAAGAACGTCTCGGGCCGGTGCAGTTCGTCGAGGGTCAGGTCTCCGGCACGGCCGGTAGCCAACGCGACGAGGATCTGGGTGATCCAGTCCGGGTGGGCGGGGCAACCGGGGATGTTGATGACCGGCAGTCCCATCTTCGACTTGAAGTCCGCCCCGAGGAAGCCGCCCTTGCCACGCTTGTGGAACTGCAGTCCGGTGGAGCCGGACGGGTTCGGCTCCATCGCCGGGATGCCGCCCCAGCAGGCGCAGTCACCGATCGCCACGACGATCTGCGCCGCGCCGGCGAGTTCGGTAACCCAGTCCTTCATCGGACGGTCGGCGAACATGTCGGTGCGGCCGTCGTAGGCCTCCATGACCGTGCCCTCGAACACGAAGATGTCAAGTGGCCGTTCGCCACTCGCGCAGTCGTTGAATACCTTTTGGGCGTTCTTGCCCAGCTCGAGCCCGAGTGAGGGGTGCCAGATGAGGTCCAACCCGAAGTCGACGATCAGGTCAACGACGTTGGGCTCGTCGGCGTTGAGGAACGACATGGTGTTGCCACTGCACGCGCCTCCCTGAAACCACAGAACCGAAGCCATGCGAACTCCTCTCGGCGGCACCGTCGCCGGTACCTTGGTTGATCCTGGTCAATGGGTAGTGGACTGAACGGTCATCTGAGCTGCCTACCGAAGGACTTGGCCACTTGCAGGAGGAAACCGACGCCCCGGGCCACATCGGGATCCCGTGTCGCCTTGAGGATCCCGAAGACACCTTTGGGTCCGTCGGCATTGCGGGCCGCGGCCGCCTTGGCTTCAACCAAGGCCTCGCCGAGCTGGGCCAGCACCTCGGTCGCCTGCGGATCCGTCAAGCGGGATTCGAGCAGGAAATTGAGGGCAGGCGTCGCACCGATGACCTTGTCCGACAGCGTCGCAAAGCTTTCGGCAAGGCCGGCGAGATCGACCGACTTCAAGGAGTCGATGCCCGGAATCGCCTGGGTCAGCGACGAACCCTTGACGTCACCCTTGAACTCGCTGAGCGCCGAGGTGAGGCTGTCACTGAGCGTGTCGCTCCGCCGCACCAGGCCATCGAGACCCGTGACCAGAATCGCCAGCAGGTCAGCGTGGTCGAGCAGATTGTTGAGCGATTCCGCCACCCGTGGATCGTCCAGCTTCTCGCGAACCCGATCAGCCGGTGACAGTTCCAGAGCCTGGCCGTTTGCTGTCATTGCGCCTCCGTGCATCAGATGTGGCCCTGATCACAAACTAGCTCGCCGAACTGGCTGCGCCTATCGCCATTACGCAGATATTGTCAGAATTGCGCACACTTCACTGCGCTGGTGCGCAGCGAGATTGAGCCGAACTGACGTGAACGTCATTGATGACTTAGGCGAGGCTGCACTCATGCTTGCTGCCTTCGGCGGGCGCCGGCCATGTCCCGATTGAGACGACTCGGCTTCATCGACGTCACGCATACCGACAAGCCGGTACGCCGGAAGATCAGATCGCGCGGTGTACCGCCGGCGCTCACCAGCAACGAAGTGTTCTACAGCGAAGACGTTCGCGAAGCCGCCAAGTTGGTTGGACAGGCGTTGTCCCCCTTGAACCTCCAGGTCGCCGACGAACACCTCGACCGATTCGCCGCGGGCATGCACGGCGTGCGGCTGCGCAACGTCAGCATGCTGTACTTCGACCTCCACGTCCCCGCCGCGATCGACATCCCTCGCCACGGCAACTACTTCGCCGTACACATGTCCATGAACGGCAGCGCGCTCGCCAGCCACCGGGGAAAGACCTTCGAAGCCAACAGCATCTGCTCGCTGGTGAGCAGCCCCGGCAAATCGCTGACCATGCGTCTCGATCTGGACTCCCCGCAACTGGTCATTCGGATCGAAGAGCCGGCGATGGCCGCCTACCTCACCCGCGTGATCGGCCGCAGCCTCCAGCATCCCTTGGCCTTCGAGCCCGAGTTCGACCTCACCAGCGAAGCGGCGATGCGCTGGCACGCCGCCGTGCAACTGATCCACACCGAGGTGTTCCACGCCGGTTCGCTGGTAGGCCGCGGGCAAGGCATCGGCGCAGTCGAGGATCTCGTCATGAGCAGCTTGCTGCACCTGCAGCCCTCCAACTACTTCGCGGAGTTCACCTCGCCCGTCCGAACGAGCAAGCGTGGCGCGGTGGTGCAGGCGGCGATCGACTACCTGGACGACCACCTCGCCGAACACATCACCATGAATTCGGTGGCCGATGCGGTGCACATGAGTGTGCGCGCAGTGCAGCAGGGATTCCGCGAACAACTCGGCATGACACCGATGACCTATGTGCGCGAGCGCCGCCTCGAACGGGTCCACGAAGAGCTCATGGATGCCACACCCGCCGACGGCATCACCGTGACCGCAGTGGCCGAAAGGTGGGGGTTCCGTCATCTCGGGAGTTTCGGCGGCGAGTACCGGAAGCGGTGGGGTGAATCGCCATCCCAGACCTTGCGCCGGTAGCCCACACCTCGCCGGCAAACCGGCCCCGCCGAACGTGGCACCTCAGCAGATGCGTGGAAGCTGTTCGCCCAGTTCGCGTTCGATCACACGCGTAGTACCAAACGACGTGCGCCCCACGGCCATCCCGGGGTGTTCGGTGACTACCCGACCGATGACGGCGGCGCCCGCTCCTTCCGGGTGCGCACGCATCGCTGCCAGGACCGCCTCGGTCGCGGCGGGGTCGACGAACGCGACCAGCTTTCCCTCGTTCGCCACCTGGAGTGGGTCCAGTCCGAGGAAGCCGCACGCCGAGGCCACCGCCTCCGGCACGGGAATCGCGCCTTCGTCGAGCACGATCCCGACGCCCGCCGCCCTGGCGATCTCGACGACGGATGCGACGAGACCGCCACGGGTGGGGTCACGCAGCGCGTGGATCCGACCTGCGCCGTCGTCCGCCGCCAGCATTGCGGCGACCAGTCCGTGCAACGGGGCGCTGTCTGTGGTGAGGACCGTGCCGAAGTCGATTCCCTCGCGGACGCTCATGATCGCCACGCCGTGTTCACCCATGTTGCCCGAAACGATGACGTCGTCACCGGATCGCACCCGGTCCGGTCCGATGTCCACGCCCTCCGGGATCACCCCGACGCCGGCCGTGTTGACGAAGAGCTGGTCCGCACTGCCCTTGCCGACGACCTTTGTGTCACCGGTGACGATGCCGACACCCGCATGGTCAGCCGCCTTGCCCATCGACTGGGCAATTCGTCCGAGCAGCTCCAACTCGAGCCCCTCTTCGAGAATGAACCCGGCCGTCAGACCCAGAGGCTGAGCCCCGCTCATCGCAAGGTCGTTGATGGTGCCGTTGACGGCCAGATCCCCGATGTTGCCGCCGGGAAAGAACAACGGCTGCACCACATATGAGTCGGTCGACACCGCAATCCGTCCAGCGGGCACCGTCAGGACCGCCGAGTCCCGTGACGGTCCACCGGCCCCGCGACCCGAACCGAACGCGGGCAGGAACAGGTTCTCGATGAGCTCCTCGGACAGGATGCCGCCGCCACCGTGGCCCATGACGATGCGCTTGGTCTCCCGCAGGGGTAGCGGACACACCCAGTCCGCCGGATCGATCGCCACAACGGTCTCCTCAGACATTGGCGGCCGTCAGATCGGTGATGCCCAGCCTGCGGAACTGGTAGTAGGCCGCGCACGCGCCCTCACTGGACACCATCGTGGCGCCGAGCGGACTGCGGGGCGTGCACGACTTGCCGAAGGCCGGACACTCGTTGGGCTTCATCAGGCCCTGAAGCACCTCGCCGCTGTGACATTCGGCAGACTCCTGGACCTGCATGTGGCCCACGCCGAACTTCTTCTCCGCGTCGAACTCGGCGTACCGCGGCGACAGCGTCCAGCCCGATTTCGGAATCATGCCGATGCCACGCCACGGCCGGTCGGTGACGACGAAGACGTCGTTCAGCGTCTGCTGGGCCACGACGTTGCCCGCCACGTTCACCGCCCGCGGGTACGCATTGCGCAACTCGACCTTGCCGTCTTCAAGTAGATCGACCAGTTGACGGACGCCCTCGAGAAGATCGAGCGGCTCGAAGCCCGACACCACGATCGGCACCCCGAACTTCTCGACCAGCGGGCCGTACTCGGAGGTCCCCATCACGGTGCAGACGTGTCCCGCGCCGAGGAACCCCTGCACGCGGTTGGTCGGCGAGGACAGGATCGCGGTCATCGCGGGCGGTACCAGCACGTGCGAGACCAACAAGTAGAAGTTCTTCAGACCCAGCCGTTGGGCGTGCACCACGGACATGGCATTGGCCGGTGCGGTGGTCTCGAATCCGACCCCGAAGAACACGACGTCCTTGTCTGGGTTGTCGGCGGCGATCTGCGTGGCGTCCAGCGGTGAGTAGACGATCCGGACGTCGCCCCCGCGGGCGCGCACGCTGAACAGATCCTGCGTGCTGCCCGGCACGCGGAGCATGTCGCCGAACGAGCAGAAGATGACGTTGTCGCGCGACGCGATCTCCAGCGCCCGGTCGATCATCTCCAACGGCGTGACGCAGACCGGGCAGCCGGGACCGTGGATGAATTCGACGGCGTCGCCCAACAACTGGTCGATGCCGTTGCGGATGATCGCATGCGTCTGACCCCCACAGACTTCCATGATGGTCCAGGTGCGGGTGGCGCGACGTTTGATCTGGTCGACGAGCACCCGCGCGGCGACGGGATCGCGGAATTCGTCCAGGTACTTCATGCCGGCTCCCTGCGTTCACTCGTGCCTGAAGGCTGGACGCCGGCGAGTTCCTCTTCGAGGATGCCGAGGTCGGCGAACATCTTCAGCGTGTGGTTGGCGGACTCTTCGTCGAGTCGGTTCAGTGCGAAACCGGCGTGGACGATGGTGTATTCACCAATCTGGAGGTCGGGCAGATACGCCAGGCAGACCTTCTTGGTGGTGCCACCGAAGTCGACGGTCGCCATTCGGGTGCCCGACTCGTCCCAGATCTTGATTATCTTGCCGGGGATTCCGAGGCACATAAGCCACTTCCTTCTTCCGTCGAGGATCGTTGAATTGCGGCCACGACCACAGCCTGGCCCAGCGCCAGTCCGCCGTCATTGCATGGTACGACGCGGTGAGTGAGCACTTCGAAACCGCGGTCCTGCAGACCGTTTCGAATGCCTTCGAGCAGGAGTCGGTTGGCGAAGACGCCGCCGGTCAGGCCGACCGTGGGAATCGCGGTGGCGAGCGCGCATTCGGCGGAGACCCGAACAGTGGCGCGGATGACGGCGTCGTGGAACGCCGCCGCCAACTCGTCGGTGGCCACTCCGCTGCGAACCCCGTCGACCAGACCCACGATGACAGGCCTCGGATCCAGCACGCCGCCGCGCACGTCGAAGTCGATCGGCACCCGTCCCGGCCGGCCAGCCCGCGCCACGTGCTCGAGTTCTACCGCGGCCTGACCTTCGTAGGTGACCTCCTGGCAGACGCCCAGCAGGCTGGACACCGCGTCGAACAACCGACCCATGCTGGTCGTCGTGACGCAGCCGATGCCGCGGGGAATCTGCTGGGCCAGCACGTGTCGGCCGTCCGTCCCAACGTGGGCGACGGGAGCCAGGTCGGTGTCCCAGCTGATGCCTGCCCTGAGCATCAGGTCGAGTGCGATGCGCGCGGGTTGCCGCGCTGCACCATCCCCACCAGGGAGGGCGAACGGCTTGAGATGCCCGACACGGGTGAACCGGGACGGCTCGACGAGTGCCAGAAGTTCACCGCCCCAGATGGTTCCGTCGGTGCCGTATCCGGTGCCGTCGTAGGCCACCGCGAGAAGGGGGCTGCCGAGGCGGCCGTGCTCGGCCAGCAGTGAGACGGCGTGCGCGTGGTGGTGCTGTACCCGCAGCGTCGGCTGCCCCCGGCGCTGCGCCCAGCGGGTGGTTGCGTACCCGGGATGCATGTCGCAGGCGACGAGGCCAGGTCGTCGGTCGGTCATGTGGGCCAGGTGATCGAGCGATCCGGAGAAGCACGACTGGGTCCGCGGGTCCGCCATGTCGCCGAGATGGGATGACATGTGCGCGTGGCCGTCGGAAGCCATCAGGCAGAACGTGGTCTTCAGATCGCCGCCGGTCGCCAGGATCACCGGGACTTCGCTCTCAGGCATGGGCACCGACACCGGCAGCGGGGCATACCCGCGCGATCGGCGCAGCGGCAGCGTCGCGCCCTGGTCGTCGACGGTGAGCACCGAGTCCTCGCACGGCACGTGTATCGGGCGGTCGTGGGTGAGCGCACCGTCGGCGAGTCCGTCGATCCAGGCCAGGTCGTCATCGCGGAAGACGATGGGCGATCCGCCGGCGTTGGCCGACGTCATGACCAACGCGGTCGGCCCTAGCCGCTCGAAGAGCAGATGGTGGATCGGCGAGTAGGCCAGCATCACCCCGATGTCCAGCAGACCGGGCGCGACCAGCGGGGACAGCACTCCAGGCGTGCCGGGCACCAGGACGATCGGCGCCGCGGCGGACGTGAGCATCGCGGCGGCGGCGTCGGAGATCTCGGCGATTCGACGGGCCGTCGGCAGATCGGGGGCCATCACGGCGAAGGGCTTTGCGGGCCGCGACTTGCGCCGCCGCAGTTCGGCCACCGCGTCGGTGTGGTCGGCGCGGCAGGCCAGGTGGTAACCGCCGATCCCCTTCACCGCGACGATGCCGCCCGCTTCGACGACATCGGCGGCGGCGGCGACCGGGTCCTCGGAGTCACCTGGTCCCAACCACGTCAACGTCGGCCCGCATTCCGGGCAGGCGATGGTCTGCGCGTGAAACCGACGGTTCTTGGGATCGCGGTACTCGGCGGCGCACCGTTCGCACATCGGGAAGCCCGCCATCGTCGTGGCGGGACGGTCATAGGGCAGGTCGGTGATCACCGTGTAGCGCGGCCCGCAATTGGTGCACGTGATGAACGGGTGGCGGTACCGGCGATCGGCGGGGTCGGTCATCTCGCGCAGACAGTCGGCGCACATCGCGATGTCGGGTGGCACAAGTGTGCGCGTATCGCCCTGGGACGAGCTCTCGACGATGCGGAACTCTCGGTCTGCCTTGAGCGCGAGGGCTGTCACCCGAATGGTGTCGATGCGCGCCATTGGCGGCGGAGCGTCCCGAAGGTCGGCGACGGCCGCCTCGACGTCCTCGGTCGCACCCTCGAACTCGCAATGGACCGCGCCGGAGTCGTTGTAGACGAAGCCCGTGAGGCCGCGGCCATCGGCGATCCGCGCGACAGCAGGACGAAACCCGACACCTTGAACGACCCCGGTGATGTCGAGCCTCGACCGCACCACCGTGGCGGGCGCATGTCGAACACGCTTCATAGACCTCCCGAGCACCGCAGCCAGTCGCGTCAATGAACTGTAGACCCGGCCTGGTCACTCCAGGCTAGACCTGGATCAGCGTTACGACGATGACAATCGAGCGAGGAATTTCGTCATGACTCCGTCATCTCGGTTCCGCACTCGCCGCGTCCAGCTGAGTAATAGTGTGCGCACCATCGACGACGATTTCGAACCGACGGTGATTCGCCGTGCATGAACTGTCACTGTGCCAAGCCATCGTCGGCGTCGTGACGCCTCACGCCGCCGGGCGGCGGGTGGAGGTCGTGCGGGTCCAGGTCGGTGCGCTACGTCAGGTGGTGCCCGAATCGTTGTCGTTCTGTTGGACGCTGGTGCGGGACTTCGCGGGCATGCAGGATGCGGAGCTCGAGCTGCAACTGGTCCCCGGCGCGGTGTCGTGCCGGTCGTGCGGGGCCGAGGCGGAGATCGCCTCCCGCTTCTCGGTCGCCTGCCCCGGGTGTGGCAGCGCCGACGTCGACCTCATCCGCGGCGAGGAGTTCATGGTCACGTCCATCGAGGTCGGCGATCCCACCGGCGTGGAATCGACTAGCGTCGATTCGTCGAAAGGTACTCAAAATGGGTAGATTTCATCGTCACGACGACGGCACCGAACACAGCCACGATCATCACCACGAGCCCGACCATGGAGACCACAGCGGATACGCGACCGGATCCCAGCGCGTCGACGTGCTCGAGTCGATCTTCGCGGAGAACGACACCCACGCCGACGTCAACCGCAGTGCGTTCGAGAGCAACGGTGTCCGCGCCCTGAACCTCATGAGTTCGCCGGGATCGGGTAAGACGACGGTGCTGGCCGCGACGCTCGACGAACTTCGCGGCGACATCGCGATCGGCGTGATCGAAGGCGACATCGCCACCGACCTCGACGCCGCCAAGCTGGCAGGCCGTGGTGCCCAGGTGTCACTGCTGAACACCAGCAACGGGTTTGGCGGTGAATGCCACCTCGACGCCCCGATGGTGAACCGGGCCTTGGCCGGACTCGATCTGGCCGGCTTGGATCTCGTCATCGTCGAGAACGTCGGAAACCTGGTGTGCCCAGCCGAGTTCGACGTCGGCGAGCACGCGAAGGTGATGGTGTACTCGATCACCGAAGGTGAGGACAAACCTCTGAAGTACCCGGTGATGTTTCGTTCGGTGGACGTGGTGCTACTCAACAAGATCGACCTCGAGCCGCACCTCGACGCCGACGTCGCGACGTACGTCGAGCACGTTCATCAGGTCAACCCCAAGGCCCTCGTGCTGCCCCTGAGCGCACGGACGGGCGAGGGCATGGCGGCGTGGTTCGCGTGGCTGCGCGAATTCGCCCGGCCGACGCCCGCTCCGTGAGCGTGCGCCTTCTGCCAAACCACCCCGGCGTGTCGCGTGCAGACACGCACGCTCGCGGAAGGGGTTTACCGTGAGCGTTACTGCGGGAGGGCGGCCCTGGCCTTGAGCGCCAGCCACAGCTCCATCCGGTCGTCGCCATCGTCGAGGCGTCGTCCCGTCAACGTGGCGATTCGGTCGATGCGATTGCGAACCGTGTTGCGGTGCAAGGACAGCCGGTGCGCAGCCGGGTCCCAGGCACCGTTGGCGCGCAGCCACTGGTCCAACGTGCGCAAGAGTTCCAACCTGTCACGCGGATCCAGGTGATCCAACGGGGCGAGCACCGCGTCGGCGAAGCCGCGCACCACCGCCGGAGTGCCCAACGAGACCAGCAGCGACACCGTCTCCCCCTCGCTCGCGGTGACGATGCGACCGAGATGCTCGCTGATCGGCAAGAGTGATCGGGCCTGCATCGCCGACACCGCCAACGTCTCCGGGGCGGTCGGGGCGCCGACACCCGCAGGCAGACCCGCCGCATGCGTGGCGAGGGTGTCCAACAGCGCGATCGGATCACCGTGCGCGATCTCCACCGTCGCACCGTGCACCCGCACCAGCGCGCCGTCCAGACTGAGGTGCATTCGGAACGCGAGCGCATCCACGTCCTCCGACGCGATCACCGCTACCTGGTAGTGCTCCTCCGTCAGCCCGACGCTGGCTGCGAGGTGTCGAACGCGTTCGTGTTTCGTTCCGGGCCGCAGCAATTGAGCGAAGACCTGACCTCGTCGTCGCCGCTCGGGTTGATCGGCGAGGTTGCGCCGCTCGATGTCCAACGCGATGAGGGCCACCAGTACGGTCGATGAGCTGCGGGACGTGACGTTCATGTCGGCACCCAGCACGACGTAGGCCAGCGCCATCTCGGCTCCCACGGTGTGCACCTCGAAGTCGCCCACCATCGACCAGCCGCCGCCCGCCGCGCGCGGGTGAATGGGGATCCGGCACGCCTGCTCGACGACCCCCGCCTCCGTACCGGGCGTCGTCGCCATCAGGCGTCCGCCGCTGTCGCAGACGACACACGGGGTGTCGCTGGCCTCCGCCCAGGCCGACAGCAACGCCTGCAACGGCGCAGCGCTGGTCGCGACGGCCGTCAGTCGACGGTTGATCTCCATCGCGGTCTGCAGGTCTCGGCGTTCCTGCGCGGCGATGGTCTCGAAGACCCACTTGGTGACGGCGATGAACGGTGTCTCGTCGGGCACCATCAGCAGCGGGACGCCGACCTCCTCCGCCGCGTCACGCAGTGCGTCGGGACAGTCCTGGTACGGCAGCCCGTGCCCGAGGCCGAGCGCAACACCCGCAACCCCCGCGGCAGCGCATTCGGACAGGTAGGCACGGCACTCGGACCGCTTCATTGGCAACAGCAGCCCGACGGTCATGAGGAGTTCGCCGCCACGCAACCAGTCACCCGGTGACGTCAGCTCCGATACGTGGGCAGAGCTGACCTCGCGGTCGAGCAGGTCGCCACCAGCCACGAGCTGCAGGTGCAGCGACTGATCAGCGACGACGTCGCCGACCGTGATCACGGCTCACCAGCGTGGATGTACATTTCGCCCAATACTAATGGGCATAGTGAACATTTCGGCCATGGTGGCCGACAGATCTCCGGCGCATGGTGATACGCAACACAACAACGCCCTCAGGAGCGCTCATGTCATCCCCCACACCCGTGGCAAACGAAGGTCGCGCCGGCGCGATGATCGAGACCCGATCCATCGACTACGTGCCCGACGACGAGCGCCACGGCAAGGTGTCTCACCAGGGCCCGTTCTGGTTCGTCGGCAACTTTCAGCCGTTCACCCTCGCCCTTGGCTTCGTCGGCCCCAGCCTCGGCCTGTCGCTGTGGTGGACGATCGTCGCGGGTATTGCCGGCATCGCGTTCGGCACGCTGTTCATGGCCTTTCACGCCACGCAGGGTCCGGTGCTCGGACTGCCCCAGATGATTCAGTCCAGGGCGCAGTTCGGTTACCGCGGCGTGCTGTTGCCACTCATCGGCACGCTGTTCACCTTCGTCGGCTTCAACGTCGTCGACGTCGTCATCATCAAATCCGGCCTCCAGTCGATCTTCGGCTGGAACCCCGTCGTGGTGGCGGTCGTCATCACGGTCATCGCGGCTCTCGTCGCGATCTTCGGACACGACTTGCTGCACAGGACGTTCCGGGTGCTGTTCTGGATCTCCCTACCGCTGTGGATCGTCCTGACCTGTGGCGTGCTGTTTGGCGGCGTCACGGGAACGGCCTCCACCCCAGGCGGTTTCACGTTCGTCGCGTTCCTGGTGCAGTTCAGCGTCGCGGCGTCGTACAACATCACCTATGCGCCGTACGTCTCCGACTACAGCCGCTACCTGCCGCGCGACACCAAGCCGTCCGCCATCATCGCGTCGGTCTTCCTCGGTGCTTCGGCGTCGCCCGCGTGGTTGATCCCGCTCGGTGCGTGGATGGCCACCTACCTCGGTGCGAGCGATGCCCTGGCCGGCATCAATCAGACTGGCAACGAGGCGTTTTCCTACCTGGGTAGCGTGCTGGCGATCGTGTCGACACTGGTATTGGTCGCCACGATGGGGCTGAACGCCTACAGCGGCATGCTCACCGTCGTGACGGGCCTGGACTCATTGAAGTCGGTCAATCCGACGCGCAACCTGCGCGTGGTGACCATCGTCGTGCTGGCGATTGCGTGGCTGGTGATGAGCCTGCTGCTCTCGAATGCCACCACGGCGCTGAACACCACGCTGTTGATCATGCTGTACCTGCTCGCCCCGTGGACCGCCGTCAACCTGACCGACTACTTCTTCGTCCGCCGCGGCCACTACGCGATCGCAGACTTGTTCACCCCCAGAGGAATCTATGGCGCCTGGTCGTGGCGCGGACTGGTCGCCTTCTCCGCGGGCGTCCTGGCCGAGATCCCGTTCGTCGTCCTACCGTTCTTCGTCGGACCCGCTGCCGAGGCGCTCGGCGAGGTCGATATCGCCTTCATCGTGGGTCTGCTGGTCTCCGGCGTGGTCTACATCGCGGTCACACGCTCGTTGGACGTGTCGAGCGAACGTGCGTTCATCGACGCCAACCCCGCGGTCGCCGATCCGGTGAGCACGAAGGACATCGCGAGGACCATTGCTGAGGAGGAGAACCGATGAGCGCCAATCACATTGGGCCACCGGATGCCACCATCGTTCCGCGATACACCGACCCGGCGACGTTCGCCCGCCTGCCCCGCATAGACCAGGTCACCGATGCCGACGTCTGCATCGTCGGCATTCCGTTCGACAGCGGAGTGTCGTACCGGCCGGGTGCCCGCTTCGGACCCAGCCACGTGCGCGCCGCGTCAAAGCTGTTGCGGCCGTTCAACCCCGCGCTGAACGTATCGCCCTTCTCCACTCAGCAGGTCGCCGACTGCGGCGACATCGCGGTCAATCCCTTCAACATCGAGGACGCAATCGCGACGATCGAATCGTCGATCACCGACATTCGGAAGCACGGTTCGACAGTCCTCACCATCGGCGGCGACCACACCATCGCGCTGCCGATCCTGCGGTCACTCGCCCGTGATCACGGCCCCATCGCCGTATTGCACTTCGACGCCCACCTCGACACCTGGGACACCTACTTCGGCGCGCCCTACACCCATGGCACGCCGTTCCGCCGGGCCAGCGAGGAGGGCCTGATCGACATGGAGCGCTCGCAGCACATCGGCATCCGCGGCCCGCTATACAGCAAGCAGGATCTTGAGGACGACGCCGTGCTCGGGTTCCAGGTGATCCGCTCCGATGACTACGAATTCGACGGCGTGAAGAGCATCGTCGACCGGATGCGGGCTCGACTGGACGGTGGACCCGTGTACGTCTCGGTCGACATCGACGTGCTCGATCCCGCGCACGCTCCCGGCACCGGGACGCCGGAGGCCGGCGGCATGACGTCCCGCGAACTGCTGAACACGCTGCGCGGACTCGTCGGGCTCAACGTGGTCGGCGCCGACATCGTCGAGGTGTCGCCCGCCTACGACCACGCCGAGATCACCGGCATCGTCGCCGCCCACGTCGGCTATGAGCTGCTGTCGGTCCTGGCGGCGAATCGCTGAGGCTACTCAAACCTCCTGCGCCACTGTGGTTTCACCAGTCACAGACCAGAGGGTTTCTGTCGGAGGTTCGAACTAGGGTTCGAAACATGGAATCAGGGGCAGCGGCCGACGCTCTCGCCGCCCTGCGCGCCGCCCGCGACACCCTGACCGACCTCGACGTCGACACCCTCACTCACCCCGAACTGCTCGAACTACTCGACGCGCTGGAAACCGACACCCGCCGCACCCCCGTGCTCGCCCACCGCGTCATCACCCGCCTCACCACCGAAGCCAACCCGCTGGACCTCGGCGCCACCTCACTGACAAAACTCCTCGCCTTCCACCTGCGCATCGGCCACCACGACGCCCGAGGACGTATCGACTGCGCCGCCGACCTCGGCCCACACCACACGATGTCAGGACAGCCCCAGCCCCCGGTGCTCGAGAAGACCGCCTTGGCGCAGGACACCGGCCGGATCGGGGCCGAACACGTGAAGATCATCCGCAACTTCTTCGCCCACCTGCCCGAGACCGTCGACCACCAGACCCGCGAAGCCGCCGAGGCGGATCTGGCTCGCATCGCCGCCGGGCACGGACCCGAAGGGCTCCGCAAAGCCGCCCACCTGCTGGCCGCGCTGCTGCACCCCGACGGCGACTACACCGACGACGAACGCGCCCGCCGCCGCGGCATCACCCTGGCAAAACAGCAGATCGACGGCATGAGCCGCATCAGCGGCTGGCTCACCCCCGAAGCCCGCGCCACCTGGGAAGCGGTGATGGCGAAGTGGGCGGCCCCAGGCATGTGCAACCCCGACGACGAACAACCAACGAGACGCACGCGGCACCGCCCAACGCCAGCACGACGCGCTGCTCGCGATGGGACGCAGCGTGCTGTCCTCAGGGGAACTCGGCCAGCACCACGGGCTACCAGCCACCATCATCGTCTCCACCACCCTCCAAGAACTCGAATCCGGGGTAGGGCACGCCATCACCGCTGGCGGCACCCGACTGCCGATGCAGGACTTCATCCGGTTGGCGTCGCATGCCTTTCACTACCTGACCGTGTTCGACAACGCCACCGGCGCCGCACTGCACCTGGGCCGCACCCGGCGCTGCGCCTCGCCGGCGCAACGCATCGTGCTGCTAGCACGCGACCGCGGCTGCACCCGACCCGGCTGCACCGCCTCGGGCTACCAATGCCAGGCCCACCACGCCGTCGCCGACTGGAAGAACGGCGGCCACACCAACATCGACGACCTCACCCTGGCCTGCGGCCCCGACAACCGCCTCATCGAAAACACCCCGTGGACCACCCGAAAACGCGCCGACGGCCGCACCGAATGGATACCCCCACCAGCACTCGACACCGGCCAAGCCCGCACCAACGACCTCCACCACCCCGAACGCATGCTCACCGAGGGCGACGCCGATGGCATGAGCGCCGCCTGAATTAGGTTATGGCACCGGGGGTTTGGCAGTTAGGCGTGCGAGTTCGGCTCCTGCGATGTCGAACTCAGACGTCGCGGCATTCAACCGAGCGGCCGCATCGTGAGTGGCGCGTTCGGCCGCTTCGAACTGCTCGTCGGCCGCGTTCAACGCCTGCTCGGCCGCGTCGACGGACTCCAGGAGCTTCTCGTAGTGTCGGCGGGCCTTGGCCAACGTCGCCTTCCGCTCGGACGCGTACTCGACCGCATCGGTGTGAGCCGCCTTGGCAGTCTCGGCATCGGACGCCGCCGTGGACTGACGCTCCTTCGCAGCGGCGAGCTCCGCCTCGCGATCGACGGACGGGTCGGACTCCTCAGGCTTCGTCTTCGAAACGGGCCCTACCGCCGGGACCGTTCCGAATTCACCGAAGCCCGACCATCGCTCGGCCTTCTCCAGCCGACCGAGCCGACCCGCGACGTCGGGATCGGCGATCGCGGCCTGCAGTGTGTCGGTCACGTCGTTGCGCAACGCGGTGGGCGGGTCGGCATATCCGGCGGCGGCCAGACCCGCCCGGACCAAGCCGTCGATCACCTTGCGTTGCATCCCGGTCAGCTCACGGATGCGTGGCCCGTCCATCGCCGCGTGCGCGGCACGAAGGTCCTCACCGAGATCGTTCAATCGAGCCATGGCGGTGTCGTCCGTGCGTACCAGTAGGTTCACTACCCAGGCCGCCGTCGTCGGCCTCCGCGCTGCACCGATGGACTTCGCCGCGTCGGCGTCCCCGCGCTTCTTCGCTGCCGCGGCCAGTTCCTTGCGTCGTGCCAGGAAGTCCTCCGGCGGCACGCCGTAGAGATCCTCGACGGTCACAGCGGCGAGGCTCCTCGCAGGTGCTCGAAGATCAGTGACGTCTGCGTGCCCGCGACATCGGAGTCGGCATTGAGGTTCTCGACCACGAACGAGCGGAGATCGTCGGTGTCGCGGGCGGCGACGTGGAGGATGAAGTCATCGGCACCGGCGAGGAAGTAGACGTCCATCACCTGCGGACGCGTGCGGATGTGCTCCAGAAAGGTGCCGATCTTGCCGCGGGCATTCGACTGCAGGCTGACCGAGATCATCGCCTGCATCGACAAGCCGATCGCCGCGGGGTCGATGTCGGCGTAGAAACCGCGGATGACACCGATGTCCTGGAGTCGGCGCACCCGCCCGTGGCATGTGGACGGCGCGACTCCGACCAACTCCGCGAGGGCACTGTTCGACATGCGGGCGTCACCGTGGAGCGCGGTCAGGATGCGGCGGTCGATCTCGTCGAGGTCAGCGGGCCGAACATTCTTCGGCGAGGCCAGGCTAGGCGCGACAGACTTCGGAGATCGTGCTGCCATGAACCGACTTTAGCGAATAAATAACAATCCTGTTGTGATTCACCCGAACGTTCTTCACAATCTAGGCATCAGAACACGACTTTAGGAGCGGTCATGCGTGTCGGAATCCCGACCGAGATCAAGAACAACGAGTACCGGGTGGCCATCACACCGGCGGGTGTCGCCGAGTTGACCCGTCGTGGTCACGAGGTGCTCATCCAGGCCGGTGCCGGCGTCGGATCCGCAATCTCCGACCGCGACTTCAAGGCAGCGGGCGCACAGATGGTCGACACCGCCGACGAGGTCTGGGCCGAGGCCGAGCTGCTGCTCAAGGTCAAGGAGCCCATCGAGGCCGAGTACAGCCGGATGCGCAAGGGCCAGACGCTCTTCACGTACCTGCACCTCGCCGCATCGGAGCCGTGCACCGATGCGCTGATGGCCTCGGGCACCACGTCGATCGCATACGAAACCGTCCAGACCGCCGACGGCGCTCTGCCGCTGCTGGCACCGATGAGCGAGGTCGCGGGCCGGCTCGCTGCCCAGGTCGGCGCCTACCACCTGATGCGCAGCCATGGCGGCCGCGGCGTCCTCATGGGCGGCGTCCCGGGCGTCGCGCCAGCCAACGTCGTGGTGATCGGTGGTGGAATGGCAGGCGACAACGCCGCCGCCGTCGCCAAGGGTATGGGCGCTCGCGTCACGGTCTTCGACCTCAACGTCAACACGCTCCGGAAGATCGACGCCGAGTACGGCGGCAGCATCGAGACCCGCTACTCGTCGACGTTGGAAATAGAGGACACGGTTAAGCATGCCGACCTGGTGATCGGCGCCGTGCTGGTCCCCGGCGCGAAGGCCCCCAAGCTGGTCACCAACGCGACCGTCGCGGGCATGAAGTCGGGCGCAGTCCTGGTGGACATCGCCATCGATCAGGGTGGTTGCTTCGAGGACTCGCACGCCACCACGCACGACGATCCCACATTCGCAGTGCACGACACCGTCTTTTACTGCGTCGCCAACATGCCCGGCGCGGTGCCGCGGACGTCGACCTTCGCGCTGACCAACGCGACCATGCCGTACGTGCTCAAGCTCGCCGACAAGGGCTGGCAAGCGGCCTGCGCAGCGGATGCCGCACTGGCCAAGGGCCTTTCGACGCACGAGGGCGCCCTGGTGTCCGAGCAGGTGGCCTCCGACCTGGGCCTGCCCTTCACCAACCCGGCGGCACTGCTCGCCTGACAGACCTGCTTCACCCATCGTCCGGCTGACCCTGCGTCGGCCGGGCGATGTGCACGTCCGGTGTCGCCTGAGACCGAATTGCCTACGGCCCCTTGGCGGACAGATACGGCAGCACCAACGTCGTCACCTCACCGATGAGGGGCCGGTCATGGGCAGCGGCTTTCGGCCGGGTCGGCGACCGTGGGCTCGTTCGAACACGCCGCCAATGCGGCGAGCGCGCCCGCGCCGACCACGAACCCGCGTCGCGAGAGGGCGTAGGACGTTACCCCGCGATGCTCCGAAGTGCTTGCGGCAGTGACTTCTTCGATCTGTGCGGGCCAAGGACCGCGGCTCCGTAGGTCCTGTTCAACAGCTGCTTCGCCACGGCGTTCACCTCGTCGAGCGTGACGGCGTCGATGAGGGCCAGGGTTTCGTCGATGCTGCGGTGCTCGCCGAAGTTGAGTTCACTGCGCCCAATGCGGTGCATCCGCGAACCCGAGTCCTCCAGACCCAGAACCAAGCCACCTCGCAACGAGCCCTTGGCGATTCGGCACTCGGCTTCGGTGATGCCGTCTCGAGCCACCTCCGCCAGCACGTCCGAAGAAACCTGGGCGACTTCGTCGAACCGCTCCGGCAGGCACGCCGCATACACCGACAGTGCTCCCGAATCGGAGAACGTGTCGACACTGGAGTAGACCGAGTACGCCAGCCCGCGCGTTTCCCGAATTTGTTGGAAAAGACGCGAACTCAGTCCCCCACCGAGTGCACTGTTGAGTACCGACAGCGCCCACCGATGGTTCCAGTGCCGTCCCGGAGTCCGCACGCCGAGGAACATGTGCGTCTGCTCGCCGTCGCGTTTGACCAGCCGCAGGTTCGGCTGGCCTGGCACCCGGCCGGTGCCCTTGCGGGGAGCGACGGGCTCGATTCCCTTCACCAGGCGCGGCCCGAAGTGTTCCTTCACCAACGCGACGACCTGATCGTGGTCGACGTTGCCTGCCACGGCGACGACCATGCGCTCGGGTGTGTACCGCCGCACGTGAAACGAATGCAGTTGTGCCCGCGACATCGTGGAGATCGACTCGACACTGCCGATCACCGGACGCCCCACCGGATGGTCGCCGAACATCGCCGATAGGAAGACGTCCCCGAGGGTGTCCTCGGGATCGTCGTCGCGCATGGCGATCTCCTCGAGCACCACATCGCGCTCCACCTCGACGTCATCGACGGCACACCGACCCCGCAGCACGACGTCGGCCACCAGGTCGACGGCCAGTTCGAGATCCGTGTCGAGCACGTGTGCGTAATAGCAGGTGTGCTCGCGGGCGGTGAACGCATTCAGTTCACCGCCCACGGCATCGACCGCCTGCGCGATCTGCACCGCCGAGCGCGTCGGCGTCGACTTGAACAGCAGATGCTCGAGGAAGTGAGCAGCGCCGGCCACGCTATGACCCTCGTCGCGTGACCCGACGCCGACCCACACTCCCACCGACGCCGAACGCACCGACGGAACGAATTCCGTGACGACGCGAAGCCCGCCGGGTAGCGCGCTGCGTCGGACGAACTTAGCTGCTGGCTGTCGCGGCATCGGCGGGTGCAGCACCCGAATCCGTCGAGACGTCAGGAGATTCCACGGTTTCCGGGGAAGCCTCGGCAGTGTTTTCCTCGGCAACCAGCACCAGCGAGATCTTGCCACGGTTGTCGATGTCGGCGATCTCGACGCGCAACTTGTCGCCGATCTTGCACACGTCTTCGACCTTGGCGATGCGCTTGCCGCGACCCAGCTTCGAGATGTGCACCAGGCCGTCACGACCGGGCAGCAGCGACACGAACGCACCGAAATCGGTGGTCTTGACCACGGTTCCGAGGAACCGCTCACCGATCTTGGGCAGCTGCGGGTTGGCGATGGCGTTGATCAGATCGATCGCCGCCTGCGCCGCCTCGCCGTTGGAGGCGCCGACGAACACGGTGCCGTCGTCTTCGATGGAAATCGAAGCACCCGTCTGCTCGGTGATCGAGTTGATCATCTTGCCCTTGGGCCCGATGACCTCGCCGATCTTGTCGATCGGCACCTTGATCGTGGTGATTCGCGGCGCGTACGGGCTCATCTCGTCGGGCTCGTCGATGGCCTCCGCCATGACCTCGAGAATCGTGATGCGGGCGTCCTTGGCCTGCGCCAGGGCGCCGGCCAACACCTGCGACGGAATACCGTCGAGCTTGGTGTCCAACTGAAGGGCCGTGACGAAGTCCTTCGTGCCTGCGCACTTGAAGTCCATGTCGCCGAACGCATCCTCGGCGCCGAGGATGTCAGTCAACGTGACGAAGCGACGCTCCGTGCTCTTGGTGCCGTCTCCCGCCTCAACGTCAATGTCGTCGGAGACCAGTCCCATCGCGATGCCCGCGACGGGGGCCTTCAAAGGCACACCGGCGTTCAACAGTGACAGGGTCGACGCACACACGGAGCCCATCGACGTCGAGCCGTTCGAGCTCAACGCCTCCGAAACCTGACGGATGGCATACGGGAACTCCTCGATGCTCGGCAGCACCGGCATCAAGGCGCGCTCGGCGAGCGCGCCGTGTCCGATCTCGCGCCGCTTGGGGGAACCGACGCGGCCGGTCTCACCGGTCGAATACGGCGGAAAGTTGTAGTGGTGCATATACCGCTTGGACGTCTCCGGCCCCAGCGAGTCGATCTGCTGCGCCATCTTGACCATGTCCAGCGTGGTGACACCCAGGATCTGGGTCTCGCCGCGCTCGAACAGAGCGCTGCCGTGCGCTCGCGGAATCACGGCGACCTCGGCCGAGAGCGCGCGGATGTCCGTAATGCCACGGCCGTCAATGCGGAAGTGGTCGGTCAGGATGCGCTGGCGAACCAACTTCTTGGTCAGCGAGCGGTAGGCCGCGCCGAGTTCCTTCTCACGACCGGCGTAGGTCTCGCCGAGGCGCTCGAGCACCTCCACCTTGATCTCGTTGGAGCGGTCGTCGCGCTCTTCCTTGCCGGCGATGGTCAGCGCCTTGGAGAGCTCGTCGGTGGCCACCGAGGACACCGCCTGGAACACGTCGTCCTGGTAATCCGGGAACACCGGGAATTCAAGCGCCGGCTTGCCCGAACTTCCAGCGCTGTCGGCCAGCTCCTGCTGCGCATTGCACAATGCGGCGATGAACGGCTTGGCGGCCTCGAGGCCCTCGGCCACGACGGACTCCGTGGGCGCACCCGCGCCGCCCGCGATGAGTTCGATGACCCTGTCGGTGGCCTCGGCCTCGACCATCATGATTGCTATGTCTTTGTCGTCGGTGCCCGCCTTGCGGCCCGCGACGACCATGTCGAACACGGCGCCCTCGAGCTGCTCGACGGTGGGGAACGCGACCCACTGGCCGCCCTTGTTTTCGGGAGTGGAGATCAGGGCGACGCGGACGCCGCCGACGGGGCCGGAGAACGGAATTCCCGAGATCTGCGTGGACGCGGACGCGGCGTTGATGGCCAGCACGTCGTACAGGTCCTTGGGATCAAGACTCAGGATCGTGATGACGACCTGGATCTCGTTGCGCAGGCCCGAGATGAAGGTCGGGCGCAGCGGCCTGTCGATCAGACGGCAGGTCAGGATCGCGTCGGTGGAGGGGCGGCCCTCACGACGGAAGAACGAACCGGGGATGCGTCCAGCGGCATACATGCGCTCTTCGACGTCGATCGTCAGCGGGAAGAAGTCGAAGTGTTCCTTCGGAGTCTTGCTGGCCGTGGTGGCCGACAGGAGCATGGTCTCATCGTCGAGGTAGGCTACGACGGAGCCGGCGGCCTGCTTGGCCAACCGGCCGGTCTCGAACGACAGGGTCTTGTCGGTCCCCGAGACGGGACCCGACACTCGAATGGCATCTGCCATGTCGAGCTCCTTTCGGTCGGGCGTGTTGTGTCTCACGCCTCGACGGTTGGAGCGGAGGCCGGTTCCCAGTCGGCACGGCCGGCGCTGCGACCCACACGCCGCTCACGCAGCACG
>JBBRTH010000034.1:0-61136 GCA_038244615.1 Mycobacteriales bacterium | reverse complement strand
GCGATACTGGCCGGGTTGCCGTTGCTCGGTGTCGGCCTCGGTCACCTCATCGGCGCGGAGCCGTTGCGGTTCCTCCTGTCCGGCGGCATCGGCGGATGGCTCCTGCTGATCGGCGTGTCACTGGCATGTGGAGGGCTGTGGTGGTCCGATCGCATCACCGATCGGGTGCTCAGATGAGCCTTGCGGCAATGCTCTTGGCGATGGCGACCCTCCTCACCGGTGGTCGTGCACGCACCACGGCGCGGGATCGTAGGGCCGTCGTGCCGCCGGTCCAGATGCGCGGGGATTCGGACGATCCGCTGGCCGTGGCGTCGAGCCTGGACGTGTTCGCGGCGTGTCTGTCGGCCGGCATGGCCGTGGCGGGCGCGGCGAGGGCGACGGCACCCTTTGCGCCGCAGTCGTTGGCCGAGGTCCTCGATCGTGCCGCGGATCTGCTGGCCATGGGGGCCGATCCCGCGTCGGCCTGGTCCTGTGGAGGCACGTCGGGTGACGATCACGTCGAGGCGCTGTCCAGGCTCGCACGCCGGTCCGCGTCCTCGGGCACTGCTTTGGCGCAGGCGGTAACCGAACTCGCCGACCAGTCTCGACTGGACGTTGCCGACTCGGCGCGGGCGGCCGCCGAGCGGGCTTCGGTCCTCATCGCAGGTCCGCTCGGCGTCTGCTACCTGCCTGCGTTCGTATGCCTGGGGATCGTCCCGGTGGTGGTCGGTCTGGCAGGCGACGTGCTGCAGTCGGGGGTGTGGTGAGTGAGGACGTGACTCGCGGAGAGACCGTGAGCCGTGGGAGGAAGAATGGGGAGCAATTCTGATGATGGCCTTGAGAGACAGAGTTTTTCGTCAGCTTCAGGCGCGGATCGTCCTGTTGGCGGTGGACGAATCAGGCATGTCGACTGTCGAGTACGCCATCGGTACGATTGCGGCGGCGGCGTTCGGGGCGATCTTGTACACCGTGGTGACCGGCGACTCGATCGTCAGTGCTCTGACCAACATCATCACCCGGGCGCTGAACACGAACGTCTAGGTCCAAGCGGTGAAGCGGGAGGCGTCACGGTGGAGGCGGCGTTCGCCGTCGCCGCGTTGGCCGTCGTCCTCGTGTTGTGCGTGGGCGGACTCGCCGCGGTCGGGGCGCAGGTGCGGTGCGTCGACTCGTCGCGCGAGGCCGCACGGTTGGCGGCCCGCGGTGACGAGCGGGCCGCCTCGGACGCGGTGCGCAGGGGTGGACCCGCGGGCGCGGACCTGGTGCTGCGCCGCGATGGCGGGTTCGTCGTCGCACGGGTCAGTTCACGATCGATCCTGTTGCCGGGGTTCACCATTGCGGCCGAGTCGGTGGCATCGGTCGAACCCGGACTCTGAACGCGGCTCGGCGAGCGTGGTGGCGGCCGCGGTGATGACGGTGATGATGGCTTTGACCGTCGGCGGGGCGGTGGTGGGCTCTGCGGTGATCGCCAGGCATCGAGCACAAGCGGCAGCCGATCTGGGTGCGCTCTCGGCAGCGGGGCACCTGATGTCTGGGCCCGCGACGGCATGCGAGTCGGCGGCTTCGCTGACCGCGGCGATGTCGGCGGCGATGGCGACCTGCACGTTCGAGGATCTCGACGTCGTGGTGACGGTCGAGGTTCCCGTCGGCCTCGGGCGCTGGGGCGTCCACGTGGCCCGAGCGAGCGCCCGCGCCGGGCCGGCGTGACTAGGGGGGCGCAGCCTTCTCGGCACGGGCCTTCGCGCGGCGAGTAGTCTTGCGCGGCGGGGGATTACGTTCCTCCTCGGTCGGTAGTCGCAGGGACAACAGGCCCGCGTAGGTGTCGTCTTCGATCTCGACGCGGTGTGCCGTGACGTGGATGGGCGTCCACCCCCCGTCGAGCGCCCTCAGTCGCAGCACACGTGAGGCCACGCCCGAATCGAAGTCCGTGGCCATCGAGGCGAGGTGGAGTTCGTCGCCGGGATGGACGATGGATTCGCCGTCCGCTCTGGCGTGCCAGTCGTAGAACGGGCACGGCTCGTCGAGCCACTTCAACAGCTTCCATGTCTTCAGGTCGACCAGCGCACGGTGGACACCAGGCTGAGCGAGTCCGTTGAGGTTTCGTTGGCCGAGGTCGTCGGAGGGCTCCGCAGAGTGGTCGCGCGTGCCGCGCCAGTTCATGGCCCGACAGATCAACCCGTCACGCCCGGTGTCGTCGGCTTCCTGCAGAACCCGCGCCGAGAAGCCGACGGTGATGGGGTTGCCCGTGTAATCGGTGATGTCCCAGGTGCTGCAGAAGGTTCGGCCCGCCTCCGGCTTGATCGCCACCGCAAGTACCCGCGCCTCGCTCGGATTCAGATTCCGCGTCGGCATATCCTCTGCGAACGCACGCCCTTGCGTGGGCTCGGTGGTGGGATCGAGGCCGCTGTTCATCAGTGACTCCGGTGTGTCCGTGGCGATCCCATTCGTCAGATCCCACTTCAGCGGGCCGGGCAGCACCCTGTCTGGCGGCTCCTCGTCCGACGGTCCGCTCCAGATGTGGACGCCGTGGATTCGACCGTCTGTCATCTGCACCACCTCGGTGCGAATCACCCGGTCGCTCTTGGGGGTCAGACTGCTCAGCGCCTTGCCTGCCTGCACCGTCTCGTAGATGGCCGTCTGAATGGCCATCAGATTGGGGTTCCGGCGCAGGAAGGCGCTGATGGGCACCAGGTTCTCGGTGTGCTGCCCTTGCGCGACGACGGCGGGTTCGGCGCCGAGTGTCTCCAGGAGGAGCCAGTCGTGCGTCATGGCAGCAGCTTACCGTCGGATGCCGTGCGCCCTTACCGGAGCGTCCGACGACATCCGTGGTTAGTCGCCTGGCTCGCAGCGTTCACACAGGTGGCGGGTAGGCATCCGAGAGGTGATCAGTGGTTGCGCCACCCCTGGCCGAGGGGTACTTTTTCGGATACTCCCGGGCTGCCGGGACTGCGAACGGATCGCGTTGCCCGGCCGTTCCTCGCAGTCGTCTGTGTTTGGCGTGCTTCACTGGCGTCCGTTGTTGAGCCGTGGCAGAGGTCCGTCGAGGGGTGGGTCCTCGCCAGGGGGGCCGGTTCACGTGGCTTGTCTCGCCAACTCGACGAGCACGAGTCGCAACACGGTGACGGCGCCGGCCTTGTCCAGCGGATCGTTTCCGTTGCCACACTTGGGCGACTGCACGCACGACGGGCAACCCCGGGGGCACTCGCACGCCTCGATCGCCGAGGCTGTTGCGTCCCACCAGGTGGCGATCTGGCGGTATCCGCGGTCGGCGAAGCCCGCGCCGCCGGGATAGCCGTCGTAGACGAAGATCGTCGGCGTTCCCGTCTCCGGCCCCACCGGCATCGACACTCCACCGATGTCGCCGCGGTCGCAGCTGGCCACCAAGGGAAGCAGTCCGATCGCCGCGTGCTCGGCCGCGTGCAGCGAGCCGGGCACGCGCGCATCGGCAATACCGCTGCGCTGCAATGCCTCCGGATCGACCGTGCACATGACCGCCATGGTGTCGAGGGCCTGGGTGGGCATGTCGAGGTCGACGAAGTCGATGACCTCGCCGTTCATTCGTCGACGCAGAAAGCCGACCACCGTGTGGCTGACGGAAACCGGCACCAGTCCCACGGTGATGGGCCCCACGGTGCGCCGCTCACCGACGCCGGTTACGGCGACGTCGGTCAGTTCCCTGGCCGAGGTCGAGTAACCAGGATCGTCGGCGCGCACGAAGGCGATGCCATCCTCGAAGTCGAGCGAGTCGACGACGTAGCTTTCCCCCTGGTGCAGGTAGACCGCGCCGGGATGCACCGATGACGGCGCCTGCCCCGCTCCCGTGCTGCCGAGCATTCGGCCCGTTCCGGTCTCCACGATCGCGATCTGCCCGCCCGATGAGCCTCGGATGTCAACGGCCGGATGCGGATCCAACCCGGGTGCAGGGAAGTACCCGGCGGGTCGTCGCCTCAGGAGGCCGTCGTCGACGAGGGTGTCGGCGACTCCCATGGCGTCCCACGTGCGTACCTCGGCCTCGGTGAGGGGAAGTTCAGTTGCCGCGCAAAGTAGCTGTGGGCCAAGGACATAGGGGTTTGAAGGATCGATCACGACACGTTCGATCGGCTTGTCGAGCAACGCGGCGGGGTGATGCACCAGGAAGGTGTCCAAGGGATCGTCCCGGGCGATCAGCACGATCAGGGCGCTCTGCCCGCGTCGCCCCGCCCGCCCCGCCTGCTGCCAGAACGAGGTGACGGTGCCGGGGAAGCCGGCCAGCACCACCGCGTCGAGGCCTGCGATGTCGACACCGAGTTCGAGCGCGTTCGTGGTCGCGAGCCCCCGCAACTCGCCATCGGTCAGGGCGCGCTCCAGTGCCCGCCGGTCCTCGGCGAGGTAGCCGGCGCGGTAGGACGCCACCAGGCCCGCCAGGTCGGGCGCGACGTCCTCCAGCCGGGCCCGTGCGCCGAGAGCGGTGAGCTCGGCTCCGCGTCGCGACCGGACGAACGTCAACGTGCGCGCGCCCTCGGCGATCAGGTCGGCCATCACCCGCGCCGCCTCCGACCCGGCGGATCGCCGCACCGGAGCGCCGTTCTCGCCGGTGATGTCATCGCGCAGCGCCGGTTCCCACAGCGCCACCGTCCTGCCGCCCTGGGGTGAGCCGTCGTCGGTGACCTCGGCCACCGTGTGGCCGAGCAGTTCCGACGCGGTGGCCGCGGGCGACGACGTCGTCGCACTTGCGAAGATCACGGTGGGGCCTGCGCCGTCGGCCGCTGAGTAGCGCTCGCACAGCCGCACCAGGCGGCGTAGCACCATCGCCACGTTTGAGCCGAAAATACCTCGGTAGTAATGGCATTCGTCTACCACGACGTACTTCAGGTTGCGGAGGAAGACCGCCCAGCGGGCGTGGTTGCGCAACAGGGACAGGTGAATCATGTCGGGGTTGGAGAAGATCCATCGCGAGCGCTGGCGCGCAAACCGTCGGGCGTCGGTCGAACTGTCGCCGTCGTACGTGCTCGGTGCCACGTCGGCCAGTCGCTCGACCGCGTTCGTCAGTGACTGGGCGGCGCGCAGCTGATCGTGACCGAGGGCCTTCGTCGGCGCGAGGTACAGCGCACGCGCGCGCGGATCCGCCGCGAGGGTCGTCAGAATCGGAAGCTGATAGGCAAGCGACTTGCCCGACGCGGTACCCGTGCTGAGCACCACGTGACGGCCGGAGTGGGCGAGGTCGGCTGCGGCTGCCTGATGCGTCCACGGCTCGGTGATGCCGAAGTCCACGAAGGCGCGTACGACGTCGGGATCGGCCCATCGGGGCCAGGGCTGCGGGCGGGCGCGGCGGGGAGCGAGATCGGACACGTGCCGCAGCGGGTGCTCGTCGGGCCTGGTCCCGTCGACGGCGCAGGCGAGCAGATCGCGGCCGAAGTCGGACGCCCCACCGGAAACCGTGTCAGCCACCCCCTCGGACACCTTTCGCCCTCCTGAATTCCAAGTAGCCCACCTGGTGGACACCGGCCGGTTGCCGCGAGGGTCCCACACACGACCGACTATGCCCGCTCAGTGCCCGCTCTGTGCCCACTCGTCGCGTCCCCTGGCTTCGCCCTCCAAGCGGGTGAAGGGCGCAACTGGTCAGCTGCGCATCCGGCACGGTGTCGCAGCGGGGGTGGCTCGCTGGCCTACTGTCGGATTTGTGAGCCAGCTGTCCTTCTTCTCGGCAGAGGCGGTGCCGCCCGCGGTCGCCGACCTCACCGGGATTCTGGCTGCGCCGGGACAGGTGGTGCTCGTCGGCCAGGGCGACGACCGGGCCGCGCGCCTGTCGGTGGTGGTCGATCAATTGTGGCGTGCGGAGGCGCTGGCCGAGATGATTGCCGAGGCCGGACTGGAGCCGGAGATCGGGCGCACGGACGAGAACAGTCCACTGGTTCGCACGGCGCCGGACCAACGACTGTCGGCGATCGCGACGAATTGGACGCGCGGCGCCGTCAAGACGGTGCCCCCGCAGTGGCTGCCCGGTCCGCGCGAGTTGCGGGCGTGGACATTGGCCGCCGGGACACCGGAAGCCGACCGATATCTCCTGGGATTGGATCCCCACGCGCCGGATACACATTCCGCACTCGCGTCGGCGATGATGCGGGTGGGAATCGCGCCGACGTTGATCGGCACTCGCGGGACGCACCCGGCCCTTCGGATCAGCGGTCGTAGACGCCTATCGCGCCTGCTAGAGAACGTGGGGGAACCGCCGGGCAACACCGATGCGTTCGACCATTGGCCACGTACCTAATGTCCTCGGAGAATGAAGTCAGTTTGCGTACGCTCGCCCAGAGTGCGAAATTGTCAGTTGCCGTGGGCCGGTGGGGCCGCTGATTCAGTGGTCCCGCGTTCACTGGCAGCGTAGAAGTGGAGCGTAAACACAGTTGGCTGACCAGGACAGTGGCAGCGGCAACGGCAGGATTCGGCGACTCGTCATAGTCGAGTCGCCCACCAAGGCGCGAAAAATCGCCGGGTACCTCGGATCCAGCTACATCGTCGAATCGTCGCGCGGTCACATCCGCGACCTCCCGCGGTCCGCAGCCGACGTGCCCGCGAAGTACAAGTCGGAACCGTGGGCCAGGCTCGGCGTCAACGTCGATGCCGACTTCGAGCCGCTCTACATCATCAGCCCCGAGAAGAAGAGCACGGTCACCGAGCTCAAGAGCCTGCTCAACGACGTCGACGAGCTCTATTTGGCGACGGACGGTGACCGAGAGGGCGAGGCGATCGCCTGGCACCTGCTCGAGACGCTGAAGCCACGCATTCCCGTCAAGCGAATGGTCTTCCACGAGATCACCGAGGCGGCCATCCGGGCGGCCGCCGAGGACCCCCGCGACCTTGACGTCGATCTGGTCGACGCCCAGGAGACCCGCCGCATCCTGGACCGTCTGTATGGCTACGAGGTCAGCCCCGTGCTGTGGAAGAAGGTGGCGCCGAAGCTGTCGGCGGGCCGCGTCCAGTCGGTGGCGACCCGCATCATCGTGCAACGGGAGCGCGAGCGCATGGCGTTCCGCAGCGCCGGCTACTGGGACGTCACGGCCGAACTCGACGCCAGCGTCTCGGACGCGCAGGCGTCGCCGCCGAAGTTCACGGCCAGGCTGAACACCGTCGACGGCAAGCGCGTTGCCAGCGGCCGCGACTTCGACTCGCTCGGCGGGCTTCGCAAGCCCGAGGAGGTGCTGGTTCTCAACGAATCGGCGGCGTCCGCGCTGGCCGGCGGCCTGCGCGGCGCGCAGTTCAGCGTCGCATCGGTTGAGCAGAAGCCCTACACCCGTCGGCCGTATCCGCCGTTCATGACGTCCACGCTGCAGCAGGAGGCGGGGCGCAAGCTGCGGTTCTCCTCGGAGCGCACGATGAGCATCGCGCAGCGGCTGTACGAGAACGGCTACATCACCTACATGCGTACCGACTCGACGACCCTGTCGGAGTCGGCGGTCAACGCAGCCCGCAACCAGGCCAGGCAGCTCTACGGCGAGGAGTACGTCCATCCGACGGCCCGCCAGTACACCCGCAAGGTCAAGAACGCGCAGGAGGCCCACGAGGCCATCAGGCCGTCGGGCGACGTGTTTCAGACGCCGGGCCAGCTGCACAGTCGGCTCGACAACGACGAATTCCGGCTCTACGAGCTGGTCTGGCAGCGCACGGTGGCCTCTCAGATGGCCGACTCCCGCGGCACGACGCTGTCGCTGCGCATCGGAGGCGCTGCCAGTACTGGCGAGCAGGTCGTGTTCAACGCCAGCGGTCGCACCCTCACCTTCCCAGGCTTCTTGAAGGCCTACGTCGAGAGCCTTGACGAACAGGCGGGTGGTGAGGCCGACGACGCCGAGAGTCGGCTGCCGAACCTGACGCAGGGGCAACGGGTCGATGCCACGGGCCTCACCGCGGACGGCCACACCACCAGCCCGCCCGCCCGCTACACCGAGGCGTCGCTGATCAAGTCGCTCGAAGATCTCGGCATCGGGCGGCCGTCGACCTACTCGTCGATCATCAAGACCATCCAGGACCGCGGCTACGTCCACAAGAAAGGCAGCGCGCTGGTTCCGTCGTGGGTGGCCTTCGCGGTGACCGGTCTACTCGAGCAGCACTTCGGACGGCTGGTCGACTACGACTTCACCGCCGCCATGGAGGACGAACTCGACGAGATCGCCTCCGGCAACGAACGAAGGACCAACTGGCTCAACAACTTCTATTTCGGCGGCGAGCACGGCGTCGACGGCTCCATTGCCCGCTCCGGGGGGCTCAAGAAGCTGGTCGGCGGCAACCTCGAAGAGATCGACGCGCGAGAAGTCAACTCCATCAAGCTGTTCGACGACGATCAGGGGCGGGCGGTCAATGTCCGGGTCGGCCGCAACGGCCCGTACCTGGAGCGGATGGTGGCGGATGAGGACGGCGAGGCTGGAGAGCTCAAGCCGCAGCGAGCCAATCTGAAGGACGAGCTCACACCCGACGAGCTCACCATCGAGCTAGCCGAGAAGTTGTTCTCCACACCGCAGGAAGGCCGTTCGCTCGGCGTAGATCCGGTGACGGGCCACGAGGTCGTCGCGAAGGACGGCCGGTACGGTCCCTACGTCACCGAGGTGCTGCCCGCTCCGTCCGAGGAACCCGAGGAACCCGAGGACGGTGCGCCCGCGAAGAAGGGCAAGAAGCCGCCGACCGGTCCCAAGCCGCGTACGGGTTCGCTGCTGCAGTCCATGGATCTGGAGACGGTGACGCTCGAGGATGCGTTGAAGCTGCTGTCGTTGCCCCGAGTGGTGGGCGCCGACCCCGCCAACGGCGAGGAGATCACCGCACAGAACGGTCGTTACGGCCCATATCTGAAGCGCGGCATCGATTCTCGGTCGTTGACCACCGAGGACCAGATGTTTACCGTCACCCTCGACGAGGCGCTGAAGATCTACGCCGAGCCCAAGCGGCGAGGCAAGCAGGGCGCCGCGACGCCGCCGCTGCGCGAGCTGGGCAACGACCCGGTGTCGGAGAAGCCGATGGTGATCAAGGACGGTCGCTTCGGTCCGTACGTGACCGATGGTGAGACCAACGCCAGCCTGCGCAAGGGTGACGACGTCATGTCGATCACCGATGGGCGGGCCTCTGAGTTGCTGGCCGACCGTCGCGCACGGGGTCCGGCGACGAAGAAGGCGCCCGCGAAGAAGGCCGCCAAGAAGGCGCCCGCCAAGAAGGCTCCTGTGAAGAAGGCCGTCAAGCGCAGCTAACGCTGAACCTGGCTCGGAACCTCTCTGGGCGCAAGGAGTTTCAATGGCCGTGCCAACTGTGTCGGTGCGTTGCGGCCGCGTAGCTCGACGATCTCGCCGACGTCCCAGCACAACGCCTCCGCGTCGAGGGCGCCGCTGACCGCGATCGCCGACGCCAACACGTGTCCCTCTTCGAGCTTGGCCAGCTCGGTGAGACGGGCGGCCTCGTTGACCGGATCGCCGATCACGGTGTACTCGAAGCGCGCCAGTGCGCCGATGTGGCCGGCGATGGCCCGGCCCGCGGACACGCCGATGCCGAAGTCCGTCTGCCCCAGCACGTCGATGAGCTCGTCGTGTAGTTCGCGTGACGCGGCGAGTGCGGCACCGGAGGCGTCGGGGTGTTCGATCGGTGCGCCGAAGATGGCGAGTGCGGCGTCGCCCTGGAACTTGTTGACGAAGCCGCCGTGGCGGTTGACGCTGTCGACGATGACGCGGAAGAACTCGTTGAGCAGGCTGACGACCTCGGCCGCCGGCCGGGTCGAGGCAAGTTGGGTGGAGCCGACGAGATCGACGAAGAGGACGGCGACGTCGCGTTCCTGACCGCCCAACTCGGTGCCGCGCTCGAGTGCGCGCCGGGCGACGTCCTCGCCGACGTAGCGGCCGAACAGGTCTCGAAGCCGTTGTCGCTCAGCGAGATCGCGAACCATGTCGTTGAATCCGGCTTGCAGCAACCCCAATTCGCTGGCGTCGTAGATCTGCATGTGGGCGTTGTAGTTACCGCGCTGCACTTCGCCGAGGGCCCAGCGCAATTGACGCAGCGGGTCCGCGATCGACATCGCCACCAGTAGCGTGCCCGCCAGGCCGATGACCAGTGCGGCGATCGCAAGCAACAGGATCGGGGTGTTGAGCCGCTGTGCGGGTGCGGTCAGGATCTCGAACTTGCTGGCCACCAACGCCAATACGATGGCGAGGATTGGCACGCCCGTCGACAGCACCCAGGTGAGCACCTGCCGTTGGATCACGCCGGGCGCCCGGAAGTTCTCCGGAACGCCACCCCTGAGCGCGGCGACGGCGACGGGCCGCAGCACGCGCTCGGACTGCAGGTATCCGATGATCGCGGTAGCGGTCGCACCGAGGGCGGTGGCGACGGCGACGACGGGTGCCGAACGGCTGGCCACTGGCCAGCTGGCGGCGATGAAGACGATCGAACCCAGGCACCAGTTCGAGACGCTGATCACCGACCGGTAGTAGGGCATCCTCAGGGCCCGGACGCGGGCCAGTGCCGTGACGGCCGGGTCACGACTCCCGAGCAGGCTGTCGCGGCGCTGCCAGCGGATCACCGGGAGTAGCAGTCGCAGCGTCAGCCAGGCCGCGACCGTGAATGAGATGAACAGGTAGCTCAGGAAGACCGCCAGGTTGACGGCGGGGAGGTCTTGGAGCTGGATGCGGTCCTCGGACGGTAGCCCGAACCGCAGGAAGCCCAGCACGAACAAGGCGCCGATGATGTCGGCCTGCAGCATGCCGAGGGTGAAGACCGGCCACGGCGTGCGCGCCACCCACCGGACGAATGCGGTGATTCGCCCGAGCGGTGGTGCCAGCGCGGTCATGGGACAACCGTATCGGTCCCAGGGGGCCGATACGGTCCCTGTTCGCCGCTGTCTTCCGCCGTGTGTCGGCGTGGCGCACTAGTGTTGGTTCTCGATGAGCGGTGTTTTCTCGCGTCTGGTGGGGCAGGACGCCGTCGAAGCCGAGTTGGCGGCGGCGGCGCAGGCAGCCCGCGGTGATTCGGCTCACAACCCACTGGCTGCCGGCGCCATGGGCGGCCGGATGACTCATGCATGGCTGATCACCGGGCCTCCGGGTTCGGGCCGGTCCATTGCCGCCGTGTGCTTCGCTGCGGCCCTGCAGTGCACGTCCGAGGGCATGCCCGGGTGCGGAGAGTGCCGCGCCTGCACAACCACCATGGCGGGCACCCACGCCGACGTACGGCGGATCATTCCCGAGGGTCTCTCGATCAGCGTCAAGGAGATGCGCGACATCGTCCAGATCGCGTCGCGGCGACCCGGCACCGGGCGATGGCAGGTCGTCGTCGTCGAGGACGCCGACCGGCTCACCGAAGGTGCCGCGAACGCCCTGCTCAAGGTGGTGGAGGAGCCACCCGCGTCGACGGTGTTCCTGCTGTGCGCGCCGTCGGTCGACCCTGAGGACATCGCGATCACCCTGCGGTCGCGCTGCCGTCACGTGGCGCTGGTGACACCCCCGCTCGACGCGATCGCCAAGGTGTTGATCGACACCGACGGCATGCCCGAGAAGGACGCGAGGTGGGCGGCGTCGGTCAGCGGTGGACACGTCGGGCGGGCGCGCCGGTTGGCCACCGACGAACAGTCCAGACATCGCCGGGAACGTGCGTTGGGGCTGGCGCGTGACGCGGCGACGCCGTCCCGGGCGTATGCGGCCGCCGAAGAGTTGGTGGCGACCGCGGAGGACGAGGCGAAGGCGCTGACGGGAGACCGGAACGTGGCCGAGACCGAGGAACTGCGGACGGCACTCGGTGCGGGCGGCACGGGCAAGGGTGCCGCCGGTGCTCTGCGAGGTGCCGCCGGAGCACTGAAGGACCTTGAGAAGCGGCAGAAGTCGCGGCAGACGCGGGCTTCGCGCGATGCGTTGGACCGAGCCCTGATCGACTTGGCGACGTACTTCCGCGACGCATTGCTGGTGTCGTCGGGCGCGGGAGCGGTCCAAGCCAACCATCCGGACATGGCGGGCAAGGTGGCGGCGATGGCGGCGCACGTCCCGCCTGATCGGCTGCTCCGCTGCATCGAGGCGGTCCTCGGCTGTCGGGAGGCGTTGGCGGCCAACGTCAAGCCGAAGTTCGCGGTGGACGCCATGGTGGCCACCGTCGGGCAGGCACTCAGGGGCTGACGTTCGTCAGCCGGGGCGAAGCGAATTGGGTACCGGGCACCGGCTCACGTAGACTCGTCCCGCCCCAGACCGAAGGCTCTTCCCACGAGCGCTCATCGGGCCGGGCGTGCCGCCTTAGCTCAGTCGGTAGAGCGTCTCACTCGTAATGAGAAGGTCCCGGGTTCGATTCCCGGAGGCGGCCCCGGTTCCACGTTTCGCACTCGTCCGCGAGCGCCTGCGCGGCGACGTTCCTCGCGGTCGCTGCCGCCGGAAAGCTCGCGTACCCGCTGGCGTGATAGATCACCTCGGCAGCTCCGCATCGGTGAGTCCGTTCGTTCGCGTGATCTTGATGTGGGCGGCCAGTTCGGGCGCGAATCCGTCGGTGCCGAAGTCGACCTCGCCGGTCGGGCAGCACGCCCGGCAGCAGTTCGCGAAAGACCCGCAGACCTTCGTCGCGTAAGTTAGCCATGCTTACGGTCTTAGGGCGGTGCCACGTAACCGACGGGACCCGACGCCAGACACACCGACAACGCGGAGGTGTTGGCGCTGGCCAGGACAGCGTCCCCAGCGCCGGACAGGCGAACGAAGATGCGGTTGAGTCCGGGGTGCACCGGCACCCTGGTCGGGTCGCCGTCGGACAGTGCGAACGTCATCGAGCCGTCGCTGTTGGCCAAGTAATTGATCTCGGCCGTCCACTCCGTCGGCAGCATCGGGCCGTCGAGCGGCAAGCGCACCGGGGCGTCGGGTCGTACGAGGTAACCGCACTGGGGCTTCGGCCCCGGGAGGGTGTGCCGCACCCAGGTCACTTGGGCGTCGACCAGGTGGCCCTTGCGGTCGAAGGTACGCAGATTCGTGGTGCTGGTGCTGAACTCGGGTCGGTCGCGCACCAACGCGAACACGTGGCTGAAGAGGTTGTCGGGCCACGCGAAGCGTTGCAGGATCAGCGGGTCGACCTCCTGATCGAGCAGGGGTGCGGTGGTGGCGGAGTCCGCCGCGGCAAGGCTCGCCAGCGCGTTGTCGACGTAGGACCGCGTCGGGTTGTCGCGCCAGCTGGTGGTGAACGTGATGGTCGAGTACGAGCAGCTGACCACGAAGAGCACGGCGCACGAGACGACGACGCCGGTTCGGGCACGCGAGGCGTCCAGTCGAGCCGACGACACCCGGTTCGGCGCACAGAACCCGATGGCCGCCAGCAACGCCAGCATCACGGCCAGGTCGGGCAGGTAGCGCAGCGTCTGGGCCAGTTCGATGGCGGTGAACCGCGACGACCGCATCAGGTAGATCGGCAGCTGACAAGCCATGACGTATCCCGCCGCTGCCAGCCACAGCAGGCGGGCATGTTCCTTGCGCGCCACGGACACGGCGATGACCGCCGCCAGCACGAGCCAGCCCACCACCATCACCGGCCACTGCGGCAACGCCCATGGTGACGACGGTGCCCAGCGCTCCCAGTCCCAGGGGCCTCCGATCAGACCGGGCACGATGCCGTGTGTCACCGACCGCACCAACAGGTCCCCGGTCATGGGAAGGTCCAGCCTCCAGCGCCGCTGGTCGACGACGACGAGATAGAGCACGATCCACGCGGCGGTCAGGGTCCCCGATGCGGTCCACAACCGAAAACCGCCGTGCCACACGGTCTTCACGGCGGCCCGATCGCCGAGCACGTAGGCGAGTAGCGCCGTGACCGCGAAGGCGACGAAGGGGATGACCGCGGCCTTCTCGAAGAACAGCAGCCCGACGAAGAACACAGAAGTCCCGGTGAGCGCATAGCGCTCATTGCCGGTGCGGATCAACAGAATCGCGTCTCCGCACACCCATGCCATGGCCGCGATCATCGGCAGCGCGTTCAACGCCGCCGCCCACCAGGCGAATGCGGGTAGCCCCAGCGGCGTGAAGAGCGCGAAGGTCAGGGGAATCAGCAGCACGGGCCGCCACCCGAGAATCACGTACAGCGCACGGAGCATCGCCAGCGACGCGACGAGCTGCAGCAGAACCAGGCTGATGGCCGGGCCGATCCAATTGAACGGGGCGAGCCTGGCGATGCCGCCGGCGACGAGGAAGGCGGCGGGCATGACGTGGCCGTCGTGATCGTCGAACAGATATGCCGGCGACAGCAGGTTGTGGGTGCCCGCACGAGCGATCAGGATCAGGTCGTCCCAGTAGAAGTAGCCGTGGAATGCCAGCACCGCCCGGGCGACCAGTTGCAGCACGATCAGCACGGCGGCGGTGCGGATGACCCATCTGGTCTCGGGTCGCTGGAGAGCTGGCCACACGGGGTTACCCCCCGCTCGCTTCGCTCCTGCCCGCCGGAAGTTCACTGCTGCAAACCTTACGGAACCGTCGTGGGCGTCGGTATGGTGACCCCGGTGCGGACACTGGTCACCGGGGCGGCGGGTTTCATCGGATCAACGCTGGTAGATCGACTGCTGGCGGATGGTCACACCGTCCTCGGCGTCGACGACCTCAGCTCGGGGAACGTCGTCAACATCGTCGGGGCGGAACGGCACGACACCTATGAGTTCGCCAAGGCCGACATCGTCGACGCCAATCTGTTGGGGCTGATCTCCGACAACAGGCCCGAGGTGATCTTCCACCTGGCGGCGCAGATCTCGGTGAGTCGCTCCGTGACCGACCCGCAGTTCGACTCCAGCGTCAACGTCGTCGGAACGGTGCGACTGGCTGAGGCGGCGCGAAAGTCGGGGGTCCGCAAGATCGTTCACACCAGTTCCGGTGGTTCCATCTACGGCGTCCCGCCCGTCTACCCGACCAACGAGGACGTGCCCGTCGACCCGTCGTCGCCCTACGCCGCGAGCAAGGTGTGCGGCGAGGTGTACCTCAACATGTTCCGCAACCTGTACGACCTGGACTGCTCGCACATCGCGCCCGCCAACGTCTACGGGCCACGTCAGGACCCCCACGGTGAGGCCGGCGTCGTCGCGATCTTCGCCAAGGCGCTGCTGTCGGGCAAGCCGACCAAGATCTTCGGTGACGGGTCCGACACCCGCGACTACGTGTTCGTCGACGATGTCGTCGATGCCTTCGTCAGGGCCGGCGGCGAGGCGGGCAGCGGGCAACGCTTCAACACGGGCACCGGGGTCGAGACCTCCACTCGGCAACTCCACTCGGCCGTCGCCGACGCAGCCGGTGCGTTCGACGAGCCGGAGCTTCATCCGCCCCGCCTCGGTGATCTGAGCCGGTCGTGCCTCGACATCAGTCGGGCCGAGGACGTTCTCGGTTGGACTCCGAAGGTGCCGCTTACCGACGGCATCGCGCGAACGGTCGACTTCTTCCGCATGTGATGCGATTCGGGCGCGTTCACGTTCGCCACGCGACGGTTAGCGCGCCGAAATCGCTACTTGGGGTCGGGCACGCGAGCGCCTTCGAGGGCGACGGCCCGCGCCAGTTGTGCGTACTTGAGTTCGAGGTCCTTGAAGCGCATGTACGTGCTGATCGTGGTGAACAGGAACGCGATGATCAGCGCGTACTCCAACAGGTCGGTACCGCGGTCGACGCCGAGCCAGTTGGCCACGATCGTCGTGTCGTTCGGCCGCACGATGGCATAGATCGCGGCCAGAACGAACACGACGTAGCCCACCTTCACCCACGCCCTCGATTGCGCGCTGCGTCGCGATCTCAGCAGATACACCAGCAGCGTGACGATGGCCACGATCAGCAGAACCTGGATCCAGTTCATCGGCGCATCCTCCTTCGGAGCAGCCCGTCGACGACGATGTTGACGCCGTTGACCAGCGGCTGACCCTTGGACATCGAGTAGTCGGTGTAGAGGATCTCGACGGGCTCTTCTGCCACCCGCCAACCGTTCTCGACGATCACGGCGATGATCTCGCTGGCGTGTGCCATGCCGTTCATCGTCAGGTTCAGCCCGTCGGCGACGATGCGGTTGAACACCCTCAGCCCGTTGTGGGCGTCGGTCAGCTTGAGCTTGCGGCTGGTGGGGCTCAACTTGGCGATCAACGGGAACAGCTTCCGCCGCAGAGCGGGCATGTCGACCGGGGCACTGTCGGCGAACCGCGTGCCCACCAGGATGTCGAGGTCTTCCTTGGTGAGGCGGTCGATCATCCGCATCACGTCCTGGACGCGGTGCTGGCCGTCGGCATCGAACGTCGCGAAGACGGCTGCGCCCGGTTGGCTGCGGGCGTACTCCACGCCGGTCTGGATCGCCGCTCCCTGACCGAGGTTGACGGGGTGGCGCACGACGTGCGCGCCTGCCCGCCACGCCTGTTCGGCGGTGTCGTCACGGCTGCCGTCATCGACGCACACCACGTTGTCGAAGACGGAGTGAACGTCGGCGACGACGTCGGAGATGACGGTCGCCTCATTGAAGGCGGGGATCACGATCCAGACGTCCTTGTACAGGGTGGAGTAGCGGTTGCCTCGCATGTCGATGCGACAAAACTACACGGTCACGGTGCGGGGACTCTGGCAAGCGCGACGACGTGTACGGCGATTCCGACCAGCGGACCACAGAGCAGCGCCACCACGGTGCGAGTCTCGAGGGGCAGCGGCAGGAGCAGCAGGAGAGTCGACACCAGCGTGGCGCCGATCCACCCCGCGGCGTATGCCCGGTGCATGGCTGCGGCGACCGTCGCGGCACCGGTCAACGTCAGCAACGCGATCGCGACGGCCGCGGTGGTAAACCAGGCCAGCAGCGCGCCGCTCGCCTCATAGTCGGGCCCGAACGCGGTGCGCAGCAGCCACGGCCCGAGCAGGCCGGCGAACAGGACTGCTGCGGTGCCGAGAACGGCCAACACCGCCACCGGCACCATCAGCGATCGCAGGCGCCGCTCGCGTTGGTCGACGAAGTGCGCGATGAGGTTGCCCTGCATCGCCGTCAACGGCACCAGTAATGGTGCGCGGGTCAACGTCACCGCGAGGATGACGACGCCGCCCGCCGCGCCGAGGTCGGCCGACGTCGCCTTCAGCAGCACGGGAAATCCCATGATGAGGACGGCACTGGCACCCGCCGCTGCGATCGAATGCGATGCGCCGCGCAGGAAGGTCATCGTCGTGCCGGGCGTGAGCAGTTGCGCCGCCGCCCGCGTCGTCGGTGAGGCCAGGAACAGCACCAGCCACGCGATCGAACCGGCCACCGTGGCCCACAGGTAGCCGACCAGTCCCCAACCGATCAGGAAGGTGGCCGTCGCGACCGCGACCCGTCCGATCGCGTCGCCCACGATCAATGATCCGTACTGACTCCAGCCGTTCACTCCGGCCAGCACCCCGAGCAGCGTCGCGTGCATGCAGAACCCGGCGATTCCCACGCTGAGCAGGCCGACGCTGAGCCACCGCGCGTCGACGAAGACGTGCCCGGACCACAGCGGCGCACTCCCCGCGACGACCGCCGCCGCGACGACGCCGACCAAGACGGCCACCCACATCGGATGAATCCGTGGGCCGTCGGACGGCAACGACTGCCTGGCCTGCCGCACCTCTCGCGTGGACTCCTGCAACAGGCCGTTGGCCGCCCCCGCGAGCAGTCCAAAAGCGCCCCAGAACACCGCGAACACCGAGAAGCCAGCGGGCTCCAGAGCACGCGCGGCGAGATAGAGCACCGCGTACCCGCACAGCGCGCTGATGACTGTCGCTGCGCCGACGCGGATGACGCTGCTCCTGGTGACGGGTCCTTGGGAGGGGACGGCGGCGCCATCGGTCACAGGTCGGGCACGCCCGTCGAGTACAGCCACGCCTGCCACAGCGGACGCAGCGATTCGTCGGCGTAGTTGGCGGCCAGCCCGGTGAAGTCGTCGGTCACCGCCGTGGCGTGCCGGTGCCGAGTCGTCCAGTCCTTCAGAAGTGTGAAGAAGCTCTGATCGCCGATCGTGCCTCGCAGCGCGTGCAGGGTGAGCGCACCGCGCTTGTACACGCGGTCGTCGAACATGTCGCGCGGTCCGGGGTCGGACAGCAGCAGATTCTGGGGCGAGTTCCGCAGCCGCTGGTGGTAGTGGCGGGCGTTCTCGTCCGCGGTGCGGCCGCCGGAATCCTCTGACCACAGCCACTCGGCGTAGCAGGCGAAGCCCTCGTGCAGCCAGATGTCGCGCCACCGCCGCGCGGTGACCGAGTTGCCGAACCACTGGTGTGCGAGTTCGTGCGCGATCAGTCTCTCCGCGCCGCGGGCGCCGTCGCAATGGTTGGCGCCGAAGATCGAGATGCCCTGTGCCTCAAGGGGAATCTCGAGATCGTCGTCGGTCACCACGACGGTGTAACCGCTCGAGAGCGGGTACGGGCCGAACAGCTTGACGAAGAGTTTCATCATTTGGGGTTGACGCCCGAAGTCGTGCTCGAAATTTTGCCGCAACCGTTGCGGCAGAACGGCGTTCATCGGCACCGGCTGTTTGGCGAGTCGCTGCTGCTCGTACCGGCCGATCTGCAGCGTCATGAGGTACGTCGAGGTGGGTTCGGGCTGCTCGTAGGTCCAGGTCGTCATGGCAGCCCTGGTTCGGCGGGACTCCAGCTTGCCGTTGGCCACCGCGTAGTACGGGTTCTCGCATGCGATCGCGACGCGGTAGCTCGCCTTGCTGCTCGGATGGTCGTCGCACGGGAACCAGGACGCGGCACCGTTGGGTTGGCCCGCCACCAGTGCGCCACTGGTCAACTCCTCGAATCCGACATCACCCCACAGGGATCGGATCGGTTTCGGGGTACCCGCGTAGCGCACGGTTATCGACAATGCCGCACCGGCGGCCAGGGGGGAGGACAGCGTGACGTTCAGCTTTCCACGGGTCCGACCGAAGTGCGCGGGCCGGTGGCCGTTGACCGAGACCTTCGACACCGAGAGCGCGTCGGACAGGTCGAGGCTGAAGGACTTCAGTGACGCGAGCGTCACCGCGGTGATGGTGGCCGATCCGCCGAGCCGGTTGATGTTGACCTTGTATTCGATGTCGAGCTCGTACCGCGACACCCGGTAGCCGAAGTTGCCGTTGCCGGGAATGTAGGGGTCGATGACGGGAGGGGTGCCCCGTGCTGGTTTGATCCCCCGGTCGCTGCGCTCCTGCCCGCCGGGTTTAATCCCCCGGTCGCTGCGCTCCTGCCCGCCGGGTTTAATCCCCCGGTCGCTGCGCCCTCCCTCGCAAGCGGGGAGACCCCCAGCGCCGGACTTCTTGAAACGCGTCACGCGGCGCTTGCCCCAGAGTTCTTCGCCGACTTGGACGCCGAGCCGCCACGCTTCTTGCGCTTCGCGCCCCACGGTGCGATGGGGTTGCCCTGCCACCGCGAGGACGCCGGCACCTCGTCGCCGCGCATCACCAGCGAGGCGGGCCCGACGGTGGCGCCCGCACCGATCCTGGCGGCGGGCAGCGCCACGCAGTGCGGCCCGAGCGTTGCACCTTCCTCGATGGTGACGGTGTCAAGTCGCATGATCCGATCGTGGAAGAGGTGGGTCTGCACGACGCAGCCGCGGCTCACCGTGGCGCCCTTGGCCACGGTGACGAGGTCCGCCTCCGGCAGCCAGTACGTCTCGCACCACACGCCCCGACCAATCGACGCGCCCAGCGCGCGCAGCCACAGGTTCATGATCGGGGTGCCGCTCGCGGCCCGGGCGAACCACGGCGCGGCCACGGTCTCGACGAAGGTGTCTGATACCTCGTTGCGCCACACGAAGGACGACCACAGCGGGTGTTCGACGGCCTCGATGCGCCCGACCCACAGCCACTTGGCTATCACCGCGATGGCGCCCGCCACCGCGCCCGCCACCAGCATGACGAGCCCGCCCGCGAGTGACGTCCATAGCCAACCGAATTCGATGGCCAGGGCCTGCAGGCCGCCGAGCACGGCGACGCCGATCGCGAACGTGACGATCAGAGGCAGCAGCCGACACGTCTCGACCATGCCGCGTAAGACCTTCAGCTTGCGCGACGGGTGGAAGGTGCGCAGCGCGTCGGCCGCCGTCGGCTTTCTACGGAGGCGGACCGGCGGGCTGCCCAGCCACGACGACCCGGCCTTGGCCTTGTGCGGGGTCGCACTGAGCACCGCGACGAGCCCGTCGTCGGGGACCCGCCGGCCCGGCTGGGTGATGCCGGAGTTGCCGAGGAACGCCCGCTTGCCGATGGTCGCCGTGGCGACGTGAATCCACCCGCCGCCGAGTTCATAGGAGGCGACCATCGTGTCGTCGGCCAGGAAGGCGCCGTCCTCGACGACGGTGAACTTCGGCGTGAGCAGCGCGGTCGAAATCTCGGTGCCGCGACCGATTTTCGCGCCCAGCAGCCGCAGCCACGGCGGCGTCAGCAGGCTGGCGTAGATCGGGAACAGGTAGTTGCGGGCGGCGTCCATCAACCGTTCGGTGGCCCACAACTGCCAGCCGACCCTGCTGCGCACCGGGTGATAGCCCTCGCGCAGTCCGAGTGCCATCGACCGGACGCCGATCACCGTCAGAACGGCGTAGACGACCACGGCGACCAGGGTGGCGATTGGTGTCCACGCCAGAGCGGGCAGGATCGCGTCGGTCAACGAAGCGGTCTCGCGGATCGCCCAGCCCACCACGGCAAGTCCCGCGCCGAGGGCCAGCAGAGGAACGGCGCCCAGCAGGATCGACGTCACGCCGAACATCGCCACCCACTGCGGCGCGCGGGGCGGCCGTTCGTCGGGCCACGGATGGCGCGCCTTTCCCGACTTCATGGCGGGCGAGCCCTTCCAGTACTGACCGGCCTTGACCTTGCCGATCACGCCGGAGCCGGGGGCGACGTCGGCGTTCTTGCCGATCGCGGCGCCCGGGAACAGTGTGGTCCGCGCGCCTACGGCGGCGTCGTTGCCGACGGTGATCGCTCCCACGTGGAAGAGGTCACCGTCGATCCAGTGCCCCGTGAGGTCCACCTCTGGCTCGATGGAGCAGCGATGGCCCAACGTCAGCATTCCGGTGACGGGCGGGGACGAGTGCAGATCAACGCCCTTGCCCACCTTGTTGCCCAGCGCACGGGCGTAGTACACCAACCATGGTGCGCCCGCGAGGTTTTCGGCGCCACTGGCCTCGCCGAGGCGCTCGGCTAGCCACACCCGCAGATGCACGGTCCCGCCCCGGCGGTAGGTGCCTGGTTGCAGTTTGCCAATGAGGATGCGCGCGCCGAGTACCGCGATCGTCATGCGGCCCAATGGCGTGACGAAGACGATGAATCCGGCGAGCAGCAGCCACCAGTTCACGGTCACGGCCCACGACAGCGGCCGCACCTCGGCGACCACGTTGTTCAGCAGTGCCAGCCACACCACCCACTGCATGCCCGTCAACGTGGCTAGTGGCACGGACGCCGCGACCTGCGCCAGCTCCGTCAGCCGGGAGACCGGCGTGACGACGCGGGGCTCGACCTCTTCGGGCGGGTCGAGTTCATCGAGGTATCCCGCGAGCGAACCCAGCCGGGGATGGTCGTACAGATCCGCGACCGTCACCTCCGGGTAGCGCGCCCGCAGCGCGGCCACCAGTTGTGCCGCGGACAGCGAGCCTCCGCCGAGTGCGAAGAAGTCCTCCTCCGGCCCGCCGACCCGGGCGGCGAGCACGTCGCGCCAGAGTCCGGCCACCCAACCGGTGGTGCCACCCAGATCGGGGTTTGTGGCGTCGTCGGCTGAGTCTTCCAAAGGCCAGGGGAGCGCGTTGCGGTCGACCTTGCCCGACGTCCTGGTCGGCAGCTCGTCGAGGAGCACCAGTCGGGGCACGAGGGCGGCGGGCAATGCCTGGGCCAGCGCCACGCGGGCGGCCGCCACGTCGAAGTCGGGATCGGCACTCGCGATGTAGCCGACCAGCAGGGGAGTGCCACTCGCGGTCCGTCGCACGGCCGCGGCGCCGCCGCTGACGCCGGCCAGGTGCACCAGCGCCGAGTCGACCTCGCCGAGCTCGATGCGCCTGCCGCCGACCTTCACCTGGTCGTCGGCACGGCCCTGGAAGTAGAGGCCGTCGGACTCCAGGCGCACGAGGTCACCGCTGCGGTAGGCGCGTGACCACTCCAGGGTATGCATCGGCGCGTACTTCTCGGCGTCCTTCTCGGGGTCCAGGTAGCGAGCCAGGCCGACGCCACCGATCACCAGCTCGCCGATCTCGCCGAGTGTGACAGGACTGCCGTCCTTGTCGACGACGGCGAGGTCCCAGCCCGGCAGTGGCAGGCCGATGCTCACCGGGCCCTTGCCCAGCAAGGCCAGGCACGCGACGACCGTCGCCTCGGTGGGGCCGTAGGTGTTCCACACTTCGCGGCCGGCCGCATCGGGACCAGTGGAGAGCCGCTCGGCGAGTTCGGGCGGGCAGGCCTCGCCGCCGAAGATCAGCAGCCGCACCGCCTCGAGTGCCTCGGCGGGCCACAGCGCCGCCAGCGTCGGCACCGTCGACACGACCGTGATGTCACGGGATACCAGCCAGGGCCCCAGATCCATGCCGCTGCGCACCAGCGAGCGCGGGGCGGGCACCAGGCACGCGCCGTACCGCCAGGCCAGCCACATCTCCTCGCACGACGCGTCGAACGCCACTGACAGTCCCGCGAGCACGCGGTCTCCTGGCCCGATCGGGTTGTCCTGCATGACGACGCGGGCCTCGGCGTCGACGAATGCGGCGGCGTTGCGGTGTGTCACCGCGACGCCCTTGGGCGTTCCGGTGGAGCCGGACGTGAAGATGATCCAGGCGTCGTCGCGAATCATCGGGTGTCCGGCGCGCCAGCCGCGGGACGTGCCGGGACCGCGGATCAGGCCCTGTTCGGTGATGATCGCGACGACCTCGGCTTCGCCGAACACCAGATCGGCACGCTCCTGCGGGTCGTCGGCATCGACCGGCACGTAAGCGGCGCCGGCGGCCAGGGCCGACAGGATGGCGACGTAGAGCGCGTAGCTGCCCGACGGCATCCGGATGCCGATGCGGTCGCCGCGACCGATGCCCCTGGCGGCCAGCCACGCCACGCTCTCCTCGATATCGGCGATTAGCTCCGCGTAGGTCAGCTGAACGTCACCGTCGTCGAGGGCGGGAGCGTCGGGGTGACGTTCGGCGGTCTCGTGGAGGATGTCGATCAGCGTCCGCGGTTCCGGTGCCGACGGCGACAACAGGTATTGCGCGGGTATGTCCGGGCGAGGGTCCGTTGTCACGTGTACAAACTACTAACCCGGTGCCCATCACTCGTCGTCGCCGCGCGCCATTCCGATGGATTCCGCGTGATTGCAACAATCGCAGGCGGGCCCCGGCGGGCCTACCGTCGCGTCGGTGCGGCTATTCGTAGTGGACGGGTCCGAGAACGACTGGCACGAGCTGACGGCTGGTGGCGAAACCACCGTCCGGTTGGCGGAGCCCGACCTGCAGCGTGCCCAGCGCGGGCGCGCGCGGATTCGGTCCGATCGGCGTGACGTCTCGGCGATCCTCGACATCACGGTTGCGGTGGCGCCGGACTTCCGCTCGGTGCGCGATCTGGCCGCGATCGACGACGGGACGCTGCGTTACGCCGGCACCGTCGATGGGCTGACCGGTCTGATCTCCGACACCGAGGCTGCGGGTGTGGCTGACGGGGTGACTCTCATCTCCGCGTCCCCGCGCGTGGACTGCGTGGGCTCGGACAGGACGTCCTTCGACGGCTGGAATTGCGCGGTCGAAGTCCGCCTGACGAGCGGCCGTCGCCTGACCCTGCCGGGTCGGGTTTGTACAGTGCGGAGCGATGAATCGTTACCGCTACTGCGTGATCGGGGCCGGCATCGTCGGCCTGTCGACGGCGCATCACCTGCTGGCCGCCGAGCCTGACGCATCCGTCGTCGTGCTCGAGGGCGCGGGGGCCGTCGCCGCCCATCAGACCGGGCACAACAGCGGCGTCATCCACTCCGGGATCTACTACGAGCCCGGCAGCTTGAAGGCGAGATTCTGCAAGGCAGGTGAGCGGGCGACCAAGGAGTTCTGCGCCGAGCACGGAATCGCCTTCGACGAATGCGGCAAGCTGATCGTCGCCACCACTCCCGCCGAACTCGCGCGCATGGCCGCACTCGAGGAACGGGCAGCGGTCAACGACATCACCTGCCGACGGGTGAGCCGCGAGGAACTCACCGAACTCGAACCGAACGTGACCGGACTTGGGGCGCTGCACCTGCCGAGGACGGGCGTCGTCGACTACCGGCTGGTGGCCCGGCGACTCGTCAACCTGATCGTCGATGCGGGCGGTACGGTGCACACCAACCAGCGAGTCACTGCGATCAGCGAAACCTTTGCGGGGGTGTCGATCTCGACGGAATCCGCCACGATGACCTGCGACCGGCTGGTGGTGTGTGGGGGCCTGCAGGCGGATCGGCTGGCCGAGATGGCGGGCGTTCCGATCGACGTGCAGATCATCCCCTTCCGTGGCGAGTACTTTCAGTTGTCCACTGAGCGTTCGGGTTTCGTGAGGCGACTCATCTATCCGGTGCCCGATCCGGACCTGCCGTTCCTGGGGGTCCACCTCAGCCCCACCATCGCGGGCGCTATCACGGTGGGGCCGAGCGCGGTCCTCGGGCTGGCTCGCGAGGGGTATCCGAAGTTCTCCGTCAACCCGCGTGACGTCGCGAGGATGGCTGCGTTCCCCGGCCTGTGGCGCGTCGCGCGGGCCAATGTGCGCCTCGGGGCGAAGGAGGTCCGGAATTCGCTGTTCAAACGCAGCTATCTGCGCGAATGCCGTAAGTACGCGCCGGGTTTGGTCGCTGCGGACCTGCTGCCCTACGAAGCGGGCATCCGGGCGCAGGCCGTCCGCAGGGACGGCGCTTTGGTCCACGACTTCGTCATCGAACGGACCGGCCGGATGATCCACGTGCTGAACTCGCCGTCACCCGCCGCGACCGCCGCCCTCCCCATCGGCCGGCATCTCGCCGCCCTGGCCGCCGCATCGGGTCAGGACACGGCGTCGTAGATCAGCGTCGTGTAGCGCGCGGTGCGCTCCGAACCCTCGACGCCCGGACCCATCCTGTTCATCACATAGGCCGTGGTCATCCGACGGTCGGGGTTCATCGTCTCCCACGAACCGCCCCAACCGCCCCAGAAGCAGATCTTCTCGTCGGGGATGTACGGAATCGACTCGAGCTGTGGGAGGCCGAATCCGAGGCCCCATCGAATCGGGTGCATCGCGAGCACCAGGTCCGGTCCTTCGCACTGAACCTCGAAGATCTTCTCGATGGTGTCCTGGCGAAGCAGCCGTACGCCATCGACGCTGCCGCCGAGCGAAATCGCCGACAGGATCCGGGCGAGTGCCCGTGCGTTGGTGTGGCCGTTGGCCGCCCCGATGTCGGCGGCCCGCCACGCTGCGGTGTTGGCGACGGCAGGGTCTGGCGCGGGACCGGTGAACGTCTTCACCATCTGCTCGGTCCACTGGTCCATTGGTGGAACGCCCTCCATCGGATTCGCGGCAGGGATCACCTCCGCGATTCGCGCCGAATCCCCCGGGGTGGCGCCGATGTGGAAGTCCGCACCGAGTGGCCCGGCGATCTCCTCGGCGACGAACTCCTTGAGACCCTTACCGGTGACGCGGCGCACCACCTCGCCGATGAGGTGCCCGTGAGTCAGCGCGTGATAGCCCGACGCGGTGCCCGGCTCCCACCACGGCGCCTGCGCGGCGAGTGCGGCCGTGGACTTCTCCCAGTCGTACACGTCGTCGATGACGACTGGTTGATCCCAGCCGGAGACTCCGGACGAGTGGGAGAGGAAGTGGCGAAACGCGATGTGCCCCTTGCCGTTCGCGCCGAACTCCGGCCAGACGCTTGCGACGATGGTGTCCGGTTCGATGAGGCCGCGGTCGATCAGCATCAAACCGGCCAGCGCGGTCACCGTCTTGGTCGACGACCATACGTTGACGATGGTGTCCTCGGCCCACGGCTTGGTCTTCGCCGCGTCGGCGTACCCGCCCCACATGTCGACCACGATTTCGCCGTCGATGTCGATCGCGATCGCGGCGCCCACCTCGTCACCGTCGGTGATCGCCTGGCCGAAGGCGTCGGCGAGTTTGTCGAATCGGGCGTCGCAGTGTCCTTGAACCACGTTGTCCATCGGACCATCATGCGTCGGATGAGACGTGCTTGGACGCTTCTTGGGCGAGTTGCATGCGCGACGTCACGCCGAGCTTGGTGTAGACGTGGGCGAGGTGCGACTGCACCGTCCTGGGTGAGACGAAGAGTTTGGCGGCGACGTCCTGGTTGCCAAGGCCATCGCAGACCAGCTTCACGACGTCGAGTTCGGCCGGCGTAAGCGAATCCCAGCCACTCGTGGGGCGTCTGCGCGATCCCCGGCCGCGCTGCGCGTAAGTGATCGCCTCCTCGGCGGACATGGCGGCGCCCTCGGCCCAGGCCGTATCGAAGTCGTTGTCGTACATGGCATCACGGAGTGCCGCTACCGATGCCTCGTAGCCGGCGTCGTAGACCTTGAACCGCATCATGCCCCTTTGTTGGCGGAACGCCTCGGCCGCGCCGAACTGCCGCGCCGCTTGTCTTCCGTTTCCCGCGCGCACGGCCAGGTCGGCGAGGCATTCGAAGATGTCGGCGAGCGGCAGGTATGCGTTGCTCGTTCGGTTTCGGTCAACAGCGCGTGCGACCAGTCGACGGAAGCGCGCAGCGTCTGCTGGCGGCGCACCGCCATTCGGGAACCGCCGGTCAGCAGCCGGAAGCTGTCGTGCAGGCTGTCGACGATTTCCGTGAGCGACAACGAGCGCACCCGCACCGCCGCCAGTTCGATTGCCAGGGGCATTCCGTCGAGCCGCCGGCAGATCTCCGCTACGGCCGTGGCGTTGTGCTCGGTGATAGCGAAGTCGGCTTGAGCAAGGCGGGCCCGGTCGGCGAACAACGCGGTGGCTTCGTCGGCCAACGAGAGGGACGGAACCTGCCACGTCGCTTCGCCGCCGAGGCCGAGCGGCTCACGGCTCGTGGCGAGCATGGTTAGCGTCGGCGCACCGCCGAGGAGGGCGATGACCAGCGCGGCGCTCGCCTCGAGCAGGTGTTCGCAGTTGTCCAGCACCATCAACAGCTCGCGGTCGCGAATGAAGCGCAGCACCGTCTCCATCGTCGAGCGGCCGGGCTGGTCGGGAAGCCCGAGCGCACGGGCTGCCGTGACCGCCACGACGTCGGTATGAGTGATCGGCGCCAGATCCACTTAACACACTCCGTCGGCGCGCTCGCCAGCCAACTCGGCCGCGACGTGCACGGCCAGGCGCGTCTTGCCCGCTCCGCCTGCCCCCGTCAGGGTGACGAGCCGGTTTGCGGTGAGGGCGTCGCGTAGGTTCTTTGTTTCCAGTTGCCGCCCAATGAAATTCGTGATTTGCAGCGGAAGATTCTGACTGGCAACGGTATTGGCCGTCCGTAGCGGTGGAAAGTCGTTCGATAGGTCTGGGTGGCAGAGTTGGGTGATGCGTTCGGGGCGGGGCAGGTCGCGGAGCGGGTGGGTGCCGAGGTCGGTAAGGGTGACGTCGGGTGGGAGTTGTTCGAGGACAGGGGGTTCGGTGGCGCCGGACAGTAGGGTTTGGCCGCCGTGGCCGAGGTCGCGCAGGCGTGCGGTCCGGTTGATGGTGGGTCCGATGTAGTTCGACGGGTCGTACCCCGCCGTGGGTGGTGATGGTGTCGGATAGGGTCTGGTCGAGCCGGGCGACCGCGTCGGTCATGACGTCGGGCTGGGTTTCCCACAGCCGCGTCGAGCCCTCGACATCGGCTAGCAGCAAGGTCACCGTCCCGCTCGGCAACTCGCTCACGGCCAACTCACCCCAGTTCAGAGCTGATGCGTCCGCCCCTGCATCGCTCTCGATCATGATTGTCAGCCTGCGATAGCTGACCCACGTGCACATCAGCCAAATTGCTGATAGCGACTGCCCGCGTGACCTGCCCGGAATTAGGCCACCTGGCCGATGGTTCCTGGACGGCTGGCCTCAATAGTCGAATCCATGACCAGGACCACACGACTCCCCACTGTCTTCGAGACTGCGCTGCCCACCGTGGACTACGGCGACGGAACGGACATCGCCGAGGCACACCGGGTGACTCGGGTCGCCCGGCAGGACGCCCCGATGGCGCTCGGCCAGTACGGGCCCGAACTGCTCAGCTACGACCTGGTGCGCACGATGCTGCGGGACTCCCGTTTCGTCATACCGCAGGGGATCGGTCTCGTCATCCAGGGCATCGACTCGGGCCCGGTGTGGGATCGCGTCTGCAAACTGCTCATCAGTCTTGACGACGATCATCTTCTCCACCCTGCGTAAGGCCAGCGAGGACATCGAGCTCGGCGACGTGCTGATTCCGGCCGAGACGTTCGTCATCGGAAACACCGCCGCGGCGAATCGGGATCCAGCGGTCTACAACGACCCAGAGCGGTTGGACATCACACGCGATGGGCAGGCCGCCATGCTCACGTTCGGCGGAGGAGTGCACTACTGCCTTGGCGCGAATCTGGCCAGGATCGAGCTGGCCGAAGCGTTGGCCGTGCTCGCGCGGCGGATGCCCCACCTATGCCGCGTCGGCTCTGCGCCGTGGAAGCCGATCAACGGAATAGCTGGGCCAACAACGCTCCCGTTGCGTTCGAAGCTGGCCACTGAGCCCGCGATTTCTACGGCTTGGTTGCTCGCCCGGTCAATCCGCGACCCTGGTGCAGAACTCGGCGTGCGGAGTCACGCCACGACGTCAGGCGCTGGCTTCCCACGTCTCCCGGATGTGCTGCAGGCCGTCTGAGGTGAGGCTGCCGAACAACCGCAGGCGCGCCATCCCGCCGTCGGGGTGGATGTCGAGCCGCGCGTCGGTGATCGGACGGTCGTCGGTGATCAGGAAGCGATGTCTGGTGTCGGGTCGCAGATCGGTCGGCGCCAAGATCTCGAACCAGTTGCCGTCACCGTCGCGACCGGACAGTCGACCGACACCGGGGGCGTTGCCGACGAAGTACGACGTGTCGAGCTCGGCGGCGTTGAGTGTCCCGCGGCTGGCCAGATGCACCTGAACCCAGTCGTTACCTGAGTCGCGCCGCCGCGAGGTCTCCCAGCCGTCACCCATGGTCCGCGCGGTCCCCGGCAGCAACAGATTGTTCGGTGAGCTGTAGAACATGTTGGAGCAGGCCGTGATTCGGCCGCCGTTCTCCAGCGCCGCCAGGTCGAGCGTCATGCCCTCGGCGAAGTCCGGGTTCAGCAGACCCTCGCCGTGCACGCGGAATCGTGCGACACCGCCGTCCGGGTAGATCGACAACCGCACGTGCGACCAACGCAGCGACGAGTCGATCTTGAACGGATTGCGGGTGTCGCCGTTCACGCCGGTGCATTCGACCAGCGTCGTCCACTGGGTCTTCTCGACGAGCTCGTCCACCGACGGATACCCCGCGACGTACGCGGCCTCGACCGAGATCTGCGGCGGGTAGTTGCCGGTGAACCACGCCGTGTCGACGACCACGCCGCGGACCAGTCCGGGCACCGCCAGTCGCACGATCGCCGAGTCGCGAGAATCGGGCTGCAGACCGCGCCGTCTCCGCGTCTCCCAGCCGTCGTAGACCTGGCCCTTGTGCCCGAACGTCGCTGGCCGGAACTCGGCGGCGCCCGGCTTGATCAGGTTCTCCTTCTCGGCGAACAGATCGTCGTTGGCCCACAGGACCGCGCCGCCCGCGGACCGTGCCGCCAAGTCGGGAAGTGACAGGAAGTGCGAACGCGCGCGGTTCTTCTCAGACGGGGTGCTCACTCAGATCAGCCTAAGCGAGCGCGAGATGGCTACCAGTTCTGGTAGCCGCCTTCGGGCCCGAGCATGCGCTCCAGACGCGAGCGGTTGATCTTCGCCAGCTCGTTGCAGAGGACCTTGTGCTCGGTTTCGACGTCGTTGTGCATGCGCTCGGCGATCGTCGAGAGCACCGCTTGCGTGTTGACCCTGCCGGAATGACGCTCTTCGCGGAAGCGCTCGCTGACTAACATCACGAAGCCGAACCCGAAGGTGGCGGCGTAGCTGCGCGCCGACTCGCCGAGTGCCGCCATGACGTCGGCGTCGCCATCCCATACCGAGCACTGCTCGGCACGAGACTTCGCGCTGCGCGGCCGACGGCCGAGGTGCGGGCAGGCGTCGAGGATTTCGTCGACGGCCGACTCCGGCAGGGCGAACAGCAGGGCGTCGGCACGCCGGAACAGCGCGGCGTGGTCCTCGTAGGGCCGGCCATACGCCAGGTGGCGGGCCATCGCCATGCTGTTGCAGCACTCGTAGAGCGCATGCACGACCTTGCGCTCCGGCCACGCGTTGAACTTGTCGAGGCCGATCCCTTGATGCATCAACACACCGTCAGAATGGAATCCCGAAGGGACGAACGCGTTACGCCGTGTTACGGCGATGCTAAATCAATGCCGCGAGGGTCGAGTGTGGACATTTGTCACGCGTTTCCGAGAAAAACGTGACCAAAGCCCATATTCGGCGCGCCGGAATGCGGCAGTGCAGCTCAGTGCCCCGAGGACTTGAAGCGCTCCACCGACCGCTGCAGCTCCGCCTCCGCCTCTTCGCGGCCCGCCCAGTCGGCGGCCTCGACGAACTTGCCCGACTCGAGGTCCTTGTAGTGCACGAAGAAGTGCTTGATGGCCTCGAGCTCGAACGGCGGCACGTCGGCGAGGTCCTGAATGTGATCCCAGCGGGGATCGCCCGCGGGCACGCACAGCAGTTTGTCGTCACCACCGGCCTCGTCGGCCATCTTGAACATCGCGACCGGCCTGGCCTCGACGATCGCACCCGGAAAGACGGACTCGGGCAGCAACACCAGCGCGTCCAGCGGGTCGCCGTCCTCGCCGAGTGTGTTTTCGAAGAATCCGTAGTCGGCCGGGTAGCCCATCGCGGTGTAGAGGTAGCGGTCGAGCTTGACCCGGCCGGTCTCGTGGTCCACCTCGTACTTGTTGCGCGACCCCTTCGGGATCTCGATGACGACGTCGAACTGCACCGCCGCGGCTCCTTCGTGTCTGCAAAGCGTCTGTGGTCGTCGGGCGACGACGCGGGTCAACCGTATACGAGCGATACGCTGCATTGGACGGGTTGCTCGGCAGCCCACGGATGAGGAGAGCGACCATCGGACTCGTGCGGCCCACTCGGTGGCATCGATCCACCCACGTGTGGGTCGGCGTCGTGGTGCTGCTTCTGGTTGCCGCAGTCGTCGCCGTCGGCGCGGTCGCCACCTCCGGTGGCGGCTCGCCACCCGAGGCGAGGGCGGCCGTGTCACCGCAGCCTGCGCTTGTCACCGTCCAGCCTGCCGTGACAGCGGTGGCGGACTCGGCACCCGTCCCCACCCCGGCAGGGATGACGGCGACACTTGCGCCGTTCGTCGCCAACCCGGACCTCGGCGTGCTGACCGGCCGCGTGACCGACGCGATGACCGGCAAGGAGTTGTGGGCTCAGGGTGCAGGAGTGCCGATGCAACCCGCGTCCACCAACAAGGTGTTGACCTCCGCGGCGGCCCTGTTGACCCTCGACCGTGACGCCCGCCTGACGACGACCGTCATCGCCCCGGACCAGACCGGATCGCCGGGGCTCGTCGTGCTCGAGGGCGGAGGGGACCCGACGCTGTCGGCCGCCCCGAAGAACGTCGACACCTGGTACCGCGGCGCGGCGCGCATCAGCGACCTCGCCGAGCAGGTGCGTCGTTCGGGGATCGTGCCCGAGGTCGTCGAGGTGGACGTCAGTGCCTTCAGCGGTCCGACGATGGCGAGGGGTTGGGACCCGCTCGACATCGACGGCGGTGACATCGCCCCGATGGAGGCGGTGATGCTCGACGGCGGCCGCACCCAACCGGTGAGCGTCGACTCGGCACGCTCCAGGACTCCGGCGCTCGACGCGGGTCGAGCGCTCGCCGTCGCACTCGGGCTGAATCCGGCAACCGTGACCGTGCGTCCGACGCCCGCGACGGGTGACCAGATCGCCTCGGTGCAGTCGCCCCCGCTGATCGAACGTCTGCGACAGATGATGAGCGAGTCCGACAACGTGATGGCCGAGTCGATCGGTCGTGAGGTGGCTGCCGCCGTCGGCAAGCCGCAGAGCTTCGACGGCGGTGTCCAAGGCGTGCTGGGCCAACTGTCCAAGGCCGGTATCGACACCGACGGAGCGACGCTGATGGATTCGAGCGGCCTGTCGGTCGACGACCGGCTGACGGCCGAGACCCTCGACGGGGTCGTCAATGCCGCGGCGGGCAATGCGACGCTGGACGCCAACCACGACCTGCGCTCACTGGTCGATCTGCTGCCCATCGCCGGTGGCAGCGGCACGCTGTCGAACCGCTTCCTCGACACCGATGCGGGCAGGGACGCGGCGGGTCTCCTCAGAGCCAAGACGGGATCGCTCACCGGCACCAACGCGCTGGCGGGCTTCGTCACCGACGACAGTGGCAGGGTGTTGACGTTCTCGCTGATCTCGAACAACGCAGGCCCGACGGGCCGCACCGCGATCGATGCGCTAGCCGCCGCGCTGCGGTCCTGTGGGTGCAGCCAGTGAGCAAGTCGTCCTCGGTCGCCGTCGGCCACACGGTCGACTGGGAATTCGCCGCCACGGTCGGGGCCAAGCTGGTCCGGCCCGCGCCACCGGTCACCGAGTACACCAAGAGCCAGGCGATCGACGCGCTTGCGGAGTCCTCGCGCAAGGCGGAACGTCCCGTCCGCGACGTGACGGGCCTCAACGAGGGGGCTGCCATCACCGAGGCCCGCGTGGTCGATAGATCCGAATGGGTGCGCGCGGCAACGGAATCCATGCGAGTCATGATCGGCGGTAAACAGGACGGCGCTGCCACGGTTTCCAAGTGGGAGGGTGGGGCCATCACCCGACGGATCACCGGAGCCCAGACCGGTGCCGTGCTCGCGTTCGTCTCGTCGGGGATCCTCGGCCAGTACGACCCCTTCGCAGCAGGGGGCGGTGAGCTGTTGCTGGTCTACCCGAACGTGATCGCGGTCGAGCGTCAGCTGCGGGTCTCTCCCGCCGACTTCCGCCTGTGGGTCTGCCTGCACGAGGTCACCCACCGCGTGCAGTTCCGCGCCAATCCCTGGCTGGCCGAACACATGTCGAAGTCGTTGGCGGTCATCACCGACGACGGTGGTCAGGAGCTGACCCAGGTGGTCGGCAGGCTGGGTGAGTTCGTCCGCAACAGGCGGGCCGGCGAAGGCCAAGCGGCGGAACCTCATTCGGAGGGCATGGTCGGCTTTCTCCGCGCGATGCAGTCCGAACCGCAGCGCAAGGCACTCGACCAGTTGCTGGTGCTCGGCACGCTGCTCGAAGGGCACGCCGACCACGTCATGGATGCCGTCGGTCCCAAGGTGGTGCCGTCGGTGGCGACGATCCGGCGACGGTTCAACGAACGGCGGCAACGCAAGCAGCCACCGCTTCAGCGGGTGCTTCGGACACTGCTGGGTGTCGACGCGAAGCTTAGTCAGTACACCCGCGGGAAGGCCTTCGTCGACCACGTGGTGGAAGCGGTCGGGATGGATGCGTTCAACACCGTCTGGACCAGCCCCGAAACATTGCCGCTCCCAACGGAAGTCGATGAACCCCGGCGATGGATAGACAGGGTTCTTTAGCCACGGTGCGCAGGGCGGTCGACGAGTTCGCCCGCACCTACTGCGCCACCGATGAGCGATGGTGCGTGGCGTTGTCGGGCGGCGCCGACTCGCTGGCCCTCACGGCGGCCGCCGCACGCGTGCGTCCGACCGTCGCGCTGATCGTCGACCACGGCCTGCAGCCCGATTCGATGGCCGTGGCGAACGGGGCCCGCGATCAGGCGCTCGACCTGGGATGCGTTGAGGCGCAAGTTCTTCACGTCGAGGTCCGGACCGCAGGAGGGCCGGAGGCGGCAGCGCGCACCGCCCGTTACACGGCGCTCGACGTGGCGCGCGACGGCCGGCCCGTGCTGGTCGCCCACACGTTGGACGACCAGGCCGAGACGGTGCTGCTCGGGCTGGGTCGCGGCTCGGGCGCGCGGTCGATCGCAGGCATGCGTCCGCACGATCCGCCGTGGGGCAGGCCGCTGCTCGGCCTTCGTCGCACCGCGACGCTCGGCGCCTGCGAGGAACTGGGGCTCGTTCCGTGGCACGACCCGCACAACGCCGACCCGAGGTTCACCCGCGCACGCCTCCGCGCCGAGGTGCTCCCGCTGCTGGAGGAGGTTCTCGGTGGCGGCGTCGCAGAGGCCCTGGCACGAACCGCGATCGGGCTACGCGAGGACACCGAGACCTTGGACGCCATGGCGGCTCGCGTACTGGCCAGGGTGCGTTCGGGCAGCGGCCTGGACTCCCGGGTGGACGCCGCGCAACTGGCGGACGTGCTGGGGGGGGTGCGCCGACGCGTGATCCGCCGGTGGCTGCTGGACGGGGGCGCCAGCGCCCTGACCGATGGACAGATCCGGGGGGTCGATCGGCTCGTCGTCGACTGGCGCGGCCGCGGCGGCGTCGCAGTGGGGTCGCCCCTGCGCAACCACAGGCTGTTCGCCGATCGGGCCGGCGGCGCGCTGATCCTGCGCACGGAACACGTCTAGATCCCCGGGTCGCTGCGCTCCTGCCCTCCGAAAGATCCCCGGGTCGCTGCGCTCCTGCCCTCCGAAAGATCCCCGGGTCGCTGCGCTCCTGCCCTCCGAAAGGCGGTACGTGTTGGTCGCCGACGCGCCGACGTGGCACGCTGTTGCCGTGCCGGAGCCATCTGCCGCGGACCCGTATCCCGGCGACATCGAGTCGGTGCTTCTCTCCGCTTCCGAGGTTCAGGCGCGCGTTGCCGAGCTGGGTGCCGAGGTGGGTGCGCGGTACCGCGAGGAGGCCGGCGAAGACGGCCAGGATCTGCTGTTGGTCACCGTGCTCAAGGGTGCGGTCATGTTCGTCAGTGACTTGGCCCGCGCGATTCCGTTGCCGACACAGCTGGAGTTCATGGCGGTCAGCTCGTATGGCTCGTCGACGTCGTCGTCGGGAGTGGTGCGCATCCTCAAGGACCTGGACCGCGACATCCACGACCGCGACGTGCTGATCGTCGAGGACATCGTCGACTCCGGGCTCACGCTGTCCTGGCTGTTGCGCAATCTCGCAACCAGGCATCCGCGGTCACTGCGGGTGTGCACGCTGCTGCGCAAGCCCGACGCGGTACGCACGGACGTCGAGATCGCCTGGTGCGGCTTCGACATCCCCAACGAATTCGTCGTCGGCTATGGCCTCGACTACGCCGAGCGCTACCGCGATCTGCCCTACATCGGCACTCTGCACCCGAAGGTCTACGAGAACCGCTGAACCACACCTCTCGGGCGGCGCACAATACGGACATGGTCGAAACCCGCAACGCACTGAGGATCTGCCCGTTCTGTGAGGCCACCTGTGGACTGACGCTCACGATCGACGACGCGGCCGGCATGGTCACCGCCGCGCGCGGCGATCGCGACGACGTCTTCAGCGCTGGTTACATCTGTCCCAAGGGCGCGAGCTTCCCCCAACTCGATGGAGACCCGGATCGGCTCACTCGTCCGCTGATCCGCCATGACGGTGAACTGGTCGAGGCGAGCTGGGACGAGGCGTTCGCCGCCGTTGGTGCCGGGTTGGGTGCCGTCGTGTCCGAGCACGGCGGGGCGTGTGTCGCGGTGTACGCCGGCAACCCGACCGCGCACACCATCGCCGGAGCGCTCTACGTACCATTGATCATCCGCGGCCTCGGCACTCGCCAGGTCTACTCGGCGAGCACCCTCGACCAGATGCCCAAGCACGTCGCACTCGGCCTCCTGTTCGGCAATCCGATGGCATTCACGGTGCCGGACCTCGACCGTGCGGAGCACCTCGTCATCATCGGCGCGAACCCGCTGGTGTCCAACGGCAGCCTGGCCACCGCGGCCGATTTCGGCGGCAAGCTCAAGGCCATGCAGAAGCGCGGGGGCTGGCTGACGGTGATCGATCCGGCTCGCACGCGCACCGCCGCGATGGCGGATCGCCATATCGCCCCTCGCCCGGGGACGGACGCCGCGCTGCTGTTCGCCGTCGTGCACACGCTGTTCGACGAAGGCCTCGTCGACCTCGGCGACCTCGCGGAACTCGTCGACGGAGTCGACGAGGTCGAGGCGCTGGCAAGGGAATTCGCTCCAGCGCACGTCGCTGATCACTGTGGCGTCACAGCGGAGGAGATCCGCGTCCTCGCCCGCGAGATCGCGGCCGCGCCGTCGGCGGCCGTCTACGGCCGGATGGGAACGTCCACCGTCGAGTTCGGCACCATCGGAAGCTGGCTGATCGACGTCATCAACATCCTGACGGGCAATCTGGACCGCCCCGGCGGGGCGATGTTCCCGCAGTCGCCGGTAGGCTCGGCGCCCCGACCGCCGCGCCGGGGTCGAGGATTCCTCACCGGACGGTGGCACAGCCGGGTCTCCGGATTCCCCGAGGTGCTGTCCGAGATGCCGGTCACGGCGCTGTCTGAGGAGATCGAGACACCGGGCGCGGGTCAGGTCAAGGCCGTGATCACCATCGCCGGGAACCCGGTGTTGTCCGCCCCTGACGGCGACCGGCTGAGCCGCGCCCTCTCCGGTGTGGACTTCATGCTCAGTGTCGATCCTTACCTCAACGAGACGACGCGTCACGCCGACGTGATCCTCCCGCCGCCACCACCGTCGCAGAGCGCTCACTACGACGTCGCCCTTGCCGGTGCGTCGGTGCGCAACAATGCGCGGTACTCGCCGCCGGTACTGCCGCTGCGCGATGGCCGACCCGACGAGTCCGAGATCCTGTCCCGACTGGCGTTGATGCTCGCCGGTTTGGGACTGGACGCCGACCCGGCGCTGGTCGACGAGCAGGTCATCACCGCGACGCTCACGAAGGAGTCGAAGGATCCCGACTCACCCGTCGCGGGTCGTTCGGTGGAGGAGCTGACCGTGATGCTCGCGCCCGGGCGCGGATACGAGCGACGTCTTGACATGATGCTGCGGCTGGGCCCCTACGGCGACGCCTTCGGCGCGAACCCCGACGGACTCAGCCTCGAACGGTTGAAGGCGGCGCCACACGGCATCGATTGCGGCGCCCTGCGTCCACGTCTGACCGAGGTACTGCGCACACCGTCGGGCAAGGTGGAACTCGCGCCGGCCCTCGTCGTCTCGGACGCCGCGAGGCTACGAGCCTCGGTCGATCGCGGCGCCGACGGCTTCGTGCTCATCGGCCGCCGCCACCTGCGCTCCAACAACAGCTGGATGCACAACCTGCCCGCGCTGGCCGGCGGATCCAACCGTTGTACGTTGCAGATTCATCCCGACGACGCCGCCGCACTCGGACTAAGCGACACGGCCCGAATCAAGGGGCCCGGCGGTGAGCTTGAAGCGCCCGTGGAGATCACCGATCGCATTCGGCGCGGGGTCGTCTCGCTGCCGCATGGTTGGGGCCACGACCGCAGCGGTACCAGGCAGTTGGTGGCGGCCGCTGATCCGGGCATCAACGTCAATCAGCTCAACGACGGCACGACGCTCGACCCGTTGTCGGGAACGACCGTGCTCAACGGGATACCGGTACACATCTCTTCAACGGGCTGAGGCTTCAACGGGCTAGTCAGCCCAGTTCCCACACCACCGTCACCGAGAATCCGACGGTCTGCTGACCAGGCGACAGCGGCACGGCCTCGGCCCCCGCGTCGAAGCGGACGGGCGAGGGCATCGTCGGTGGCGTGCCGCTACCGGTCTCCGAAATCGAGAGCACCTTGCCGAGGTCCAGCCCGGACAGCTCCGCATACTGCTGAGCCCGGCCCTTGGCATCGTCGAAGGCGCGGCTGCGGGCGTCCCTGACCAACTCTGAATCGTCCTCGATGGAGTACGTCACCGAGTTGATGCGGGTGGAGTCGCCGCCCGTGGTGGTGATCGCGCCGAGCACCTGCGGTCCGGTCTCGATCTTGCGGACCTTCACGTCGATCGAATTGCTCGACTGGTAGCCAACGATGGTGGTGTTGTCCGCGCCGCCGTACTGCGGCTGCAAGGTCACCGTCGTCGTGCTGACATCCTTGCGGTCGATGCCCTGTGATACCACGGCGGCGGTCACCGCGTTGGCGCGACTGCTGGTCTGATTGGAGGCGCCGATGGCGTCGGGCGCGGTCGCGGCGATCGAGATGCTGATCGTCAGCGTGTCCGGCGTGCCGTCGACCTTTCCCACGCCGACGACGGTCACCTGGCGAGGCGCGGACGTGCCGGGCACCGGCGTCGGTGCCGCGGTGGCGTCGCAACCTGCCATGCCGACGACGGCCAACGCCGCTCCCGCGAGGACGAACAATCTGGTCAACGTTCTCGAAGGCTTCGGTGGCTTCGGCATGCGACGAACCCTACCGCCAGCTCGGGCGGCACCGGAGTCTTGCGGCGGCGGGAGATTGGGGGCGGCTTACGTCGCCTGCGGTCCGGCCAGGAACTCAAGCAGTGCCGTGTTCACCTCGGCGGGCCTTTCCTGCTGCACCCAGTGGCCCGCGCCGGCGATCAGGACTTGGCGGTAGGAACCCGTCACGACCTCGGTCGCACGGCTGGGGTCCATGAACGACAGCACCGGGTCGGCGGTACCGCCGATGAACAGCGCTGGTGCGGTGATGGTGGCTGCCCGTACCGCTGGAGAGGATGTCGCCATCAACTCCCAGTTGCGGTCCAAGTTGCGGTACCAATTCAGCGGACCGCTGAATCCGGTGCGGGTGAATTCCCGTACGTAGTGGTCGAACTCGCGTTGAGTGATCCAGTCGGGAAGTCCCTCGGCCTCGGGCATCCGCTCGATGAAGCCCTCGGGTCCGGGTGCGAGCATTCTCACCATCGCGCTGTCGTCGGAGCCGCTGTTCTGCATCAGTCGCCCGAGCGTCGCCGCCGGATTGCGGGCCAGCTCCTCGTCGGCCACACCGGGTTCCTGGAAATAGAGCATGTAGAAGAAGCTGTCGCCGAACATCGTCCGGAAGGACTCGGTGGGAGGCTTCAACGACCGCGGCACCGGCGGCACGCTCAACCCCGCCACCCGTGCGACGCGATCCGGGTGCAAGAGCGGGAAACCCCAGGCCACGATCGATCCCCAGTCGTGCCCGACGATGGTCGCCCGCTCCGCACCGACGTCGTCCAACAACCCCGCGATGTCGCAGGTCAACGTGACGATGTCGTAGTCCTCGATCGCCGCCGGCGCCGACGAGCCGCCGTAGCCGCGTTGGTCGGGGGCCAGGACGTGATGGCCCGCGGCGGCGAGCGCCGCGATCTGATGCCGCCACGAGTAGGCGAGTTCCGGAAAGCCGTGGGCCAGGACGACGACTGGGGCGCCGGGCTCACCCGCCTCCACCAACCTCAGCGTCACGCCGTTGGTGTGGACAAACCGTTCGGTGGATGTGAGCACCATCTCAGCCAAGCACAGGGCCGAACGGCGGGGGAAGGCGCGTCGGGCACCCCGTCGGGAACCTTCGGTCGTTGGGGTAGCGGTAGCCTGAACTGACCCCATCTGTGCTCATCGGAAGGACGTGGCCGACTCGACTCTTGATCGAGCCCCGCTGGCCTAATACAACGAATGAACCGTAAGAACGTCATCCGCACCCTCACCGCAGTAGCGGTCGTCCTGCTGCTCGGTTGGTCCTTCTTCTACTTCAGTGACGACACCCGCGGTTACAAGCCCGTCGACACGTCGGTGGCGATGAGCCAGATCAACGGTGACAACGTCAAGTCCGCGCAGATCGACGACCGCGAACAGCAGGTACGTCTCGATCTGAAGAACGGCAACGGCGACACCAAGGACAGCGACAAGATCCTCGCGAAGTACCCGACGGGGTACGCGGTCCAGCTGTTCGACGCGTTGAGCGCCAAGAACGCCAAGATCAACACCGTCGTCAACCAGGGCAGCGTCGTCGGATCGCTGTTGATCTACCTCCTGCCTCTGCTGCTGCTCGTCGGGTTGTTCGTGATGTTCTCCCGGATGCAGGGCGGCGGCGGCCGGATGGGCTTTGGCTTCGGCAAGTCCAAGGCCAAGCAGCTGAACAAGGACCTGCCCAAGACCACGTTCGCCGATGTCGCAGGCGTCGACGAGGCGGTCGAGGAGCTCTACGAGATCAAGGACTTCCTGCAGAATCCGACGCGGTATCAGGCGCTCGGCGCCAAGATCCCCAAGGGCGTGCTGCTCTACGGTCCGCCGGGAACCGGCAAGACTCTGCTGGCCCGCGCGGTGGCCGGTGAGGCTGGCGTGCCGTTCTTCACCATCTCCGGCTCGGACTTCGTGGAGATGTTCGTCGGCGTCGGCGCCTCTCGCGTGCGTGACATGTTCGAGCAGGCCAAGCAGAACAGCCCGTGCATCATCTTCGTCGACGAGATCGACGCCGTCGGTCGTCAGCGCGGCGCAGGTCTCGGCGGCGGCCACGACGAACGCGAGCAGACGCTGAACCAGCTGCTGGTCGAGATGGACGGCTTCGGCGAGCGCCAAGGCGTCATCCTCATCGCGGCGACCAACCGGCCCGACATCCTCGACCCGGCGCTGCTGCGCCCCGGTAGGTTCGATCGCCAGATCCCGGTGTCCAACCCCGACATCGCAGGCAGGCGTGCGGTACTGCGCGTGCATTCGGCGGGCAAGCCCATCGCCGAGGACGCCGACCTGGACGGTCTGGCCAAGCGCACCGTCGGCATGTCGGGCGCCGACCTGGCCAACGTGATCAACGAGGCAGCGCTTCTCACCGCCCGCGAGAACGGCACCATCATCACCGGTGCCGCGATGGAAGAAGCCGTTGACCGCGTCGTCGGCGGCCCGCGCCGCAAGAGCCGGATCATCAGCGAGCACGAGAAGAAGATCACGGCCTACCACGAAGGCGGCCACACCCTGGCGGCGTGGGCGATGCCCGACATCGAGCCGATCTACAAGGTCACGATCCTGGCGCGCGGGCGCACCGGCGGTCACGCCGTCGCCGTGCCCGAGGACGACAAGGGCCTCATGACGCGCTCGGAGATGATCGCGCGACTGGTCTTCGCCATGGGCGGCCGCGCCGCCGAGGAGTTGGTGTTCCGCGAGCCCACCACCGGAGCGGTGTCCGACATCGAGCAGGCCACCAAGATCGCCCGTGCGATGGTCACCGAGTACGGCATGAGCTCCAAGCTCGGCGCCGTCCGCTACGGCACCGAACACGGCGATCCGTTTCTCGGTCGTTCGATGGGGGTCCAGGCCGACTACAGCCACGAGGTCGCCCAGATCATCGACGACGAGGTCCGCAAGCTCATCGAGGCCGCGCACACCGAAGCCTGGGAGATCCTCACCGAGTACCGCGACGTCCTCGACATCCTGGCTGGTGAGCTTCTCGAGAGGGAGACGCTGCACCGCGCCGAGCTCAGGGCCATCTTCGCCGACGTGAAGAAGCGGCCGCGCCTGACCATCTTCGACGACTTCGGTGGCCGTGTGCCATCGGAGAAGCCGCCGATCAAAACCCCCGGCGAGCTGGCGATCGAACGCGGTGAGCCGTGGCCACCGCCGATGCAGGAACCGGCGTTCAAGGCGGCCATCGCCGCGGCAAGCAAGGCGGTCGAGGGTCAGAACGGTTCGAATGGCGCCAACGGTTCGAACGGTTCGAGCGGTTCGAACGGGTCTCACGTCGGTGCCAATGGTGCGCCCGGTCCGGGAGGCAACGGTGCGCCCGTCGGGCCGACGCAACCCAACTATGGCGCACCGGCTGGCTGGCATGCCCCAGGTTGGCCGCCGCAGAGGCTGGGCCAGTATCCGCCGCCACCGCCGCCGTCCGCGTGGGGGCCGACGTCGTACCAGGGTGGTTACCAGCAGCCACGCCAGCAGCCCGAGCAGCCCGCTCCGCGGGGTATTGCTCCCGCGCCGAACTCGCACGACGACAAGGGCCATGACGATGGTCCCGCAACGCCGCCCGCCGGCTGATCCGAAACGGAGGCTCCGATGACGAAGCCCGATCTAAGGCTCAACCCGACCACGCCGCACGACTCGCACGTCTTCGTGCCCGCGGACTTCGACCAGGATCGTGCTGAGAAGGCAGTGCGAGAGTTGCTGTACGCCATCGGCGAGGACCCGGAACGCGCCGGCCTTCTCGATACGCCCGCCCGTGTCGCAAGGGCGTACAAGGAGATGTTCGCCGGGCTGTACACGAACCCCGACAACGTGCTCAACACCACCTTCGACGAACAGCACGACGAGCTGGTGCTGGTGAAGTCGATCCCGATGTACTCCACGTGTGAACACCATCTGGTGGCCTTCCACGGAGTCGCGCACGTCGGCTACATCCCGGGAGTGGACGGCAGGGTCACCGGGCTATCCAAACTCGCCAGGGTGGTGGACCTCTACGCCAAACGGCCACAGGTGCAGGAGCGGCTGACGGGCCAGGTCGCGGACGCGGTGATGCGCAAGCTCGATCCCCGCGGAGTCATCGTGGTCATCGACGCCGAGCATCTCTGCATGGCGATGCGCGGTGTTCGCAAACCCGGTGCCACCACCACGACCTCGGCTGTGCGCGGTCAGTTCAAGACCGACTCCGCGTTGCGGGCCGAGGCGTTGGATCTCATCCTGCGCAAGTGAGTCCACCACGCGTGCAGGTGATGGGGGTCGTGAACGTCACCGACGACTCCTTCTCAGACGGTGGTCTATACCTCGATCGTGACCGCGCCGTCGCACAGGGGGTGGCGCTCGTCGAAGCAGGCGCCGCGATCGTCGACGTGGGCGGCGAGTCGACTCGGCCAGGCGCCACCCGCGTCGACCCCGCCGTCGAGAGCGCCAGAGTGGTGCCGGTCATCAAGGAGCTTGCGGGACAGGGGATTACGGTCAGCATCGACACGATGCACGCGGCCGTCGCACGGGCCGCACTCGAGAACGGCGCGAAGATCGTCAACGATGTGTCCGGAGGTCGGGCCGATCCCGGCATGGCGCCGCTGCTTGCTGAGGCAGGCGCGCCGTGGATCCTTATGCACTGGCGTGCGGTCGACGCGGACCGGCCCCACGAGGTGCCGCAGTATCGCGACGTGGTGGCCGAAGTCCGCGACGAACTGTTGGCCGGGGTGGATGCCGCCGTCGCCGCGGGCGTCGACCCGGCCAAGCTGATCATCGACCCGGGGCTGGGTTTCGCGAAGTCCGCCGAGCACAACTGGACGCTGTTGGCGGCGCTGCCGGAGTTCGTCGACACCGGCATCCCCGTGCTCGTCGGCGCCTCCCGAAAACGGTTCCTCGGGGCGCTGCTGGCAAACGGCAACGGAGAGCTGCGGCCGACGGACGGCCGGGAGACCGCGACCGCGGTGATCTCCGCCCTGGCCATGATGCACGGCGCGTGGGGCGTGCGGGTGCACGACGTGCAGGCATCCGTCGACGCGCTCAAAGTCGTCGAGGCGTGGTCCGGTGCTGGGGGTCCCCCCGCTTGCGGGGGAGAGCGGAGCGACCCGGGGCGTCAACGAGCGGCCCCCACCTGGGCAAGCGAACAACAAAGTGGCTGACCGAATCGAGTTGCGCGGCTTGGCCGTTCGTGGAAACCACGGTGTCTTTGAGCATGAGCGGCGCGACGGCCAGGACTTCGTCATCGACATCACGGTCTGGATCGACCTCGCCGCGGCCGCGGCGAGCGACGACCTGGCCGACACCGTCGACTACGGCGGGCTGGCTCAGCTGGCCGCGGACGTCGTAGCCGGACCGCCCCGAAACTTGATCGAGACGGTGGCCGCCGAGATCGCCGACGGGGTGATGGCCGACGAGCGACTGCACGCCGTCGAGGTCGTCGTGCACAAACCCGACGCCCCGATTCCGTTGACGTTCGCCGACGTGGCGGTGGTGGCGCGGAGATCGCGGCGCGGCGCGCGGGGAGGGACCGCGTGACGCCCAACCCTCGCGGGGTGGTGGCGTCGTGACCCGGGTCGTGCTGTCGATCGGCTCGAACATCGGTGACCGCCTCGCACACCTGCAGTCGGTGGTCGACGGACTGGGGTCCGCGGTCCGCGGCGTGTCCCCGGTGTACGAGACGGACGCGTGGGGCGGCTTCGAGCAGGGGAAGTTCCTCAACGCAGTCCTCATCGCCGAAGACCCGTCGCTCGGTTGCCACGACTGGCTGCGGCGGGGCCAGGAACTCGAACGGGCCGCCCAGCGCGCCCGCGACGAGCATTGGGGGCCGAGGACTCTCGACGTCGATCTCATTACGTGTCACGACGGCCCCGACGAAGTGTCGAGCCGCGACGAGGTGCTGACACTGCCCCACCCGTACGCGCGCCTGCGGGCGTTCGTGCTGGCGCCGTGGCAGGCCGTCGACCCTGCGGCGACCTTGACGGTGAACGGCTCACCGATTCTCGTCGCGCAGTTGCTGGCCGATCTGGATTCCGCGGAGCGCGACGGCGTCCGACTGGTGGATCTGGTGCTGGTCAGCTGATGGGTCCGACCCGCAAACGGGACCTGACGCTCGTGACGGTCGTCGTCGCGATCATCGGCTACGTCGTGTTGAGCCTGACGTATCGTTGGTTTCCGCCGATCACCGTCTGGACGGGGCTGTCCCTGCTTGCGGTGGCGGCGGTCGAGGCGGGCTGGGCCTTCTACGTCAGGTCGAAGATCGGCGACGGGAAGATCGGCGACGGTCCCGGCTGGCTGCATCCGCTGGCGGTCGCCCGTGCCGTGATGATCTCCAAGGCGTCAGCGTGGGTGGGGGCTCTGGCGCTCGGCTGGTGGGTGGGCGCGCTGGTCTACCTGCTGCCGAAGCGTGGCGTGCTGAGGGTCGCGGCGGAGGATGGCGCGGGGGCGGTCGTTGCTGCGGTGAGTGCGCTGGCGTTGGTGCTCGCGGCGCTCTGGCTCCAGCATTGCTGCAAGTCGCCGGACGAGCCGCCCGAGGACGCCGACGCTGCCCGCGGTTAGCTGCGCCTGAGCAGCTGACCAGGAGAATCGCCGACGCGGTCGATATGCGATGAGACCTGTCGCAGGTACAGTCGGCCCATGACCGAACCGACTCGTGGGGCCCGCGCGCGGCGCGGAAACCGCAGGCCGGGCTCGTTGCTGCTGACGGCGTTGCTGGTGCTCGCCATCGTGGCAAGTTCGGCGCTGGTGTTCACCAACAAAGTCGAGCTCCTGAAGCTCGCCGTCATCATCGCGTTGTGGGCGGCGGTGCTCGCTGCGTTCGTGTCCTTCATCTACCGGCGACAGGCCGACCTGGACCATGCCAAGTCGCGTGACCTCAAGCTGGTGTACGACCTGCAGCTGGATCGTGAGATCTCCGCCCGGCGGGAGTATGAGTTGTCCATCGAGTCGCAGCTGCGGCGGGAGCTCGCCTCGGAGATGCGCGCGCAGACGTCCGACGAGGTGGCAGGTCTTCGGGCGGAACTCGCAGCGTTGCGCGCGAATCTCGAGATCATCTTCGACACCGATCTGCAGAGCCGCCCCGCCATCGAGACGGAGCGCACCTCCGTCCACAGGTTCGGGGGCTGGGACGCGGTGCAACAGGGTGCGGCGGCAGCGGAGCGCAGTGATCGTGGTGTCACCCCCGGACGGGTGATCAGCAGTCGCATCGACACCGAGGCGCAAGAGGATACCGATCCCAACACCGAGGAAAGCCCGATCATCGACGTGCCCATGGAGCCTCAGCCGCCCGAGGACGAATGGGCTCCGCAGATTCTGGGCGGTGCTCACCGCCGACCGTCCGAGCCGGAACCCGCCGACTCCGGATGGCGGCCGCCTCGGCAAGAGGAGCCCGGGCCGGAAGGCCGACGGCGTGCGCCGGAATCCGGACCCGTCGCGGCCCCGACTCCTCACATCCGGCTGCCGTGGATGCCCGTGGATGCGCCACCGCCACCACCACCACCTGCGCCACCGCCACCACCACCACCACAGCCACCACCACCTCAGCCCCAGCCTCCTCAACCGCGCGAGGAGCCCGAACGCATCGGCAGGCACGCGCCGACGGGATCGGACTGGCGGCCTGCGCCGGCCGAGGGGCTGTACATCCCGGCGGGTGCGCCGGGGAGCAACTGGGCCTCCCCGCCCGCAGAGAACGGGGCGTCGGCTCCCGCCGCGGACCAGACCGAACCGCCGGTCGTCTCACCTGTTCCGCCACCGCCCCCGCCTGCGATGACTGCCCCGCCGACCGAATCGACGAGGCAGGGTCGGCACTACACCGCCGAGACGGCCGCAGCCGAGCAAGCGAGGCGCGCCCGTCACTCAACGCCGGGGGACGTCGACTCCGGGCGTCGCACGCCGCCGACCCTGGCGCCCTCGGCGCCTCCGTCGCCCGAAGCTCCGGAAGCGCCGCCAGCCCGCCACCGCGGGTCCGACGAGGCGGAGGAGGAACCTGCCGGACAGCACATCGGCGGTCAGCCGGTCTCCGAGTTGATGGCGCGACTGCAGGCGGGTTCCACCGGCGGCGGCCGGCGCCGTCGTCGCGAGGAGTGAGCTAGTCTCAACGCGATCGTCCGGTACCCGCCACAGCCGGGACCGGAACGCCTGGAACCATGAACATGCGAGGTCGTCTGCGATGGTGCAGTCCCCTGGGCAAGCCTGGGGTCCCCCCGACGGACTTCGTCCGGCCCGACTCACGGTGGGCATCATTTCCGCGGGTCGGGTGGGAACCGCGCTCGGCGTCGCCTTGGAACGGGCTGAGCACGTCGTCGTGTCGTGCAGTGCAATATCCCGCGCGTCGCGCCAACGGGCCGAACGACTGCTGCCCGACACCCAGGTGCTGCCCGTCCAGGACGTGGCGGCACAGGCCGAGCTGCTGATCCTGGCGATCCCCGATGCCGAACTGGTCGGCCTCGTCGCGGGGCTCGCCGCCACGGGATCGGTGCGACCGGGCACCATCGTCGTGCACACATCCGGAGCCAACGGGATTGGCCTGCTCGCTCCGCTGACCGAGCTCGGCTGCATCCCGCTGGCGATTCACCCGGCGATGACGTTCACCGGTTCCGACGAGGACGTCGTTCGACTCTCCGGTGCGTGCTTCGGCATCACCGCCGCCGACGACGTCGGTCATGCGGTGGCCCAGTCGCTGGTCCTGGAGATCGGTGGTGAACCGTTCGGAGTTCGCGAAGATGCCCGCCCGCTCTACCACGCCGCGCTCGCCCACGGCGGCAACCACGTCATCACCGTGCTGCTCGATGCCGTTGAGGCCTTGCGTGCGGCGCTTCGCGGCCAGGAGCTCCTCGGCCAGGAGGTCGTCGGCGACGCCCCCGGCGGGATCGCCGAACGGGTGCTCGCGCCGCTGGCGCGGGCGTCACTGGAGAATGCCCTGCAACGCGGTCAGTCCGCCCTCACCGGCGCCGTCGCCCGGGGAGATGCCGCCGCTGTGACCGCTCACCTTCGTGCGCTCGCCGACGTGGATCCCGAACTCGCACAGGCATACCGGGCCAATTCCTTGCGCACGGCGCAGCGGGCGCACGCCTCGGCTGACGTGTTCGCCGCGCTCACCGGTCCACCGAACGAAGGGAGTCGTGCGTGACCGTCCGGAAACCGTCCGCATTCACCGCAGCTGAGCTCAACGTCTACACCAAGACCCGGGACGCCTCCGACGTGTCCCGTGCGCTTCGGACCACCGGGCGGCGCATCGTGTTGGTGCCGACGATGGGCGCCCTGCACGACGGTCACCTGGCCCTGGTGCGCACCGCCAAACGGGTACCCGGTGCGGTCGTCGTCGTGTCGATCTTCGTCAACCCGCTGCAGTTCGGTGCCGGTGAGGACCTCGATGCCTATCCCCGAACCCTCGACGACGACCTGGCAATGCTGCAACGCGAGGGCGTCGAGATCGTGTTCACGCCCACGGCGGCGGAGATGTACCCGCACGGCCAGCGGACGACGGTAAGCCCGGGTCCGCTCGGCGCGGAGCTCGAAGGCGGTTTCCGGCCAACGCACTTCGCGGGGATGCTGACCGTCGTGTTGAAGCTGCTGCAGATCGTTCGACCCGACCGGGCGTACTTCGGCGAGAAGGACTACCAGCAACTGGTCCTGGTGCGCCAGATGTCCGACGATCTGTATCTCGGCGTGCAGATCGTGGGCGTGCCGATCGTGCGCGAAGCCGACGGCCTCGCGATGTCTTCGCGCAACCGCTACCTCGACGAGGTGGACCGCGAGCAGGCGGGCGCACTGTCGGCGGCCCTCCTCGCCGGCATGTATGCCGCGTCTCACGGTGCGTCGGAGGCATTGGACGCCGCCCGCGCGGTGCTCGACGAGGTGCCCGCCATCGACGTCGACTACCTCGAGGTTCGTAACCCGTGGTTGGGCCCGGCACCCGCCGAGGGCGCCGCCCGCCTGCTGGTCGCCGCGCGACTCGGGCAGATCCGGCTGCTGGACAACATCGCGATCGACGTCGGCGCCACGGCCGGCATCGACGGGCATTCCCGCGTCGACTCCGGCCAGAGCCACGAACTGCCCTGGAGGAACTGACGCCGTGCTGCTCGCGATAGACGTTCGCAACACCCACACCGTCGTCGGGTTGATCTCTGGTTCCGGGGACCATGCAAAAGTTTTGCACCACTGGCGGATTCGCACCGAGGCAGAAGTCACCGCCGACGAACTGGCCCTGACCATCGACGGCCTGATCGGTGACGACGCTGAGCGGCTCACTGGGGCGACCGGCTTGTCGACCGTGCCCTCGGTGCTGCACGAGATCCGCGTCATGCTCGACCAGTACTGGTCGTCGGTGCCTCACGTTCTGATCGAGCCCGGGGTTCGGACGGGCATTCCGTTGCTCGTCGACAATCCGAAGGAGGTCGGCGCTGACCGGATCGTCAATTGCCTGGCCGCCCATCAGAAGTACGCCGGCGCGGCGATCGTCGTCGACTTCGGTTCGTCCATCTGCGTCGATGTGGTGTCGGCGAAGGGCGAGTTCCTGGGTGGGGCGATCGCGCCTGGCATTCAGGTGTCCTCTGATGCGGCGGCCGCGCGTTCGGCGGCACTGCGCCGCGTGGAGTTGACACGTCCGCGCTCGGTGGTCGGCAAGAACACCGTGGAGTGCATGCAGGCCGGCACGGTATTCGGCTTCGCAGGCCTGGTCGACGGTCTGGTCAGCCGGGTCCGCCGGGACGTCGACGGTTTCGGAGGCGACGACGTCGCCGTCGTGGCCACTGGCCACACGGCCCCGCTGTTGTTGCCGGATCTGCTCACCGTTGCGCACCATGACCCGCACCTGACGCTCGAGGGTTTGCGCCTGGTGTTCGAGCGCAACCAGAACGACACCCGCGGCAAGCTCCGACAAGCCCGCTAACCGCGCCCTCTCCGTCGCGGTTTCGGCGCGCCAACGATCGCTCGGCGAACGTCTTCGTGCCCGATTCGCATCTTCGTGTTGACGTGTTACGCGCGCGGGAGAATCATGTGTTGCGTATTGCACGTTCGTTGCGCACACTGCAACAGTCGGAGGATCTCGTGGGAGCCCCCAAGGTCGTCGTCATCGGCGCGGGAATCGTTGGCAGTTCGTTGGCCGACGAGCTCACCGCCCGAGGTTGGACAGATGTCACCGTGCTCGACCGCGGCCCGTTGTTCGCAACCGGTGGGTCGACGTCGCATGCCCCCGGTCTGGTGTTCCAGACCAATCCGTCGAAGACCATGTCGGAGTTCGCGAAGTACACCGTCGAGAAGTTCAGCGGTCTCCGTCACCCCGACGGCTGGGCGTTCAACCCGACCGGCGGCCTCGAGGTCGCCTCGACGCCGGAGCGCTGGGCAGACCTGCACCGCAAGGCCGGCTGGGCCCAATCGTGGGGCATCGCAGGCGAACTGCTGACTGCAGGGCAGTGCGCCGAGCTGCATCCGCTGCTGGACGCCGATCGCATCCTCGGCGGCTTCCACACCCCCGCCGACGGTGTGGTGAAGGCGGTCCGCGCCGTCGAGGCGCAGGCGCAGGCGGCGATCGCCCGCGGAGCGAAGTTCGTGCCGCACACCGAGGTGCTCGGCATCGTCGACGACGGCAGCAAGGTGACCGGCGTCCAGACCGCCGACGGGGTCATCGCCGCAGACGTCGTAGTGTGTTGCGCCGGCTTCTGGGGCGCCCAGTTGGCCAAGCAGGTCGGTCTCGTCGTACCGCTGGTGCCGATGGCGCATCAGTATGCGACCACTGGAAGGATCGAGCTGCTCGTCGGCCGTAACACCGAGGCGTCCGAGGCGGGGCTGCCCATCCTGCGGCATCAGGACCAGGACCTGTACTTCCGCGAACACGTCGACCGCATCGGCATCGGCTACTACGGACACGATCCGATGCCCGTCGACATGTCGACCCTGGCCGCCGACACCGCAGGCGAGCAGATGCCGTCGATGCTGCCCTTCACCGACGAGGACTTCGCCCCTGCCTGGCGTGAGTCCTTGAAACTGCTTCCCGTCCTGACTGATTCGAAGATCGAGCAGGGCTTCAACGGCATCTTCTCGTTCACGCCCGACGGCTTCTCGATCATGGGCGAGCATCGCGAACTGAGCGGCTTCTGGGTTGCCGAGGCGGTCTGGGTCACGCACTCGGCGGGCGTCGCGAAGGCCACCGCGGAGTGGATCATCGACGGCACCCCGTCCACCGAGGTCCACGAATGCGACCTGTATCGGTTCGAAGACGTTGCCCGCGCCGACGAGTTCATCCTGACGACCAGCTCGCAGGCGTTCGTCGAGGTTTACGACATCGTTCACCCGCACCAGTACCGCGAGGCGTTGCGTGGCCTTCGCACAAGTCCCTTCTACAATCGGCAACAAGAGCTCGGTGCGTTCTTCTTCGAGGGCGGCGGCTGGGAACGACCGGCCTGGTATGAGAGGAATGCCGCACTGGCGCAACGGCTCGGCGACGAAGGCCTGGCCTTCCCGGAGCGCGACGAATGGTCGGCGAAGTTCTGGTCACCGATCTCGATCGCGGAAGCGCGCTGGACCCGTCAACGCGTCGCGATGTACGACATGACGCCGCTCACCCGGTATGAGGTCGCAGGCGGTGGCGCGGTGGCGCTGCTTCAGCGGCTCACCACCAACAACGTCGACAAGAGCGTTGGCTCGGTCACCTACACGATGATGCTCGACGAAACAGGCGGCGTACGAAGTGATCTCACCGTCGCTCGCCTGGCTGCCGACTGCTTCCAGGTCGGCGCCAACGGACCGATGGACTTCGACTGGATTACGCGCCACCTGCCCGACGACGGTAGCGTGACGGTCCGCGACATCACCGGCGCGACGTGCTGCGTCGGCGTGTGGGGACCCGCGGCACGCGAGATGATCGTGCCCCTGTGTTCTGATGACCTGTCGCACGAGGGGTTCAAGTACTTCCGCGCCCTGCGCACCCATCTGGGGTCGATCCCGGTGACCATGATGCGGGTTTCCTACGTCGGTGAGCTCGGCTGGGAGATCTACGCCGACGCGGCATACGGTGCGGCGCTGTGGGACCTGTTGTGGTCCGCCGGTCAGGACCACGACGTGATCGCCGCCGGCCGGATCGCGTTCAACAGCTTGCGGATCGAGAAGGCCTACCGCTCCTGGGGGACCGACATGACGGCCGAGCATCTGCCGACTGCGGCAGGCCTGGACTTCGCCGTCCGGATGGCCAAGGACGACTTCGTCGGCAAGGCCGCTCTCGAGCAGGCGTCACCGCCGCAGAAGACATTGCGCAGCATGGTCTTCCACGATCCAACGGCCGTGGTGCTGGGCAAGGAGCCGGTGTTCCTCGTCGACGACGGGGATACCGGCGGCGAGTCCGCCGGGTACGTGACCAGCGCCGCCTACTCGGCCACGGTCGGGCACTGCATCGCGTATGCGTGGCTGCCCGCGGCCACGGTGCCGGGAGACGTCGTCGCCGTCGATTACCGCGGCAGCCGCTATGGCGCCACGGTTCACGAGGAGCCCGTGGTGGACCCCGAGATGAAGTTCATCAGGCGATGACCCGGTTGGGCTGCGATGGGCGCCTGCGCGAAGAGCCATCGACGAAGAGCAGAAGGTACCGATGAGTGACACGACGTACGACGTCATAGTCGTCGGACTCGGCGGCATGGGCAGCGCGGCGGCCTACCATCTGGCCAGCCGTGGTCAGCGGGTGCTGGGACTGGAGAAGTTCACACCCGCGCACGACAAGGGGTCCAGCCACGGCGGCTCCCGCATCATCCGGCAGTCCTACTTCGAGGATCCCGCCTACGTTCCGCTGCTACTGCGGGCCTACGAACTGTGGGAGAAGCTCGCCAAGGACTCCGGTCGGGAGGTGTACCGGGTGACCGGTGGCCTCTTCAGCGGACCACCCGACTGTCTGACCGTGTCCGGAAGCCGTCGCGCTGCCGAGGAATGGTCGTTGCCGCACGACGTGCTCGACGCGGCCGAGGTCAGCTCACGGTTCCCGAACTTCACGCTCCAGCAGGGTGACATCGCTGTCTACGAGGCCATGGCAGGGTTCGCGCGACCGGAGATGACGGTGCAGGCGCACATCGACCTGGCGATCCGCGGGGGTGCCACCCTGAACTTCGGCGAGCAGGTCCGCGAGTGGACGGAGACCGCCGGTGGTGTGCGGGTCACGACGGATCGCGGCAGCTACACGGCGGACCAGGTGGTGATCTGTCCCGGCGCCTGGGCGCCGCAGCTGCTCGCCGAGTTCGACATCCCGATCACGATCGAACGTCAGGTGCTGTACTGGCTCGACCCCATCGGTGGAACGGCGTCGTTCGAGAATCAGCCGATCTTCATCGACGAGAACGCCGCGGGGATGCAGGTCTACGGTTTCCCGGCGATCGACGGTCCCGCAGGCGGCGTCAAGGTTGCGTTCTTCCGCAAGGGCATCGTCTGCACGCCGGAGACGATCGACCGCGTGGTGCATCCCCAGGAGATCGCCGAGATGCGCGATCGGGTGAGCGAGCTGCTGCCCGCCCTGGACGGCCCGTGCGTGCATTCCGCCACCTGTATGTACTCCAACACACCCGATGAGCACTTCGTCATCGCACGCCACCCCGACTGCGCGAATGTGACCGTGGCTTGCGGTTTCTCGGGTCACGGCTTCAAGTTCGTCCCGGTGGTCGGCGAGATCCTCGCCGACCTGGCGATGACCGGTACGACGGACCACCCCATCGATCTCTTCGACCCACGAAGGCTGGTGACCCTGTGACCGGCTCCTTCCCGCCCCTGCTTCGCCCACCGGCCACCGAAGCACCCGCACTTCTGCCCACGCTCGGCGGCGACTTCTACACCAGCCAAACGGTATTCGCCGCAGAGCAGGACGAGATCTTCGAGAACATGTGGTTCTGTGCTGCGCGTTCCGGCGAATTGGCCAATCCCGGCCAGTTCAAGAACGTGCAGATCGGCCGTGAGAGCGTGCTGGTGGTCCGCGGCCGCGACGGGGCGCTGCGGGCGTTTCTCAACGTGTGCCGCCACCGTGGGGCTGCGCTCTGCACCGAGCCCGAGGGCCAGGTGAAGCGAAACCTGCAGTGCCCGTACCACGCTTGGACGTACGCGCTCGACGGCAAACTGGTCGCGGCGCCGAACCTGGCGTCGCTGAAGGAGGCGTCCGGAGAGGGCATCGACCGCTACAAGTACGGCCTGGTGCCGGTCGCGCTGACGGAGTGGCTCGGATATGCCTGGGTCTGTCTGGCCGACGAGCCGCCGTCCTTCGTCGACGAGGTGGTTGGCGAGGTCACCGGGCGACTCGGCGATCCCGCCGCCATCGATCACTACGGCATCGAGAACCTGACTGTCGGTCGCCGGGTGGTCTACGACGTGGCCGCCAACTGGAAGCTCATCGTCGAGAACTTCATGGAGTGCTACCACTGCGCCACCATCCACCCCGAGCTCACCGAGGTTCTTCCCGAGTTCGCCAGGGGCCTGGCTGCGCAGTACTACGTCGGCCACGGCGCCGAGTTCGGTTCCGACGTATCAGGTTTCACGATCGACGGCAGCGCCGGATTCGACACCCTTCCTGGCGTCACCGAGGAGCAGGACCGCCGCTACTACGCCATCACGGTCAAGCCGACGGTGTTCATCAACCTGGTGCCCGATCACATCATCTTCCACCGGATGTACCCGATGGCGCCGGACCGCACCATCGTCGAATGCGACTGGCTGTATACCCCCGACGTCATAGAGCAGGGCCGCGACGTGTCCCGCTCGGTCGAGTTGTTCCACCGGGTCAACGAGCAGGACTTCGAGGCGTGTGAGCGGACTCAGCCCGCGATGTCGTCGCGGGCCTACCGCGGCGGTGGGGTACTCGTTCCTTCCGAACACCACATCGCGGAGTTCCACGAGTGGGTAGTGTCCCGAGTCGGCGCACGGAGCCGCCCCGGCGGCGACATCGGCGTGCGGTCTCAGCCCGGCGGAGCCGCGCCGGCGGCGACATCTGTTATCTGTTCTGGCGACACGAGGTGAGACGTGAACGGTGAACCCGATCTCTACGTCGGTGGGCAGTGGCGTTACGCGTCCGACGGCGGGAGGCGAGAGTCCATCAACCCGGCCGATGGGAGTGTGGCTGCTGTCGTCGACGAGGCGACCGACGCCGACGCCCGCGACGCCGTCCGCGCTGCCCGAGCGGCGTTCGACGACGGAGCCTGGTCGGCGACGCCCGCGGCCGAGCGGTCGGCTCTTCTCGATCGGATAGCCGACCTGCTGCAGCGCGACAAGGAGTCGTTGGCACTGCTGGAGACGCGCGACACCGGAAAGACCCTGGTGGAGAGCAGGATCGACATCGATGACGTGACGTCGGTGTTCCGTTACTACGCCAAGCTGGTCGGAGTCGAAACCGACCGGGTGATCGACGTCGGCAACCCCACCGTCATCAGCCGCGTGGTGCGCGAGCCCATCGGCGTGTGCGTACTCATCGCACCGTGGAACTATCCGCTGCTGCAGATGTCGTGGAAGATCGCACCCGCCCTCGGCGCGGGTTGCACGATGGTCGCGAAGCCCAGTGAGGTCACGCCGTTGTCCACCATCGCCTTCGTGCACCTGCTCGAAGAGGCGGGCGTGCCCGGCGGCGTGGTGAACCTCGTCCAGGGCAGCGGCGCTGCACTCGGTGCGGCCCTGACCGACAATCCCGAGGTCGACTTCATCTCGTTCACCGGGGGACTGGCCACGGGTCGGACCATCGCGAAGGTCGCTGCCGAGCACGTCACCAAGGTCGCGGTCGAACTCGGTGGCAAGAACCCGCACATCGTCTTCGCCGACATCGGAGTGGGTGCCGACTGGGACAGCGCAGTCGACCAGGTGCTGACCGGGGTGTTCCTGCATTCCGGTCAGGTCTGCTCGGCGGGTACCCGGCTGATCGTCGAGGAGTCGATCGCCGACGACTTCGTCGCCGAACTTGTCACCCGCGCCGAGAAGATCCGGATGGGTGACGGCATGGATCCGGCGAGTGAGACCGGACCACTGGTGTCGGAACAGCATCGCGCCAAGGTGGAAGCGCATGTGGCGTCGGCGATCTCGGAGGGGGCCAAGCTCGTCACCGGTGGTTCACGGCCTGCCGGCGCCGAGCTCGAGAAGGGCAGTTTCTACCTGCCGACAATCTTCGATCGGTGTGACCGATCGATGGGGATCGTCCGCGAGGAGACCTTCGGGCCGATCCTGACCGTGGAGCGATTCACGGAGGAAGCCGAGGCGATCGGTCTCGGGAATGACACGGAGTACGGTCTCGCGGCGGGCGTTCGTACGTCCGATTCGGCGCGGGGCGAACGTGTGGTGCGCGCGTTGAGGCACGGCACGGTGTGGCTGAACGACTTCGGTTACTACACCGCGGCAGCGGAGTGGGGCGGATTCGGGAAGTCTGGTAACGGTCGCGAGCTCGGCCCCACGGGACTCGCTGAATACCAAGAGCTCAAGCACATCTGGCACAACACCGCGCCGAAACCCGCAGGCTGGTTCACAGGTGAATGACCTGCCGCGGCAAGCACTTGACGAGAGGACCCCTTCATGACGGTTGAAACAGGTTCGTCGGGCACCGACAGCGGCGGCCTCGACGACTTCGGTTACAAGGAATCGCTCGACCGCAGCATCGGCAAGTTCGCCAGCTTCGCGGCCGGGGTCAGCTACATCTCGATCCTGACCGGCACCTTCCAGCTTTTCTACTTCGGCTTCGGTACGGCGGGTCCCGCCTATCTGTGGTCGTGGCCCCTCGTGTTCGTCGGGCAGATGGCCGTCGCGCTCTGCTTCATGGAGCTCGCCGCGAAGTACCCCGTCGCCGGGGCGGTCTACAACTGGTCGAAGAAGCTGGGCAGCAGGATCGTGGGGTGGTCATCGGGCTGGCTGATGCTCACCGCGTCGATCGTCACCCTGTCCGCGGTGGTGCTGGCCTTGCAGCTGAACCTGCCCCGATTATGGAGCGGATTTCAGATCGTCGGTGACGGCACCGGCGCAACCGACTTCGCCGTCAACGCCGTCATCCTCGGCGCGATCATGATCGTTTTCACCACGGTGATCAACGCACTCGGCGTCAAGCTGATGTCGATGATCAACAGCGCTGGCGTGTTCATCGAGCTGATCGCCGCGGTCCTGATCGCCATCATCCTGGCGGCCAGCACGACGCGGGGACCCTCGGTGTTCTTCTCGACCAACGGCTACGGCGCGGGAGAGAGCGGCGGGTGGCTGGGCGCGTTCCTGATCGCCTCGCTCGCTTCGGGTTACGTGATGTACGGGTTCGACACGGCAAGCTCGCTCGGTGAGGAAACCGTGGAGCCGAGGCGCACCGCACCGAAGGCGATCCTGCGGGCCATCCTGGCGTCCTTCGTGATCGGTGGCGCCATCCTGGTGTTCGCCGTCATGTCGGCCCCAGACCTCAACGACCCGAAGATCGGCGAGAGTAGTGGCGGCTTGCAGTACATCGTCGAACAGGTGATGTGGGGCCCGCTGGGCAAGATCTTCATCGTCTGCATCGTCGTCGCGGTCACCGTGTGCTCACTGGCCGTGCACACCGCGGCAATCCGGCTGATGTTCGCCATGGCGCGTGACAACGCGTTGCCCTTCGGCGAGAAGCTCGCCCGGGTCAACCCCAAGACTCAGACCCCGATCATCCCGGCGATCGTCATCGGCGCAATCGCGCTCCTGATTCTGGTGATCAACGTGGGCCAGCCGAAGATCTTCACCGTGCTCACCTCGATCGCCATCATCATGATCTACCTGGCCTACCTGATGGTCACCGGCCCGATGCTGAAGAAGCGCTTCCAAGGTGAATGGCCGCCAAAGGATCTCGAAGAGGGTGGCTACTTCACGATGGGAAAGTGGGGCATGATCGTGAACATCGTTGCGGTGGTGTGGGGCGTGGGCATGGCCGTGAACCTGGCGTGGCCTCGCGAGGCCGTGTACGGCGCACCCTGGTACAACACCTGGGGGGCGTTCGTCTACATCGGCGTGATTCTCGGCTCCGGCCTGCTGTGGTACGGCCTCAAGGGTCGTCACCACATTGGCACCCTGGAATCACACGCGGCGGTCGCCAAATCCGATGCCTGATACCGAATTCGACTACGTGATCGCGGGCGGGGGGACGGCCGGCTGTGTGCTGGCCGCCCGGCTGTCCGAGGACCCCGGCGTGACGGTGTGCCTGGTCGAGGCAGGACCGTCGGACGTCGGCGACTCCAACATCCTTCCGCTGTCGGAGTGGATGCACCTGCTGGACTCCGGCTATGACTGGGACTACCCGGTCGAACCGCAGGAGAAGGGCAACAGCTTCATGCGGCATGCCCGCGCGAAGGTGCTCGGGGGCTGTTCGTCGCACAACTCGTGCATCGCCTTCTGGCCGCCCGCTGAGTGCCTCGACGAGTGGGTCGAGATGGGCGCCACCGGATGGAGTGCAGCCGAAATCTTGCCGCTGGTCAAGCGTTTGGAGACCAACGACGCACCGGGAGACCACGGACACGACGGTCCGGTCCGCCTGCAGGACGTACCGCCGAACGATCCCTGTGGCGCCGCGGTGTTGGAGGCGGCGGCGTTGGCCGGTCTGCCGACGGTGGGGTTCAACCGCGGTGAGACCGTGCACAACGGTGCAGGATGGTTCCAGATCAACGTCGGGGAGGACGGCAACCGCATGTCGACCTCGCATGCGTATCTGCATCCAATCCTGGACTCTCGCAAGAACCTCGAGGTCCGCACCAACTGCTGGGTCTCGGAGATCCTCTTCGACGAGGGCAGCGATGATCCCTCCCGTCGCTCCGCTCGCCCCACCGCGGCGGGCGTGCGCTATCAACGGCCGGATCTCACGGGTTACGACACGGTGTCGGCCCGCCGCGAGGTCATCCTCACCGCCGGCTCCATCGACACCCCGAAGTTGTTGATGCTCTCGGGAATCGGGCCTGCCGAGCACCTCAGGGAGATCGGGATACCGGTCCGGATCGACTCGCCGGGAGTGGGGTCGAATCTCGACGACCACGTCGAGGGGCTGGTCTTCTGGGAGGCCGTCAAGCCGATGGTGACCACCTCCACGCAATGGTGGGAGATCGGTCTTTTCACCACGGTCGACGAAGGAACCGCCCAACCCGACCTGATGATGCACTACGGCAGCGTGCCGTTCGACATGAATACGTTGCGACGCGGCTACCCGACCACCGACAACGGATTCTGCCTGACGCCCAACGTGACTCAGGGCCGGTCGCGGGGAACGGTTCGGCTACGCAGCCTGGACTACCGGGACCGGCCGAAGGTCGATCCTCGTTACTTCACCGATCCCGAGGGCTACGACGAGCGGATCATGCTCACCGGGATTCGGCTGGCGCGCAAGATCGCCGAGCAGGCACCCCTGAAGGAGTGGATCGCCAGGGAGCTGGCACCGGGTCCGGAGGCGACCACCGACGACGAGCTACTCGACTACGTCCACAAGACTCACAACACCGTCTACCACCCGGCAGCCACTGCGCGGATGGGGTCGGTGACGGATCCGATGGCGGTCCTCGACCCGGAGTTGCGGGTCAAGGGCGTGTCCCGGTTGCGGGTAGTCGACGCTTCGGCGATGCCCAAGCTGCCTGCGGTGAACCCGAACATCACCGTGATGACCATGGCCGAGAAGTGTGCGGACCTGATCCGGGGAACCTGAGCCAGTTCCTCGGCGAGCACACCCCGTTCCAGGCGATGTCGCTCGGTGAGCTCGACGAGCTCGCCGGCGGGTCGGCGTTGGTCGCGTTCGCCACCGATGCGGTGATCGCGGACTATTCGGCGCACGTGCCCGACGACGTCTGGATGGTCTGCACGGGCCACGTGACGCTGCAGGCCGCCGACGGTTCGGCGATCGACACCATCGATCCCGGCGGCATCTTCGGCTACACGCCGCTGCTCACCGGCGGCGGAATGGAGTTCGTCGCGCGGGCCACCGAGTCGAGCACATTGATCCGGTTGCCGGGGGACCAGGTCCGCGCGCAGTTCGCCAAACCCGCCGGTCTGGCGTTCCTCGCCTCGTCGGCGTGGAGCATCTCGCCCGGAAACCGGCTGGCGCTGGTTCCGGTCGCCGACAGCAGGCCGGTGGGCGAACTCGTCCGCGGCGACCCGCTCCTCGTGGGACCGGACGTCTCGGTGCGCGACGCCGTCGTCCGAATGACCGAGCACCACGTGTCCTACGCCTTGATCTCGCTGCCGGACGGCGAGTACGGCATCTTCACCGACCGCGATCTGCGGACGCGCGTCGTCGCCGCGGGGCTCTCGGTGAGCGTGCCGATCACCCGGGTTATGAGCGCTCCCGCGAGGCGAGTCACCGCAGACCTCACGGCGGAGACCGTGTTGATGCACATGCTCGAAAGCGGTCTTCGGCACATGCCCGTGACCTCGACGCGCGGCGAGGTCATCGGCGTCCTCGAAGACGCCGACCTTCTCGCCGCGTCGGCCAGACAAAGTTTCATGCTTCGGCGGTCCATCGGACTGGCCGCCGATGTTGCGGAACTGCAGGCCGCCGCACAGGACGTCACGCACATCGCCAGCGCGCTGTTCCGCAGCGGCACCAAGGCGTCGGCGACGAGCGGCATCCTCTCCATCGTGATCGACAGCGTCGTCCGGCGGGCACTCGAACTCGCACTCGCGGAGGCCTCCGACGCGCCCGCGGACGCGGCCACGCCGACGTCGGGGTTCGCATGGCTCACCCTCGGTAGCATCGCCCGACGCGAGGCCATGCCGTCATCCGACGTCGACAGTGCGCTGTCGTGGCGCGATGACCTGTCGCCGGCCAGCGGTCAGCTGCGAGCGATCGCCCGGCGCACCCATGCCATCCTCGACGGCTGCGGGTTGCCGTCGGACAGCAACGGCGCCATCGCCGCCAGTCCGAACTTCGCACGCTCCCAAAGCGATTGGGCGGCGGCGGCGAAGGGCTGGCTCGACGATCCGCTGATCAACAAGGGGCTGATCCTGTCCTCGCTGCTGCTGGACGGCAGAGTGGTCTGGGGTGACGCCGCGCTGCACGCCGTTCCGGCGGCGTACCGCAGAATGCGTGCCGAGCATCCGAACGCATTGCGGCTGCAACTGCTCGACGCACTGTCCGGACGGGTTCGCACCCGTTCGCTGCGCGACGTGCTCTCCCGTCGCGGTGGCACGTTCGACCTGAAGAGCCACGCCGTGACGCCGATCGTGAACCTGGCGAGGTGGGGCGGACTCGCCGGTGACGTCGCCACGGCGTCGACACCCGCGCGGCTCTCGGTAGCGGCGGCCAGCGGGGCCCTTACCGAGCGCGATGCAGACACCCTCGGCGAGGTCTTCGTCATGCTGCAGCGACTCCGGATGACCCACCAGGTCGAGCAACTGTCGGTAGGCCAGAGTCCCGGCGACGTCATCACGATGTCGGAGCTGTCGCCGCTGAACCGGAGCCTGCTCAACGACGGCCTCCGCGAGATCGCCGCCGTCCAAAGACGTGTCGGCAACTTCGGAATTCCGGCCGTATAGGGTCGTTTTCGATGGCAACGGCGCAGAGCAAGGGGACGACGGAGGACGGGGCGCGGTCCGGCACCGTCCAATCGGTGGACCGCGCCCTCGTGGTGCTGGAGATTCTTGCGACGCTCGGCCAAGCCGGCGTCACCGAGATCGCCGCCGAACTCGGCGTGCACAAATCGACCGTTTCCCGGCTTATTTCGGTGTTGGAGGCCAGGGGCTACGTCGAGCAGCTCTCCGATCGGGGCAAGTACCGACTGGGCTTTGCCGTCGCCAGGCTGGCGCGATCCACCAGCGCCCAACTGGACCTGGTGAAGCAGAGTCAGGCCGCGTGCGACGCGCTCGCTCTCGAGTCCGGTGAGACCACGAACCTGGCGGTCCTCGATGGCGATCGGATCGTGAACGTCGCCGAGGCCATCGGCCCCGCCGGGATCGCACTGCGCACCTGGGTCGGACAGAGTTGCCCGGCTCACGCGACGTCCAGCGGGAAGGTCTTACTCGCCGGGCTTGGTGGCGG
>JBBRTH010000033.1:0-67018 GCA_038244615.1 Mycobacteriales bacterium | reverse complement strand
CACCCCGGTGAGCAGCAACACGATGAAGCTGTACAACGCGATCTCACCCAGCAGAAACGACCAATGCGTGGGGAACACCTTGTTCATCTGCCGACGCACCGCCGCAGACGGGTGATACCGCGAATCAATCGCATCACCCTGCGCGGCGATGCGGCTCACTTCGGTAGCGATGGGGTGCTCCTTTTCGAAGCGACGCGGACTTCTTCTAGCATGCTCTCGTCACGCCGCATTACCCACCGGGAGCGCAATTGTCATGGGTTAGTCAGAACTATTACGGGGCGCGCGGGTATCTGATGACGATGACTGGGCGACTGAAAGCCATGGGGTGCAATGACGTGTGACGATACGGAAGTCCTGATCATCGGAGCGGGACTGGCGGGACTGCGGTGCGCCGGATTGCTGAGCAGTGCGGGCCGCGACGTCCGCGTCTGGGAGGCTTCCGACGTGATCGGCGGACGTGTCCGCACCGACGTGATCGACGGCTTCCGCTGCGACCGTGGATTTCAGGTGCTGAATCCCGCTTATCCCGAGTTGAAGCACGCCACCGACGTGTCGACGTTGCGGCTGCAGTCCTTCGCTGCCGGTGTCGCGGTGCGGCGCGAGACCGACTCCGCGGTGTGGGTACATCCCCTTCGCGCGCCGACGAAGGTACCCGCGATGTTGATGGGCGGTGGGCTCGGTCCCAAGGACATCGTTGCGGTGGGTCGCTGGGCCGCCGCCGCGCTGCGACCCCGGGCACTCAAGGCAGAGGGCCGTGCCGACACCTCGCTCCGGCGGGCGCTGGACCGTGCGGGAGTCTCCGGTGAACTCCGCCGCGTGATGGACCGATTCCTTGCGGGCGTGCTCCTCGAAGACGACGGCGTCACCTCCAATGCCTTCGCCCTCTTACTGGTCCGCATGTTCGCGCTTGGCGTGCCCGCCCTGCCCGCCGACGGCATGCAGGCGCTGCCACGCCAGCTCGGCTCTGTCCTCGATGACGTAATTAGCTTGCAGCACGACGTCATTGAGCTAGCCCGGGAGGGATCGGGCTGGCGGGCATCCGATGGCACGCACGGCATCCGCGCGCAACACGTCGTCGTCGCCACGGACCCGGTGAACGCCGCGCGGCTGGCAGGGGTCGTGGTCCCGCCGATGCACGGCGTCGTGACCGACTGGTGGGCGGCCGACGAGGTGCCGCCCGGGCCTCCCATGCTATGGGTCGACGGTCGGTCGAATCCGCCTGGCCCGGTGCTCAACACCGCCGTGATCAGTGCCGCCGCACCGACCTATGCACCGTCGGGTCAGCACCTCATTGCGGCTTCCGCGCTGATGGCGAAGGACGGGCAGGCGCCGGACGAATCCGTCACGCGCGCACACGCCGCCGACATTCTCGGTGGCGACGGGACGCGGTGGAGGTTGGTCACTCGACACCTGGTACCCCATGCGCTGCCGGAGCAACCGGCGCCACTGTCCGTGCGCCGTCCGGTCCGCACCACCGACGGCATGTGGGTGTGTGGCGACCACCGCGACACCGCGTCGATCCAGGGCGCGCTGGTGAGCGGACGGCGCACCGCTGAGGCCATCCTGAAAGCCGCCGGATGACGGCAGCATGACGCCTGCTCTGGACGATCTTCTGCAGCGTCTTCACGTCGTTGCGTTACCGATGCGGGTTCGCTTCCGCGGCATCGACGTTCGCGAGGTCGCCTTGATCGACGGACCTGCGGGCTGGGGTGAGTTCGGCGCCTTTCTCGAGTATGGCCCCGACGAGGCGGCCCACTGGCTGGCGTCGGGTGTCGAGGCGGCCTACGTCGAACCGCCCACGCCGCTGCGGGGGTGGATTCCGATCAACGCCACCGTCCCCGCCGTTTCGGCGTCTCGGGTGCCCGAGGTGCTGGCCCGATTCCCCGGCGCGGGCACCGCCAAGGTCAAGGTGGCCGAGCGCGGTCAGTCCCTCGTCGACGACGTCGCCCGCGTCAACGCGGTCCGGGAGCGGGTGCCCGTGGTCCGTGTCGACGCGAACGGTGGCTGGACGGTCGCCGAGGCGGTGGCCGCCTGCGCGGCAATGACGGTGGCCGGCCCGCTGGAATACCTGGAGCAACCCTGCGCGACCGTCCCCGAGTTGGCCGAGCTGCGGCGCCTCGTCGACGTGCCGGTGGCGGTCGACGAGAGCATCCGCAAGGCCGAAGACCCACTGCACGTGGTGCGATCACGCGCGGCCGATGTCGCCGTCGTGAAGGTGGCTCCGCTCGGCGGCGTCGCACGACTGCTGGACATCGCCCGCCAGATCGACATCCCGATCGTCGTGTCCAGCGCCCTCGATTCGGCCGTCGGCATGTCGAGGGGTCTCCTGGCCGCGGCGTGTCTGCCCGACCTGCGGCACGCCTGCGGGCTCGGCACGGGTGGTCTCTTCGTCGAGGACGTCGCCGAGCCGATATTGCTGGTGGACGGACGGCTGCGCGTCGGGACCGTGGTGCCCGACCCGGCGCGACTGTCGACGCTCGCCGCGGCGCCCGACCGTCGGGACTGGTGGATTGAGCGGGTCAGGGCGTGCTACCCCCTCATGTCCTAATCCGAGGGGTCCATGTCATAGACGCCATCGATGCATTCCTCAACACTGAGGAGGTGAAGCGATCGGTGGTGCTCGTCGGGTTTCAGGGCGTGCAGGCCCTCGACCTGGTGGGTCCGTTCGATGTGTTCACCGGTGCGACGCAGCACCTCGCGGGGCAGGGTCGCCCCGACGACGGATACGACGTGATGATCTGTGCCGCCGATGGGCAATCCGTCAGCACCGGTACGGGTCTGGAGATCGTCGCGAGACCTCTGCCCGATCCGCTGCGGCCCGTCGACACCGTCGTCCTGCCGGGCGGGATCGGTACCGATGCGGCCCGCCGCGATCAGGACCTGATCCGGTGGATCCAGGCAGTGTCCGCGAACGCCCGACGCGTCGTCAGCGTCTGCACAGGTTCGTTCCTGGCGGCGCAGGCCGGCCTCCTCGATGGTTGCCGGGCCACTACGCACTGGGCGTTCGCGACCCAGCTGTCCACTGAATTCCCCTTCGTCACCGTCGATCCCGAACCGATCTTCATCCGAAGTTCGGCGACGGTGTGGACGGCAGCCGGCGTCACGGCGGGCATCGACCTCGCACTGTCGCTCGTCGAGGACGACTACGGCACCGACGTCGCGCAGACCGTGGCCCGCTATCTGGTGCTCTACTTGCGCAGACCGGGCGGTCAGACGCAGTTCGCCGCGCCGGTGTGGATGCCGCGGGCCAGACGGGCACCGATCCGTTCGGTCCAGGAATCCATCGAGTGCGAACCTGGCGGCATGCACAGCGTGTCCGATCTCGCCCGTCGCGCCGCCATGAGCCCACGCCACTTCACCCGCGTGTTCACCGTCGAGGTCGGCGAGGCGCCAGGGTCCTACGTCGAACGGGTGCGTACCGAAGCGGCCAGACGCCAACTCGAGGAGACCGACGACACCGTCACCGTCATCGCCGGCCGGTGCGGTTTCGGTACCGCAGAAACGATGCGGCGCAACTTCGTTCGACGGATGGGCATCTCGCCCGACCAGTACCGCAAGACCTTCGCCTAAAGGAGAAAGATGCAGCTCGCCATTGTCCTATACCCCGGCTTCACCGCCCTTGACTTCATCGGTCCGTACGAGGTGCTGCGGAACCTACCCGACACGGAGGTGCGCTTCGTCTGGCACGAACCTGGACCGATCACCGCCGACTCGGGTGCGCTCATCGTCGGCGCCACCCACGCGTTCGACGAAACCCCCTCTCCTGACATCCTTCTCGTGCCAGGCGGCATGACGACGTTCGAGCATGCCCGTGACGAGAAGTTGCTCGCGTGGGTGCGCAAGGTCGATCGCAACACGACGTGGACGGCATCGGTGTGCTCGGGGTCGGTCATCCTGGCTGCCGCCGGGCTGCTCGAGGGCAAGCGCGCCACGTCGCACTGGATGGCCGTGCCGACGCTGAAGGCGTTCGGCGTGACGCCGGTCAGCGACGAGCGGATCGTGGTCGAGGGAAAGATCGTGACGGGTGCGGGCGTCTCGGCGGGGATCGACCTCGGGATGTGGCTGGCAGGGCAGATCGCCGGCGAGGCCAAGGCCAAGGCCATCCAACTGGCCATTGAATACGACCCGCAGCCCCCGTTCGATTCCGGCCACGTCACGAAGGCGTCGATGGCCACCAAGGCCACTGCCGCGGCGATGATGTCGAAGGACCTGATGAAGCCCGCCCAGTTGAAGGCCACCACGCTGGTGCTGTGGAGTCAGGCGATTCGCACTGCCCGTGGACGCGGCAAGAAGCGTGACGAATCGGCGGCTGCGCGCTAACGGAACTTTGTCGGTGGGTTCAGTGTCGAATGCATGTTCGATTCGGGTGGTGTTCCGGTGTCGTTGGTGCAGCGGGTGTGTTCCGAGGCGTGCGCGGCCGGGGAGCGGCCCTCGGCGATCGGGGAGCTGTTCGCCATGCGCCGCTCGCAATCCGAGAAGATCGCCGGGGACATCGACGAAGCGACCTTCCGCACGTGTGTGTTCCGGACCGGGCTGATCGACGAGGACGACGTCCAGGCCGAGGTCGATCAACGCCACCCTGTTCGCCCCGGACGCCCACGCCGTCAGCGAGAAGTTGACGGCCCTCGCGAAGACCGTCTGCGGTGCTGATCCCCGGTCGATCGCCGAACGCCGCGCCGACGCGTTCGGGGTGCTCGCCGTCGGCGGGGACCGCCTGGGTTGTCGCTGCGTGCGGGTGGATTGCCCGGCCGGCGGCACCGCGGCCAGCGCGGTGATCATCCAAGTGATCGCCGAACAATCCACCCTCGACGGCACCGGTGTGGCGCCGGGGGCGATGATCGGCTTCGAAGGACTCATCCCACCGGAACCGATCGCCGAGTTGCCCGCGCGGCCCGGCTGCGCCCGTTGATCCATCCGGCCGACACACCCCCCGAAGCGGGGTGGGGTGTTCCTTGAGACACCTGAGGTCGCCCGGATGAGTGGGGCGAAAATCGATTTCACGGAGAGCCGATGCGGTTTCGAACCGGTGTTGCGCGGCTTGCCATCATCGGCCGCTGCGATGCTGTGGAATGGTAGATTTCATGCCATGAGAACGACCATCGATCCGGCAGGGCGTTTGGTGATCCCCAAGCGGATTCGTGATCGCCTCGGCTTGCGGGGGAACGAGCAGGTGGAGATCACGGAGCGCGATGGCCGAATCGAGATTGAACCAGCGCCGACCGAAGTCGAACTGGTTCGGGAAGGCTCAGTCCTCGTTGCACGGCCGGACCGCCCGCTGCCCCCGTTGACCGATGAAATCGTTCGCGAGACGCTGGACCGTGTGAGGCGGTGATCGCCCCCGACACCAGTGTTCTTGTTGCCGGATTCGCAACCTGGCACGAAGCGCACCAATCCGCCGCGCGTGCCCTCAATCGGGGCGTTCATCTCGTCGCACACACGGCGGTGGAGACCTATTCTGTCCTGACGCGCCTACCACCACCGCATCGCGTGGCGGCTGCGGTCGTTCAGGCGTATTTGGCCGACGTGACATCCGCCGACTACCTCACGCTGGACGCGCGACCGTATCGTGAGTTGATCAACCACCTCGCTACACACAACGTCACCGGCGGCGCAACCTACGACGCGCTGGTCGGATCGACGGCGAAGGCTGCTGGAGCGACACTGTTGACCCGCGACCGGCGAGCAGTCAGGACCTACGAGCTGCTGCAAGTGGAATACGAACTGGTGACCTGACCACTCGCGCCAACGATTCCTGCGATCGTCGCCCGAACACCGTCCCCGCTCGCTGATAACGCTATGCGGAATGGCAGGCAGATCAGCGACGACTTGTCACCAAGCTCAAATGCTCTGCCGAAAACACCCCTGTCCAGTGCGTTCTGAATGCAGTGCGGGTCGACTGCGAGTCTATGGCGGCCACGCCGTGAGCGCGGCACGGGCAAAGTCGACCGCGTTTCTGGTCGGCTGCTCCCATCGGTCTGGACCAGATCCCGTACGCCGCAACAAGCCCAGCCGGCGCAGTGTGTCCTTGACGTCGTATGCCGCTGCTGCCGCTGACTGCGCTGTGATCGGGGAGCCGTCGCCGCGCATCCACCCCAGTGCGTCGAGCAGTTCCGCGACGACCGTTTCGGGGTTCTCCGTGCCCGGGATCTGACGTGCCGCTTCCCGGGCTACAGCCACCCGGCCACCCGCTGCGATGTGGACCACAGCATCCCCCACGGCGACGGCGGACCCACCCAGGCCACAAACCCTGAAATGCCTTTGCCGGTTTGATGCATGGCGTTCAACAAAATGGCTGGTCAATGCCACTGATAGGCCCCAGGGTCTAGTTTGCAGCATCTGAGGTGGCCCACATCAATTGGGCGGATCGCCGAGTTCAAGGGCGTGGCGTCCACGATGGCACGCTCTGAGGGCGAAATCACCCTGCCCGATCAAGATCGAGAGCCCCATGACTGACCGCCACACCGCACTTCGAGCGCCTCGCACTCCTCCTTGACCGAGGCCTGAGTGCGGTGCCCATGCCGAACTATGACACGACCCAATCGAGGTCAAACGCGTTGCCGATGGCGTCCGCAACGGCTGATTCTTGCGACGCGAGAAGGTAGCCGATTTGGCGACCAATGTCAGACATCGGGATCGTTTGGATGTTGTCGCAACTGACGACAGACGGTTGATTCAGCCCGTTCGCCACGCCTACCGGGACTTCGGTGGCCAGCCCTCGGACCGTTGTCGTGATCGGGGCGACGGTGACGTTGGTGAGATGCGGACGCACGACCTCGCGGGTGAGAATCAGGACGGGTCGGGCCTTGTCAAGCTGGGCGATGTGGATAGGTCGCATCAGTCGATGTCGAGGACAGTATGAGCAGAGTGGCCAGCCAGCGCATCCAAATCACTCGGCGCTGACATGCTGGCCGCGAGAATCTCCGCGTCGCGTTCGGCGAGACGACGGCGACGTTCCCGTTCCAGCGCCCGCACCACGACAGCCGCACGGCTGCGGGCATGTTGTCCCCGGACTTCGTCATCGATAAAAGCGACGATCTCGTCGGGTAAGCGGACCGCAATTTGTGTGCTCACTTCATAGATGGTACCAGTTCGGTATGCACTTCAGAGGTCGAATGCGCCAACGACCAACGCGCTCACGCCTCGGCTCTGCTGGGGGTCAGATGGGCGCGGGCCGCAACCTGAACAGAGCGGGTAGATTACCGACTTGTCACTAAGCTCGCGTGCCTGTGCCTGTGCCGGTTCGGCGAGAATGAACCCTGATAGTCCCTGGTAGCAGGGGTATCGGGGACGTGGGGTCTGGTCTGGACTATGTGAGGTGCCTCGCTTTGGTCTGCCCTGCCAGACGTTGGGTCCCCGCCCGATGTGGTGTTGCAGCTCGGCGTCGATCAGATCGAGGCCGGGAGCAACACTCCGTGGTCGTTCCGGCAGGATGACGGCAGTCGGGCATGAGGGTGTTACGTCCCAAGAGGCTCATTACCGCCGGACCGTCGTTGGTATGTCTGAAGCCAGGCGGTGACCCTCGTGCCGCTGCTGGGCAGCAGTCCCGCACGGACGAGGAGGGTGTCGAGCCCGACCAGTCGTGCGTCGAGCAAGGTTGCCGCGAACACGAAGTCCTTTGCGCGTCCGGCGGCGAGCTTGCTGACGACGAGATCGTGCGGCTCGACGAACCGGGGGTCGGCGGGTTGGCTGGACTGACGTTCCAGCTCACCAGCCGGTCCCGCCACCCTGCGGGCAGTTCAGCGGTGTCGATGTGTGTCCCTTCGGCGCATACCTGGTTGGTCTCGTGGAACGCGGACATCTCGCCGATCGCGCCTTCAACGTCGTCGGCTTTGCGCCGGTCCGGATCATTGAGGAAGGCGATGTCAGCTTCCATCGACATCCTCACGGCGGGGGTGAGTTCGTCGTCGTCATATGTGCCCAGGATCGCCTGCGATCCGAGAACCAGCACGTCCTTGTCGTGGGCGATCTGGCATGCCGACCGCAGGAGGTGGGCGAGCTGCTGGCGTTTCACTCTGTCAGTGCCGTGTCGCGCACTTCCCGCCACGCCTTCTTGATCGCACGAACCTCGTCGGGGGTCAGCACCCCGGCGAACGGGGTGGCCGACCGCAGCGTCGCGGCGTGGTCGCACGGATCTAGGAGCACCGCGATGATCCGTCCTACGCCCGCATCCAGGATTGCCTCCCATTCCCGGGCGTACGCCTCGCTGTGAGCATCGATGGCACCGGTCGCCCTACCGCGCGCCAGATTGGCATGGGCCTTGCTGATCACCATGTTCGGGTCGTTGATCAGGTGTCCGATCAGCGCGGCGTGCAGCCATCGGGACTGCTGCCGGCCGTCGTTGCGGGGAGCGCGCCCGGTAGCGGATGCGATCTTGGCTGTCACGGCGCGCTCGGGAATTCTGCGGTGGGTTCCCACGGTGATACAGGGCAGCTTCCCCTGATTGCACAGATCGACGATGTGTTGCCGGGACACGCCCAGTAGCCTGGCGGCTTCGCCAGTACGCAGAAGGGTGCTCGTCGACGGAGACCTCGCAACGGTCAAGCTGTTCTGGACGCTGACCGTCACCGACGTGTCCGGCAAGGTCGTGGACACCGGGGTCGAGGACGGGGTCGACGTATTCAGGCGTCAACCGGACGGCAGCTGAAAGATCCATGTTTCCCATGCTTTTACGAAGTGAGCAGGCTCATCGGCAAGGCAGTCGTCAACGTGACCTCGGTCAGCCCGGCGCGTCGCTCGCGGCTGATCTCCGCTGGTCACAGTCATTTACACGCAACAGTCTTTCGCGTAGTCGATAACATCATCTGATCAAGACGTTCTGGGGTTGGCGCGACGAACAACTCCCCGATAGAACCCTGATCTGGACGTCACCGGCCAGGGACCGCCACCTCACCCACCCCGGGCAGCGCCTACCTGTTCCCCACCCTGTGCACCCCCACCGCCCGGTCACCGTGCACCACCTCCCCACCCCGCGCTGTGGGGACCGCACCGCGATGATGCCCCGACGCCAACACACCCGAGCACAGCACCGCACCGCACCGCCAACATCACCTCCGAACGCCACCACAACCACCAACGACGCACCACCCCAACCACACCCGCACCCCGCCGTGACGACGACGTCGAATACCAGGACACCCTCACCAACCCCGGCGACTCCGTCCCACCACCCTTCTGACCGCCGCTCCAAGTAGGGTCGGCCGGGTGAATCTGGCCTACGACGACCGCGGCTCGGGGGAGCCCGTCCTGTTCATCGCCGGCCGCGGGGGAGCGGGCCGGACGTGGCACCTGCATCAGGTTCCCGCCTTCCGGCGGGCGGGCTATCGCGTCATCACGTTCGACAATCGCGGTATCGGCGCGACCGAGAACGCCCAGGGTTTCACCACTGAACAGGTGGTGTTCGACACGGCGAAACTGATCGAGAAGCTCGATGCGGGTCCGGTCCGCGTCGTCTCGGTGTCGATGGGCTCGTTCATTGCGCAGGAGCTGATGCTGGCCAGGCCCGATCTGGTGTCGGCGGCGGTGCTGATGGCCACTCGCGGCCGCGAGGACCGCACTCGAGAATTCTTCAACACCGCGGAATACGAATTCCTCCAGACCGGTATCGAGCTGCCCGCCAAATACGACGCGAAGGCGCGGCTGCTGGAGAGCTTCTCACCCAAGACGCTCAACGACGAGAACGCCGTGCGTGACTGGATCGAACTGTTCACGATGTGGCCCACGAAGCCGACGCCGGGGTTGCGCAGCCAGTTGAGAATCAAGCCCGAGGGCAACCGGTTGCCTGTTTACCGGAACATTACGGCGCCGGTGCTGGTCATCGGGTTTGCCGACGACGTCGTGCTGCCGCCGCACCTGAGCCGTGAAGTCGCCGATGCCCTGCCGAACGGCCGCTACCTGGAGATACCCGACACCGGGCACCTCGGATTCATCGAGCGCCCGGACGCCGTCAACGCCGCCGTGCTCGAATTCTTCGGCGCGGGGGTATGACAACCTATAGGGGTGAACCCATCGACGACACAAGCTCGCATCGTCGTCGATGAACTGATTCGCGGCGGCGTCCGCGACGTCGTCCTCTGTCCGGGTTCGCGCAACGCTCCACTCGCGTTCGCGCTGCATGACGCGGACCGCGCAGGGCGTCTCCGGTTGCACGTGCGCATCGACGAACGCACCGCCGGGTTCCTCGCGATCGGGTTGGCCTTGGCGGCGGGTTCGCCCGTGTGCGTGGCGATGACGTCGGGCACGGCCGTGGCCAACCTCGGGCCCGCGGTGGTGGAAGCCAACTACGCCCGCGTGCCGCTGGTCGTGCTCAGCGCCAACCGGCCCTATGACCTGCTGGGCACCGGCGCCAATCAGACGATGGAGCAGCTCGGCTACTTCGGCACGCAGGTCCGTGCGACCATCAGCCTCGGACTGGCCGAGGGCGCCACCGAGAAGATGGATGCCCTGAATGCGCAGTGGCGCTCGGCCACGTGTCGAGTTCTGGTTGCCGCCAAGGGTTCTCGTAGTGCCAATGCGGGGCCCGTGCAGTTCGACATCCCGCTGCGGGAGCCGCTGGTGCCCGACCCGGATGAGTCGGGTGACTACGCTCCCGCCGGCAGGCCAGATGCGCGCCCGTGGACCTACACCCCGCCAGTGACGTTCGACGAGCCGCTGGACATCGACGTGACACCCGACACCGTCGTCATCGCCGGGCACGGTGCGGGCGTACATCCCAACCTGGCGGGGCTGCCCACCGTTGCGGAACCGACCGCTCCGCCCGCCGCCAACCCGCTGCACCCGTTGGCGCTGCCGTCGCTGACGCCACGCCAGGTCATCATGCTGGGCCGTCCGACACTGCACCGTCCGGTGTCGACGCTGCTGGCCGACTCGTCCCTGCCCGTCTTCGCCCTGACCACGGGCCCGCGCTGGCCGGACGTATCCGGCAACTCCCAGGCGACCGGCACGCGGGCGGCAACCACCGGGACGCCCGACGCCGGCTGGCTGAAGCGCTGCACCGACGCGAATGCCCACGCCGTCGCGACGGTGCGCGCCCAGTTGAAGGCGCACCCGCTGACGACCGGTCTACACGTCGCGGCCACGGTCGCCGACGGGCTGCGGCCGGGTGATCAACTGGTCCTCGGCGCGTCCAATCCCGTGCGCGACGCGGCGCTGGTCGGACTCGACGCGCGGGGCATCCAGGTGCGCTCAAACCGTGGCGTGGCAGGCATCGACGGCACGGTGTCGACGGCGATCGGCGCGGCGCTGGCCCACGACCCCACGGGAGGCCGCACGATCGCGCTGATCGGCGACCTGACCTTCGTCCACGACAGCTCCGGCCTGTTGATCGGACCCACCGAGCCGATCCCCAAGAACCTCACCATCGTGGTGTCCAACGACAACGGCGGCGGCATCTTCGAACTTCTCGAACAGGGTGATCCGAGATTCTCCGACGTGTCCTCGCGGATCTTCGGCACTCCGCACGACGTGGACGTCGGCGCGCTCTGCCGGGCGTATCACGTGGATTGCCGTCAGGTGGAACTGGACGGTCTCGGTGACGTACTCCGCGAACCGTTCGACGGCATGCGCGTTCTGGAGGTGAAGGCCGACCGCTCGTCGCTACGGGCGCTGCACGCATCGATCAGGGCGGCCTTGTGAGGGCGGTCGCCGGTGATGCGCTGAAACGGTTGAAGGCGTTGCGGCAGAGCCTGATTCCGCAGATGTATGGCGATCCCAGTGAGACGAGGCGGCAGCGGATAACTCGCCGTGTGCGGATCGGCGTCGTCGTCGTCGCGTGTCTGGTGACCCTGCAGTCGATCCTGCTGGTGCTCGGTGCCTGGCGCAATGATCGTCAGATCGAGGGCAACATGGGGGTGGCTGCGGCGGAGGTGTTGGATGCGGGTCCGCGCCGCTCGACCATCGAGTTCGTCACGCCGGACCGCATCACCTACCGGCCGGAGCTCGGTGTTCTCTACCCGTCCGAACTGGACACGGGCATGCGGATTTACGTCGAGTACGACCGGGCGAACCCCGATCTCGTGCGCGTACAGCACCGCAATGCGTCGCTGTCAATCATCCCCGCGGCCTCGATCGCGGTGTTGGGCTGGATGGCGGCAGCCGGGATACTGAGCCTGTTGGCCTTCGTCCAGCGTCGGCTGGACCGTCAGGACTCCATGACCTTGGACAGCCAGTCGTTGTCGTAGATGTCCAGCTTCTTGCCGGCATTGAGGTCGAAAACCGTTGGTGTTCCTGCATTCACCGGGTCGACCTCATAGAGGAACTCGAAGTTCGTCGATTCCATGTCGGCCAGGTCGGCTGAGCTCTTCGCGGACGCACCCGTCTCGATCTCGTGTACCTGGAAGCCGGGAACGTCGGACTGGCGCGCGAGATCGGCCATCTCGTCGTCCGACGGTCCCTTGCTGCCTGGCTGCTGATGCGCCCACAGTTGTTCGACGAAGCGCTGGAACTCGCGACCGGTGGTGGAGACGGCGCCGTCACCCTCGCCGCCTGGTGTGGCCGCCACGAACAGCGCATTGGCGACCCGCTCCGAATGCCCGTCGGTGGCCGGGGTGTCCAGGAACGTCATGGGTCGGTAGGTGATCGCGAGCTGGCCCGTTCCGATGTAGTACGCGAACTGATCCCCGAAATCGCGCTGCAGGTCAGCGCAGTGGGTGCACTGCGGCTCGGTGTAGATCTCCAGCTGGACGGGAGCGTCCTCGAGACCGGCGCGGATGCCGAACGAGTCCTGCGTCGCCTCCACCAGTGGGGGTTTGAGATCACCGATCGCCGTTCCCGGGATACCGCGGGTGCACCCGCCCAACGCGACGACGAGGCCGACCAGAACCGCGATGGTGACCTGCTTGTTGCGCATCCCCGTATTCTCCACCCGTAGTCAGGTAGCCGTCAGACTTCGCGTGTCGTATCCCTGTTCGCAACCTTTAGGACAGCCGGGGCTGTCAGCCTTCTGGTGTGCGCGTTGCGATCGTCGCAGAGTCATTTCTCCCGAATGTCAACGGTGTCACCAACTCGGTGCTTCGGGTGATGGAGCATCTCCGTCGCACGGGACACGAGGTTCTGGTCATTGCGCCGGACACGCCTCGTGGCGAGTCGTCCGCCGATCGCATCCACGACGGCGTTCGCGTCCACCGGGTGCCGTCGAAGATGTTCCCCAAGGTCACCTCGCTCCCTCTGGGAGTGCCCCGTCCGCGGATGGTCGGCGTGCTGCGGGGTTTCGGACCGGACGTCGTTCACCTCGCCTCACCAGCGCTGCTCGGCTACGGCGGAGTGCTCGCCGCTCGGCATCTGGGGGTGCCGACGGTCGCTGTGTTCCAAACGGACGTGGCGGGATTCGCGGAGAGTTACGGCGTGGGAGCGATGTCGCGCGTCGCTTGGGCGTGGACGCGTCACCTGCACGGCAAGGCCGACCGTACCCTCGCGCCCTCAACGTCGGCGATGGAGAACCTCGCCATGCATCACGTTCCACGCGTACATCATTGGGGTCGGGGCGTCGACGTCACGGGGTTCGCCCCGTCGGCACGTGACGACGCTCTGCGCTCCACGTGGTCGCCGGTGGGCAAGCCGATCGTGGGCTTCGTCGGCCGGCTGGCGCCCGAGAAGCACGTGGAGCGACTCGCCGTGCTGGCGCGGCGTGAGGATCTGCAGTTGGTGATCGTCGGTGACGGCGTCGACAGGTCGAAGCTCGAATCCCTCATGCCAACAGCGGTTTTCACCGGTGCGCTGTACGGCCCCGAGCTGGCCGCCGCCTACGCCAGCATGGACGTCTTCGTGCACGCGGGCGAGTACGAGACGTTCTGCCAGGCCGTCCAGGAAGCGATGGCGTCGGGGGTACCCGTCATCGCCCCCAACGCCGGCGGCCCGCGTGATTTGGTGACACCGATGCACACTGGGCTGCTGCTGGGCGTCGACGAGTTCGAGGCCAAACTTCCCGGCGCCGTCGACCATCTTCTCGCCGAACGGCAGCGCTACTCGCTAGCGGCCAGGCGCAGCGTGTTGAGCCGTACGTGGCCCGCCGTCTGCGAGCAACTGCTGGGCCACTACGACGCCGTGCTGGGCCGTCGCGGCGTCCGCGCCGCGTAGTTCAAGCTCAGAAGCCACCGTTGACGGCTGCACAACGCGCCCGGATTGGTGCGGCGCGGGAAGAAATCCGTGCGGTGCTGGCCGCGGTCTTTGCCCTGGGACGTTAGGCGCCCTGCCGACAACCTCCACTGCCCGAGGGCATTTCGGGCATGAAAACCCGCCCCCAATAGGGACGAGTGGTGTGAGGCATTCACGCAACGCGCATTGCGCGGACGCAATTCCCCTCCCCTGTCGGGATTGTCGCGTCCGCCAGCTGCAGTGCATCGTTCGGTTGCGGCCGTTACTATGAACTGTGTTCGTTACTTCGTCGTCGTGGAGCCTGGCGGCCGCAAACGCAGTGTGCCGATTATCGATCCGCTCTTCTTCGGTCGCGAATACGCCGGCATCAACGAGGGGCGCCGGATGGTGATCCCGGATCCGGAAATGTCACGTAGTCGCCTCGAGTTCCGCGTGGATGACGCGACCGATCAGGCCATCGTGATCGACACCGCTTTGCCGCCCATCGCGCGCACGGATGCCGTCGAAGCTGCGGGCAACACGCGGCCGACAATGGCGCGGGTCGCACGGCTGACCTGACACCGACAGCTGCCTTCGTGGGCCTCGCTCCGACTATCAGTTTTGCGCGCAACCGTCAGCTGCGCGCTCTGATGGCGGCGTGGGCCGCCTTTTACATCGGCCTCTTCGCACATTTTGCCCTGGCCGTTGTGTACGTTTTTTCGGCGGGCGGCGCTTCCGCCGTGGGTGCCGTGACCGTGCTTGCCGTGCTGCCGGGCGGGCTAGTCGGGCCGCTGGCGGCGACGCTGGCCACGAACCGGCGGCCGCAGCTGCACCTGGCGATCGGGATCGGTGCCCGTGGTCTGGTGATGGTCGCCACGATCATCGCGGCACTAAGCGGAGCATCGGTCAGCGTCATGCTGGCGCTGGTAGCCGTCGACTCACTCATGTCGGCAGCGGTGCGGCCGCTGCACGGCGCGCTGGTCGTTCGGCTCGCCGACACCGCGGCCGAGGCCGCGGCCGCCAACGCGGCGACCAGCTCGCTCGTCAGCGCGGGCGCGCTCATCGGGCCGGCGCTGGCGGGAGTGGCGTTGGGGCTCTCGGGCATTGGCTGGGCCTTCGTCCTGCCGGCGGCCGCCTTCGCCGTCGGGGCGGCCGCGGCACTGCGAATCATGCCGCCGCGCAACGACGACGAACCCGAGGCGATCGGTACCAGACCTTCGCGTGGGTCGATGCGGTCCCACCTGCGCGCGGTGGGAGCCGGTTTCCGCGCGATCGCGGCAAGCCGTCCGGCCGCCGCGGGCACCACCCTGTTCGTCGTCAACATGACATTGGCGGGCGTTTGGTACGTCGGGAGCGCTTCGGTGGCCAACGACCAGGTGGGGCTGGGCGAGCGCGGTGTCACGACGGTGATGACGGTGTTCGGCGCCGGCGGCCTGCTCGGCGCGCTGGCCACCCTGTCGATCGTCGGGCGGCGCGGCCTGGCCGGCGTGCTCGCCGGGGCGATGTTGGGCTGGGGGATCACGCTCGCGGCGATCGGGGCGATCCGCCTGCCGGTGCCCGGCCTAGCGCTCGCCGCCGGCGTGGGTGCGGCCAGTGCCGTCACGTTGGCCGTCGCGCCGACACTGGTGCAGCGCTGCGTCACCCGCACCGCGATGGCGCCCGCCGTGGCCAGTCTGCAGAGCCTCTCCCTAGTCGGTATCGCCGCGGGTGCGACGATCGCACCGATACTCATCCGCTCAGTCGGGTTAACCGCCACGCTGGCAATCGTGGGCGGGTCGGCGGTGGTGATCACGCTGCTGGCGTGGCCGCAGCTGCGCCGGGCCGACGCACTCAGCACCGAGGACGCCGCCCGGCTCGCCGTGATCCGGGCGACGCCGATGCTCGCCCCGCTGCCAGCGCTGGCGCTCGAACAGCTCGCGCGCGCCGCGACGCGCCTCACCGTCCCCGCCGGCTGCGAGGTTATCCGACAGGGCGACCACGGCGACCGCTTCTACATGATCGCCGCGGGCCTGGCCAACGTAACGGTCGATGGTCGCCATGTGGCGATCCTCGGTCCCGGCGGATCGTTCGGGGAGATCGCCCTACTGCACGACGTGGAGCGTTCAGCCACCGTCACCGCACGAGACGTGCTCGACCTAGTCACCGTCGACCGCGCCGAGTTCCTCGGCGCGCTGTCGGCCGACAGCGTCGCTTCCGTGCGCTTTGGCGGGGTCGTCCGGACCCGTCTGGCCACCCCGCCGGTGCAGGAGCGCCTGGTCGAGGTGGACCGCGACACCGCCCTAGCGGGCCGATCCGTCACCGAGCTGCTCGCCCCGCAGCCGCCGCTCGCGACGGTCGGCGACGGCGCGTTGCGCGAGCTCGCCGACACCGCATGGGCGCTCGCCGCCCCCGACGGCGCACTGATCATCCGCGAGGGCGACTACGGCCACACCTACTATGTGATCCTCGACGGCGCCGCCGACGTGCTCGAGGGCGACACCCTTGTTCGCACCCTGGGTCCCGGCGACGGTTTCGGGGAGCGGGCGATCCTGGGCGTGGTCCCGAGCACCGCCACCGTACGTGCCATGGGTCACACGACCCTCGTGGCCATCGACCGCGAAACGTTCGAGCGGGCTCGGCAAACGGGGTAGCGGGCGGGCGCACCGCGCGCCCCTCGACGACCTGCTGGCCCGGGCCGACGTCATCTCGGTGCACCTGCCCAAGACGCCGGAGACCCGCGGGGCTGATCGGCAAAGAGTCGCTGGCCAAGACCAAACCAGGTGTGATCAAGAGCAGTTCGGTACCCAACTGCCCGCCGTCACTGAGTGACCCTGGGCGGACAGTAGAGCGCTTCCAAGACGATCCGGCGGGGATCGACGGCGACAGAGTCCCATTGGCGAAATTCGTTGAAGGTGACCGACGCAGCCGGTCCGCCAACGGATTTCGCAATCGCATTGCTGTACCCGGGGATGTCGCCGGAGACCGTCCACACGGTGACCCCACACGATGTGTCTATGCTCGCCAGGCCAAGGCCGTAGGCCGCGCCCCAACGGTAGTCTATGTCGGTCCAGTCGACTGTCTGCATCATCTCGGCGAGCTGCGGTGGCGGGATGATGCGCCCGCCGATCAGGGCGTCGATGAACGCGGCCATGTCTTCGTTGGTGGAAATCAGTTCTCCTGCAATCCCGGCCACCGATGCATTGAATTCGGTGACGTCCTCGAGCTGCCCCATCGCGTCTATGTAGCCGTGCGCGAAGGGAGCGCGAAGACCGGTGTCGGCCGGTGCGGGGAAGTAGGTCTCGGAGAGGCCCAACGGGACGACGATTCGTCTGGTGATCTCCTCCTGGGCCGGTCTGCCGGCGACCGATTCGATAAGCAGGCCCGCAAGGATATAGTTGGTATTGGTGTACTTCATCTCCGCACCAGGCGCAAACAGGGCGGGTTTGGTCAGGGCATCATCAAGCAACTGGTCACTCGTGACCGGATCGACCGGCAGCGCCGCGTTCTCGGCGAAATACTCAGGCAGGCCGCTTTGCTGTCGCAACAGCTGTCGCACCGTGATCGCGTTACCGTCGATGCCTTGACCGCGGACCCGGCCCGGTAGGTATCTCTCGATGGGTGCGTCGAGATCGACGCTGCCCTCGGCGACCAGTTCCAGCACGGTGGCCGCCACGAACGTCTTGGTGATACTGGCCGCTCGCACATGTGAATTCTGCGGGAACCCACTGCGGGTGTCGATGTTGGAATAGCCTGCGGTGTAACGGGATATGCGCTGCCCGTCCCGGACGACCACGATCCCACCTGGCAGGCTGTCGGCCGCGACGACGCCGGCAAATGCGATGTCCACCTGGTCGAGATCGGCTTGCGCCCGCGCGGGCACAGCAACAATCGACAACAAGAGGGCGACAACGCCAATCGTCTGCACACGCATGAAATAGGTTGTCCCGGGTCTCGTAGAAGATGACGTGGCGGTCGCCCGCTCGACGCCTGCCGTGTGGTGGGTGTCGGGTGCTCCGCCAAGAACTCCTAAAGCAAGGGGACCACCGTGAAGAAGAGTAACCAGAATCTGCCCACGCACGCGACGAGGCCCGCGATCCCAAGACACGTCAGTGGGGCGATGGCCGAGATCGGCGGGAACCTGCACGAGGGCCTGCTGGCACTGGCCGTGCCGGCCTGCAGGTCATGGCGGCGTTGATGGAGGCTTAGGTACGCCGCCCGCCGGGCCGGGCAGCTGGCAGGCCTGAAAGTCGGCCGCGGTGAGTTGGTACCACCAGTGATTACCTACGCCATCAGCGGGCGAGCCGCGGAGCTTGCCCACTGTGGCTGCGCGACGGGTTGATGGCGCAAGGGGTCGTCCATTCCCGGCAGCGGCACGTTCACAGGTAGCGTCGAAGCCGTGAGCCGTGCGACGTTGGAGAAGAAACCTCGTGAAGTCGCGTCGATGTTCGACGGCGTCGCTCGTCGCTACGACATCACGAACACGGTGCTCTCGCTGGGGCAGGACCGATTCTGGCGCAAGGCGACGCGTGCCGCGCTGCAGATCGGCCCAGGTGACGCGGTCCTCGATCTCGCGGCCGGCACGGCGGTGTCGACCGTCGAGCTGGCGCAGTCGGGGGCCTGGTGCGTGGCAGCGGACTTCTCCGTCGGCATGTTGGCCGCCGGGGCAGCGCGCGACGTGCTCAAGGTGGCCGGTGACGCGACGCGGTTGCCGTTCGCCGACGAGTCCTTCGACGCGGTGACGATCAGCTTCGGCATCCGCAATGTCGTCGACCATGCGACGGGGCTGCGTGAGTTGGCGCGAGTGACCCGGCCAGGCGGCCGTCTGGTGGTGTGCGAGTTCTCGACGCCAACCAACGGCCTGTTCGGCACGGTCTACAAGGAGTACCTCATGAAGGCGCTCCCGTCGGTGGCCCGCGCGGTGTCGAGCAACCCGGACGCGTACGTCTACCTCGCCGAGTCGATTCGCGCCTGGCCCGACCAACCCGAGTTGGCCCGTCGCATCGCCGATGCGGGGTGGGGTGCGGTGCGGTGGCGCAACCTGACGGGTGGCATCGTCGCCCTGCACGCCGCCACCAAGCCCTGAGCCCTGTCGATTCCCGCCGCCAGTCCCGCCGCGAGCGTGCGTGTCTGCGGGCGACACACCGCTGCATTTTCGGAGAAAGCGCCCGCTCGCCGAGTGACGTAGCGTGTTGTCTCGCAGGCTTTTTGGGCGGGCTAGAACTGCTGAGGGACCCGCGCGTCGACGTCGAGGCTCATCCGGTCGGGCTCCGAGCGGCCCGCGCACATGCGGTTTGAGCCAGATCAAGCGAATCCGCGACGAACATTCCGTAGAGAACCTCGTCGGTGGGCACGGCAAGCGTCATCAACAGCCACACCGGTCGATCAGTTGCCGCGTCAGGTTTGGCCGGTACCACTCCACCAGGTACCGGGTCACGATCGAGACGGCTGAACTCACCAGTTCGACGGTACAGACGATCTGCAAGCGGATAATCGGGGTAAACCGTAAGAAGACCCGACTTCAGCTTGACGGCGAGCCGTGCGCGCGATCGAATTCCTAGTTTCCGGTAGATCTGGGTCAGAGGGTGGCCGGCCCGATTAGCTGTAGCAAACATCCGCGCCGGTCAGCTGAACGGCTTGCGTCCGTCGATCCGGCGCGAGCCCACCCCAGCACCTCGCCACGCCCGGGCGATCCAGTCGGCGTCCTCGTCGGTGACGAGGTTGCCCATCACCCGCACGGCAACGTCCATAAGGAAGTGGGAACGCATGGCGAGTGGACCGACGGTGGGAAGGAATCGGGGGATCGTCAGCAGCAGTGCAAGCCGCCGCGCGACGGAGAACCCGCGCGCGTAATGCCGGTGAAGTTCGGCCGGCCACGCGTTTGTGAGGTCGCCGCTGCCGAGCAGTTCGGCGGCCAGTCGGCCGGTTTCGAGTCCGTAGTCGATGCCCTCGCCGTTCAACGGGTTGACGCAGGCCGCGGCGTCTCCGATCAACATCCAGTTGGGCCCTGCGACGCCGGAAACGGCGCCGCCCATCGGCAACAGTGCCGATAGCGCGGCACGTGGCTCGCCGGTGAAGCCCCACTCGTCGCGCCGCAGTTTGGTGTAGTGCGACAGGAGTGGGCGCAGTGCTGTGTCGGCGGGTCGCTTCGCCGTGGCAAGGGCGCCCACACCGATGTTCACCTCGCCGTTGCCGAGCGGGAAGATCCAGCCGTACCCGGGCAGCACCTCTCCGGCGGGGGAGCGGAGTTCCAGGTGCGAGGTGATCCACGGCTCGCTGCTCCGCGGGCTGGCGACATAGCCACGGATCGCCACCCCGTAAACGGTTTCCCTGTGCCACTCGCGGCCGAGGACGCGGCCGAGAGTCGAGCGGGCACCGTCGGCGACGATCAGCTCCTGGCATCCGATGGTGGTGCCGTCCTCGAGCGTCACCGCCGTTGCCCGCCCGCTGGAATCATGAGATACGCCAACGGCTTTGACTCCCAGAAGCATCTTCGCACCGTCGTCCGCCGCGACGGCGCGGATGCGCTCGTCGAGCTCGGTCCTGGGCACGGCGCTGCCGGTCGCTGGAAACGACGGTCCCGGCCACTCGATCTGTACGTCCGCGCCGAAGCCCGACATGCGCAACCCCCGGTTGCGGACCTTGCCGTCCAGCCACGGGCCGAGGCCGAGCAATTCCAGTTCCGCCACCGCGCGAGGGGTGAGACCGTCGCCACACGCCTTGTCTCTGGGGAACTCCTGAGCGTCGATGACCAGTACATCGCGGCCGTTGCGGACCGCCCACGCAGCGGCGGCGGATCCGGCTGGCCCGGCGCCGATCACGACCACGTCGGCCCTGCTGCCGTCCCGGCCCGCTTCGCTACTGCCCGACGTCAAGGTGTCCACGGTTCCCAGTATGTTGGAACAATGAAGACTCCAGCGACCGTGGTCGCGGGCGTGGACTTCGGTGACGCAATCTTCGCGGCGAGTGTTCGTGACGGCGTGGCGCGCATCGAGGACCTCATGGCCACTGAGCTGGGCAGGGCCGATGAGTTGATGGCCGAAGCGGTTCAGCACCTCTTCCAGGCGGGTGGCAAGCGGTTCCGGCCGCTGTTCACGGTGCTGTCAGCGCAGCTGGGTCCCGAACCCGACGCATGGCAGGTCACCGTTGCTGGTGCCGTCATCGAGTCGGTGCACCTCGCGACGCTCTACCACGACGACGTGATGGACGAGGCGCAGGTGCGTCGCGGAGCGGACAGTGCCAACGCCCGCTGGGGCAACAACATCGCGATCCTGGCCGGCGACTACCTCTTCGCGACAGCGTCGCGACTGGTCTCGCAGCTGGGCCCGGATGCAGTGCGCGTCATCGCCGACACATTTGCGCAGCTGGTCACGGGCCAGATGCGGGAGACCCGTGGGGCGGCCGAGGGGGTCGACTCAGTCGAGCACTACCTCAAGGTGGTATCCGAGAAGACGGCCTGCCTGATCGCGGCGTCCGGGACCTTCGGTGCGACGTTCTCCGGCGCCGACCAACAGCAGATCCAGCGACTCGGTCGGCTCGGCGGCATCGTCGGCACGGCGTTCCAGATCTCCGACGACATCATCGACATCGACAGTGATCCCGATGAGTCAGGCAAGCTGCCCGGCACCGATCTACGGGAGGGCGTGCACACGCTGCCGGTCCTGTACGCGTTGCGGGATAGCGGACCGGACGCCGACCGGTTGCGCGAGTTGCTTGCTGGTCCCGTCGGGGACGATGCCGACGTCGCCGAAGCACTGGCTCTGTTGCGTTCGTCACGAGGGATCGCGCGGGCCAAGGAGACCGTGGCCGATTACGCCGCGCAGGCCCGCGACGAGCTGGCCGAACTGCCCGACGTGCCCGGACGGGTCGCACTGGCCAACCTCGTCGACTACACGATCAATCGACACGGCTGACCGGAACCTCTTACACCGTCCCGAGCGTTGGGTCAGCGAATGACTTCCTCGGTATGAGTGGTCGGCGGTTTGAGTAGGAGGGCCTCGATGACCTGGCATCCACACGCGAACCGGTTAAAGACGTTCGTGTTGTTGGTCGTCTTCTCCGGGCTGATCGTGTTCGTGGGCGCGCTGTTCGGCAGATCGATCATGTTCCTTGCCGTCTTGTTCGCCGTCGGCATGAACGTCTGGGTCTACTTCAACAGCGACAAGCTGGCGTTGCGTGCGATGCACGCCCAGCCCGTCAACGAGGTGCAGGCGCCGGCGATGTACCGAATCGTGCGCGAGTTGGCGACCACGGCGCATCAGCCGATGCCCCGGCTATACATCAGCGACACCGCGGCGCCCAACGCGTTCGCGACGGGTCGCAATCCGCGCAATGCGGCGGTGTGTTGTACCTCCGGGATCCTGGACATCCTCGAGGAGCGTGAGTTGCGCGCCGTCCTAGGGCACGAACTGTCGCACGTATACAACCGCGATATCTTGATCTCCTGCGTGGCAGGCGCGATGGCGTCGGTCATCACCGCGCTCGCCAACCTGGCCTTCTTCGCGAGCATGTTCGGCGGTAACCGCGAGGGCGGAACGAATCCCCTTGCCATTCTGCTGGTTTCGCTGCTCGGTCCGATCGCGGCGACCGTCATCAAGCTGGCGGTGTCACGGTCGCGGGAATACCAGGCCGACCAGTCCGGCGCGGAGCTGACCGGCGACCCGCTGGCGTTGGCCAGCGCCCTGCGCAAGATCAGCAGGGGTGTGGAGTTGGCGCCGTTGCCTCCCGAGACGAAGCTGGCCGACCAGGCGCATCTGATGATCGCGAACCCGTTCCGGGCCGGCGAGAAGATCGGCAAACTCTTCTCGACCCACCCCCCCATGGAGGAGCGCATCGCGCGTCTCGAGCAGATGGCGGGCAAGGGGCCGGGTCAGTACTGACGCGGTACCACTGCACGCCGCTCAGTGACCCTCTAGGGTGAGGCTGTGCTGAGCAGAATACTGATCGGCCTGGTCGCTGCGGGGGCAGCGGTGATCGGTGTGCCCGGAGTGGCCGCCGCCGATCCAGAACCAGGGCCGCCCCCACCCCCCGCTCCCAACGTGATGGGGTACGCCTCGGTCAAGCCGTCGGAGTATCTCCTGCAGGACGGATCCGTCTACGGGTTCGCAGTGCCTGGCGACATTGCCTGCGTGATCAGTCGCGGGTCAGGCAATTACGGCTGCAGCGGCCCCATTCCGGCCGCACCCAATGGCGCCAACGCGGTCACGGGCGGGCAGATCGGCCCACCGGCCTTCGCGAACGCCGACCGTCCGCTGTACGTGTTCGATACTTTGCCGCAGCGCCTACCGGCCGGTTCGAAGATCAGCTTTCGCAACGTGACGTGCGGGACCGATGGAGCGACGACGTCCTGCGTCAACAACTACGACGGAGGCGGCTTCGTCATCAGCCCAGCGGGCAGCTTCATCGTCGATGCGAACAACCCGCTGATCGACCGGCCGCAGCCGGCGAACCCTTACTTCAACTGACGGGTCGCCTAGAACCCCGACCCGTGTACCTCGTGGCCCGGCTTCTCGGCGGCGAGGCCTCGGTACGCGTCCTCGACCGTGGAGCCGTGGTTGATGACGCCGTCCACCTCGCGGGCAATCGGCATGTTCAGTCCGTACTTCTCGGCGAACTCCATGATGACGCTCGCGGCCTTCACGCCCTCGGCGACCTGATGCATCGACTCGATGATCTCGTCGATCGTCTTACCTGAACCCAACTGCTCGCCGACGTGGCGGTTGCGGCTGCGCTGGCTAGTGCAGGTGACGATGAGGTCGCCGATACCAGCGAGCCCGGCGAACGTCTCGCGTCGTCCACCCATCGCCTCGCCGAGCTTGGACATCTCACTCACTGCGCGCGTCATGACCATCGCGCGGGTGTTCTCGCCGATGCCCAGCGAGTAGCCCATGCCGGCGGCGATGGCGTAGACGTTCTTCAACGCGCCGGCCATCTCGACGCCGACGACGTCGTCGGTGGTGTAGGTACGAAAACGCTGGGTGCGGAACAGGTTTGCGAGGTTGGCGGCCATGTGCTGGTCGGGCATCGCGAGCACGGCCGCGGCGGCGTACCCCTCGGCGACCTCACGCGCGATGTTCGGTCCGGCGAGGATGCCCTCCGGGTGGCCGGGGAGCACCTCGTCGACGACCTCGCTCATGCGCAAGTTGGTGCCCTGCTCGAGGCCCTTCACCAGCGACACCACCGGCACCCACGGCCGCAACTCCTTGGCCAGTTGTTCGAGCACGCCACGGAACCCGTGCGACGGCACGCCCATCACGATGACGTCGGCACTGTCGGCGGCCTCGGTGAAATCAGTCGTGGCGCGAAGGGTCGCGGCGAGTTCCACCTCGTCGCCGAGGTAGCGGGAGTTGCGATGGTTGTCGTTGATGTCGTCGGCGGTTTGCTGCGAGCGAACCCATTGGAGCGTCGGTCCGCGCCTGGCGCAGATGGAAGCCACAGTGGTGCCCCAGGACCCTCCCCCGAGGACGACGACGTTCGGTTCGCGTTGCGCTGGTGCCATGGCGATCAGGGTATGGCCGGGGGCGGGTTCGGGAGGTGACTTTGCGAACGCCCGGGTCGCACTATCGGAATTCGACCTTTGCTGAGCGCAGTTGTCACCATCGACGACTACGCCTGGGTGCCAGTGGCCGCTCTGCACGTGAAGGCCACATGCCTCGACGCCGACGTCCCAGGTTCTCCGTTCCCCCTGACGTAGGCCCTAGCGGTAGTTGACGAACTGCAGCGCGATCTCCAGGTCGGCACCCCTCAAGAGGGACTGGACGGCCTGCAGGTCGTCGCGCTTCTTGGAGCTGACTCTGATCTCCTCGCCCTGGATCTGCGCCTTGACACCCTTGGGGCCCTCGTCGCGGATGAGCTTGGTGACCTTCTTGGCGTCCTCGCTACTGATGCCCTGTGTGATGCTGCCGATCACCTTGTAGGTCTTGCCCGACGGCTGCGGCTCGCCGGCGTCGAAGGCCTTCATGGAGATGTCCCGTCGGATCAACTTCTCCTTGAAGACGTCGACCGCAGCCTTGAGGCGTTCCTCGGTGGAGGAGACGAGGATGATGCCATCCTCGCCCTGCCACTCGATCGTGGTGTCCGTGCCACGGAAGTCGAAACGGGTGGACAACTCCTTGGCGGCCTGGTTGAGGGCGTTGTCGACCTCCTGGCGATCGACCTTGCTGACGACGTCGAAGCTGGAATCCGCCATGGACTCGCTCCTTCCTAGGGCTGGTGCGTTTTCGTCTTGGGACCATCCTCGTTGTACCCTGCTACTCGCACCAAACCCGGGTCGGGATTGGTGCGAGATCGGGGCAGGTTGCCCGAGCGGCCAATGGGAGCGGACTGTAAATCCGTCGGCTTACGCCTACACAAGTTCGAATCTTGTACCTGCCACCCACGTCAGGCCCCCTTTCGAGGGGGCCTGACTGCGTTGGGTGGGCCGAGTTGTCACGGATTGTGACGAGTCCCGCGAAACTCTGCGTCGATACGTTCGAGTCCGACACTTTGCATCGGACGGAGTTCTCTTGCGACGGAGCGCTGTCACACCCCTGTGGAAGTTGGTGAGTTCGCGTTAGCGATAGGCAACTGGTCGGGACTCGCTGTGCTGTGCTGCCCGAACGCGTTCAGCGCCTCCTCGACCGCCGCACGTCGGCGGTCAGCCAACGCGATCTTCATCGAATCTTTGTCGAACCAGTATTGCAGCCTTATCCATTCCCGGAAGGCTGTGCGATCGAGGCACCCGTCCGCGGCGTCTGAATGGCAAGGACGGCGCAGCACATGGGTCTGCTGGGAACTCTGGACGAAAGACACTATGAGTGAGTCGACTGTTCTCGACGTGCACGGCTTGAACTGGGCAAGTTCGACGGCGGTGGTGGAAGCTGCCCTCCTGAGACGCCCGGGCGTGACGTCGGTCGACGCGAACGCGGTAAACCAAACGGCAACGGTCGTTTACGACCCGGCGAGGACCTCGGTTGCACAACTGGCGGGGTGGGTGCGCGACTGCGGTTTCCACTGCGCGGGACGCTCGGTGCCCGATCACGTGTGCGATCCGATGTCCGAACCCGGTCACGACGCGACGGCGACAGCACGGGACGTGCAGCCAGCGCCGGCGCCCTCGACGATTTCCGGGGAGCATCACGCGCGCCTGGCCGCGCCGACGCGGTCGCCGCAAGAGACGATGGGCCACGGTGGCGGTCACGCCGGCATGTCGATGGATCACATGGCTCGCGATATGCGCAACCGATTCTTGGTGGCCCTCGCGTTGTCGATTGCGATCATGCTGTGGTCACCGATGGGCCGCGACATGTTCGGCTTTGCAGTCCCAGCGCCGTTCGGGCTTCGCGACGACGTGTTCACTCTGCTGCTGAGCCTGCCGGTCGTCTTCTACTCGGCGTGGATCTTCTTCGACGGTGCCTGGCGGGCGCTGCGGGCACGCACCCTGGACATGATGGTGCTCGTCGCCGTCGCGGTCGGCGCAGGGTGGCTCTACAGCCTCGCAGTGACGCTCACCGGCGGCGGCGAAGTGTTTTACGAGGCCGCCTCGATGCTGACGACGTTCGTCCTGTTGGGTCACTGGTTCGAGATGCGCGCGCGTGGTGGCGCAAACGATGCGATGCGCACGCTGCTCGAGTTGGCGCCTCCGACGGCAGTCGTGCTGCGCGACGGTGCGCCGGTAGAGATTCCCACCGCCGAGGTGGCTGTCGGTGACCTGCTCCTCATCCGGCCGGGCGCGAAGATTCCGGTCGATGGCACCGTGGCCGACGGGACGTCAGACGTCGACGAATCGATGGTTACCGGCGAGAGCCTGCCGGTGTCCAAGGCGCCGGATTCGACGGTCGTTGGTGCGTCGATCAACACCACCGGCACGTTGCGGGTCCGCGCAACGAAGGTTGGCTCCGACACGGTGCTGGCACAGATCGTCGCGATGGTTCAGGAAGCGCAGAACTCCAAGGCTCCTGGGCAACGCTTTGCTGACCGGGCGGCGTTCTGGTTGGTCCTGGTGGCGCTGATCGGTGGTACCGCAACGTTCTTGGTGTGGTGGGCGGCCGGTGCCGGCGTGCAGACGGCGCTGCTGTTCGCGATCACCGTCGTGGTGATCACCTGCCCCGACGCGTTGGGATTGGCCACTCCGACCGCGATCATGGTCGGCACCGGACTAGGCGCAAAACGGGGTGTGCTGTTCAAGAACGCGACCGCCCTGGAGTCCTCGGCCCGCATCGACACCGTCGTCATGGACAAGACCGGTACCTTGACCAAGGGCGAACCGGAAGTCACCGACGTCGCTGTCGACGGTATCGGTGAGGACCAACTCCTCGCCCTGGTTGCGGCGGTCGAAACCGAATCCGAGCACCCCCTGGCCGGGGCCATCGTGCGTCACGCCGCCGCCCGCGGGATCGCGTCGGCGGCTCTGACCGATTTCCGGAATGTGCCCGGGCGTGGCGCCGTGGCGACGGTGGCTGGCCGCCGCGTCGCGGTCGGAAACCGCAAGCTCCTGATCGAGGAGGACGTCGAGTTCGGTGCGCTGATGCATCGGCGCGACGAACTCGCGTCAAGCGGGCGCACGGCGGTCCTGGTTGGCGTCGATGGGCGAGGCGTTGGTGTCATCGCCCTGGCAGACGCCGTGCGTGAAACGTCTGCCCTGGCGGTGGCTGCGCTGCATGACCTCGGTGTCGAGGTGGTCATGCTCAGCGGGGACAATCAAGCCACCGCCGAGCGGATCGCGGGGCAGCTGGGAATCGACACGGTCATCGCCGAGGTGCTGCCCGGTGAGAAGGCAGCCAAGATCGCTGACCTGCAACGGCAGCGCAAGAAGGTCGCGATGGTCGGTGACGGTGTCAACGACGCACCCGCGCTGGCCCAGGCTGATCTCGGCGTGGCGATCGGAGCAGGCACCGACGTCGCCATCGAAACCGCGGATCTGGTGTTGATGCGTTCGGACCCCCTCGACGTCCCGATCGCCCTCCGGATCGGGCGGGGAACCCTACGAAAGATGCGGCAGAATCTGGGGTGGGCCGTCGGCTACAACGTGATCGCATTGCCCATCGCCGCAGGGGTTTTCGCACCCTCGTTGGGCCTGGTCCTGCGCCCCGAGATCGCCGCCCTATCGATGTCGGGCTCCAGCTTCATCGTGGCCGTCAATGCGTTGATGCTCAAGAGGTTGAAACTTCCCGCACCCGAGCGACCGAATCTGAGCACCCCGGCCTAACTCAACGCATCCGTCGTCATCGTCGCGCTCTCCGGTGCTGGCGTGAGCGCGCGAACCGTCGACAGGCTAGGAGTGGCCAGTCGCGGTATGCAGGGAGTCGATGGCGGCCTGCATCTTCGTGGTCACTTCGTCGGCGATGTCCCGCAAAGCGGGTGCGCCGGTCACCTCGACCAGTATTTGTGGGTTCATCGCCTCGATGATGATCGACTGGTCGTCCGTGGGGTCGGTGCGAACAACCACGTTGCAGGGCAGCAGCACGCCGATCTGACGATCGGCGTTCACCGCTCGGTGGGCCAGTGGCGGGTTGCAGGCACCGAGAATGACATAGTCCTCCATGTCCTCGTTTAGCTTTGCCTTCAGCGTCGCCTTCATGTCGATCTCGGTCAGAACACCAAATCCCTGCTGCGCCAGAGCGTCTCGGGTGCGAGCCAGAGCCTCGGCGAATGAGGTCTGCAGTGCTGTCGATAGTGCGATGGTCATGTCGGGTCCTCTCGGTGGAGCCCTCTGCGGGGTTCACAGCAAGGCTGCGCCGCAACTGTCCGGACGCCAAGCGTGGTCGTGGTTCTTTATCGAATCTTCACAGAATGTCTAGTCGAGCCATACCCGCGGCGTGCACTGTCGATGTCGGGCCGGGATGCGCCGTGCGTCAACACGGCGTGCCGCAGCCCCGTCGGCAGTGAAACTAGGAAGGAACTCGTTGTGATGAGAAGAGGGACGTTGGCAGTCGGTGCGGCCACGTTGGCGACGCTGGTCACCGTCGGTGCATGTAGCAATGCTGGCAATACTGGGTCGGGTCAGTCGACGGCGGTGACCTCGACCTCGACCTCGGTGGCGGCCAATGATGCCCACAACCCGGCCGATGCCACGTTCGCTCAGCAGATGATTCCGCATCACCAGCAGGCGGTCGAGATGAGCGACATGCTTCTGGGCAAGCAGGGCATCGACCCGCGTGTGCTGGACCTGGCCAATCAGATCAAGGCCGCGCAATCTCCCGAGATCGAACAAATGCAGACCTGGCTAAAACAGTGGGGGATGCCATCCATGCCGATGATGCCCGGGATGGACATGCCCGGACGTAGTGGAATGCCCACTGCCAGCAGTACACCCGGCGAGACCGGCACTCCGACCCAGTCGTCGATGCCGGGGATGCCGGGAATGAGCGGAATGCCCGGCATGGCAGGGATGGACGGCATGATGTCGGACGAGGACATGGCAGCGCTGCAGAATGCTCAGGGAGTGGCGGCCGCCAAGTTGTACCTCACGCAGATGATCAGGCATCACCAGGGCGCGATCAGCATGGCGCAGAACGAGATCAGCTCTGGGCAGTACCCCGCTACGATCGCACTGGCACAGTCGATCGCCACCAGCCAGCAGCAGGAAATCGACACCATGAACAAGATTCTGGCCTCGCTGTAGCAACGCAGACCCCAAGACGAGTCGACGCCCGGCCGCAGCCTGCAACGGACCACGGTCGGCACCGGTAAGCAACCGGGAACACTGAAGTCCACATTCGCGATCACGTGACGTCAGAATGCAGGGGCAATGTGATCGTAAAGGTGCTTCCCAGGCCGGATCCGCGGCTTGATGCGGTGATGCGACCGCCGTGGGCCTCGGTGAGGGCTTTGGCGATGGCGAGGCCGATTCCAGCGCCGCCATGGTGTCGGTCCCGAGCCGCGTCGGCACGATAGAAGCGTTCGAACACGTGCGGGAGGTGCTCGGCAGTGATGCCAGCGCCGCTGTCCGTTACGGTGATGGTGAGCTCGTCGCCCTCCGTTGCCGCGATGACCTCGACGTGGCCTCGTGGCGGAGTGTGGCGCAACGCATTGTCGAGAAGGTTCCCCAGCACCTGTGCAAGGCGCAACGGGTCTGCCCACACCTCGCCCTCGGGCAGCCCGTTGGCGACCTCGGATGTCAGCTCTACGCTCTTGGCCGCATATCGGTCGGCGGAAGCGGACATGGTGCTGGCAACCACCGTGCGAGGATCGAGCCGTTGCGGTGCGACCGCAGTGGGGCCTTCCTCGGCTTGGGCGAGCGCCGCGAAGTCCTCGGAGAAGCGGACTAGGCGAATGGCCTGATCGTGGAGCACCGAAACAGTTTCGGAGTCGAGGGTTTTGACCCCGTCCTCAACGGCCTCGATGTACGCCTGGAGTACCGCGACCGGGGTCCTGATTTCGTGAGCGAGATCGCCGAAGAGCTGACGCCGGGTGGCCTCGACCGATTCCAGTCTTTCCGACATCCGATTGAAGGCCTGGGTCAGGTTGGCGAAATCTTCACCCAGGCGAAGCGGCGACACGCGAATGTCGTAGCGGCCGTCGGCTACTGCAGTGGCCGCTGAGGCGACCTCGGCAACCGAGCGCTGCATGCGTCGGCTGAAGTACCAGGCCAGGAGCAACGCGGTCAGTGCCGCCACCCCGACGGCAACTGCGATGGAGATGGCCGTGGCGTAGCGGTACGCCTGCTCGGCGTGGAATTGCTCATTCGACTGATGGGCGATCCCGGCGCGGCGCAGGTGTTCCCGGAACAGGGGCGGACCCACGATGACCGCGACGATCCATGTGGTCGTGCCGCCGGTGACGAGCACCAGGGCCTGCGCGAGAAGTAATCGCGCCCCGAATCCGTGACTGCGGCGCGACCTCGGTTCAGTGGTGGCGTTCGTCTTCATCGGTGTCCGCTTCCCATCCGGTATCCGACACCACGCACGGTGATCACGTACTTCGGATCGGCGGGGCCGTCGCTCAATTTGCGGCGCAGATGACCGACGTGCACGTCGACCAGGTGTGCGTTGCCGCCCCAGGACTCTCCCCAGACCGACTCGAGGAGTTGGCGACGACTGAAGACCACCGCGGGCCGCGACGACAACGCGGCTAGGACGTCGAACTCGGTGCGGGTCAGCAGTATTGGTTCGGAGTTGATGAAAACTTGCCGGCTGGCGACATCGATCGACAACGTCCCGAATACACGCGGCGGCGTTCCTGCGCTAGCGCTGTCAACAGCGGCAGTGACGGGCGCTGTGACCGTGCGCGGTCGGCGCAGCATGGCCCGGATCCGGGCCACCAGTTCGCGGGGGCTGAATGGTTTGGTGACGTAGTCGTCGGCGCCGACCGACAGGCCGACGATGGTGTCCAGTTCGGTGTCGCGTGCGGTCAGCATCACCACGTAGGCATCGGAGAACGTGCGCAGTTGGCGGCACACCTCCAGGCCGTCGATGCCCGGCAACGCGATGTCTAGGACGACCACATCCGGGTCGATCTCGCGGGCGAGCCCGAGCGCGTCGGCCCCGTTGTGGGCGAGGGTGACCTCGAACATCTCGCGTTCGAGATAGCTCGCCACTATTTCGGCCAGCGGCAGCTCGTCGTCGACCACCAACGCGCGGTAACCCCCGAGGCGGCTGACTGGGTCCTGGTCCATGCCCTCATCGTGCCGCCCGCGATGTGTCCGGGAACCCGCTACCCCAGACTTGAACGAATCTTCATAGAACCATCATCGATTCACTACTCGAGCTCAGCAGGATGGAGCCCGAAGGAAGGTGAATCACATGGCGTGGCGGAGCGAAACCGGCAGTCCTCCGGCGTGGTCGAGTTCGCGCCGACCGCACGGCCGCGACTGATCAGCGCGTCGGCCTGACTATGCTGACCCAACGTAAGTTCATCGCGGCCACCATCGCAGGAAGCGTCGCCTTGGCTGCCTGCGGAAAGCCATCCAGCGCGAGCACGGCCGCCGACCCGATCGCCGCCGCTGAAGCTGTGCGGCCGCATAGGTGCCCAGAGTCCTTGAAACACGGTGCTCTCGACTCTGCCGGGGCGCCCCGACCACGGGAAGACTGTGGCCAAATCGGCCATCAGCCATTCAAGAGGAGGAACGGTCATGATGTTTTGGTACGAACACGATATGGGTTGGTGGGGATACGCCGGGATGGGTATCGGGATGCTGCTGTTCTGGGCGCTGATCATCGTTGGCATCGTCGCGTTGGTCCGATTCAGTTCGGGAGGCCCGCAAGACACGCGAGCGCCGCGCGGTGACGTGTCGTCTCCCGAACAGTTGCTGGCAGCGCGATTCGCCCGCGGTGAGATCAACGGAGGGCAATACAGGGATGATTTGGCCGTGCTTCGGGACCACCTTCGTCGCTAGCCAAATCGGTCCCTGGCTGCCGACGGCGTAGTAGTTCTGCGCGCAGCGGACAAGCGGGCAGCCACCGAAGTCCAGAGTGTAAGCGGCGCGCGTGCCCGTGTGCTTACCCCTGCTCATTTGACAAAGATTTGATGAAGATCTGCGGCTTCCAGTGGATACAGGCTTTACACGGCGGATCATCGCCGGATGGCTGAAGCATCTGGATCACCTTCCCCGTCAGACCCTGTCGCGGACGAGCGCCAGGTGGACGAACCATCGCCGGCCGTGCGTCAGCGGAATCCGTTGACGACGGTGTTGGTGTGGGTGGGCATTTTCACCGGCGTCGTGTTCATTGCTGCGGTCCTGTTCTTCTGGGGATTTTTCGTTGGTAGGCACTCATATTGGAACCACGGTTATGACGGCGACAGGGACGGGCGGCCCGGGAACTGTCCGATGATGAGTCCCGGTGGGATGGGGCCGGGCGGGATGGGGCCCGGTGGGATGGGGCCCGGTGGGATGGGGCCCGGCGGGATGGGGCCCGGTGGGATGGGGCCCGGCGGGATGGGGCCCGGTGGGATGGGGCCGGGTCTGTCACCTTCCGCGACCGCGACAAGGACGCCGGGCACACCCCGGCCATGAGCGCTGCGATAACAACGACCGTTTTGGTCGCGCCTAACCGGGCTTTCATCTGAACTGCCGCAGACACATTCGCGACAGGATGACCGACCGCAACGGCGCTCCGAGAGACGTTCAGGGCATTAACTCTGTCGATTGCGACTTATGCCACCACGCCGTGGCCCTGGCCTCGCCGCCCGGGTGAACGTCCCAGGACTCGGCGATGCCGTCTTTGCGGGATGCAATTCCTCGGCAAACCTGAGTGACCCTTCGCCCAGCGGCCACAGCCCATCTGCGACGCCGGAACGTCAGCAAGAGAACTGCCCGCGCCACGCTTCGCGGCCTTCCCTGACCGCGACGACGGCGATGATCAGCGCGACGATGGGATCCGCCCACGCCCAGCCGAACAGGCTGTTCAGTATCAGCCCGACCAGCAGGATCCCCGACAGATACGTGCAGAGCAGGGTCTGTTTGGAATCTGCGACGCGCTGGCCGATCCGAGTTCACGGCCGACTCGGCGCTGGGCGTAGGACAGAAACGGCATCACCAGCAGCGACACCGCGGCCAGCACAATCCCGACGACGGACGGGGCCGCCTCGACCGCCCCGAGCAGGGCTCGGGCGGACTCCACGGTGACGTATGCGGCGAGGGCGAAAAGGGAGAGGGCGATGATGCGGAGTGCGGCCCGTTCGTGGGCTTCGGGGTCGGGCCCGGAGAACTGCCAGGCCACCGCGGCGGCAGAAGCGACCTCGATGACCGAGTCCAGACCGAACCCGATCAGTGCCGCTGAGGAGGCGACCGTACCGGCGCTGATCGCGACGACCGCTTCGATGATGTTGTAGGTGATCGTCGCCGCCACGAACAGCCGCACCCGCCGAGTCAGCAGCGCGCTACGCTCCTCGGGGCCGACGACCGGCGTGTTCCCCGCCAATGGCCGAGGCGGGGTCTCGGTGTCGTTGGTGCAGCAGCGCTCGACGCAGTCGTCAGCGATCGGGGCGCCATTGACAGGGAGCCGAAGCGGCTCGGGCACAAAGCTATTCATGCGCGCTCCAACCTTGCTCATGTCTCTCCCAAGGTGCCATCCACGACCGCCCTTCCTGAGTCCCAACCACCCGTCGGGATGGACCGTGGGCTCGAAAGCCCGACAGTTCGGTCGTGGTGCGGTTTGGGCCTATCCGCGTGAAGCCGCCGGCCGGGCGTAAAAATTATCGGTGTTGGGTCACGTTGCGGTCGAGCTGCTCTGGCGACGGTCGTCGTTGGCTGTGGGTGGTGCCGGTGCGGGGACAACACGGGCAGACCCGTCGGACGTGCTGCCGGCGAACCGGCGTAGTCGCAGGCTGTTGCTGACCACGAAGACCGAGCTGAAAGCCATGGCGGCGCCGGCGATCAGCGGATTCAGTAGGCCTAGTGCGGCCAGCGGAAGTGCGGCGACGTTGTAGGCGAAGGCCCAGAACAGGTTTCCCTTGATGGTTTTCAGGGTGGACCGGGACAGTCGGATGGCGTCGGTGGCTGCGCGCAGATCACCGCGTACCAAGGTCAGGTCGGATGCCTCGATGGCGACGTCGGTGCCGGTGCCCATCGCCAGCCCCAGATCGGCCTGCACGAGTGCGGCGGCGTCGTTGACACCGTCGCCGACCATGGCCACGGTCCGCCCTTGTCCCTGAAGGGTTTTGACGGTGGTGACCTTGTCGGCGGGCAGGACGTCGGCGATGACGTCGCCGGGGTCGATGCCGACCTGGGCGGCGACGGCGAGGGCGGATCGCCGGTTGTCGCCGGTCAGCAGAAAGGGACGCAGGCCAAGCTGGCGGAACTGTTCGATGGCGGCCGCCGAGGTGTCCTTCACCGTGTCGGCGACGACGATGACGCCGCGAACGGCCCCATCCCAGCCCACCCACACCGGAGTGCGGCCCAACGACTGGGCGTGCTCGGCGGCAGACGTGAGCTCGTCGGGGGCGGTCAGCGACCAGTCGTCGGTGAGCCAGTTGATCCGCCCGACCACGACCGCATGGCCGGCGACGACGCCGCTGACGCCGTAGCCGTTGTGGCTGCTGAACTCCCCAACTGGTGGCAGCACACCAGCAGCGGCGGCCGACGCGGCGATCGCCTCGGCGATTGGGTGCTGAGATGCGCTCTCCACCGCCCCGGCGAATGCGAGCACCTCGGCGGAGTTCTCGCCGGCGCCGGGGTGCACCCCGGTGAGGCTCATGCGGCCGGTGGTGATGGTGCCGGTCTTGTCGAGCACGATCGTGTCGACCCGTCGGGTGGACTCGAGCACCTGCGGTCCCTTGATGAGGATGCCCAGTTGGGCGCCGCGCCCGGTGCCGACCATCAGGGCCGTGGGGGTGGCTAAGCCGAGCGCGCAGGGGCAGGCGATGATCAGGACGGCTACCGCGGCGGTGAACGCGACTGTCGCCGAATGGCCGGTGAGTAGCCATGCAGCCAATGTTGCCATCGACAGCACCAGAACGATGGGCACGAAGACCGCCGAGACCCGATCGGCTAGGCGCTGTACGGAGGCCTTGCCGTTCTGGGCGTCCTCGACCAGGCGTGCCATCTGCGCCAGCTGGGTGTCGGCCCCGATTCGGTTGGCACGGACCAGCAATCGCCCACCGGCGTTGACGGTGGCGCCCGTGACGCGGTCTCCCGGGCGCACCTCGACGGGCACCGATTCACCGGTGAGCATCGACGCGTCGACCGCTGAGGCGCCCTCGGTCACGACTCCGTCGGTGGCGATTTTCTCACCCGGGCGCACGATGAAGATGTCCCCGACTGCGAGTTGTGCTGTCGGGATGCGGGTTTCGGCCCCGTCACGCATCACGGCCACGTCTTTCGCGCCCATGTCGAGCAGTGCTCGCAGCGCAGCGCCCGACCGCGTTTTGGCCCGCGCCTCGAAGTAGCGGCCGGCCAAGATGAACACCGTCACGGCAGCGGCCACTTCGAGGTAGATGTGCTCGGTGCCGGAAGCCGCGTCGGGCAGCAGGCTGAACGACATTCGCATTCCCGGCGTGCCGGCGGGCCCAAAGAACAACGCCCACAGCGACCACAGGTAGGCAGCGCCGACACCCAGGGAGATCAGGGTGTCCATCGTGGCGGCGCGGTGGCGGGCGTTGGCCCAGGTCGCGCGGTGAAACGGCAACGCCCCCCACACGACGACGGGCGAAGCCAACGTCAGCGCAAGCCACTGCCAGTTCGGGAACTGCAGCAGGGGGATCATCGACATCGCCATGACGGGCACGGTCAAGATCAGTGAGATGAGTAGTCGGCTCCGCAGTGAGTCAGCCTCGCCGGCATCCGGGGAGGCGTCGGCATGCTGGTCGGCATCGTGCGACGACGCCGGTACGGACGCGGTGTAGCCGGTCGCTTCGACGGTGGCGACCAGCGTCGCCGTGTCGACTGAGTCGGCGTAGGTGACCTTCGCCTTCTCAGTGGCGTAGTTGACGGTGGCACTGACGCCGTCGAGTTTGTTCAGCTTCGTCTCGATCCGGGCGGCACAGGAGGCACAGGTCATCCCGCCGATCGACAACTCGATGCTGCGGGGTTCATTGACGTCGGGGCCGTGATCCGTGGTGGTCATGTTTCGTCCTTTGCTTCGGGTTCACGCAGAGCGCGAATCGTTACCGGGGTGGTCGTTCGGCGGTCACGTGGTAGTCGCCGGCCTCATCGACAGCTGCAGCGACCTGTTCGGGCGTCAGTAGTGTCTCGCTGGCGATCGTCACGGTGGAGATGCCTCCGGCGACCAGGTCGACGTCGACTTGGGTGACCCCGGGCAGCGCGTGGAGTTCTTCGCTGACCGAGGCGACGCAGTGACCGCAGGTCATCCCGGTGACGGCGTAAGAGCGGGTAGCGGTGGCGGTGCTCATGTTCTTCTCCTTGGGCGATGCCGGTGCCGGTGTCGCTGCGTCAGAGGCCCCCGATGCGCAGCAACCGCACACTGAGGAGGTGGGCTGAACCAAGGGCAACGGGGTCATCAGATGGTGGGTCATTTCGAGCTACTTTCGTTGAGGTCGTCGTTTAGGAACGCATGAGACGAGCGATGGCCGCGGACGCTTCGCTGATCTTCTGCTCGGCCACGTCGCCACCTTGGTGTACGGCGTCAGTGACACAGTGGGATAGATGCTCGTCGAGAAGCGACAACGCCACCGACTCAAGCGCTTTGGTGGCAGCGGCGATTTGGGTGAGCACGTCTATGCAGTAGGCGTCTCCTTCGACCATGCGTGCCAGACCGCGCACCTGTCCCTCGATTCGGCGTAGACGCTTGAGATGCGCGTTCTTCGAATCGCCGTAACCCGGTGCCGTCGTATCCATGATGCCGCCTTCCCGTGGATACCCCTTGGGGGTATCTAATTCAATATACCCCCAAGGGGTATTGCGGTGTCAAGGTCGATGTCCTTTGGGCCGGCTACACATCGAAGAGGGTGAGCGCCATACCGGGCGTGAACTCGGAGACCCGCTCGGCGGTCCGCCGACCTCAAACAAACCCGCCATGCACTCCTGGAGGCGTACGGGTAACCCGTTGGTGGCCTTCGGATTGCTCGACCGATGGTGGGGACGCCGTCGACGACTCAGACGCCTGCAGCGACGGCTATTGCAACCGACCACCGGAGGCTCAACGCGGCCGCCGCGATGACACACCACCCACTCGGACGTTCAGACCGCGTCAACGGCGTTCCGCGTGGCCGACCTGCTCAATGGTGACAGAGGACTCCGGCGAACAGCGGAACGGCGATGGTCAGGCCGATGGTGGTCCACAGCCGGACCCGATCGCACCATCGCGCGCCGCGGGCCGCGGGGGCGGCCAGCCGAGACGCGCGGTCCAACACCGCGGTACCAGCGGCGCCCAGCGCTGCCACCGGCACTGCGGTTGGAGCAACCAGTGCCATCAAACCGCACAACAGTGGATGCGAGCCATGGCGTCGGGCGGCGGAGTCATCCGCGCACATCTCCAACAGCCGCGCTACCACCTCGGGTCCGGCGGCCGCCAGCGGCACTGCGGGAAGGGCCGACGCCGCCGCGCGCAGCAGCATCAGTATCTGGTGGTGTCGGCCACTGAGGTGCGCCTGCTCATGAGCCACCACGGCGGCCAGCTGGTCATCTTGGAGGCTGGCGACCGCCGCGGACGTGACGACGATGGCGCGTGGCCGGCCGGCAACGCAGTATGCGGCCGGATGGTCAGCCTCCACGACGACGACGTCGCGCCATTGGGTGGGGTGGCCGATGACACGGGCGGCCGCGGCGTGCTCATGATTGGCCGAACGCAGTGCGCGCAGCACCCGGACGATCCCCCGAGCAACCCACACCGTCACTGTGAAGGCGGCAACGAGCAGTACGGTCGCAGTCGTCGCGGCGATGGGACGGGCCATGCCGATGTGCCCTGAATATCCAACTATCTCAAGGCACACCGTCCATACGGGTCCGCTGGGTATGGCGTCGAGCGCGTCGACGATCAGTACGACCACCGCAGCCAGCCAGGCGGTGATAACACCGGCGACGGCGGTCAGCCAGGCGGCGACCCCGAGCTTCGGATTGATTCCCCGGCTGGTGACTCGCGTCAGCAGTCCCGGACCGCACCAGCTCAGTGCGGCCGCGTAGAGCATGAGGCCGACGGCGATACTCACGCGCCTGGCCGCCCGTCGATGATGCGGCGAAGTGCGGCCTGCACCTGCGCGGATTCACGGTCGCCCATCTGATCGAGGAAGTACGTCAGGACCAAGTCACTGTCCCCTCCAGACGCGAAGGCCTCACGCATCAGCTTGGCGGAGTGCTCTTCGCGCGTCAGCGTCGGTCGATAGTGATAAGCCTTGCCGACCATTTCGCGGGCCAGCCAGCCTTTGCGATGCAGGTTGTCCATGGTCGAGAGCACGGTGGTGTAGGCGATTGCCCGGTCGGCGGCGAGGGCGTCGAAGATGTCGCGGACCGTGGAGACCTCGGCGCGGTTCCACAGCCTGTCCATGACGGTTGCCTCGAGTTCACCAAAACCCCGAACTCGCACGGCCACCTTCCTGCTCTGATTCATGGCACCCGACGCCAACATGCTGTGCGGATCCCGTGTCCAACTTAGCGGTCGCCGCTAACTCTCGATGATGCGAGTGACGTACGGCGTCATACCGCCGGTGCGCACGGGCGAGATCTTCACAGGCACACCAGTTTGCTGCGCTTCGAGCATCTGGCCGCCCCCGAGGTAGAGAGCTTCGTGTTGGCCCCCTCCGGGACCCCAGAACAATAGATCGCCGCGTTTGGCATGCGACGGCGGTACTTTGCGGCCGGCGTCGTATTGAGCTCCGGAGAAGCGGGGGAGTTGTACGCCTACGCCGGCGAAGGCGTACCGGGTCAGGCCCGAGCAGTCGAATCCGACCGTATTGGCGCCCGAGTCGATCCCACGGCTGGGTCCGGTGAGGCTGCCGCCGCCCCAGGAGTAGGGGACGCCCATCTGTGATCCGGCTCGCCGGATCACGTATTCGATGGCTTGTTTGCCGTAGACGCGGTTGCCACTGAGGGTGGCACCGGGATTGGCCGCCGGGCTCAAGATGCCCAGACTGCCGAGGAACTTGCGTCCCAGGTTCATCGTCGTTTGTGCGGCCTTGGCACTTGCCTGCAGTGAGGCGTTGGCGATGGCAAGTGGGTCACCCGGAGCGCCCGCGCTGAGCACACCGGGGAGCGATGGATCCCATTGGCCGCTATTGGGCTCGGCGTGGGCATGGGTAGCCGGGGCAACCATCAACGTCGCCATCACGACGCATCCGACGAGGACGGATCGCCTGCTCGAGAAGCGAAATTGCTCCGCCCTTGCGGCCTTCGGGGACGGACCCGGAAGTCCGCCGGAAACGTTCATGCCAGAAACGGAGGGCTTCACGTTTCGTTCTCCTTCTGGTGCGGCCGTCGGGTGTTACCACGGTCCAAAGGCGTCGGGTGGCGGGCTCGCCGTTGGTCTACGTGTTAACTAAGTACGTAGGTAGTCCGTGTATCATCCAAACGTACATCACTTTGGCACCATCAGTAACACCTGTCACAAACTACAAGAATGTAATTCCCTGGGCTGATTTATCTTTCGGTTCTGGGGCTGCGGGCGACCCCTTTGCGACGGAAGCGGATCGGTATTACCGTGCGGCACTCCAAGCGGCGCAGATACCCGCCTGAATCCATTATCACTGGATTGGTCTGTTCATCAGGTGTATACACCGTGCTGCGTTCAGGGCGAAAAGTATTGTCCACCAATGGTTTCCTGCCCACACAGGGTGCCGTTGGTGTAAACGCTGACCTCTTTGGCGGGTCATCGGTCGGGCGCGGGCGAAGGGACCCAACTGGTGGCGCTGGCATTGTCGGCTGGACAGTCGGTGGCGCAACGGCACAAGGACATCGCCGTTGTTAACAGCCGCCAGCGCGCCGAGCATCCCGATCAGGACCAACGCCACTCAGCACCGTTACACCTAGACGGTGATTCGCTGGCAACGCGACTCCCTCGAGCGTGTGCTCTTGGTGGCCGCGTCGCTGCACTGCGGGCATCTGCGCCGAAGATCGGCGAAGTGCCTACGACGTCGCGTTTGTAGTGACCGCGCGGGGCAGTGCACGTCGCCTCGGCTCCGGGTGAGTGAGGCGGTCCGCTGGTCGTCGGGCAAGAAGACGAGTCTGGAGTGGCAAGTCCCAGCGACGTACTGTCTTGAAACGTACTAACAAACTCAGTAGGTTTGGGCCACGGCCCGGAAGCGGGTGGGTTTGCAAAAGGTTGCGGCGATGTGCGACGTGGCCGCCCGCCGGCGTCGACTTCAACCTCAACGGCGAATAACTGCCGCGGACATGTGTGGGACGTACCGGGCCGGAAGTTTCAGACGGGAGTAGGCGATGCGGCGACGGATGCTCGCAATCCTGGCGGCGACGATGTTCGCACTTGGAATGATCGGCAGCGCGTCGGCGCCGGCCGAGCCTGAACCGCTCCCGCCTGACCCAAGTCTCGCGGAACTACAGGTTGAGGCGCTTCTGCCCGGACAGCTGCTACCGCCAGAACCGTTCGCGGTGCCGCCTACGCCGTCATGGCCGGACACTGTCTCCGCAGGTCAGAACCCCACGCCGTTCACGGGCGTGCCGCCGTTCCTGCCGCCATCATTCAACCCGACAAACGGCTCCATGGTCGGCGTCGCAAAGCCGATCTACATCAACTTTGCGCGGCCAATCGCCAACCGGCCGATGGCCGAACAAGCGATCCACATCTCGTCGGCCCCGGCGGTGCCCGGCAAGTTCTACTGGATGACTGACACGCAGGTGCGATGGCGGCCCATCGACTTCTGGCCGGCGAACACCAACGTCAACATCGACGCGGCCGGCACCAAATCGAGCTTCAGGACCGGGGATTCGCTGGTTGCGACCATCGACGACAAGACCCACCAGATGGAGATCATGCGTAATGGGAAGCTGGAGAGGACGTTCCCCGTGTCGTTGGGCAAGAAGGGCTACGAAACCCCCAACGGCACCTACTACGTGCTGGAGAAGTTCGCCGACCTCGTGATGGACTCATCGACCTACGGGGTGCCCGTCAACTCGCCGGAAGGCTACAAACTGAAGGTCCAGGACGCGGTCCGGATCGACAACAGCGGCATCTTCGTGCACGGCGCGCCGTGGTCAGTAGCCGACCAGGGCAAGCGCAACGTCAGCCACGGCTGCCCCAATCTCAGCCCGGCCAACGCGCAGTGGTTCTTCGACAACTTCGGTAGCGGTGACCCCGTCGTCGTGAAGAACTCCGTCGGCACGTACGACCAGAACGACGGCGCGCAGGACTGGCAGATCTAGCGCACATTTCACAACGGCCCGCGCCCAACCCCCATGCACGCGTCAGGTTTCATCGAGTGGCAACTGCGCTGCGGCGGCTCTGCATCGGTCTGGTGGCGATCCTCGCCGTGTCAACGGGTGCCATCGCTGCCGACGTGCGAGCCGATCCCGCGGCGGACGCATTGGCACAACTCAACGAACTTTCGCGACAAGCTGAACAGACCACCGAACCCATGCATGCACAGCTCAGCCTCACCGACAAGTTGGCTGCGCAAGACACCGCGGAACGACAGCACGCCGACGACCTGGCCGCTGTCCAAGCCGCGCAGACCGAGCTCGCCACGTATCAGCTCGCGGTCGACAAAGTTGCCGCCAGCGAGTACGTGGGTGGAGCTACCGGCGGGCTCACCGGCATCTTGACGGCGAACTCGCCGCAACAGCTGATCGACCAACTCGCCCTGCAGAACGCGATGGGCACTGAAATGACGACGACGATGGCCCTACGGCACCCCCGTTCGCGTGGCGCCCGTGGATTCGTCGCCCTTCCACAATGCCCGCCGCGCCTCGCGTGCATCGAGTACTGAAAGCCGCAGGTCGGGCCACCCCGACGCAGGCGATCTGACACAGAGTCAGCGACGCACGCATCTACAGGTTGGCTACGGGCAGCGAAGCATTTAGGTCTGACTCGCATTGGCGCAGCGGTCTGGGAGAAGAGGCGTGGCTCGACGAGTTCTGGCGAAAGGCATTCGAGTGCGGTCTGACGCCGCGGCTCATCACGCTGGTACCGCGAAGTCGTTTGGACGCCCGGTGCGTACTACGCCTTGACGAAGCCTTGGCGATCGACGCTGCGCCGAACCGCGCTCGCACAAGCGGGCGGTGACACGTCGTCGGGGCGGGGACTGTCAGATGCTCGCGTTGCCTGCCTGCCACTGCTCCCAGGGGATGTTCCAATCGCCCAAACCGTCCGTCCCCGGCAGCGTCGAGCCGACGGTGTTGATCACCTCGACGACGTCGCCTCGCTTGGTGTTGTCGTGGAACCATTGCGCGTTGCTCGTGCTCACGTTCAGGCAGCCATGGCTGACATTGTTTCGGCCCTGGCTGCTCACCGACCAGGGCGCCGCGTGTACGTAGATGCCGCTGTAGGACATCTGGGTGGCCCATTCCACCTCGAGACGGTAGCCCTCAGGCGAGTTCACCGGCACACCGTATGTCGACGAGTCCATGATGAGGTCTCGGTAGCGGTCACCGATGAGGTAGGTGCCGTTGTTCGTCGGGGAGCTGTTCTTTCCCATGGAGACCGGCATGGTCTTGACCACTTCGCCGTTGACCCGGACGGTCAGTGTCTTGGTGTTGTCATCGACGGTGGTGATCACCTCATCGCCGATGGTGAACCGCGTCGTGACGTCGTCCTGGCCGAACAGGCCGTCGCCCAAATCGACGCCGTAGGTGTTTACGGCGACGTCGATGGTCGTGCCGGGCTTCCAAAACCCCATTGGGCGCCAACGTACTTCGCGGTTGCTCAGCCAGTAGAACGCACCTTCGACGGGCGGATTGGTGGTGACGGTAGTCGCCTTCTCGGCTGCCAAACGGTTGGGGATGTCTTCGTCGAACCGGATCGCGACGGGCTGGCCGATGCCCACGACCTCGCCGTCATTCGGCAGTACGTACGGCATCGTCAGGTTTTCCGGCGACCGGGTTTGAAACGTCATGGTCCTGCGTGCGATGCCGCTCAAACCGAGCGCTTCGGCGTTGAGCGTGTATCGCTTGTTGTAGCCAAGCGGTTCGGTCGTCGCCCAGGTCAGGCTGTCGGGGCTCAGCCGACCCGCCACGGGGTTGCCGTCGGTATTGACGAGGCTTATCGCTCCGAGCACTCCATCGCCTGCACTGACCGTGACCGGTGAGTCCACCTCGACGCCGACCGCGCCGTCGGCCGCTGAAACCGCCAGTTTCGGCACCAATAGATTCGAGTACGGGTCCCCTTTTTCGGTGATCACCTGCAGTGGCGGTGGGGTGGTGTCGCTGCTACTGCACGCACTGAGCGCCAGTGTCGCAGCCAGTAGACCTGCGACAGCATTCAGGAAGAAGTGATATCGAGGCCGGCCGACCACCGAATGGATCTGCCGCATGCTTTGCCCTCCACTGTCTCGCACTGTCTTCGCTCCGCCGGCAGTAGGTGCTGTTCCCACGATGCCCGGCCCATTCTACGGTGTTGGTACGTAGATCGTGTCCTGGATCTTTTCACCAGCCAGTTCCCATCCCGACTTACTTCGAGCAGCAGTGCGCAGAGGTCGGCGGCTAGTACCAGCTCGGGTCCTCCGGCGAGTGGGCCGAATGGCGCTCCCGCGGTCCGAGACAACGCCCAGAGTGCGGCGGCAGCTAGATTGCCCAGGATCCCCGCAGCCAGCACTGCCTGTTCTTACTAGCTGCCCTGGATCGTCCCGGCGGTCCCCGTGCGATGGGCATCGGCTCATCCGGGGCGCGATTCGCTACTGGAGCCTCGTCGGGCATGACATCGTTCATCGCTCGGCCGTGCGCTGACCAGCAGCGTGATCGTCAAGCGTGGCAGCCGATCGCCGGTATGGGTCGGTGTCGGCGTCGGTGGCTGGGTGTGCGTGGATGAGTGCGGCGGTGAGTTTGGGAACGGCACGAGTCAGAAGTTGTTGGGCGTCGCGTGCCACTCGGTGATCCTCGGCGAGGCTGTTGGCGGGATCGACGACGAGTTCGGCGTCGGCGTGCAGTCGGTGGCCGATTCAGCGCATCCGAACGCTGGGCACCCCGAGGACAACTGGCTCGCCAACCAGAGCCTCCTCGCCGGTGGCCACCAGGCAGAATTAGACCTTGTCTAACAGTCGACGGAACGGCGGACTGTGAATCCGTCGGCTAAGGCCTACCTAGTTTCAATCCTGGACCTGCCACCGAGGTCAGCGGGTTATTGCGACCCGAGGGAAGTGCTGGGCTTGGGCCGATCCACGGCAGGACCGGCGTCTGTCCTACCGGAACTACGACGTCGGTGATCCGTTTAGAGTCGAAGATGCCACGGCACAGATGCGGTCCCAGATTCCAGTCGCTGGCGGGGCGGCAGTGGATTGGCGGCGAGAGGGCCTTGGGGGTTGCCGGCGTTCATGCTTACCCGGTGGATAGCAAACCCTTCCCTCTCAGAAGATGAAGTCTGGCTTCTGGGCGATTACCTAGGCACCTCTTAATCGGGATCATTTCTTCTCAGTAACCCATGAGAGGAAATCCCACGATGATCGAATCAACCCGCAAACTAACCGGCTTCAAATACGCAGCGACGCTCGTCGGCGCCCTGGCTGTTGTTGCCTTGGCCCCAGCGACGGCCCACGCGCTCCCCGTCAACAACAACGAGAGCGGTGGGTGTCACTACACGGACAAGGACGGTTACGACATCCCAATCGACGAGGGCCAGGACGTTTTCGTCGACGGCAAGATCGTGAGCTGCCGCGGTGGAACGACCGTCGTCACCATTGCGCCAGCGAGCGCTGGCGGGAGCACGAAGCCGACTAAACTGCCGCCGAAGATCAATGTCATCGGCAACCTGCCGCGCGCGGCGGCAACGCGCTGAACTTCTGCAGCAATGAAGTTTCGGCCTGCCACCAGGGGGGAGTGGTGGCGGCCGGCTTGCCCAAATGACCACCTCGCGCCAAACCGAGGACGAGGCCGCAGCGCAAACAGTCTGCCGGCGGTCACGGCAATGTTCGGCGGCCCGTCGGATGCCGTGTTTCGCCTGCTAGGAAGGGTGTCGAGATCCTCCTGGCCGGTCAGACGAGTCCAATGCTGACGAGGGGGCTGCACGTTGCTGTTGGCGCGGGTGTGTAGGAACCGCTCCGTGCTCTCCTTGCCCGGCCCAAGACTTGGAGCTATGACATCGCCCAGTTCAGAATGTAACTGTCAGCTTCCCGGCGACGATTGGATTTGCAAGCGGCGGCTTACGCGAGTGCGACGTCGGTGAGGTTAACTTCGGTAGTTTTGGAGATCGCGAATCAGCCGCATCACATCGGAGGACCATCGGCGATATGGCCGGAGAACGTGCGGAGGGCTCCAAGCCCCCGGGTGAGGGCAGGATCGCTGCTGAGTTGGTGGCCGTCGGATTCCTGGACGCCGTCGAAGTTGGCCGGGGCGGCGCGGGGATTGTTTACCGCTGCCACCAAACGTCACTGGCGCGAAGCGTCGCCATCAAGGTGCTGATGTCTGATCTCGACCAAGACAACCGGGAACGTTTTTTGCGTGAGGGTTTGGCGATGGGGAAGCTTTCCGGCCACCCGAACATCGAGAACATCCTGCAGGTTGGCGTGACCGACAGTAACCGGCCATACATCGTGATGCCCTACCACGAAGCGGGTTCCCTGGCGCAGCGGCTACACCGCGTTGGCCGGATCGCGTGGCCTGACGCATTGCGCATCGCGGTGAAGTTGTGCGGGGCGTTGGAAACCGCACACCGGACAGGCACATTGCACCGCGATATCAAGCCAGGGAACGTGCTCGTCAACGATTACGGCGAACCGCAATTGAGCGACTTTGGCATCGCGCGAATCAGCGGTGGATACGAAACCGCGACCGGGTTCTTCACCGGCACCATCGCCTTCACCGCGCCCGAAGTACTGGCCGGAAGTCCGCCGACGGCCGTGTCCGACGTGTACTCCCTTGGCGCCACTATCTACGCCCTCATCGCCGGGACTGCCGCGCACGAGCGCAAGGGCGACGAGGATCTCATCGCGCACTACCTTCGGATCAGTTCGACGCGCGTGCCGGACATGCGTCCTCAGGGAATCCCGACCCATGCGTGCGCCGCGATCGAGAAGGCGATGTCGCTGGATCCGACGGAACGGCACGCGTCCGCGGCGGACTTCGGCCGCGAAATGCAGTCGGCGCAACGTCACAATGGGTTGATAGCGGATTCGATGGTCCTCAGTGAGACTAACGATGAGTCAGGACAGACAGAAGGCACGTCAGCATTGCGGGTTGCGACCGTCGATCAGACTGATCTGTCTGAAGCGGCTTCCATCGCGCTGGGCGGGTCGCCGGGGCCAACTCCGCCTACCCCGGTTTCGAATCTGCCGGGCCCGACTCGGCCGATCTCGCCAGGCCCGGGTGGGCCGATCCCACCGGGCCCGGGTGGGCCAATCCCGCCGGGCGCGCACGGGCCGCCGATCCCAGAGTCCGACGGGCCAACCAGCATCACCCGAAAGACGCGGAATCGCAGACCCCTCCTGTTGGCCGCTGCAGCGGCTGTCGTGGCGCTGCTGTTGGTGGTAAGCGGTATCTACGTCATTTCATCGCGCGACAAAGGCAACGGCGGCAGCACGGGAAGCGCGAGCCCACCAGCGACTGAGATTCAGGCCGGCTGGAAACCGATCACAAATGCGCGCGTTGCCCGCGAGGCAGCGGCGACAACTCAGGCCGACGGCACCATCTGGATTTTCGGCGGGCTGGCAAGCGATGGAAGCGTCAGCGGACGGCACGAGGGCTATGACCCTGCCATCGACAGCTGGAAGGGCGGCGACGAGCTACCCGTCCCGGTTCAGCATGCGATGTCGGTGACGTGGGAAGGAACGCCCGTCGTGCTGGGCGGTTGGCGGGCCGAGGGCGCTAACACGCAGATTGCGACTGACAAGGTATGGCGGGTCGTCAACAGTCGCTGGGTGGAACTGCCGCCTCTGTTGCAGCCCCGCGCGGCGGGCGCGGCGGCGGTGGTCGAGGGCCGCCTCGTGGTCACTGGCGGTGTGGGTGCCAACGGCAGGCTGCTCAGCACCACGGAGGTCTTCGACGGCATTACTTGGAAGCTCGGAGCCCAAATGCCAACGCCGCGAAAGATGCTGGGCGCGGCGTCGGATGACAAGGTGCTGTATGCCGTTGGCGGAACCGACGGGACCGCTGAGCTACCGACGGTCGAGGCGTACGACCCCACCGCTGACTCCTGGACTTCGTTGCCGGCCCTTCCCCAGCCGTGCAGCGACCTCGGCGTCGCCATCGCCGACGCGCGCCTCGTGGCAGTCGGGGGTCTGTCCGCAGGGCGGGTCCTCAAGACCGTTTCGGTGATGGATCTTGCTACGAAGACATGGGCCGGTCTGCCAGACATGAGCACCGCGCGCCATGGCATGGCCGTCGCCGCGGTGGAGAAATCTGTGTATGTGATCGGGGGGGCGACCGAGGCCGACAACACCCAGGTGACCTCGACGGCGGAAGTGCTGAAGCTTGCACCACGCAAGCTCCAACCCGCATCAGCCTGGCGGTCGCTACCGGATGCGCCAACCCCCAGGCTGATGATGGCGTGGACCGTGCTCGACGACAAGATCTGGATCGCCGGCGGCATGAGTCATGGAGAAATGCTTCAGATAGTGCAGAGCTACGATCCGCAGACCAGAGCATGGCAAGCTCAACCTCCGCTGCCGGTCCCATTGCACCACGCGACCGCGGCAACATACCGCGGCGAAATGGTGGTCATCGGGGGCGCAAGCGACGAACTCGCGAACGCGTCGAACAAGGTGTACGCCTTGCGCGGAGGCAGCTGGGTAGAGCTACCCAGCCTCACCCACGCCCGAGCGGCCGCCGCCGCAGCGGTCGTCGGTGACAAGCTCGTGGTCGTCGGCGGACAAAACGAGAAGCAGCTCGTACCACAGAGTGAGGTGTTCGACGGCCAGTCGTGGAAGGACGCAGCCGACTTGCCGACCCCGCGCGAACACCTGGCAGCAGTGTCGAATGGGTCTTACGTATACACGGTCGGTGGACGATTCCTATCCGCAGACAAGAACTCCGCGGCGTTCGAGCGCTTTGACCCACAATCCGGGCAGTGGACGAAGCTAGTGGACATGCCGACTCCGCGTGGCAGCTACGGCGCCACATTCATCGACGGCCGGATCGTAGCCCTCGGTGGCGAGGAACCGACACAGGTACTGGCCACCGCAGAGATGTACGACATCGCCGAGGCGGAATGGATCTCACTGCCACCATTGCCGACGGCGCGCCACGGCGAAGTGGTCGCCTCCGTCGGCAACACCGTGTACTGCATCGGCGGCGCGGATCGGCCGACGCACGAAGGCTCTGTAGCGACGGTCGAGGCCCTGGACTTCTCCTAAAGCCTGCGACTCGCCGGAGTGCGCTCACTCTTCGTGAGTACTGCTGTCGCGCAGCATAGCGAGGGTGACAGCCCCACGCCGGATGGCCTCATTGGCCAGGCGCACCCGGCGCTCGCCCTCGGGAGGGATGGCGAACTTGTCGTACAAGTTTTGCAAATGCTGTTTGATGGCTGCCTCTGTAACGAATAGCTCCTGAGCCATCCGACGAACCGACACCGCCTCAGGAAAAGGGTCGTCGGAAAGCAGCGGGCGACACATAACCACGAGGACCTCGAGTTCACGCCGGGTCAGGCGCGGAGGTGGCTGAGTAGGGGCGACAGAAACCGTTGCATCACCAGCTGTTGTTTCGTCAGCTCCCTTTACCTCCCAGAAGACCAACCGTGACTTGCCGACCCGCAACTCGTCTCCAGAACGCAGGACACGTTCGGCGGAGATCTTCTCCCCGTTGAGATAGGTGCCATTGCGACTACCCACATCCCGTATCGACCAAGCAAACCCGAGATTTTCAAATACGGCATGGACGCGCGAGACGGTCGAGTCGTGATTGAGCGACACGAGATTGGTTGAGGACTTGCCGACAGTCACTCGCTCGCCGCCGAGTGTGATCAGCTGCCGTCCTGATGGTTTCCAGATTTCCAGGTGGCAGGGCATGTCGATAGCCTATTGGTTGTAGATGGCTTATTGGGTCAGGTCAGGGCGATCGCAGTCACGCTGGTGACGCAGGGTTTCCCGTGTCCACTCAGGCCCCACCTTCGGTGCCGACGAGCCGCATCCAGCCGAATTCGTCCGGAGTCTGGCCGTACTGGATGTCGAGCAATGCCTGCCGCAGCCGCGACGTGACCGGACCCGCGGTGCCGTCTCCCACCGGCCATGCCCGCTGAGTGGAGACCACGTGCCCGACCGGGACAATCGAGCGGGCGGTGCCACACGCGAACGTCTCGGTGATGTGCCCGTCTCGGCAACTTTGCTCCCACTGGTCGAGCGTGATCGGCTTTTCGGCAATCCGGTAGCCGAGCGATCCCGCCAACTGCAGGATCGAATCTCGGGTGACGCCCGCCAGAAGGGTTCCACTCAATGGCGGCGTACGGAGGCGGGGGCCTTCGGTGGTCGATTCCACGAAGAACAGGTTGCAACCGCCCGCTTCCTCGACGTACCGGCGATCTCGCGCGTCCAGCCACACGACCTCGTCGCAGTCGTTGGACGCAGCCTCTCGCTGGACGATGAAGGAGCCGCCGTAGTTACCGCCACACTTGGCCGCTCCGGTGCCGCCCGGCGCCGCACGGATGTACTCAGGTGCCGCCCACAACCGCATGGCCTTCGGCTCCACGGACGCGGGCCGCGCCGGGGTGCCGATCACCGCGAACAGGTACTCCCCGGCGGGGCGAAGGCCCAGGCCCGTCTCCGCCGCGATCATGAACGGTCGCAGATACAAGCTGTGTCCGCGGGCGCGTGGCACCCAGGCGCCATCGGCCCGCAGCAGCGCGTCCAGCGCCGCGACGAAGTCCTCCGCCGGCAGCGTAGGCATGGCCATCCGGCGCGCCGAGTCGCTGAACCGACGGGCATGGTCGGTGGCCCGGAACAGGGCCCGCTGACCGTTCGGGCGCCAGAACGCCTTCATACCCTCGAAAATCGTCTGGCCGTAATGCAATGCCATGGTGGCCGGGTGAAGTGACATCGCGGCGACTGGCCCGACCTGGGCGTCGTGCCAGCCCACCTCTTTGGACCACCGCACTGTCACCATGTGATCTGAGAAGACGTCGCCGAACCCGGGCGTCGCGAGCAGCTCCTCCCGCCGCTCGGCTGCGATCGGCTGCGCCTGCTGCCGGGTGAACTCCAGTGCGCCAACATCATTCATGCGAACTCTCCTTCAGTACCGATTCGAAACGCTGGAGCGCCCGGTCGACCAGCGGACCGGAAATCCCGGTGTAGCCGGATGGATCGAACAGCCCGGGCACGTCGGGGCCGGCCACCCCGGCCTCCTCCAGGGCTTCTTCTAGCGCGGGGCCAAGCAGGTCGGCGACATCGGCGCCGTCCCGCTGGGCGGCCGCGGTGACCTCGGCCAGTAGGCGTTTGGCGCTGGCCTTGCCGAGCAACGGCGCCAGAACCGCATTGACGCGCTCGGCGACGATGGCGCCGCGAGTCAGCCGCAGGTTCGCCGCCATCGCCTCGGGAGAGACCTGAAGCACTGCCGCGAGGCGCGCCGCATTGGCGGCGGCACCGGCACCGATGCGCAGGCACTCCCGCAGCGGTTGCCATTCGGCATGCCATCCACCCGAGGACCGCTCGTCCTCCACGGCCATAGAACCGAACAGCACGAGGGCGATCGGTGGCAGTTGCCGGGCCGCGGTCGCGACGAGTGTCGAGAACACGGGGTTGTGCTTCTGCGGCATGGCCGACGACGCGCCCCGGCCCGGCGCCTGCGCCTCGGTAACCTCCCCGATCTCGGTCCGGGTCAGCACGAGGACGTCGGCGGCCATCTTGCCGAGCGCGCCAGTGGTGACCATCAGGCTCGCGGCGATGTCGGCCAGTGGTGTGCGAACTCCGTGCCAGGGCAGGGCCGGCTCGGCGAGCCCGAGGCGCCGGGCCACCAACGCCGGCAGGCGCAGCGTCGCCTCAATCGGATCGGCCGTGTCAACCGCATACTGGTGATACGCCGCAAGCGTGCCCGCCGCGCCGCCTAGCGAGACAGGCAGCGCAGCACGGGTCCGGTGGACCCGCTCCACGGCGTCGAGCACCAGATGCAGCCAGGTAGCCGCCTTGAGCCCGAAGGTGATTGGCACGGCGTGCTGGGTGAGGGTGCGCCCGGCCATCGGTGTGTCCCGGTGCCGATCAATCTGTCCGGCAAGGCTTTTGGCGCACGCCAACAGATCGACTTCGATGCGCTCGAGCGTCGTCGCGCACAGCAGCATCAGGGCCGTGTCCAAGATGTCCTGGCTGGTGCTACCGCGGTGCACGTATTCGGCTGCGGACGCGTCGACGCACCGGACCGCGGCGGTGAGCTGCTCGACGAACGCCACGACGGGGTTGGCCGTCTCGCGCACTCCCGCAGCCACCACCGCGAGGTCGATGTGTGCAGGCACGGCGGCGGCCCTGATGGCCACCGCCGCGCCCGCGGGAATCACGCCCAACTCGGCCTGCGCCTCGGCCAGAGCGACTTCCGTGGCGAGCATGGCGGTCAGCAACGCGTTGTCGTCGACCAGCTCAGCTGCTCCCGTCGCCGCCCATGCAGGCGCCAGAATTCCGTAGTCCAGAGTGCTCATGCCGATCTCCCGGTCAGGTGCACGCCGCGATCGTCGGCGAGGACCAGCGATCGCCGGTGTTCGGCCGCCGTGCGCAGGCAGGACCGGGCCAGGGCGTCCGCATCCCCGAGGATCACGGAGTTGACGCCAGGACGGATGCCCGCCGCGGTCACCCAGTGCACCGACTCGGTGGGCACGCCGAAAGCGAAACGCCGCGGGTGCGGGTGATCCGCAGCATCGATCAGCCGATAGGGACGCCGGGTGACCGCGACACCGCCGGCGACCCAGTGACCACCGCCGCGGATCGGGATGCGGTGCGGCCGGCACTCGCCCCGGTCGCGCAGCGTCCGCAGCAGCGGATCGGCCGTCCGGTGTAGGTCGGTTTCCGGCAGGCGTGCCTCGATCAGCGTGGCGGCCCGCACGGTGAGATCGGGGCAGGCTCCGGAATACGCGACGAAGCCTCCGTCTGAGCAGTCGACCCGCAGGTCCGGGCCGAGCACCTCGAGCACACCCGCATCCATCAGGGCGCAGAACTGCTCAATCCGTTCGGCCGGCGGCCCGATCGACAGGAAGGCGTTCAACGGCATGTACCAGCGCTGCAGTTCGTCCCGGTAGGAGTCGCCGGACAACCCGCCGTGGTCCACCAGCAACCGGATCTCGTTGCGCAGATCGCGCAGGACATCCAGGGCGGCCTTACGCGGACCGGTCACGTTCCCTTTGCCGGCCTCTCGCACTTCAACGTCCAGATAGGTCCGCAGCCAGCTGCGGAACCGTTGGGTCGAGGACAGTTCGTCGTCGGTGAACGGCGCCGCGATCTTCCGCCAATCCCAGCCCTGGTCGGGATCGATGTCGAACGTGGTGAGCACGGTGCGTTGGGCGTCGCTCTCCTCGATGGCCAGGGGGTCGCCGAAGATCGGCACGATCGCGGGCTCCGCCGCGGCGAAAAGGGCGGTGAATTCGTCGGCGTCGCAGGTGCATCGACGCTCCCGCACCAGGGCGGCGTAATACACCGTGCGCACTTCCTGATCGATCATCGGCCAGATGTCGCGACGAAAGTCCGCGGGTGTCCCCGCGTCGGCACGGGCCCGCAGCCGCTCGATCACCTCTGCGTTCAGGTACCGCGCCTGGTGCCGGCCGAACGACCCCTTCTGGTTCTTGCCGCGGGCGTGGTACGGCACGCCGCGACGAGATCCCACAACCAGGCGAGGTTCCTGCCCTGACGGAAGGTAGGCCAGGGTGTCATCGGACCCGCGCACGAAAGTGCCGCCACGGCCGATGGTGAACAGCGCCATGTAGTCGAAGAAGTTGAGGCCCATGCCCCGCAAGATCACCGGCTCGCCCGCGGGTACGGCGTCCAGCGGCACGTCGGCGGGGTTGCTCGGAGCGATGTACCGCAGGCCATGCCGGTCCGCGAACTGGCTCAGGGCTACCTCGGGCTTACCGAGGTGATGCGGCATGTGACCGAGTGCGAGCACCACGGCCTGTAGGTCGCCAATGGTCTCTCCGGTGTGTAATACGATTTCCTGCAAGCCATCTGGCGTGTCTTTGACGTCGACGGCCGTCGACCGGTGCGACGTGAAGCTGACAGTCGGGGGCGCCGTCCAGATGATGCGATCGCGTGCCCACTGCAGATAGGTCCCGTAGAACGCACGCGACGGATAGTCATCCGGACCGAGCGTGGCGGCTTCGGCTCGAACGGCCTCCGGTACGTTGGGGCTACCGATCAAGGCGATCGATCGGGCCCACTCGTAGAGGCTCGGCCCCGTGACCACCGGACCGTCACAGTCGACGGTGTCGTCGACGAATATGGTCACCTGGCAGGCAACCGTGTTCATCAACAGCACGCGGTTCTGCGTGCTTCGCCACACCTGGCCGCCGTCGAACACGTGAGGGTCGACGATGTGGATGACAAGTTCCTGCCCGTGCGCCAGAAGCGAATCCGCATTGGCGCATAGGCGTTCCGCGACCGACAGGCCGCGTGGGCCAAGGCCAACGATCGCCAGCTGCAACTTTTCAGTGAACACCGGGGCCGCCGCTCATGTGGCGGCCGAGTCCGGCCGCCAGTGGAGCGAGCCGGCCCATCAAGTCGGCGAACTGTTGCGGGTGGAGCGCTTGTTTGCCGTCGCACAACGCCTGCTCCGGCGCGACGTGGACATCGATGATCAGCGCGTCGGCTCCGGCCGCGATCGCGGCCAGCGACAGGGGTTCCACCAGTTCGGGCAGGCCGCCGGAATGGCTGGGGTCCACCATGACCGGCAGGTGGGTGCGCTGCTTCCACAGCGCGACCGCGGTGAGGTCCAGCGTGAAGCGCGCCGACGGCTCGAACGTGCGGATGCCCCGCTCGCACAGCACGACCTGGTCATTGCCCTCGAGCAGCAGATATTCGGCCGCGGCGAGGGTTTCCTCGACGGTGCAGCCGAAGCCGCGCTTGAGGACGACCGGAAGGCCGCTCTGGCCTACCGCGGTCAGCAGCGCGAAATTCTGCATGTTCCTAGCACCGATCTGCAACCCGTCGACCACCGCGGCCAGCCGCTTGACGTGCTCCGGATCGATCACCTCGGTGATGACGGGGAGGCCGGTCCGCTCCCTGGCCTCGGCCAGCAGGTCAAGGCCGTCCCACTGGAGGCCCTGGAAAGAATGAGGCGAGGTCCGCGGTTTGAAGACGCCGCCCCGCAGGCCGACGGCGCCGTGTTCGGCCACGACGGCGGCGGTGGCTATCGTTTGTTCCGGCGATTCGACAGCGCACGGTCCGGCGATCACCGCAACGGAACCGTCGCCGATCGTGGTCGGTCCGAAGGAAACCTCGGTCCCGCCGGGGCGCAGTTCCTTGCGCCCCAACCAGATATCACTGTGCCTAGGCACTTGGTGGGTCGGCGCAGGAAGGTCCGGCCCCGCCTTGTCGATGAGGTCCACATCGGCTACCGAAAGGACGAGAGCGCCGCCGAGCCGGTACAACTCGGTTGGCGTGCCGGCTGATTCCAGGTGCTGTATCCACCCCTCGACGCCTGCGCGGGTAACGGTCTCGTCGAACACGAGCAAGGTGTTTGTCATGACTCAAATGGTCGTGACCAAGCCGTGCTTGCGTAATCGCCGGCGATACCAGATTCCACCTGTCGATCGGAAAGGCTTTCCTACCCTTGGGGTAAGCACAGGGGTAAGCAGCGGTCATGCAACCCAGCAGACGGCGAAGCGCGGCGCATGAGTATGCGCCGCGCTGGCCGAGCTGAATGTCACACGGAGGACTGCTAATTCGATCTCAGAGAGGGACCGTGTGGATCGTCACGGCCCGGCGGACGCGCTCCTCGATCTCGTCGAGTTCGGCGATTGTCGGAGCGTCGATGAAGAAGGTGACCGCCCGGTCGTCGGAGCTTCGGATGGGGCCCAGTTCCGTGCCGCGGGCCTCATAGACGAACACTGCGCGCAGCGCCGGCGGGTCATCAGCGGGGAGGGCGGGGATGTCGGGCCAGGGATTGCCGTCGTTGACCCATCGGGCCTCGACCCCGGGCCAGTCGACCTCAACATCGGAGAGGATTCCGGGACGGTGCGCGACGTACACCTGGCGTGCGTAGCGCCGGGCCTCGGGATAGTCGGCGGGCTCGCCGAGGGCGATCCGGAGGATCTCGGGCTCCATCCGCCGCCCCGTTGCGAGTCGGTAGAGCACCATGATCCCGTCTCCGGGAGTCCGGGCGGCGACCTCGATGAGGTGGGCCTCGCCCCCCTCGTCGAGCCGGAACTCTGCATGCGTGATGCCATTCTCGACGCCCAGCCGGTCGAGCATCGCGGCGTTGCCCCGCTGCACCGCGTCCCACGCGTCGTCTCGCGCGGCGGGCACGGTGTGGGCCATCTCGACGAAAAACTGGGAGTGATGCTGGGAGCCGAGGTCCGTCGTCTCCTTGCGCGTGACCGAGCTGTACAGCGACTTGCCGTCCTGGATCAGGCTCTCGACCGAGTACTCCTGACCGGTGATCTTCTGCTCCACCAGGATGGTCTCTTGCACCGGATAGTCGTTGAGCTGCGCGGCTAACTCAGCGCGGTCGCGAACCGTGCAGACCCCCTGGCTCGAGTGCCTCGTGGCCGGTTTGACCACCGCGGGGAACCGGACGGACCCGTAGTCCACGGTCTCGCGCGCCCCGGGTGGGATCAGCACGGTTTCCGGGCTGATATCGGGCAGGTACCAGCGCTGGAGGTACTTGCTCCGGCAGGCACGCGCCGCCCGCAACCCTGGGAACGGGAGGTCGAAGTAGTCGGCGACCAATCCGGTCGGCTCGACCAGCGTCTCTCCAACGGCATAGATCCCGACCACGTCGTACTTTCTCCGCCAGCGGCCGGCGTGCTCGATGACTCCGGGAAGGAACGAGCCCTCGCTCCCGACCGATCCGTCGACGAAGGCGATCTCCTCGATCGCGGAGGCGGGGTGGGTGGGATCGTCACGATGCGCGTTGGCATACCCGTGCCAATCGGCCGCGGTTATCACCAGCACCTCCAGGTCCCGCCTCCGCAGGTCGGCGATGTAGATGGGATCCCGGCAGACAACGGCAAGGGCGCCGGTCAGGATGAAAGCGCGGGGCTTGGCCGCTCGCTGATGCTCGCTCATGTTGAGGTCCTTTCTGACGTGGCCGCGACGCGACCGGGTTTTCTGGGCGTCGCGCTTGCTGTTGGTCGGACGGTCATGGACACCGTCTGCGCTTCGCTGAACGGTTCACGCGTCGCCGGGTCCGGCGTCCCCATGGCGCGGCCGCGCCGGTCGGCGTGGTTCATGCGTACGGTCGACGCACTGGAGGGCGGCGAGGCCGCGGCCCGTTGGTTGTTCGAGGGCTTCGCCGTCTTGACCGTGATCGGCTCATGCCGCACTGTCGGACGCTGACCTGCTTCCAACCGCAGGATTCGGCTGCCGATCCGCACGGACATCCCTGGCAGCCAAACGGTCGGCTCCCACGGCGCGATCCGGTTCCATTGCGTCTGCCCGGCCGGTCGGATGGCGACACCGTTGCGCGACTCGCGATCGATGATGAACACCTGGCCGTCGATGCGGCGGATTTCCAAATGGGCTCGGGACATCCCGTTGGCGAGGGCGTCGATCCGGATGGGACGCAGTCCACTCCGAGCGGCGTCGCAGTCGTGCGGGTCTCGTCCCACCACGCAATCCCGGTCCAGGGTAAATCGCGACTTATCGTCGAGGACAACGTATTCGAGTTGCCTGTGAATCTGAACCGTCGTGTGCGGCAGTGGCGACTGCAGGCGGACCGCCAGCGGGGCAATGGCCACTGCCACGGTAGGCGGTTCGGCGTCTGCCTCCGACGCGAGGGGGAAGGGCCGGCTTCGGATCGCCCACCGGACGACGGGCACGGTCGCCAGACCCGACGCGGTAAGCAGCCCACCGAGCAGCAACCAGCCGGCCTGCCCCATCCCCAGGCACAGGGCGCCGAGCACCGCGGGCGCCACCGCAAACGCGGCGCCAAGGCCCATGTCTTGCAGGCCCACGTACTCGCTCTGCGCGTGGGCCGGCGCCAGCTCGTAACTCAGCGCGAACACGGCCGCCGCGTGGCACATCTCGCCCACCGAGTGGACGACCACCGCCGCCAGCAGGACTGCGGCCGCGGCCCACGTCGGCAGGTCGGCCGCGACCGCCATGCCCACGCAGGCAACCAGGAAGACGAACCCAGCGACGCGCATGGCGGCGGCGCCCTGGCGGACGGTACTGACCCTTGAACCGACCCAGACCTGCAGCGCCACGACCCCGAGCGTGTTGACGAGCAACACGGCGCCGACCATCCAGCGGGGGGCGCTGGTCTCCGTCGCAATCCACAGCGGGAGGGCGAAGACGATGACCGAGTACTGCAGACTCATCACCCCGTTGAGGACCGTATACGCGATGAACGGTCGATCCCGCAGGGCCACCAAGCGCTGCGTACCGGGCGGAGCCGGCATCGGCGCGAAGTAGGGGAGCTTCGCGCACACCCATGCGCCGATCAGGAACGTCGCGGCGTTCACCAGGAACAGCACCTGGAACGCGGCCAGGGTGTCCAGCGTCAGCGCCAACCCGCCGAGGACGGCGCCCACTCCGACCCCGGCGTTCTCGATGGCCCGCAGCTGGGAGCGATATGCGGCCGCGCCTTCGCCTCCGACGCGGCGTATGAGTCCGCCGCGCGAGGCTCTCGATGCTGAGGTCGCCAGCATCTCCACCACGGTCACCGCAACGAACATCCAGATGCTGGATACGAAGATGTAGCCCACCATCGTCAACGCCAGCACGACCAGGCTCAGTGCCGCAACCCCCCGGGGGCCGCGGCGGTCGGCCAGATGCCCCATCGGAACTCCGCCGAAAAGCCCGATCAGTCCGGCCACGGCCAGCCACAGGCCGACCTCGGTGATCGACAGTCCCAGACCCTCGGTGAAGTACAGGACCGACGACGTCATGAACATTCCGGTGCCGATGTTGTAGATCCCGGTGGCCAAGCCCAGGCGGCGAAGCTCGCCGGGCTCGGGCACCAGGGTTGACAGCCAGTTCCCGATCATCACGTCACTTCGCCGGTGGGCCGGTCGGTCATGAACGCGGCCAAGGCGCGGTTCTCGGGGCATGAGCTACCCGATATGTCCGAGAGAGCGCTGTACCTGTCCCGCAGTTCGCGCTTGAGCACCTTGCCCGTCACGCCGACGGGGAAGTCGTCCGGGGTCCGGGCGACGTCCAGCACGGCGATGCGGGGATGGCCCGCCTTCTCGAGCACCTCGTTGGCCTCGGCCAGCAGCCGTGCGGCCTTGGCCGGTGACTCGCCGGTGATGACCCCTGTGATCACGACGGCGACGGGAACGATCTGCTCGCCGTAACGGCCGGCGACCACGGCGCAGTCGCTGATGGCGCTGATCTCACTGAGCAGCACCTCTTCCATGAGCACCGAATAGCCGGTGCCCTCGGCGGTTTCGATGGCGTCCTTCGTCCGGTCCACCACGAAGTAGTTACCGTCGCCGTCGGAGTACACCAGGTCGCCGGTCAGCCAGTAGCCGCCCAGCTTCGAGCGATAGGTGGTGTCGGAGTCGTTCCAGTACCCGGCGGTGATGGACGGGCCACGGGCCCCGAAGAATCCCACCTCGCCCACCGGCGCCCGGCTACCGTCCGCCCGCAGCACCGCGACCTCGGCGACGGGATCGGGCTTGCCGACGCGCCGGTCCGAGCGCTCCGATGACAGGGTGCGGGGCTGGACCACCAGACCCCAGCCGAGCTCGGTCGTGCCGAAGCGGTCGTAGAAGGTGGCGGGCGGTTGGGCCGGGCTGCGCTTGGCCAGGATTGCCCGGATGTGGGCCTGGTGGATGGCGTCTCCCATGGTGACCCAGTAGTCGACCGAATCGACCGTGCCGTCCGCCGTGTCGAGCGCGGCCAACTCGGCATAGGCGTGGGCGAATGCCATCACCCCCTTCGGGCGGTGCTGGCGCACCGCGGCCGCCAGCTCCTCACCGCTTGGGTCGTAGAGCGCCACCAGCGGCGAGCCGGCGAGGATGGCGTAAGCGGTGTACGCGATGCACCCGAGATGCGACTGCGGTTGGGCGGTCATCATCAGCTCGTTGGCGGGCTCCATGTAGTTGTTCAGGCGGTAGCGCGGTCCTGCGACGCTGGACGCATGGGTCTGGGTCACCGCCTTCGGGTGTCCCGTCGTCCCCGACGAGTGCATGATCGACACCGGGTCCTCCGGCGCGTGCCGGAAGCGCCAGGTGTCGGGCAGCTCCGCTAGGGGAGGCGCAGGCACGTCCTCGGCCAGCTGAACCCAACGCAGGCCGTCCAGCGATCCGATCCCCTCGCTGATGGCCGCGAGGCGGGACCGGTCGGTGAAGATCCCCACCGGCGTCGTGCGCTCGCACAGGCCGAGCGCCAGCGCCGGCGACGCCTTGCTGTTGATGAGCACACCGATGGCGCCCAACTGGGCGAGCGCGTAGAGGTGGATCGAGTAGGCGAATGTGTCAGCGATGTAGAGCGTCACCCGATCACGCGGGCCGACGCCCTTTTCGTGATACCACACCGACCAGCTCTGAACGAGCGCGTCGAGTTGGGCGAGCGTGAACTCCGTCTGGTCCTGCCCTTCGGTGTTGATCACCGGCCGGCCCGTGCGGATGAACGGGATGTTCGGGTCGGGGTGCACGGCCAGGGCCGTCGCCAGCAGGTTGCCCGAGCCGAGGCCGGGCATCGCCGCCAGTCGGGAGCGTTCTTCGGGCGACAGAATTGCGTGGCTGGTCAGGGTGGTGAGGGACGTGAGGGACGTGAGAGACATGGTTCAGACTCCTTAATCGTTGAGTGCGGTTGGTGTTTCGGTTGGTCAGGTCGAGAGGGTCGAAGGGGTCGCGGCGGCGAGCCCGAGTGCATGGGCGGCCGTCTCGAGGTCGCGTTGTTGGTGCAGGGCGGACACGCCGAAGCGCATCAGTCCTGTCCCTTTGGCGACCGTGGGGTAGAAGGCGGGGAGGACCAGCACACCGGCCTGCTTCAACCGGCGGGCGGCGGCGAACGCCTCGTCCTCGGTGTCGAACAGCGCGCCGCGGACCGGCGAGCGCAGCCCGGCGTTGACGAGCGATCCCGCGGTCAGCCGATCGAACTCGGCGGCGTTGCGCCAGAGCTGCCCTTGCAGCTCCGCCACTTCGCCGTCGACGTGCAACCGGGCAGCGGCGACGTTCGCCGCCAGCATCGGAAGCATGATCGAGTGCCCGAACACCAAGGGGTTGGCGAACTTACGCAGGACCCGCATGTCTTCCAGGCTCGGCACGACCGCGAAACCGCCTGCGCCGCCGAAGGCCTTCGACAGCGAGCCGGCGAGGACGACATGGGCAGGGAGCGCCCCGCCGAGCGCTTCGGACGCGTAACCGGCACCGAGCGGGCCCTCGATCGAGACCCCGTGGGCGTCGTCCACGTACAGATGGCCGCCGAACGGCTCGATGGTGGCCAGCATCGAAGCCACGTCGATCAGGCCGCCCATCGAGCCGACGCCGTCGACCAGCACGATGGGCGTCCGACCGGTCGCCGCGATCTCGGCGACCGCTGCGGGCAGCGCTGTGGGATCGGTCATGTCGAAGCGTCGCGTCGGCCCGATCTGCTCGAGCACACCGCGGATCACCTGGATGGATGCGTGGGCCGTCTTTTCGACGAGGAACGCGACGCCTGCGTCGGCCACGGGATAGCTGGGCAGGGCGCCGGCGCCGAGCAGCGGCAGCAAGCCCAGATGGACGTTGCTGACCGAGGTGAAGGCGGCCACCTGCGCACCGCCGTACATGACGGACAGAAGGTCCTCCAGCTCGCCGAGGTAGGGCGGCCGTCCCCGGTTGCGCGACGTGGAGAAGTGCAGCCCGAAACGGCTCATCGCCTCAGTCGCCGCCGCAATCAGGTCGGGGTGCGTCTCCAGACCGAGGTACGAGCACGAGACGAACTCCACGGCCTCGCTGCCGTCGGTCAGCTTGACCCGCTTGCCGTTTCGTGCGGTGATGACGTGCCCGGTCAGGCCCTCCTCGAAGGCCCGATCGAGCGAGTCCGAGGTCTTGCTGACGCGAGAGGCGACCCAGTTCGGCCGGCTCTCAGCGCTCGCCACGGGGGCGCCGACAGGCTTTTGTGTTTCCAATAAATCCGTCATCCGAGCGTCTCCTTCGAGAGATTGGTGGTCATGGCTCGCAGCCCTTGCGCGCTGCGTTCGCGGTAGGCGCCCCGTAAGGGGCCGAAGACCCCGCAGAGACGGTCGAGCAAATCGCCGAACGCCGCGGAGTCGCCGTCCTCGACGACATCCGCCAACTGCGACACCCCGCGCGACAGCGCACGGCGAGCCGCCGGGGCGTAGGGGTTGGCCGCCTGGACGTCCCAATACACCTCAGGTGCACCTGACGCGATCCGCGCCAGCAGTGACAGCAGCGCGGTGTGCGGCGGCGGGCCCATCCGGTCCAGATCGGCGATGTCGACCTCCAACTCGATCAGGGCGGCGCCGAAGGCGATCACCGCGGCATGGGTGAGGGCCTGTGCAGCGGCCGCCACCCGGTCGTGCTGGTCGGCAGTCACGTTCACCACGCGGGCACCCCATTGCTCGATCAGGTCGCGCAGCGCGCGCCCGCGCTGGCCGTCGCGCACGACCACCGAAGCCACCGGGTGGCCGGCGAAGCCAAGGGACGGGGCGAACATCGGGTTGAGGCTCAGCGCCTCCGCCCCGGCGATCATGGCGGCGGCGTGCAGGGCGGGGACCACCGTGGACTTCACCGACAGCGTGTCGACGATGAGGGCGTCCGGCCGCAGCGTTCCGACCAACCGGCCGATGGCGACCAGTGCCACCGGCTCGGGAACGGACAGCAGGACGGCGTCGGCCGTTCGGACGACGTCGGCCACCGCCGCGCCGGGATCGCTGATGTCGCCCCGCACGAAGCGGGTGACACGGTGGGTAGGCCCGGGGACGGCGCGGTCGACGATGACGACGTCGTTACCCGATTCCTGCAGCCGCTCGGCGAACAGTGACCCCACCGCTCCCGAGCCGCCGGCAACGACGACGCGCCCGATGGTCGGTGCGCCGCTCATTTCGGGCTCTCCTGCCGGCCGGTCGCGGCCAGGGCGGTCATCATTGCCCTCGACTTGACCACGGTCTCGTCGAATTCCCCCTCGGGATCGGAGAGGGCGACGATGGCGCCACCGACGCCGAACGTCACCCGCCCGGAGTCGACCACGAGGGTTCGGATCACGATGCTGAGGTCGCTGGCGCCCGACAGCGAAAACCAGCCAAGCGCACCGGAATACACGCCGCGGGGGCCCTGCTCGAGCCGGTCGATGATCTCCATCGTGCGGACCTTGGGAGCACCCGTCATCGACCCGCCGGGGAAAGCGGCGCGGATGCAGTCGACCGCGGAACGGCCCGGAGCGAGGGTGCCCCGGATCGTGGAGACGAGCTGGTGCACCGCCGCGTAGGTCTCGACGTCGAACAGTTTCGGCACGTGAACCGATCCCACCGAACAGACCGTGTTGAGATCGTTGCGGAGCAGGTCCACGATCATGAGGTTCTCCGAGCGGTCCTTTGGGTTGTCGCGCAGCTCCTCCACCAGGGCACGATCCTCGGTGGCGTCCCCGCCTCGAGGCCGAGTGCCCTTGATCGGCTTCGCCTCGACGGATCCGTGCAGGTCGATCGAGAGGAACCGCTCGGGGGATGCGCTGAGCACGGCCACGTCGCCGAAGTCGAGGAGGGCCCCGAACGGGACGGGACTCACCCGGCGAAGGTGGGCGAAGGTGGGTAACACGTCGATCGGCGTGTGGACGGTAACCATGTTGGTCATGCAGATCTCGTATGACTCCCCGGCGTTGATCTCCTCGAAGCACTCGTCGATCCGCTTGAGATAGGCGTCCCGGTCGTGCCTGAGCTCGACGTTCATGCCGACGTCGGGGTCGGTCATGGCCGGGCCTGACAGCGTGCGAGCATGAGCCGGATCGGTGGGAGCGGCAGGAAGGGCGCGCAGGGCCTCCGTGGTCGTCGCCATCCAGGCCCCGGCGGCGGCGGTCCCGGCCGCGTCGCCCGAGATGGAGAGGGCGAGGAGATAGCTGGTCCGTGCCGCGTGATCGAGGACGAGGGCCCGGTCGGCGAAGAGCAGGGCGGCGTCGGGCGTGTCGGACTGGTGGGCGTTGGTGCCCCCGGTCTCCGCCTTTAGCTCGTAGCCCAGATAGCCGACATAGCCGAGGTTGAACGCGAAGGGAAGGCCTTCCGGCGCCGGCACTTCTCGGGCGCGCAGCTGGTCGTCCAGGTAGTCGAAGAACGGTTGCCGAACCCGCTCGGCGGTCCCGTCGGCCCGCCGTACGACGACCTCGCCGTCAGCGACGGCGTAGGTGACGTGCTCGGCGAGCGGACCGTCGCCGTTCCCCATCAACGAGAAGCGCGACAACCCCTCGACCACTGAGCTGCTGTCGAGCCAGAAGCCTTGGTCGCCGCCGGCGAAGAGCGACGTGTATGCCGTCAGCGCCTCAGGATGGGCGTCGAGGTGCTGCACGTGCAGGTCGTAGCGGAGAAGCCCCGCTTGGGCGGTGCGCGCCGGGGCTACGGTCGATGTGGACCGGCCAGCGGCGAGGGCGAAGAAGTTGGCCAGTAGCTCGTGGCCGTAGGTGCTGCTGATCGACTCGGGATGGAACTGCACGCCCCACAACGGCAGGTAGCGGTGGCGCACACCCATCACGACGCCGTCGTCGGTCCACGCCAGCTCCTCGAGGTCGTCGGGAAGCGATGTGACGGCCAGTGAGTGGTAGCGCACGACTTCGAACGGCGAGGGAATACCCGCGAAGAGGTCGACGCCCGTGTGCCGAACGTCCGAGATGCGCCCATGCATGGGCTCGGGCGCGCTGACGACCTCACCGCCGAAGAGGTGGCAGAGGCCCTGGTGACCAAGGCAGACGCCGAGCACCGGCAGACCGCTGTTGAGGATCACGCGGGCGCTCACGCCGAAGTCGCGGTGTCGGTCGGGCCGACCCGGGCCGGGCGAGATTACGGCGGCATCGAACTCGTCGAATCGGAGGTCGCCCCACGGTGTGTCGTTCCGGACAACGGTCGGCGGTTGCCCGCACACCTCGCCGATCAGTTGGTACAGGTTGTAGGTGAACGAGTCGTAGTTGTCGACGAGCATTACGCGCATCAGGCTGCGCTCCCGTCGGTGCCGGCGTCGATGATCAGATCTTCGATGCGGCACGTCTCCCCGATGATCAGGTCGTACAGCTGCTTCATGAAGGCCGGATCCAGACCGTTGGCCTCGGCAAACCGGGCCGCCCGCTGCTGCACCACACCGATCCGGTGAGGTTGCATCATCGGCACCGCGTGCTGGCGCTTGTAGTAGGCGACGCTTCGGCACACGGCGACGCGTGCACCCAGTGCTCCGAGGAACTCCGCGTCGATCCGATCCAGCTCGGCGCGCAGCGTCTCAAGAGTGCCTTGGTCCGCCTTCTCCCTAGCTGTTGCTAGGTGTGCAAGTTGTCTCATGACTCGATCTCCCCTTTCTCAAAACTTCCGTTAACCACTGATTCCGTGCTGGTAGAGGACCGGCACCTTGCCCCGCTGTGTGCGCGCGAACTGATCGATGCCCGCCTGTTGCACCTCGAAATCCAGGCACCGCGGGCTCACGATGACCTCGTGGATTTCATGGGCACCGCGCAAGGCCGCTCGGACCGTGTCCGTCGTGAACTCGTCCCCGGTGGCCGGAGACAGGAGCAGGCGCACCCGATATCGGTGGCCTTCCCAGAGGACCTGGAACTGGCAGTCAGTCGGCCGGGACACGCCCAGCGTCCCCAGCGCTGCCATGAGGTGGTCACTGGAGAACGTGATCGTGTCGACCGTCATCGAGTTCGGCATGCGGCCGAGGAGCATGACCGAGCGGGCGGCGCTGCCACAGCCGCAGGCGCCGGTCAGCAGCTGGCCCCGATCGCCGAGCCGATAGCGCAAGAGCGCCATCCCCGACGTCGTCAGAGGAGTGACGACGAGCTCGCCAGGCGTTCCGGGAGGCACCGGCCTGCCGGCCTCGTCGACGACCTCCAGCACGTTGGCGTCTTCGTGGAGGTGGTGCACCGCGCCTGACTGGTGGCGGCACTGGTAGCCAAGAGGACCGGTCTCGGACGTCGAATAGGCCAGCGACCGCACAGCGAGGTCCGGTGCGGCCGAGCGCACCGTGCGCTCCCGCTCGGCTCCCAGCGACTCGCCGATGAACAGGAAGTTCCGCAGTGGCAGCGGCTGCCCGTCTCGGGCTCCCGCCAACAGCTCGGCCCCATACGCCGGTGACGCCACCAACGTATCGATCCCATGCGCTTCGATGATTGCTGCGGCATCGGCGGGCGAGGTGTACTCACCCATTGCAAAGGCAAGCGCCGGCAGGGACCGCGTGATGTCCTGAACGAACAGGAACGCTCCGTTCAAGTCCCCGGGGAACAGGCAGTTGGCCACCCGGTTCGGCGGTGTCTCCAAGGCCGCGCGGACCCCACGCACGCCCAGATGTCCAACCCGGTCGGTGAAATCCCATGAGTGATAAAGGACTTTCGGCCGACTGGCGGTCCCACTCGATCGCAGAACAAGCCCGGGGCTCTGGTCGAAGAGGAGGTCAGCCGAATGCGGTGGGCAACCCGCGGCCAGATCCGCGGCTGAGAGAAGAGGCAACGCCGCAAGGTCGTCGACCGTGTCGACGGCCTCGAGAGAGGGGAAGCGCCGCCACACGTTGGTGGACTGGCGGGCGGCTGTCAGGGTGGCGCGCAGATTGTGCTGTTGTGCGGCGTCGATCTCGTCGCTAGAAAGCGAGTCGAGGTTGTCGGCGAGGTGGATACCTGCCACGTCGCGGAACCGTGGCTTGCTCGCGCGATCGCCGGCGACCTTCGCCCGAAGTTCCGGGGTCAGGACCGTTTTGTCTGCGTACGTGGTCATGACTCAAATGGTCGTGATCAAGCCGTGCTTGCGTAATCGCCGGCGATACCAGATTCCACCTGTCGATGGGAAAGGTTTTCCTACCCTTGGGGTAAGCACCGGGCCCTTGGGGTAAGCACCGGGTCTTCAACGGGCTCGTTCGATGCGCTGTGGAGGCCTCAGTTGTCGCTGCCGCCCTGAGTCGTCTCCCATTGGCTTCGGGGACTCATCTCCGGGGGACAAAAGAGCTCCGTGCCGGCACGGCGCCATGTCCTACCGGCCGTTCGGCTCCGCGGCTCAATTGACCTGCGTGCCCGACGTGCAGGCGGTGGCCCTACCGGACGAGGTCAGCGGCGATCTTGGTGCCTGCTTGGGCATTCCCGGCCACACGGCACACCGCGCCGTCTTCGGCGACGGCGCGGTCGCCGGGACGGCGATCCTGGTTCACGGCGTGCTCGGTTCGGTCAGTTCGCTGGCGGCCTAGCCTCGATTTTTCGTCCAGGGTGATGATGGCTGGACTCTGGGGCGGGATGCTATGCGAACCGGGTTCCGCGGTTCTAAGGCGTGTTGGGTGGTCCCTTGTCGCCGGGTGGGGCGGGCTTTCCCAGTGCCAGTGAGTCT
>JBBRTH010000032.1:0-68004 GCA_038244615.1 Mycobacteriales bacterium | reverse complement strand
TAAGCACGCCGCCAGCGTTCGTCCTGAGCCAGAATCAAACTCTCCAAACAAAAACAACCCACACCCACAGGCACAGGCAGAATCCGAATCAGAACAATTCGACCCAACAAAAAGACACCAAAAACTGGCATCAAAAAAAACAACCACCCCAAGCAAGACAGGAAGACGAGGAGTCCCCCCACAAAAGATGGCAAAACAAACAAACAAAAACCACCAAACACACTATTGAGTTCTCAAACAACACACCCGGATTTCAGGCAACCCCACCACTGTACTTCATAGTGGCGATGACGTCAATCCTCGTCCTTCCGGTCTAAGACCGTGGCCGTAGGCACTGAGTAGAGACTACCCCGGGACGGCCCGTATCCCAAAACTGCACGCCAAGGGGTGGTTCTGGCCGAAAAGCTATGTCACGCGCTCGATTTCGGCGCCCAGGCTGACCAGGTTCTCGACGAACAGCGGGTAGCCGCGATCGATGTGGAACACGTCGTGCACCTCGGTATCGCCGTCTGCGACCAATCCCGCCAGCACCAGGCCGGCGCCAGCGCGGATGTCGGAAGCCCAGACGGGCGCACTCGACAGCTGCGGGATACCGCGGACGACTGCGTGGTGACCGTCCGTCCGCGCGTCAGCGCCGAGTCGGATCATCTCCTCCACGAAGCGAAAGCGAGCCTCGAATACGTTCTCGGTGATCATCGACGTGCCGTCCGCGATGCAGGCCAGTCCGATCGCCATTGGCTGCAGATCCGTCGGGAACCCCGGGAACGGCAGCGTGGCCATGTTCACGGCCTTTGGCCGCTCGTACTGGACGATGCGAAACCCGTTGTCATGCTGGGTCACGGTGGCGCCAGCGTCGTGCAGCTTATGGAGCACCAACTGCAGATGCTGCGGGTCGACCCCCGTCACCGCGATGTCGCCCCGCGTCATCGCGGCAGCGATACCCCAGGTCGCAGCCACGATGCGATCACCGATCACGCGATGTTCGGTGGGATGCATTCGATCGACCCCCGTGACGACCATCGTCGAGGACCCGGCCCCCGAAATCAGAGCACCCATCTGGTTGAGCATCGTGCACAGGTCCACGACGTCGGGCTCACGCGCGGCGTTGTGAATCGTCGTCACACCCTCGGCCAGCACGGCAGCCATCAAAATGTTTTCGGTGGCGCCGACCGACGGAAACTCGAGTTGAATCTCCGCGCCCCGCAGATGGTCTGCCTCGGCGACCACGCAGCCATGCTCGATGTTGCAGCGCGCGCCGAGTTGCCGCAGGCCCGCTTGATGCATGTCGAGCGGCCGCGAGCCGATCGCGTCACCACCCGGGAGCGCCACCTTGGCCTTCCTGCATCGTCCAACGAGCGGGCCCAGGACACATACCGAGGCGCGGAACTGGCGTACCGCCGCGAAGTCCGCGTCGTACTTCAGCTCGTCGGGCGACGTGATCCGGACGATGTCGCCTTCGAGCTCGACGGTGGCTCCGAGACCCCGGAGCACCTCAGCCATCAGCGGAACGTCGAGAATGTCGGGACAGTTCGTGATTGTGCTGGTGCCCTCCGCCAGAAGAGAAGCGGCCATCAGTTTCAGCACGCTGTTCTTTGCGCCGCCGACGGCAACTTCGCCCGACAACCGGGTGCCACCGGTCACCACGAATCGCTCGCTCACGCGGCTCAGTGTAAACAGCGGAGACGCCTGAAGTCCGTTACGCCCAGTGGGCCCAGGTACGGTTTCCCCATGGCAGTCCATCTGACCCGCATCTACACCCGAACCGGCGACGACGGATCGACCGGGCTCAGCGACTTCAGCAGAGTCTCCAAGAACGATCCCCGGCTCGAGGCCTACGCCGACTGCGATGAGACGAACGCCGCTATCGGCGTCGCAGTCTCCGTGGGCGCCCCCGACGAACGGATCCTCGGCGTACTGCGGCAGATCCAGAACGATCTCTTCGACGCGGGCGCCGACCTTTCCACACCCGTGGTCGAAAGCCCCGTACACCCTCCGCTGCGGATCACCCAGGACTACATCGACCGACTCGAGAAATGGTGCGACGAGTTCAATGAACCGCTGCCCGCACTGAATTCGTTCGTGCTGCCGGGCGGCACCGCGTTGTCGGCGCTGTTACACGTCGCGCGGACGGTGACGCGACGGGCCGAACGCTCGGCATGGCGTGCGATCAACGTCCACGGCGATTCGGTGAGCGTGCTTCCCGCGAAGTACCTCAATCGTCTGTCGGATCTGCTGTTCATCCTGTCGCGCGTCGCGAACCCAGGCGGCGACGTGCTCTGGCAGCCCGGCGGTCCCGCGCGCTAGTTCGGCCGCCTCCGAGCGCGAGGGGACGGCCGTGACTCGAGCCAAGACGTGAACGCGGTCAAAGCGCCACGGTCGAGGGCTATCTCATAACCTCGGCGGCTTTCGGGACCGGTGTCGCGTAGTTCGAGAACGACGATCTCGGCACTCATGATGTCGAACTCGTCGCCACGTGGTGCGCGCCGCGACACCACTTCGATGCCGCGTCGGGAGAGCCGACGATCCGGCCACCATCGCAGGCTCGACAATCGGTAGAAACCCGCCTCACCGCCGCGATAACGCACCACCCCGTGACGCCAACCGTGCCCGCCGACTGCGGGGACGTCACGCAGAATCGCCGCGGAACCGCCGACCTGACGCAACTTCCATAGCCGATAGGTGAGCGCGACGACGACCAGCAACAACACGCCGACCAGCGCGACCATGATCATCATGGACGCGCTCATCGCGAACTCAGTCGAGCTCGCCTAGGGCGCGCAACCGCGCCCTGCCCCACGCCGCGGTGCGCTCCTCGTCCGATTCGGAGTCCTGTTTGGCCTCGTCGGCGTTGATCTCCGACTCGAATTCGGCGTTCTCGACCAGGATCCGAACGGCCTCTTCCGTGACGGACAAGAAGCCTCCGTCGACGGCGATGCGAAGGTCGTCCTCACCCTCCCGCTCGACACGCACCATGGCGTCGTCGACCAGTTGAGCCACCAGCGGAATGTGCCGGGGCAGGATGCCAATCTCGCCTGCCGTGGTGCGGGTGAAGACGAATGTCGCGTCGCCCGACCACAACTCGCGCTCGACGGCCACGATCTCTACGTGGATTTCAGCCATCGGTCACCACCTCTCGGCTTGAAGGACAATCACAACTTCGCGCCGAGACTCTCGGCCTTCTTGGCCAGATCTTCCAAGCCGCCGATGAGGAAGAACGCCTGCTCGGGCAGGTGGTCGAACTCGCCCTTCGCCAGTTTGTCGAAGGCCTCGACGGTTTCCTTGAGCGGCACGGTAGAGCCTGGCTGCCCGGTGAACTGCTCGGCCGCCATCATGTTCTGGCTGAGGAACCGCTCGATCTTGCGGGCGCGGTAGACCAGCACCTTGTCCTCTTCGGACAGTTCGTCGACACCGAGGATCGCGATGATGTCCTGGAGGTCCTTGTAGCGCTGCAGGATTCGAATGACCTCTTGGGCAACGCGGTAGTGCTCGTCGCCCACGACGCTCGGCTGTAGGATCGTCGAACTCGACGCCAGCGGGTCCACCGCCGGGAAGATGCCCTTCGAGAACACCGCCCGGGAAAGCTCCGTGGTGGCGTCCAAGTGGGCAAACGTCGTCGCGGGGGCCGGGTCGGTGTAGTCGTCGGCGGGCACGTAGACCGCCTGCATCGAGGTGATGGAGTGACCACGGGTCGACGTGATGCGCTCCTGTAGCTCGCCCATCTCGTCGGCCAGCGTGGGCTGGTAACCCACCGCTGACGGCATCCGGCCGAGCAGCGTGGAGACCTCGGAGCCGGCCTGGGTGAACCGGAAGATGTTGTCGATGAACAACAACACGTCCTGCTTCTGCTCATCGCGGAAGTACTCCGCCATGGTCAGCGCCGACAGTGCAACGCGCATACGGGTGCCGGGCGGCTCGTCCATCTGACCGAACACCAGCGCGGTGTCCTTGAGCACGTTGGCGTCGGCGAGCTCGACCCAAAGATCGTTGCCCTCGCGGGTCCGCTCCCCCACGCCTGCGAACACCGATGTGCCACCGAAGTTTCGGGCGATGCGGTTGATCATCTCCTGGATGAGCACCGTCTTGCCGACGCCTGCACCACCGAACAGGGCGATCTTGCCGCCGCGCACATACGGGGTCAGCAAGTCGACGACCTTGAGGCCGGTCTCCAGCATCTCGGTACGCGGTTCCAGCTCCGCGAATGGCGGCGGCTTGCGGTGGATCGACCAGTGATCGAAGTCCTCGCCGTAGCCAGGCTCATCGAGGCAATTGCCGAGGGCGTTGAACACGTGCCCCTTGACGCCGTCGCCGACGGGCACCGAGATCGACGCGCCCGTGTCGGTGACCTCGACGCCGCGAACCAGTCCATCGGTGGGCTGCATGGAAATGGTGCGCACCAGGTTGTCGCCGAGGTGCTGGGCGACTTCGAGGGTCAGCGTCTTGGCCATCTCCTTGTAGGAGATCTCGGCGTGGAGCGCGTTGAACAGTTCCGGCACGGAACCGCGCGGGAACTCGACGTCAACGACTGGGCCGGTGATACGGACCACGCGACCTGCGGTCTTGGAATCTTCTGCGGTGGCAGTCATGTTCTCTTCGCTTCTCTTCGCTTCCGGGGATCTGTCTATCGAGGACTACTTGGCGTCGGAGAGCGCGTTCGCGCCACCGACGATCTCGCTGATTTCCTGGGTGATCTGAGCTTGACGCTCGCGGTTGGCTTCCAGCGTCAACGCCTTGATCAAGTCATCGGCGTTGTCCGTCGCCGACTTCATCGCTCGCCGACGCGATGCCGACTCCGATGCCGCCGCCTCGAGAAGCGCCGAGTACACGCGGGTGGCGACGTAACGCGGGAGCAGTGCGTCGAACAGCGACTCGGCGTTGGGCTCGAAGGAGAAGAGCGTCTGCGGACCGGTCTCCGGCTCGCCGACGTACTCGATCACCATCGGTGCGATCCGACGGGCCACCGCCGACTGCGACAGCATCGACTTGAACTCGGTAAAGACGATGTGCAATTCGTCTAGGCCGAGGATGCCGTCGACGCCAGGATCATCTCCGTCGTCATCAGCGCCAGCCATGAACGCCGTGACGAGCGTGTCCGCGATCTCACGGGCCTGCTCATACGTCGGCCGCTCGGAGAAGCCCGTCCATGACTGTGCGACGTCGCGGTCGCGGAACTGGTAGTAGCCCAGAGCCTTTCGACCAACTGCGTAGATGACGGGCGTCTTGCCCTCCTCCCGCAACAGCGCAAAGAGCTCCTCGGACTGACGCAGCACGTTGGCGTTGTAGCCGCCGCAAAGACCACGGTCCGACGACACCACCAACACGCCGGCCCGCTTGGGCGTCTCCCGCGCGACGAGCAGCGGGTGGTCCAGCGCACTGGCCCCAGCTAGCTCGGTCAGCATGTTGGTGATCTCTTCTGAGTAGGGCCGAGCCGCCTGGACTCGGGCCTGCGCCTTGGCGATCCGCGACGTCGCGATCAGCTCCTGGGCCTTGGTGATCTTCTTGATCGACCCGGCGGAGCGGATGCGTCCGCGCAACTCGCGGAGTGTGGCTGCCATGTCGCCTGCCTACTTCTTCTTCGGTGCCGGCTTGCGGACCTTGACCGATTCCTTGTCCACGTCCTCGGGGTCCATCGCGTCCGTCGCCGCCTCGTTGACGACCACGGAGCTACCATCGGTGGCGGCGAAGCCCTTCTTGAAGTCGTTGACGATCTTGACCAGTGCCTCCTCGGCATCCTCCGGGAGCTTCTTACTCTCCCGGATGCCCTTGAAGACCGCGTCGTGGCTGGCCTTCACGTGCTCGAGGAAGTCGGTCTCGAAACGCTGAACGTCTTCCACCGGAACCGAATCCAGATGACCCTTGGTGCCCAGGAAGATCGCGACGACCTGCTCCTCGACCGACAGCGGACTGTACTGCGGCTGCTTGAGCAACTCCACCAGACGCGCGCCGCGCTCAAGCTGAGCCTTCGACGTCGCGTCCAGGTCGGAGGCGAAGGCCGCGAAGGCCTCCAGCTCGCGGTACTGCGACAGGTCCAAGCGGAGACTTCCCGCCACCTCTTTCATAGCCTTGATCTGGGCGGCGCCACCGACGCGGGACACCGAGACGCCGACGTTGACCGCCGGACGAACACCCTGGTTGAACAGGTCGGTCTCGAGGAAGCACTGGCCGTCGGTGATCGAGATGACGTTGGTCGGGATGTAGGCCGAGATGTCGTTGGCCTTGGTCTCGATGATCGGCAGCCCGGTCATCGAGCCTGCGCCCAGCTCGTCGTTGAGCTTGCCGCAACGTTCCAGCAGGCGCGAGTGCAGGTAGAACACGTCACCCGGGTAGGCCTCGCGGCCCGGCGGGCGCCGCAGCAGCAGCGAGATCGCGCGGTAGGCCTCGGCCTGCTTGGTGAGGTCGTCGAAGACGATCAGAACGTGCTTGCCGTCGTACATCCAGTGCTGGCCGATAGCCGAACCGGTGTAGGGCGCCAGCCACTTGAAGCCGGCGGGGTCAGACGCGGGAGAGGCCACGATGGTGGTGTACTCCATCGCACCACCCTCTTCGAGCGCGCGCTTGACGCTCGCGATCGTGGTGCCCTTCTGGCCGATCGCGACATACACGCAGCGCACCTGCTGCGTGGGGTCACCGGTCTCCCACGCTGCCCGCTGGTTGAGGATCGTGTCGACGCAGACCGCGGTCTTGCCGGTCTTGCGGTCGCCGATGATCAGCTGGCGCTGGCCGCGACCGATCGGAGTCATCGCATCGATGGCCTTGATGCCGGTCTGCAGCGGCTCCGAGACGCCCTGTCGCTGAACGACCGACGGCGCTTGGAGTTCCAATGCACGCCGGGCATCGGTGGCGATGTCACCCTGCGCATCGATCGGCTGGCCCAGCGGGTTCACCACACGACCCAGGAAGGCGTCGCCGACGGGCACTGAGAGCACCTCGCCGGTCCGCTTGACCTGCTGGCCCTGCTCGATCTTCTCGAAGTCGCCGAGGATTACCGCGCCGATGCTGTGCTCGTCGAGGTTCAGTGCCACACCGAGCACGCCGCCGGGGAACTCGAGGAGTTCCTGCGTCATGACCGAGGGCAGACCCTCAACGTGTGCGATGCCGTCACCGGCGTCGACGACTGTGCCGATCTCTTCGCGCTCGGTATCGGCGGAAAACGAGGATACGTACTCCTCGACGGCACCTTCGATGTCAGCAGCGGAGATTGTCAACTCTGCCATGATGTTTCGTCTTCCTACCTTTTGATTGGACTATGGTTGTCGGGGCCGGGTTGGTCGCTTCCTCGCGCAAGCGCTCGTCAGTCGGGCAGCTGGGTCTGTGCGGCAGCCAGGCGGGATGCGATGGAGCCGTCAATCACCTCGTCACCGATGGTGATCGAAAGACCGCCGAGCAGTTCGGGATCGACGTGGAGCTGGACGGACACCGGGTGTCCGTAGATCCGGGTCAACAACTCGACCAGTCGGGTGTGTTGGGCATCGGTCAGGTCTGCGGCAGCACTGACGTGTGCGACGATCTCGCCGCGTCGAGCCACCGCTAGCGCGGCCAGATCCACTACGGCCTCGTCGGCACGTTCGCCACGAAGCTGCCCGATCGTCTGAGACAGGAGCGCAGCGGCGGTGCCAGTCACACCCGAGCCGTCGATGACCTTGTCCAGCAGTCCGATACGGCCGCTCGCCGGCGTCATGTGGTCGCTGAGCGCCGCGGAAAGGCGTGGCTCCGCGTCCAGTACGCGACCGAAGCGGAAGAGCTGATCCTCGACCTCGTCGACCTCGTCTTCGACCTCAGCGCGCTTCAGCAGGGCGAGACGGGCGGTGTGCTCGACCCCATCGACCAGGTCGGCCTCGGTGGACCACCGCTGTGACTCGGCCGTCCGCAGCAGCTTCGCCGTATGTTCGTCGACCTTGCCCGAGAACAGCCGGTCGACGAGGCGCACCTTGGCGTCCGCGTCGTCGGTGGGCTCGGCCAGGTGCTTGGTGAGGCTCGGTTGAGCGACCAGCAGTGCGACCACCGACCCGAGTTCCTCGGCAAGTGTGGTCAACCCCGGCGACCCAAGGTCACCTGCCACGACGTCGAATTCGCTCGTGAGCGCGGCCAACGCGGCGCGGCTCGCGGCGCGAAGCCGCGCCGAGGCACCCGTCTCGATCGTCGCTGTAGACGGTGCCATCTGATCGAGCTCGTCGAGGAAGCGGTCGACCGTCGCCGCCTGTGCAGCGGGTTCGGCAACGTGCGCTCGCACCAGCTCATCGGCCTTCTGGACCGACTCCTGGCCGAGGCCCTGCCGCAGCTGCCGGATGAGCTGCTGCCGCATCAGCTGAACCTGTTGCGCACCTTGGACCTTGAGCCGTTCGGCTTCGACGCCTGCCTGCTCCTGCAGTTGACTGGCGATGCGCTCCGAGTCCTGCCGGGCCTCGCCGGTCACCTTCGACGACTCCGCTTCCGCGTCTGCCAACGCCTTGGCGTGCATGGCGTCGGCGTCGGCGAGCTTCTGCGCCGCATCGGCGCTGTCGGAAAGCGCCGTGCGCACCGCGTCCTGCTGCTTCTGCATCAACGCCTTCACCGGCGGCACGACGTAGCGCCACAGGATGAAGATGATGACCGCGAAACCGATCAGCTGACCGATGAATGTCGACATTTAGCGGCTCCCACCTGAATTCACGTCAACGCCGAGGATGCGGCTCGCCAACGTGACAGACAGGCCGTCCACCGACGATTCGAGTGCGGACTGCGTCGACGAACGCTGTTCGGACAGTTCTTCATCCGCTTCGCGAACGGTCTCTGCCACCTCACCGCTGGCCTCGGCTCGCTTCTCGTCGATGACCTGTCGACCAGATGCACGAGCCTCGTCGCGAATCGACGACGCGTCGGTGCGGGCCCCGGCCATTGCCTGGTCGTAGTCGGCTTGCGCCGCCGCGACCTGCTCAGCCGACTTCCGAGCGTCCGCGGCGGTCTTGGCCAGCATGGCCTCCCGCTCGGCGAGGACCTTACTGATCGGTGGCACAACCCATTTCGTGATCACGCCGAGGACGATCAGGAAGATGATCAGCACGACGAAGAAGGTGCCGTTGGGGATCAGAAAGTTACTGCCCCCGCCGTCTCCTGCTCCCGCTGCCTGGCTGGCCGCCAGGATCATTGCGCTCAGTTCACCCATGCCGACGGACTACTGCAGGCCCGGTGTGGCGAAGACGAACAGCGCCATGAACGCGAGGTTGATGAAGTATGCGGCCTCCACCAGACCGACGGTGATGAAGAACGGCGTGAACAGGCGCCCCTGAGCTTCGGGCTGCCGTGCGATGCCGGAGATCAGTGCGTTACCAGCGATGCCGTCGCCGATACCCGCGCCGATTGCGCCGCCACCCATGATCAATCCACCGCCGATGAGAGCACCGGCCGTGATGAGGGCGTTTGGATCCATTCCTTATTCCTCCTTGGTAGCTGGTGGGGGTGCCACCAGGACTGCTGGTCGTACGGGTCAGTGCAGGCTTGCTATCCGGAACAGGTCAGTGCGCTTCCTCTTTGGTGTCGTGATCGTCGTGATCGAGTTCCATCGACTGGCTGAAGTACAGGATCGTCAGCAGCGCGAAGATGAAGGCCTGAATCAGACCGACGAAGAGGTCGAACGTCTTCCAGATGGCGTTGGGCGCCCACTGGATGTACCAGGGGAACAACGCGATCAGCGAAACGAGGATGCCGCCGGCGAAGATGTTGCCGAAGAGTCGGAGGGCCAGCGAGATCGGCTTGGCGAGTTCTTCGATGATGTTGATGGGCGCCATCAGCGTGACGTGTCCCTTGACGAGCTTCTTGGCGTGGCCCAAGGCGCCGCGACGCCAAATACCGGCGGCGTTGTAGCAGATGAAGACGAACGCGGCGAGTGCCAGCACGTAGTTGATGTCCGCAGCGGGCGCCTTGATCAGTTCGCCTGCGGCACCGTCGGCGCCGCCGTACTGAACCGGAAGCACTGCCAGCCAGTTGGACACCAGGATGAATACGAAGATGGTGACCGCGAGCGGCAACACGAACGGCGCGATCTTCATGCCGATCGCGGCCTCGACCTGCTGGCGCATCTGAATGGTGATGGCCTCGAAGAACAACTGCACTCCGCCCGGCACGCCGGTCGAGGTGACCTTGGCCTTCAGGAAGAACGCCAGCGCAATCACGATGACCGCGGCGATCGTCGTACTGATCACCGTGTCGCCATTGATCGTCATGCCGAACAGATGCCAGAGGGGCTCGTGCACCCCGACGTGGATCGCCGCTTCGGCGACAACAGTCTCAATCATCAACCGTCAGCTCTATCCTTCGAATCCGATGCGGAAACTTCCTCGACGTCCAAGCCGTTGGCTCGGATCTTCTTCATCACGAGGATGCTGGTGCTCATCACCAGCACCGCCTGGAAGATCGCGAGCCCGAAGAGCACGGCGAGCCCGTCATGCTTCTTGAACACGATGGCGATGGTCAAACCGATGGCCGTGATGACCAGCAACCGCATCGCGGAATTGACTGCCATCTTCTTCTTGAGCGGATGGTCCTCAGCCGTGATTGACTCGACGGCACGGCGCACCAGCAGCGCGTTGAGCAAACCCACGCCCAGACCAACGCCGAAGAAGGCTCCGAAGAAGATGTGGCCGATGAACCCGGAGGCCACGAGGGCCAGTCCGGTCAGCGCCACGCAGACGATCAGCAGACGCATCGGCCGGAATGCCACGGATGGGAACACCAACGGCGCGTCCTGCGCTGGCGTCGTCACTGACTCACCTCAATCCACGCTTTCACGGAAGCTGTCCCCTTTGACAAACAATGATCCGGCGGGTGCCCGCTGAGCGTATCGGAGGGCGTAGGTCGCGTTGGAATCACCCAAGGGGTAGCTCCCTTTGTCGGTCGTACATCGGCACCGATCGGCTTCTTCAAACCGATGGGCCAGGCCGGCAACCCGCGAGGTTTTTCGGGTTCTGGCAGCACCGTACCACATGGTAGGCAGGCCTAAACCGGGTACTACTACTTTGCGTCGTACACCTTAGTCTGAGAGCTCGATGGGAACTTCTCCGCCCCTTCGGAGCAGTGGAATCAGGGTGATGACGACGGCGACCACGATGGCCGCCAACATGACCGCACCGGTGTACCGGGGGTCGAAGAAGATCGTGCTGGCCGCTCCGAGCGCGACGATGCCCACCCACAGGTAGATCAACAGCACCACTCGCCGGTGGGAGTGGCCCATCTGCAGCAGTCGATGGTGCAGGTGCATCTTGTCGGGGCTGAAGGGGCTACGGCCCGCACGGGTGCGGCGAACGATGGCCAGCAACATGTCGAGGGCGGGCACGAACATCACCGCGACGACCAAGAGGAATGGCGACAGCAGCGCGAAGACGTCGCGCGCGCCGTAGGCATTCTGGGAGATCGGCCCAGCAGCGGTGGTCGACGCCGCGGCGAGCATCAGTCCGATCAGCATCGAACCGGAGTCGCCCATGAAGATCTTGGCCGGATGGAAGTTGTGCGGCAGAAAACCCAGACAGGCACCCGCCAGCACGACCGAGATCACTGCGGGCGGATAGAACAGCACGTCGCCACCGTGGTCCCGAAGCAACCCGACGGAGAAGATGCAGATGGCCGCCGCCGTGATGAGACCCAGACCCGCGGCCAGTCCGTCGAGACCGTCGACGAAGTTCATCGCGTTGACGATCGATACCGTCAGCGCCAGCGTCAGCAGGATCGACGTCACCTGGTCGAGCACGATGGTGCCGACTCCGCCAATCGGGATGTAGATCACGCTCCACGCCACGCCCATCGTGACCAGGACGCTCGCAGCGGTGATCTGGCCCGCGAACTTGGTGAGGGCGTCAAGACCCCACCGGTCGTCGATCAGGCCGATCGCCATGATCAGCCCGCCCGCGACGACGACGGCGGGCATGCCGGACGAATAGACGAAACCGCGCGTCAGCGCAGGCAACTGCGACGCGAGGAGCACGGCGGCAACGACGCCGACGTACATCGCCAGCCCACCCATCCGCGGTGTCGGCTGCACGTGGACATCGCGCTGGCGTGGGTACGCGACGGCTCCCAGGCGGGTGGCCAGGCCGCGCACCCAGCCCGTCGCGAAGTAGGTGACGATCGCTGCCGTCAGCCCGACGAGCGCGAGTTCGCGCAGCGGGACGCCGGCACCGCGGTCCGACAATGCGAGCAGGCCCTCCACGCGGTGAAATGTACTGGACCTACCTGAGACCCACGACGTCGTCGGTCCGCGGGAGTTCGCTGGACCGCCCCTGACGTCAGATCGTCAGTGTCTCCGCCGCGAGTCCGAGGACGTCGGCGATGGCCGCGGCCGTGACGGGTCCCTCCCGCAAAACCCGGGGCTGCGCGCCGGTCAGATCGACGATCGTCGACGCCGAGCCCTGGGCGGACGGCCCGGCCTCGAGATAGACCTCGACCAGGTCACCGAGCTGATCAAGGGCATCCGCAGCCGTCACGGCAGCGGGCCTGCCCGAGATGTTGGCGCTAGAGACCGCCATGGGTCCGACCTCGCGAAGCAGCTCGATCGCCACGGGATGCAGGGGCATGCGCAGCATCACCGAGCCGTGCGCGTCGCCGAGGTCCCACTGCAACGAGGGTGCTTGCTGCACCACCAGACTCAGGGCCCCCGGCCAGAAGGCGCGAATGAGTTCTCTGGCCGATTCGGGCACCGAGTACACCAGGCCGTCGATGGTGTGCCACGACCCGACGAGGACGGGTACCGGCATGTCGCGACCACGCCCCTTGGCGGACAGCAGTGCGGCGACGGCCGCCCCGTCGAACGCGTCGGCGCCGATGCCGTAGACCGTGTCGGTGGGCATCACCACCAGACGGCCGCCCTTCAGCGCGCTGACCGCCGATGCGATGCCGACCGGCCGCTGGGCCGCGTCGGCGCAGTCGAATACCTCAGTCATACGCGATCCCGCTCCGCTTCTCGCTCACACTCATACGCGATCCCGCTCCGCTTCTCGCTCACACGTCATACGCGATCCCGCTCCGCTTCTCGCTCACACCTCATACGCGATCCCGCTCCGCTTCTCGCTCACACGTCATACGTCCTAGCCTGAAACCTTCCGCCTCGCCGCGACGAACCGGGGGCGACCGGCGAGGTCCCTACGCGACGTCACGTCGATGAAGGCGCCGGACTCCTCGAACAACGCGATGGTCGACGCCGCGGTGTCGTCGTCGTGTTCGACAGCGACGCACGCACCGGGGCGGAGCAGCCTGGCGGCCAGCGTGACGATGGGACTGATGACCCGCATTCCGTCGGGCCCACCGAACAGTGCATGGGCCGGATCGTACTCGGCCACTTCGGGATCCAGCACGGCGCCGTCGGGGATGTAGGGCGGGTTCGAGACCAACAGGTCGACGGCACCGTCGTATTGGCCGAGCAATCCGGGAACGGTGACGTCCGCGTCGATGAGTTCGACACCGCGGCCTGCGCAGTTGCGCCGCGCGTAGGCCAGCGCCTCGGCGGAGTCCTCGACCGCGATGACGTGAGCATCCGGCGTCGCGTGCGCCAATGCCGCGGCGAGCGCCCCTGACCCGGTGCAGAGGTCAACGATCACGGATGCCTGCGGAAGCGATTGCTCGAGAGCCCATTCCAGCAGCGATTCGGTCTCTGGGCGCGGAATGAACACGCCGGGACCCACTTCGACGACAACCGGCCCGAAGGCAGCCGATGCAGTCAAGTGCTGCAGGGGAATTCGACGCGAGCGTGCGTCGACGACAATGCGGTAGCTGTCGAAGAACGACTCGTCGGGGTCGTGGAACTGCAGTAGGCCGCGATCAACGCCAGCAGTATGCGCGGCGAGAAGTTCGGCGTCGACGTGCGCGCTGTCGATTCCTGCCTGCGCCAGCGTGTCGGCCGCCTCGTCGATGGCCCGCCGCAGGCGCGTCATGTCTCCTGCAGCCTGGCTTGTCTGTCGGCAGCGGCAAGCGCGTCGAACATCGGATCGAGTTCGCCCTCCAGAACCTGGTCGAGGTTGTGCGCCTTGAATCCGATGCGGTGATCGGTGATCCGGTTCTCGGGGAAGTTGTACGTGCGGATGCGCTCGCTGCGGTCGACGGTGCGGATCTGACTTGCCCTGTCGGCTGATGCGTCGGCAGATGCCTGCTCCTCGGCGAGCGCCTGCAGTCGCGCGGCCAGCACGACCATCGCGCGGGCCTTGTTCTGCAGCTGCGAGCGCTCGTTCTGGCAGGTGACGACGATGCCGGTCGGCAGATGCGTGATGCGGACGGCGGAGTCGGTGGTGTTGACGCCCTGGCCGCCCTTGCCGGAGGACCGGTAGACGTCGATGCGCAGATCCGACTCGTCGATGGACACCTCGGCCACGTCGTCGGGCTCCGGGTACACGAGGACGCCCGCTGCCGACGTGTGCACCCGTCCCTGAGACTCGGTCACTGGCACCCGCTGCACGCGGTGTACGCCACCTTCGAACTTCAGCCGCGACCAGACGCCGTCGGCCGCGTCACCCTTGCTGGCGATCGTGAGGGTGGCGTCCTTGTAGCCACCCAGATCGGAGAAGGTCTCGTCGAGCACCGTCACGTTCCAGCCGTGACGCTCGGCGTATCGAATGTACATGCGGGCGAGATCAGCGGCGAACAGAGCAGACTCCTCGCCACCCTCCCCCGACTTCACCTCCATGACGACGTCGTCCCCGTCGTGTGGGTCGCGGGGTGCCAGCAGGTCGGAGAGCTGCGTCTCGAGTTCGGCGACCTGGGTCGTCAGGTCGGGCACCTCGGCGGCGAAGGACGCATCCTCGGTCGCCAGTTCGCGGGCGGCCTCGAGGTCACCGCGCGCGGTCTCCAACTTGCGGTGGGTGGACACGATCGGTGCCAGCTGGGAGAACCGGCGCCCCGCCTTGCGGGCAGCGCCCGCGTCGGCGTGGAGGGCAGGGTCGGAGAGCTGACGTTCGAGGTCGGCGTGCTCGGCGAGCAGCGCATCGACTCTCGTCGCGGCATCGGTACCTGCCATCGTGCCCTCCCTTCCGAATGCTCAGCAGAACGCAAGCGACGCCCGTCCCTGGCACGAATGCGTCGGAACGGGCGCCGTCTGGCTGACTACTTGTCGGTTGCGGCCTTCTCGCCGGCTGCGGTGCGCTTGCCGTAGCGCTTCTCGAAGCGGGCCACCCGGCCACCGCTGTCGAGGATCTTCTGCTTGCCGGTGTAGAAGGGGTGGCACTGGGAGCAGACCTCGACCACGATGTGGCCGCTCTCCTTGGTGCTACGCGTCTGGAAGCTGTTTCCACAGCCGCAGACCACGGTGGTCTCTACGTAGTTGGGGTGGATACCCGATTTCATGTTGGTCCTCTTCTATCGTTGGCCGCCGGGTCGCCTGAAATCCTGACCTGGGTCTTCAGACGTGAACCGGAACCGAGGGTTGGCGGTCGATTATGCCAGCTCAGCCGCCAACCTCCTAAACGCGCGCACACCGGGGCATATTCCTTGGACGTCAGTCCTGCGATGACCCCCGTCATCCCCGGTTCAGGCCGGGCTGACCGATGCGTCGAGAAATCGGGTGCCGTCACGCTTCCACAGCATGCGACCCGCGGGATCAATTCCGCGGGTGATCAACTCTCGCTTGAGAATCTTGTTGGTGGCGGTACTCGGTAGGTCCTCGGCCACCCATACATAGCGCGGCCAGGCCTTCGGGGACAGATCCCGCTGAGCCTTCAGGAAATCTTCGAACGCCTCGGGACGCAGTTCCGCGTCGTCGCGCAGCACGATCGCGGCCATCACCTGATCGCCGACGTATTCGTCGGGCACCGGATACACCGCGACTCGGCTGATCACGTTGAGTCGCAGCAGAATCCGTTCAATCGGGGCGGTAGTCAGGTTCTCTCCGTCGACACGCATCCAGTCAGCGGTACGACCTGCGAGGTAGATCCACCCGTCGGCATCGCGGTAGGCAAGGTCCCCGGACCAGTACATCCCGTCACGCAACCGCTGGTCGGTGGCTCCCGGATCGTTGTAGTACCCGCGGAACAGCCCGCTGCCGCTGGTATTGACCAGCTCCCCCGTGGCTAAGCCCGGGTTGAGCAGCGCGCCCGCCTCGTCGAACTGCGCGACGTCGCACTCGACGACGGTCTCCGGGTCGTAGATGGCGACCCCCGGAAAACCCTTGCCGACCGACCCCGGCGGGCAGTCGTCGGGACGGGTGATGATGACGGCGGTCTCGGTCGAACCGAAACCGTCCCAGACCGCGCAGCCGAAGCGACTGCCGAACTCCTCGATGTCACGGTCGGCGGCCTCATTCCCAAACGCGATCCGTAGCGGATTCTCGCGGTCGTCGGGCCGTTCCGGCGTGGCGAGGATGTAGGCCAGCGGCTTGCCCACGTAGTTCATGTAGGTCGCGCCGTACGTGCGGACGTCCGGCAGGAAGCGAGACGCAGAGAATGTGGCGGGAACCATGGCGGCACCGGCGCAAAGGGCCACGCTCCAGCCCGCATACACGGCGTTCGAATGGAACAGCGGCATCGCCAGGTAGCACACGTCGGATCCGTCGAGGCCGTATCGCTCGACGAGCGCACTCCCCGCGAACAGCACCATCGCGTGAGGCACTTGGACCGCCTTGGGCTCGCCACTGGTGCCGGAGGTGAAGATCAACATGAACGTGTCGTCGGCACCGACCTCGCGATGCGGCACCAGGGCGGGCGCTGCCCCGACCCGTTCCGCCCAGTCGTCGGTGCTCACGTCGATCACGGCGACCCCGGGCAGGTCCACGTCGTCGAGCAGGTGCAGGTGATCGGGTGCGGTGAGGACGAGCTGACAGTCGACACGCGCGATGTCACGAGCCAGCGCGTCCCCGCGGCGCGTGGTGTTGATGCCACATAGAACGTATCCACCCAGTCCCGCCGCTGCCAGCGCAGTAAGCATGTCGGGAGTGTTTCCCATGAGCACGCCGACGTGCAGTGGCCGCGACGGATCCACTGCCGCGATGACGGCAGCGGCCTGCGCACTCGCCGCGGCGAGGTGCTGGCGCCACGTCCACGATGCGCCGCCGTGCTTGACGGCGACTGTGTCCTGCCCGGCCCTCGTCCGAAGCAACTGCTGGAGTGTGTCCGCCATCGTTGGCTCCCTCAGTCCCAAGTGTGAACAGAATCTACGAAGTGTCTACTGCCGACCTGTCACACGGTACCGTCTGACAACGGGCAGATGCATCCGTCCCACCCCGCCGCACTGAGAAACGAACAGGAGACCGCCGTTGACGAGCGCCACCGCACCCCGGCCGGCATCCAAGAGCGTGCGGGATCGCCTCATCGATGCAGCCGAAGTATGTCTGCGCGCCAAGGGCATTCGGTCGACGACGGTCTCCGAGGTCGCCGAGGTCGCCGGTGTCTCCAGGGGCTGGCTGTATCGACACTTCCCCGACAAGAACTCGCTTCTCGGCGCGGCGATCGTGCGACTCAACGACACGTACTGGTCGCAATCGCACGCCATGTTCGACCAGATCGACGGTTTGGACGAGCAGATCGCTGCGGGCATCCGACACGGTCGCTCGGCTTACGCAGATCCGGGCGCTCTGCTGATGAATCTGCGAAGGGAGGAGCCGGAAGAGTTCGCGGCGTGTGCAGGCGCGGGCGTCCAGGGATTGGTGCCCGACCTGGGCGAGTTCTGGTCTAGGTATCTGGTCGCCGCCAGGGACCGCGGTGAGATCCACCCCGACGTAAACGTCGCGGAAGCGTCGGAATGGGTTGCCCGCGCGCTACTTTCACTCGCTACGGTGCCAGGACAACAGCTCGACCCAGCCGACCACGACGCGGTGCTCACGCATGTCCGCCGTTATGTCATGCCTGGCCTGCAGGCTGATCCCGCCCTGACCTGATCGCTTCCGCAGCCGTGCCAATTCGTACGTCATCCGCGGCGTGCGACGTATGACATCGCACGGTTGGCAGGGTTGGATCCGTCCGTTGACGCAAGAAGTCCCCGACGCCTGGAAAACGCCGCGGCGGCGCGGGGGCTCTTGCGATCCGAGCTAGTCGGGATCCATGCCTCCCGGCGTGGTCTTGGAGACCTGGACCAGGAATTCGTAGTTGCTCTTCGTCTTGCGCAGCTGGCTCATCAGCAGATCGATCGCCTGGTGCGAGTCCAGCCCCGACAGCACGCGCCGTAGCTTGTGCACGACCGCGAACTCATCGTTGGAGAGCAGCAACTCGTCCTTGCGGGTACCGGACGGGTTGACGTCCACCGCTGGGAAGACTCGACGCTCCGCGATCTTGCGGTCGAGCTTGATCTCGGCGTTACCGGTGCCCTTGAACTCCTCGAAGATGACCGTGTCACCGGTGGACCCGGTCTCGACCATGGCCGTGGCGATGATCGTCAGCGAGCCACCGTCCTCGATGTTGCGGGCAGCACCAAGGAAGCGCTTCGGCGGGTACAGCGCCGTCGAGTCGACGCCACCGGAGAGGATGCGGCCGGAGGCAGGCGATGCGTTGTTGTAGGCACGTCCGAGCCGGGTGATGGAGTCGAGCAATACGACGACGTCCTTGCCCTGCTCGACGAGACGCTTGGCGCGCTCGATGGCCAGTTCGGCGACCGCGGTGTGGTCTGACGGCGGTCGGTCGAAGGTCGAGGCAATGACCTCACCCTTCACCGAGCGCTGCATGTCGGTGACCTCTTCAGGTCGCTCGTCGACCAGCACCACCATCAGGTGGCACTCCGGGTTGTTGACGGTGATCGCGTTGGCGATGCTCTGCAGAATCATCGTCTTGCCCGCCTTGGGAGGCGAGACGATCAACGCACGCTGCCCCTTGCCGATCGGCATGATCAAGTCGATGACGCGCGTGGTCAGCCTGTCGGGAGTGGTCTCCAGACGCAGCCGCTGATTCGGGTAGAGCGGCGTGAGCTTGCCGAACTCCGGGCGGTTTCTGGCGTCCTCCACCGGTCCGCCGTTGACCGAATCGAGCCGCACCAGTGGGTTGAACTTCTGCCGCGGGTTCTGGCCGCTGTTTGCGCCGCCGCCCTCGCCCTCGCGGGAAACGCGTACTGCGCCGGTGATCGCGTCGCCCCGGCGCAGGCCGTTCTTGCGAACCATATTCATGGAGACGTAGACGTCGTTGGTACCGGCCAGGTAACCCGAGGTACGGACGAACGCGTAGTTGTCCAGGACGTCGAGGATGCCCGCTACAGGCTGGACGACGTCATCTTCGCGCAACTCGGTGTCACGGTCGTTGTTGCCGCCGCCCTGGGCGTCGCCGCGCTCGCCGCGCCGCCTGCGATCGCGGAACCGACGGCCACGCCTGCCCTGACGGCCGTCGTCGTCGTCATCGTCGTTGTTGTTCGCGTTGTTGTTGCCGCGATTGCTGTTGGCGTTGCCACCGGCATTGCCGCCGCCGTCGTTGCCCTTGTTCTGACGGTCGTTGTTGTTCTGACGGTCTTTGTTGCGCGGGCCGTCGGAATGGGCAGAGTCCTTCTTGTCACCCGTGGTCTTGTCACCCGCGGTCTTGTCGGCGGTCTCCCCCCCAGGCGCCTTTTGCTCGGTCGCGGCCTTCGCCTCGGGAGCCTTGTCCTGAATCTCTTCCCTGGCGGCCTGCTCGCCGGGCTCCTGCGTCTCGACCGCGGAGCCTGCACCGCGAGAGGCACCGCGGCGCTCGCGGCGCTGTCGGGCGGGCGGCTCGGGGGCGTCGCCGACGGCGACGTCGGCCGCAGGTGCCGACTTCTCGGCCACCGGCGTGGGCTCGGCGGCGGCTTGCGTCGCCCCGGCGCCTGCACCATTCGTCTCACCGCGATGCTCACGAATGGCAGCGATCAGCTCGCTCTTGCGCATGCCCGAGGAACCCTTGACGCCGAGTTGGCCCGCCAACGCCCGGAGGTCGGGAAGCACCATGGCAGTCAGGGAGGTTGGGCGGTCGCCCGACACCGAGACGGAGCCCGACGTGCCTCCCGTGGTCAGCGCAGCGGCCGACTCGACCGGCGCAGCCGAAACCGCTTCCACGGTTGGTGAATTCACGGTGTTCGACAGCTCGACGTCGTCGCTGCTGCCACTTGTCGTGATGAGGTCCGTATCAGTCACGGATTTCCTTTCTTTCCCTCGCTGATCCGATTCTGCGAGGGTTCGTCGCACTCAGCTGATCCGCTGGATGCCGGCTACCGAATGCCTTGGTCCCACCATTGCCTGTGCAACCATTGCTGTTGCAACGGTGACCGCCGGGATTCACCGCCGTGCGGAGAATCGTCGTCCACGAGAAGGATTGGAAGTCGTCCTAGTGTAGGCGCAGGCACAGGCGCTGCGATTGCTGGACGAAAGCGAGAATAACCCGCATCGTCGCTGGAAGCAAGAAACACGCCTGATTCTGGTGTGAAGCCTGTCAACTACTCAGATCCGGTTTTGCACTGGAGGTCGCCGCCAACTGCTTCGGTCGGTGCCCAGCGAACGTGCCGGCCGACCGACATCTCACCGACGGAGAACCCGTGCGCCGCGCCGTACTCCACGGCCTCTGCCGGCAGCTCCGGCTCGGTACTGAGCGCGATAACCGCAGGCCCGGCGCCAGAAAGCACCGCCGCCACACCACAGCGGCGCAATATCTCGAGATACTCCGCGGAGGCGGGCATCGCGGTCGCCCGCTGCGGCTGATGGAGACGGTCCTCGGTGGCCGCCATGAGCAGATCAGGCCGTTCGGTGAGGGCCACCACCAGCAGCGCGGCCCTGCTCAGGTTGAAACGGGCATCGGCGTGACTGACATGGCTGGGAAGCACCGCACGCGTCTCTGCCGTCGACGAACGGACTTCGGGAATGGCGGTGAACAGGTGAATGTCCGGATGCAGGCGCAACTGTGCGGCGGCGTACCGCGGTAACGGCCCCTCACCCTCCGTCCACGACACCACCGTGCCGCCGAGGACCGCCGCCGAGGCGTTGTCAGGATGTCCTTCGAACTCCGATGACAGCTGAATTAGATCGACGTCCGACATGAGGGGCGAATCAGATTGCGCTACAAGGCCGTTAGCTGCAGCGAGCCCGCCGACGACGGCAGCGGCAGACGAGCCGAGCCCACGCGAGTGCGGAATCGCGTTGCGGGAGCGGACGATCAATCCCTTGGCGCACACCCCCGCCGTCTGCAGACCATGCCCGATGGCGCGTACCACCAGATGAGAGGAATCCAGCGGAACCTGGCCTTCACCTTCGCCTTCGACGTCGACGTAGAGGCCGGATTCAGTTGTTTCCACGTAGATTTCGTCGTACAGACTCAGCGCTAGGCCAAGGCTGTCGAAGCCAGGGCCGAGATTGGCGCTCGATGCGGCCACGATGGAGGTAGCGGCCAGTCCAGCGGGCAGGATCTGCATCACCAACGGTTCACTCCCGCTACGCCAACCCGAGCTCGGCGGCGACGGCAATGGGGTCCACGGCGATGGCCGTCACGGGAGGCAATTCCTTCAGCGCCGTGTCGGGGTCCTTGAGTCCGTTGCCCGTGACCGTGCACACCACGGTGGAGCCCTTCTTCACCCAGCCGTCCTCGATGGACTTGAGCAGGCCTGCGACGCTGGCCGCGGACGCGGGCTCGACGAACACCCCCTCGCTGCGCGCCACCAGGTGATAGGCCGCGAGGATCTCCTCGTCCGTCGCGGCCAGGAATCGGCCGTTCGACTGCTGCTGCGCCTCGACGGCCGAGTTCCACGACGCCGGCGAGCCGATCCGGATGGCGGTGGCAATGGTTTCGGGGTCGGTCACGGGCTTCCCCAACACCAACGGAGCGGCGCCCGCAGCCTGGGTGCCGAGCATGCGGGGCAGCTTCTCCGTCAGCCCATCCCGGTGATACTCGGTATAGCCCTTCCAGTACGCGGTGATGTTCCCCGCGTTGCCAACGGGCAGGGCGTGAACGTCGGGGGCCTCACCCAGGGCGTCGACGATCTCGAACGCCGCCGTCTTCTGACCCTCGATCCGGTACGGATTCACCGAGTTGACCAGCGACACCGACGGAAAGTCCGCGGTCAACTTGCGCGCCAGCTCGAGACAATCGTCGAAGTTTCCGTCGATCTGAATGATCTTGGCGCCGTGCATGACCGCCTGCGCGAGTTTGCCCATCGCGATCTTGCCCTGCGGAATGAGCACCGCGCACGTGATGCCTGCCCGCGCGGCGTAGGCCGCCGCGGAGGCCGACGTATTGCCGGTGGACGCACACAGCACCGCCTTCTGACCACGGGCCACCGCCTCGGTCACGGCCATCGTCATGCCGCGGTCCTTGAACGATCCGGTCGGGTTGAGTCCCTCGACCTTCAGGTACACCGTGCAGCCGGTCTGTTCCGAGAGCCGCTTGGCGTCGATGAGCGGCGTGCCGCCCTCCAGCAGCGTGATCGGAGTCCAGCCGTCCTCGACGGGCAGCCTGTCGCGATAGGCGGCGATCAGACCGGGCCATGGTTGGTGCACGGCACTGTTCCCCGTCGCTTCGCTCGCCCCGGCCGTCCTGGTGCTCATTCGTTGGTCCCTTCCAGGCGCAGCACGCTGTTGATGGTCTGGACGACGTCGAGATCGGCAAGGGCGTCAACCGTTTCCGAGAGTGCCGCGTCGGTGGCCCGGTGAGTGACCACGACGATGCGGGCGCCGCACCGCTGACCATCCTCGTCGACCATGCCCTCCTGCCGCACCTCGGCAATGCTGACCTCACGCTTGCCGAACTCCGCGGCGACGGCAGACAGCACGCCCGGCCGATCCGCCACGTTCATGCTGACGTAGTACCGCGTCGGGATGAACCCGATGGGCGCGATCGGCAGTTCGGCGTACTTGGACTCGCGTGGTCCCAGTCCGCCCTGAACGCGGTTGCGGGCTGCCATCACGAGGTCACCCATTACGGCCGAAGCCGTCGGCGCTCCACCCGCGCCCTGGCCGTAGAACATCAGCCGCCCGGCCGCCTCGGCCTCGACGACGACCGCATTGAACGCGCCGTTGACCGATGCCAGCGGGTGCTCCAGCGGGACCAGCGCCGGATAGACACGGGCCGAAACACGCTGCTGACCTTCATCATTGATGATGCGTTCACATATCGCGAGCAGCTTGATGGTGCAACCGAGCGCCCTTGCCGACTCGAAGTCAGCCGAGCTGACCTTGGTGATGCCCTCGCGATAAACGTCGTCGGCGGTCACCCGGGTGTGGAACGCTATCGACGCCAGGATCGCGGCCTTCGCCGCGGCGTCGAACCCCTCGACGTCAGCCGTCGGATCCGCCTCCGCGTAGCCGAGTGCGCTGGCGTCCGCCAGTGCCGACGAGTAGTCCGCCCCCGTCGCGTCCATGGCCGAGAGGATGTAGTTCGTCGTGCCGTTGACGATCCCAGCCACGCGCAGCACGGTGTCGCCGGCCAGCGACTGGGTCAGCGGCCGGATGACCGGGATGGCGCCAGCCACGGCAGCTTCGAAATACAAGTCGACGCGAGCCCTTTCGGCGGCTTGTGCCAACTCGCCGGTCGACTGGGCCATCAGTGCCTTGTTGGCGGTGACCACCGACTTGCCGTGCTCCAACGCCGAAAGGATCGCCTTGCGCGCCGGCTCGACGGGGCCCATGAGCTCGACGACGATGTCGACATCGTCACGGGATACCAGTGCATCCACGTCGTTGGTCAACATCCCGATTGGCACGCCACGGTCGGCGGCGACCCGCCGGACCCCGATACCACGCAGTTCGAGTGGTGCGCCTATCCGGGCCGAGAGGTCGGGTGCACTCTCCTCGATGATCCGCACCACTTCGCTGCCGACATTGCCGAGTCCCAAAACCGCTACACCGACCGGCTTCTCGTTTTCCACCATTAGTTGGTCACCTCCAGGCTCAAGAGATCGTCCACCGTTTCGCGGCGCAGAATGAGACGCGACACTCCGTCGAGCACGGCCACCACGGCGGGACGGCCAAGCAGGTTGTACCTGCTAGACATGGAATAGCAGTACGCACCGGTCGCGGCGACCCCGATCAGGTCCCCCGGTGCGATGTCGTCCGACACATAGGTGTCGCGGACGACGATGTCACCGCTCTCGCAGTGCTTTCCGACGATGCGGGCCAGCGCGGGCGACCCGTCGCTGCCGCGTGACACCAGACGCGCGTCGTATTCGGCCGCGTAGAGCGAGGTCCGGATGTTGTCGCTCATCCCGCCGTCGACGCTGACGTAGCGACGGTGCGCAGTTTGGCTGACCGCGACGTCCTTCACTGTCCCCACCTCATAAAGCGTGATGGTGCCCGGGCCCGCAATGGCACGACCCGGCTCGACGACGAGCTTCGGCGCAGGCAGTCCGACGGCGGCCGACTCATGGGCGACGATGGCACCGATCTTGGCCGCTAGGTCCTCCATCGGAGGCGGATCATCTTGCGGCAGATAGGAAATGCCGAGTCCGCCACCGAGGTCGACGATGGACATCTGCGCGGTCTTCTCGACGCCGAACTCGGCGACGACGTCGCGAAGCAACCCGATGACACGGTGGGCGGCGAGCTCGAAGCCCGCGACATCGAAGATCTGCGAGCCGATGTGACTGTGCAGGCCGACCAGCCGCAGATGGTCGGCGGCGAACACCCGACGGACGGCGTCCATGGCGGCACCACTGGCCAGCGACAAACCGAACTTCTGGTCCTCGTGCGCAGTCGAGATGAATTCGTGCGTGTGCGCTTCGACGCCCACGGTGACACGCACCAGCACGTCCTGCAGGACACCCGCCTCGCCGGCGATGGCATCCAGGCGATCGATCTCGGTCATCGAGTCGAGCACGACGTGGCCTACACGTGCCTTCACCGCCATGGACAACTCTGCGACCGACTTGTTGTTGCCGTGCAGGGCAATTCGTTCGGGCGGAAAGTTGGCGTTCAGCGCGACGGCGAGTTCGCCTCCGCTGCAGACGTCGAGTGACAATTCCTCTTCGTCGATCCACCGCGCGATCTCACTGCAGAGAAACGCCTTGGCGGCATACCGGACGTGCTCGCCGCCACCGAAGGCCGCGGTGATGTCGCGACAGCGGGACCGGAAGTCGTCCTCGTCGATGACGAACAACGGAGTGCCGTAATCCGCCGCGAGTCGGGTGACTGGCACGCCCGCGATCGACACCTCGCCGTCATCGGTGCGGACGGCGTTGCGCGGCCACACGTTCGGGGCCAGTGCGAGCATCTCGTCCACCGTCCGCGGACATGCTGGCACAACACCATGGCGGGTGTCCTCGGCGTGGCGGGGACCAGCGGGATGAGCCATCACATGCGCTCCGGCGCGCTTACGCCCAAGATCGCGAGGCCGTTGGCGATCACCTGGCGGGTGGCTTGGCACAGTGCAAGGCGAGCGGCGTGCAGGTCCGTCGGCGGCTCGTCGCCCTGCGGCAGGACCCGGCAGGAGTCGTAAAACCGATGGTAGTCGCCGGCCAGGTCCTCGAGATACCGGCACACCCGGTGCGGTTCCCTCAGTGAGGCAGCAGCTTTCAGCACTCGCTGGAAGTCGCCGAGGGTACGCATGAGCGTGCCCTCCCGGTCCTGACTGAGCAGCTCGAGATGCGCGGTGCTGCCGATGAGACCGAGCTCGGCCGCACTGCGGGCCAACGCCGACAACCGAGCGTGAGCATATTGCACGTAGTAGACGGGATTCTCGCTCGACGCGCTCGACCACAGGGCGAGGTCGATATCGATCGGGGTGTCGACGGAGCTGCGGATCAGGACGTACCGCGCCGCGTCGACGCCGATCGCGTCGACGAGGTCGTCCAGGGTGATGACGGTGCCCGCGCGCTTGCTCATCCGCATCGGCTGGCCGTCGCGCACCAGGTTGACCATCTGTCCGATCAGCACCTCGACGGTGTCGGGATCGTCGCCGAGCGCGGCGGCCGCGGCCTTGAGCCGAGCAATGTACCCGTGGTGGTCGGCACCGAGCATGTAGATGCAGAGGTCGAATCCACGCTGGCGCTTGTCGAGGTAGTAGGCGAGGTCGCCCGCGACGTAGGCCGGGTTGCCGTCGCTCTTGATGACGACCCGGTCCTTGTCATCACCGAACTCGGTGGTGCGCAACCAGGATGCGCCATCCTTCTCGTAGATGTTGCCGGTCTCACGCAGTTTCGCAATCGCCTGATCCACGCGGCCCGACGTGTGCATCGAGTCTTCGTGGGTGTAGATGTCGAAGTCGGTGCCGAAGTCGTGAAGAGACTCCTTGATGTGGGTGAACATCAGGTCAACGCCGATGGAGCGGAACGTTTCCCGCTGCTGCTCGGCGGACTGGCTGAGCACGTCGGGAGAGGTGGCCACCACCTGCTGCGCGATGTCGGCGATGTAGCTGCCCGCGTACCCGTCCTCGGGGGTCGGTTCCCCGTTCGCCGATGCGAGGAGCGAGTTGGCGAACCGGTCGATCTGCGTGCCGTGGTCGTTGAAGTAGTACTCCCTGACCACCTCGGCGCCCTGTGTGGACAGGAGGCGACCAAGGGCGTCGCCAACGGCTGCCCAACGAGTTCCACCTATGTGGATGGGCCCGGTCGGGTTCGCGGAGACGAACTCGAGATTGATCTTCATGCCCTCGAGCTCGGCGGAGCCACCATAGGACGTACCGGCGTCGATCACGTTGTCGAGGACGACACCCTGGGCCGAGGCTTCGATCCGCAGGTTGACGAAGCCAGGACCGGCGACGTCGGCCCCGGCGATACCGTCGGCAGCGGACAGTGCCGTCGCCAGCCAGCCGGCCAGCTCACGCGGGTTGACCCCGACCTTCTTGGCCAGCTGTAGGGACAGGTTGGTGGCGTAGTCGCCGTGCTCCGGGTTGCGCGGCCGCTCGACGGTCACCGTCTCCGGCAGGGCGGCGGCGGCGGCGGCGAGCCCATGCTCGGCCAATACCGCGGCAGCGGTGGTCTTGAGCAGCTCGGCCAGATCGGCTGGGGTCACGAGCAACCATCCTATGGTCTGAGGTGGTTACCGCCCGAATCCTTATCTGCGGTAGCGGCGGCACGACTGGGAATCATAAGAGGCCGTAGCGCAGCCACCCGGGACGCGATCGGACAGACTTCGATGCGTTAGTCTGTCGTGGCCCAATGGTGCAGCGGATTCCAGATCCTGCGCCCCCGTAGCTCAGGGGATAGAGCGTCCGCCTCCGGAGCGGAAGGCCGCAGGTTCGAATCCTGCCGGGGGCACCAGGTCAAAAGAGGCTCTCATCAGCCACGATAGAGCCACTCGAGGCGCCTGCCCGGCAGGGCTCAGCAATCATCCAACCATCTGGGCTTGTTGGTAGGTCGGATTCGTTAGCTGGCCCCACCCCCGCCTTGGTGGTTCGATCCCACGCTGCCGCCTAACGGTGTGGAAGGACCGTCCGCGCCAAGGTGTCAGTCAGTTGGGGGCCGAATGAGCGATCCTATGCAGATCACGCGACTGATTGATGGTGTCCTGGGTGGCGAAATCCGCGTTCCCGGCTTTCAGCGTGATTTCGTGAACTGAGACCTGGCTCGCGCCCTACGCTGCAGCCTCACCCTGCGTCGTGCTTCCATCCGTCCCGTGGCCCTCGTCGATGTCGGTCTTCGTCGTAACACCAGCCGATTCCGGCCGGTCAGCCGTCGGCTTGACCAGACGAGTAGAAGGAACTTTGGCGCTTAAGGGCGCACTGGTTCCCTCGGCCAGCCTGCGCTTCTTGTCGAGCTTCACCTTTTCCGGCGACCGATCCTCGGCCCGAATGGACGGCTCTTGCTCAACCGCCGTACGTCTGCTTAATGCTTCGTTCGACGATGGGCTGTCGCTCAACGCTTCCGGCACCTCAGCCCTAGTCGACGCCAGGGCGGCGGTGGCGGGCTCGGACTCCACCTCGACGGGCTTGGCGCCCACTCCGACCGGGCCTCCCGAGAGCGAACGCTCCTCCTGGACATGCAAGGTAGGGACAAGCGCCATGGGCGCCGCAGCATCGGCGGCCAACAACGGCGCGGCACCGTCGATCGTCGCGATGCGATTGGCGAGCGCTAAACTAGGGTCGACCACGCCTCCCGCCGGCCGTGCCGGCGGTAGGAATAGCCCTCGCTCCTGCGCCGCTAGCTTTGGAAGGGCCACGTCAGTCAGTTCGACCCAGAGGTTGGTGAGCGCTTGGCCCAAGGTGAGCCTCTTCGCGACGACCTCCCCCAGATTGTCGATCGCACTACTGACCATGGTGCCGACCAACCAACCCAGAATCGAGACCTGGTCGACGGTGAGGGCATTGGGCACGGGGAGGTAGTACAGGGGTGAGACGGCGGCAGTAATGATCCATCGCACCCACGGCTCGACGCCGGCAGCGGGCGCGTCCGTGGGAGGTACCACCGCCGCGTGGCCGTTCAGCTCCGTGGTAGCGAAGTCAACGACCGCACCGATGGCATCGACCGCGATGTTTTTCAACGCCACGGCGAGTTCGATGTCCCCGCCGATGAAGGCGCCGAAATTGTGAACCAGGCTGTACGTCGTGGGGTCGACCAACGTCTCGTAGGCCACTGAGGAGTGGTACAGCGCCGCGCCGGGTATCGGAAGGAACCGACCTGCCCACAGTGCGAGAGCTGCGCCATAGTCCAGACTGGGCCGCACGGAGTCGTAGGCCGCCGTCACCGTCAGGTCATCCAATCCTTGGCCGGCGACCAACCTGACAACGACTGGTTGCGTTTCGGCGACTAGTGTGACGGCCCGCTCTGCTGAAGTGTGCGGTGGCGGCGCGACGGACGGCGCGATCGCGATGGCGCACGCCACAACCAATGCCACGCTGGCAGCTCGAAACGATCTTGCCGAAACAATCACAGTCGCCCCCGGGGACCCAGTAACTAACGAACGAGATGATTAAAGCGCTGTCCGGCTCAGTTGTCCCGCTTTGGGCACTTCTGGACCCGTTCTGTCTCCCCCGCCTGGTCTGGTCTGGCGGGGTCAGCCGGTGTAGGCGCTGTGCAGAAATCGAGGAGGTCGAGCAGAGGGCTTGTAGCTGGCTGAGTTCGGGCTCGAAGGTCTGTTCGTGTCGGCCGTGCCGGTCGCAGAGGTGGTGGCGGGTCAAGCCGGTGACGATGTCGAGCACGCGGGCGGTGGTGGGCGCGGCGCAACCGCGGTCTTTGGGATAGACCGAGAGCTTGTTTGATCCCTTTCGTTTCCATTGCTCTTCGGATTGGGCGTTCGATCAGCGCATGGATCATCATGGCGATGGCGTAGCAACACAGCAGGCCTTCGATGCGAGCCGGGTCGTGCAGCAGCACCGGCACGACCAGTTGGGTGTCTTGAGCTGGGCTGAGCGTTTCTCCTGTTTGGGCTGGTCTTGTAGGCGACCAACAGTTCGGCGTCGGTCTGCTCGCGGTCGCTACTGATCAGCGGGAAGCAGCCGTCGGAGGCGGCGGCGTGGGCGGCGCGGGTCTCGTCGACGGTGAAGCCGACGCGGTGGCGGGTGCACATGAATCATCGATGCTCGCTGCGTCAAAGCCCTGACCAGGGCACTGGGCGAGAACGTCCACGTCCGCCCGGAACCTGCATGGCCCAGGGATCACACGGGGCCATCTGCGGAACCCTCAAGACCACCTCTGAACTGCGCAAACCGGTGGTCCCCCCGGCAGGATTCAACCCTGCCAGGCTGTGACGTCGGCCCGCTTGGCAGAGCCCGTTGCTCGCGCATCCGCCGGGCGTTGGCCCGTCTCATCTGGTCCTGCGCAATCACCGCTTCTTCGAAGCTCATCTGACCGAATGATTGCCGGGGCCTCCTGCCCGTCTCATCGGCGAGGCATCGCAGCCCCCGCTGGTGGTTGTCGTGACGGTCACCTTCGCCGACGCCGTTGTTGGGCGGATGTTCGGGTTTCTTCATGGTGGGGTTGCGTCGACGGGGATCCACGGACCGCGGCGTTTCGACGGCGATTTTGTCCTTGCAGCGGCCATTGGCCGCAGATGGAGCATGGACAGGTTCGCCACATCGCAATTTGGTTCGCCCAGACGTGGATACTTCGACGCGCCTATTCTTGGCGGTGGTTCAACTGCGTATTCATCAACCATCTGATTGGCGTTCACGAACATTCAGTCGCGGACGTCCAGAAGGTGAGTACTTCTCTGGTCACCGTGCCCGGCTGCGGCGATACATAACCGATCGAATGACTGACCTCGATTCGATGATGCTCCGGGCATCGGGCCGCCGTTTGACACGTTGGACGTCGCGCAGGAAGCACACCCGAGATGGCGCACTGCCGCCCCCGGCGCCGTGAACGACACCACACCGTCGTACCAGCGCAGCCGCCTTAAGCATGCCGGGCTAGACGGTACGGTCCACCCACGGTGCCCGACGCGGAGCGCGGCCCGTCGGACCGATCGCGGCCGCCATTCGGCGGTGATCATGTGTTGTGCATTCGCGGTTTCCATTGCCGGCTCACCCAAACGTCAAAACAACCGCGGTTGAACTCTTGGGGGCATCGCGATCGATTTCCCTAGTTCTGGCTGTTTGGAGGCCGTGGGCCGTGGAAACGCGGTGTGCGCAGCTACTTCCGAGCTAGTGATTCGGTCGTCGCGCGGTTACTGTCTCGCTGTCAACATTGCTGTATTTTCTCGAACTTGGGGGTTGCCGTGAAGGGTCCTTTGTCCGCCTCGCTGATGGCCAGCGTCTGCACCGTGTGCATCGCGGCGTCGTCAGGAGCGGTTGTGCCTCACTCCGTGACGGCTCTGCCGGTGGGTACGTCCATCTCGACGGTCTCGCCGCGCTATGCGCTGGCCGCGTCGTCGACCTCGCTCACCGCGCCAACTCCGACGGTGTTGCTCGATGCTCTGAACGTCGCCAGTCTGCCTCTGCAGAACTTGATCACGGTCCTCACGGCCTTGGGCGGGGTGACCGGCATCGTGATCTTGCCCAACACGGTGTACAGCTTGGTGGTCAGCGGCAAATCGGACAAGATCCCGCAGGCGGTTCAGGCCGCTATCGACAAGGAGGTGGCGGCGTTCCAAGCCTTGCTGCAGGTTCCCCAGCAGATCATCGACACCAACGTCGCCGCGATCCAGAAACTGCTCGGCAACTTCGGCGGCGCAAGCAGCTCGGCCGGGGTGGGTTCGGCCGCGGTCGCGACGACGTCGTTGAGGGCAGCGGGCGTCACTTCCCAGGCGGCCGCTGCTTCCGATCCGCAGCAAGTGTTGCTCGATGCTCTGAACGTCGTCAGTCTGCCTCTGCAGAACCTGATCACGGTCCTCACGGCCTTGGGCGGGGTGACCGGCATCGTGATCCTGCCCAACACGGTGTACAACTTGTTGGTCACCGGCCAGTCGGACAAGATCCCGCAGGCGATTCAGACCGCTCTCGACAAGGAGGCGGCGGCGTTCCAGAACTTGCTGCAGGTTCCCCAGCAGATCATCGACACCAACGTCGCTGCGATCCAGAAACTGCTCGGCAACTTCGGCGGCGCGCCTGCCTTGTCAAATGTGGCTGCGGTGTCGAATGTGGCTGCTTCGTCGAATGTGATCGCGTCGTCCAGCAGGTTGGCGCTGGACAGCGGTACCACACCGGCGCCCTCAGACGAGGTTTCGTCGGGGGCAACTACTTCCCCAGCGGGCGACGCGGGCGTGGTCGCGCCGCCGGCCGATCCGGCGCCAAAGACCCGTCGTCTGTCAGTGAAGCTGGTGGAGGACGTTGCTGCACCACTGTCGCAGGGCACAGAGAGTAAGGATAAGGATGGGACAATCCCCACCTCGTCTGACCCGACCGACGGCTCAGCTGCCGAGACAAGCGGCAGCACGTCGGCGCCGTCGCCAAAGGTAGATCCGTCGTCAAAGGTAGATCCGTCGTCCAACGGCACGACAGCCTCCACCGGGACGTCTGCGGACGCCGGCGGCGGCTACGCCGGTCGCCACCGTCTGAAAGACGCTCCTGGCGCTCGCGGCCCATCGGCGGCAAGCACCTCTGCCGGTGACACCTCGCCCCGTTCAAAGGCCGGAACGTCCTCCACGTCTTCGTCAGCGTCATCGTCTTCGTCGGGCGCCGAGCACGCCACCAGTAGCGGTCCAGCGCAGTAGACATTTTTCCCGTGGCGATTTGAGGGTCGTCGTCAGCACGCCCGCGTTGTCTAGGTGCTTAGTGGAGCACGCATACGCTCGGCTCGGCAGTGGATGGTGCGGTGGGCTTCTGACGGTCGGGATCGGCCTCGTTGGCCGCCACCAAGGATTATCGGGCCATCGGTGCCAACAGGTCGTCGCAGACGATCCGCGGCTTGGCCGAACCCGTCGAGATCGAGAAGAGGGTGGGCCGGTGAGAAGATCACCGAGTCCATCCTGCCGGTACGGCCTCCCCCGTGCGCTCGGGGTGGGCCACGGCTGTTGGTCGGCGCCATCGGGCCCAAGATACGCAGCGCCGCGAGTTGGGCGGATGGGATAGCGGGCACGACGCTGGACTTGGACGCCGGCAAACAGGATGAACTGTTGCGACGTCGCGGGCGTCGCGTGGGCCGAAGCCGGAGAGGGAGCGGCACCCCGCCGCTTCGTTCTGGTTCGCCACCGGTGACTGTGACGGCGACGAGCCCTGCGCACCAGCTGCATCGGCACCCGGGTCGCTACATGGAATTGGAGTCCGGCCGGTTTGGTCGACGCGATGGCGCCGACACCGGGGTGGGCGGGTGCCGTAGCAGCACGGCTCGAGGTGCTACGTGGGTTCGAGAGCATCGGTACCCAACGATGTCCACGTGATTCCGCCGCGCTCGAACCAAGATCAGCTACGCCGAGTGGCGAGGTCGCGAACGAATTCGAGTCGCAGTAGGCCATGCGCCCGAGCCGCTCGTGGGGGCGGACAGAACGGGTCCGTCCGTCAGAAGGGCAGTCTCGGTATTCCGATCTCGGGTAACTGTGGAGGCCCGATCGCGGGAAGTGCGGGTAACTGTGGAGGCCCGATCGCGGGAAGTGCGGGTATCTGGGGCGGACCGATCTGGGGAAGCTGCGGAGTGGAGATTCCCCCAAGCACCAGCGGCACGCTCAGGCTCGGCAGTGCGAGTCCGGGGAGGCCCAGGCCGAAGCCGAGGTTGACTGGCGCGTTGAGCTCCACCGGCGACGGGAGATTGCCGACGGCCTGATTGATCTGGTTGGAGAGTCCCGGCGAGAGCGCAAAGCCGTCGGCCCCGCCCGCAGGGGTCGGTGGCTCATCGCATGGTGCCGCCTGCACCGCCGGATCAATGGGGGCCGGCTGAGGGCAGGCCGACGAGGGCTCGGCGACGGCGACTCCGGTTCCTACCCATGAGATTGGAAGGGCCGCGATGCCGACCATTGATGCCCCAACCAACAAACGTTTGAAATACACGATCTATCCCCTCGAATGGAATTTACTAGAGCATAGGCCTTGGGCGCGAAATTTGCGCCGTCCGCACCTGAACAACGTCCCCCCATCTCTATGATTTGCGCTAGTAGCGGCGCAAGCATCCTCACCAGGCTAAATCTAAGACAATCACATTTGCCAGGCTCGCAATTCGTGATTGAGACGCCGTTCGTTGCAACCAGTTAACGTCAAGTCCCGCATGGCAACCCGCCCAGCTCGACAAAGAACGCCGCATCGGCGTCTCAGCAAATCTCAATCCGCGAATCGTCCGATTACACCTCGGTGGACGCCGAGCCCAGATCATCCCCGGCGGCATCGACCGCATCCTGAACCGCGGTCCGGCCGACAGCGGCCGCATCCTTCACCCCCTTGCCCTGTGGCCGTCGGCGGAGGGCTACCGCGTGGTCTGGGTGCGCAGTTGCCAATGCGGCTCAACCCCGACCAGCTCGCTTATGCAGTTCGTCCGACGGGACCGCTCCGACCACGAATATCCCGCAGTTGCTTCATCCTTCTGCTTCATTCTTCGGAGTCTCCACTCACGCGCGGCACCCGATAAGGGCGGTTGGCCCCCGGTGCTGACGGGAGTTCGTAGTAAGACCGAGCGATCCAAGGCTGGGAAACAGTGCCTAAGGACTCTGTTGGCAAGGCACCTTCTTTCAATAAATTGACGGCCAGGGCAGCGCTCGCGCCCAGTCGCAAGCACGGTCGATGCCGAGCGTCACCACCGATGCGCGCAGAAGGGGTTCCCATGACGTCGAAGACGGCAGCAGCGATCGTGAAGACTGTCGGTGGAGCGGACAATGTCGAGAGCTTGACGTACTGCGCGACGCGGCTGCGGTTCCAGCTCAGGGATTCCTCGAACATTCAGCAATCGGACATCGAAGCCGCGCCCGGCGTGCTTGGCGCCGTGCCGCAGGCCGGCAACCGGTATCAGGTCGTCATCGGCGGCGGCGTGCAGACCGTCTTCAACGACATCATGGCATTGCCAGCGATGGCCAATCGTGGCGGAGGCGACGACGCAGCGTCCATCAAGGCCACTGCGCGCGCCAAGGGCCCGCGCGGAAAGGCCGCCTGGCTCGACTCGTTGTTCGAGTTCCTCTCCGACTCGTTCCGGCCGATCCTGGGTGCCCTGCTGGGCGCGTCGCTGTTCATCACGTTCATGTCGCTGATGAGCACCTTGGGCGTCATCCCGAACTGGGCCGACCCGCGCACGGAACTGTCGCCGTCCTGGCAGTTCATCAACCTGTGCTGGCAGTCCGTGTTCGTGTTCCTGCCGCTGATGGTGGCCTACAACGCCTCGAAGAAGCTCAACGCGGACCCCTGGGTCGGATTCGCCATCATGGCCGTCGTGATGCTGCCGGGCTTCGCTGCGCTAAAGGACGTCTCGACCAAGGTCGTCGTCTTCGGCTCCGAAGTCGACATCGTGCACATCTTCGGTCTGCCGCTGACGGTGTTCAGCTATAGCTCGCAGGTGTTCCCGCCGCTGCTGATGGCCGCGGTGCTCGGACCGTTGTACAAGGGCCTGAGGAAGATCATCCCCGAGAACATTCAGCTCATCTTCGTGCCGTTCCTGTCCATGCTGATCATGATCCCGCTGACGGCGTTCCTGATCGGACCGATCGGCGTCTACGCCGGTGCCGGCTTGGCCAACCTGCTGAAGTCGGTCAACGACTTGTCCCCGTTCATCTTCGCCATCGTCATCCCGCTGGCGTACCCGTTCATGGTGCCGCTGGGTCTGCACTGGCCGATCAACGCGATCATGCTGCTGAACATCCAGACCCTCGGCTACGACTACATCCAGGGTCCGATGGGCGCATGGAACTTCGCCTGCTTCGGCGCGACGGCCGGCGTGCTGTACCTGGCCTGGCGCGAGCGTGACATGCCGATGCGGCAGACAGCGATCGGTGCTCTAGCCGCGGGTTTGCTGGGCGGTATCTCCGAACCGTCGCTGTACGGTATTCACTTGCGGTTCAAGCGGATATACCCGCGAATGCTGGTCGGCTGCCTGGTGGGCGGCATCATCATCGGCATCGGCGGTGGCGTCAAGACCCAAGCCTTCGTGTTCACGTCGCTGCTGACCATTCCGGCGTTCAGCAATATGGCGCTGTACGCGGTCGCGGTCACCGCGGCGTTCTTCACCGCGATGATCCTGGTGATCCTCTCCGGCTACCGCGACCCCGAACAGGAGGCGGTATTCGAGGCTGACCGAGTGTCCGTGGCAGATCTGGAGACCGCGCCCGCCGCGGCCAGCGCCGCGACCGTGGCCGCCGCTTCGGCAACCACCTCCGCCGAGAACAGCGGCATCACCACGGAGATCGTGTCGCCGCTCGACGGCACCGTCGTACCGCTGGCCGAGGTGCCCGACCCGGTGTTCAGCGGAGGCATCATGGGTCCCGGTATCGCTGTACTGCCTTCCGGTGACACCGCGTACTCCCCAGGGAACGGAATCGTCGTCGCGGCCCAGCCGACGGGTCACGCGTTTGGCCTCGTGCTGGACGGCGGTATCGAGGTCCTCATCCACGTCGGTATCGACACCGTCCAACTCAAGGGCGTGGGTTTCGACGTCAAGGTCAACAAGGGCGACAGGGTGACCGTCGGGACTCCGCTGGTCACGTTCGACCGCAAGGTGATCGAGGACGCCGGTTATTCGTTGGTGACCCCGGTGATCATCCTGAACGGGAAGAAGTTTGGGTCCGTCGAACCGATCGCTTCAGGTGTGGTGAGCGCAGGCGCGCCGATCCTGGCGGTGGCGAGCAAGCCGGCGCCCGCGCAGGCGGGTGTCTGACCGGACGGCAGTTTGCCCGCCCGGCAACTCGTGGTTCGAATCAACCTGCCGTGCAACACACGCGAAGCCTGGCACGCCCTCACGTGATGCCGCGGGACTGGCACCGGTCGGCACTCAGTCGTCGAAACCTCGCCGGTTCGGCCGAGCTGGTGGACCGCATTTCTCACATCGGCGTGCAGATTCAGCAAATCGACAGGCGGCCCTCGACCATGAAGATCGGCGGATCTTCGAGGTCATCGTCTATCTCAGCGACGTCGGCGCCGGTGCCGGGCCGATCGGATTCGTCCACCAGTCCCACAGTGAGGCGATTCTCGATTCAACGCGCGGCCGCACTCTGCAGGGCGTGTCCGACGACAAGATGCAGACCGTGGTGCCGCGACGCGAGTGGACGCACGTCACCGGGCCGAGGATGACGGCCATCCACGTCGACACGGGCCAGGTCTTCCATTCCCGCCCTCGACGTCCGGGCGGTATTCGGTGACCTTCGCCTACTCGAGCAGGTCGCCGACGACGCGTACTCGCGACTGATACTGCCCGCGGCCAGCGATTCGGCAACTGCAGGAACAACTTTCGCAGCGGCAGTGGGACGTCCTCTGCATCGGTCGCGGCTACCGGCGGCGTAGCCGCTGAGGGACGTTACGCGAACTCCTTGGCGACGTCGGCCACGCGGCGCAACTGGTTGATGTTCGAGCTCGTAGGGATGAGGTGCACCTCGTCCGTGCCGACGGCTTCGAAGCCGCGCAGCACGTCGATCAGGTCGTCGTCACTGCCCGCCCAGCCCGTCGTGGGAGCCATGGCATCGACGAACTCGGCGGGGATCCAGTTCATGTAACGACGCAGGTGGCGGTGTACCTGAGCGCGGGGCTCGTCCCCGTCACCGATGGCGAACCAGAACGACGTGGCCAAGTGAGGCTTGGGCCGGCCCGCTTCGCTCCATGCGGCGCGGGCGACGTCGAACAGCTCATTCTGCTTAGTGACGTCGAGGTCGAGCGTGGTCCCGGCCATCCCGTCGGCCCACGTCGCGGCGCTTCGCACCGTCTTGGGGCCGATGGTGCCGACCAACAGAAGCGGGCCGCCCGACTGCACCGACGGGGGTCCTACGGGGAGAACGGACTCGGTGATCTTCTTGCCCGCCCACACTCGCCTCATGACGGCGACGCGCTCAGCCATGCCGCGCATCGTCTGGGTCGACAGGTCCGCGCCGACCGCGTCGTAGTCTTCCTGCCGACCACCGACGCCGACGCCGACGGTGAGCCGTCCGCGGCTGAGCATGTCGCCGGTGGCCAGGGCCTTGGCGAGCATGACCGGATCGTGCAACTGCGGGACGATGACGGTCGTCACCAATCGCACCCGGTCGGTCCATGCGGAGAGCGCCCCGAGCAACGTCAACGAGTCGGGATTGTCGAACGCGATGCGTTCACCCCAGCACAGCGAGCTGAACGGGCCGTCGTCGACGGCGCGAGCCCACGCCTTGAGCGTGGCGGCGTCGAGGTTGGGTTCCATCACGGGCAAGGTCATTCCGATTCGCACGACCGGATTCTGGCATGGCTACCTCCTCGAATCTCGCGATCCCGACCACATCGCACTCGAACCCATCTCGCCGAGGTGAGTCAACGGGTTAGGCCCGCCACCGTCAGAAGCTCGCGGCGGCGCAGCACCATGCCGACCCACATCAGCACGCCGAGGTAGACGGCGAACAGGATGTTGCTGAACAGCGGTGCCTCGATCCGCATGTTCGCGGTGACGGCTCCTCCGAGGTAAGCCGTGATGCCGAGCGCCCCGAGCACCGCGGTGCGCGGGATCGCGAAGACCACGACGCAGACCGCCAGCACGATGCCCATGACGAGCGCCTGACCGGAGGGAAATCCGAGCGCTTCGGTGGCTTCCTTCACCTGCGGCACACTAGCCAACTTGCTCGCGGCATCGAACGCCAGGAAGGCCCCGACCACCACGCTGATCACGACACCGACCTTCCTGCCCAAGCGACCGCGGTCGCTCGCCGGTGCTGAAGGATGGGATTCGGTGGCTTCGACGTTCATGGCGCGCTCCTCTTTCAGGGGTCGATCTCGTACCGGGGCAGACACCCCCCGCCCGCGAAACTCATCGCACGCCCCTCACCGGTCGGCGAACGTGCGGAGAACGCCGCCCCTGATCGGTGTGTCGGCGCACGGACACGCACGCTCGCGAAGGGGCCGGGTGGGGGTTATCCCCCGCGTAGGTCTCGGGAAAACGCCATACCGGCGGGCGACCCAACTCCCTAGGTTGATGGCATGGTGGCAATGACCCTCGATGAAACGCTTCCCCGCCAGGACGACACCGTCCGCTCCCGTCGGATCGGCGTGGTGCCTTCGGCTTCGATGCTGACCGGCGCGGCGATCGGCGTGCTGTGGTTCTGGATCCCGCTGACGATCCTCGTCATCGGTATCTCCTCGATCCCCTCGGTCATCGGATTCGCCGTGGCCGCCGTCGTGTTCATCTACCTGATGCGCGGCGTCGAGCGGGTGGAGCGCGTCCGGAGCGAGGCCGTCTTCGGCTTCGGCATTCCGGTGCCACAGCGAAAGATGTCTTCGTACAGTGGGTTTCAGCGATGGGCCCATCAGTTGTGGCTTGACGTCAGTAGCGCGCGGTTCTGGAAGGCCGCAGCGCATCACTATCTGCGTCTGACCTACGACATGCTGGCCAGCGGTGTCGCCCTGGCACTCCTGGTGTTCGCCTTCGGCGGTCCCGCGGTCGCAACGGCGATAAGTCGCAGCGATGCCGAGGCCGGCCTGTGGTTCGTGTCGCCGCCGCTGGCGTGGCTGCTGGCTCTCGTCGCACTGCTCGCCACCGTCGCGATCGTCGTCCTCGCCCCTGCGCTCGACGCATCCATCGACCGCTGGCTGCTGCCGCCGTCGGCGACCGCCGCGCTACAACACGAGGTCAGCGCATTGACCGACGCACGCCAGGGCGCGGTGTCGTCGGCGCAGACGGAGCGGCACCGCATCGAGCGCGACCTGCACGACAGCGTCCAACCCCGACTGGTCTCCTTGGCCATGACGATCGGCCTGGCGCAGACCAAGCTCGACAGCGACCTGCCGCAGGCCAAGAAGCTCATCGGCGAGGCTCACGACGACGCCAAGAGCGCGCTCGTCGAACTGCGCAACGTGGTGCGCGGCATCGCGCCGACGATCCTGGCCGACCGCGGCTTGGATGCCGCGCTGTCCTCGGTCGTGCAGCGCATCGAGACGTCCGGTGTGCCAACGTCGTTGAACGTCTACCTGCCGAGAAGACTCCCCGACGAAGTAGAGTCCGTTGCGTACTTCGTCGTCGCCGAGGCGCTGACCAACGTGGCCAAACACGCGCGGGCCACTCAGGCCGTCGTCACGGTCCGATTCGACGAGGCGGCCGACGCACTGTATGTCTCGGTGTTCGACGACGGCGTGGGCGGCGCGGCCGCTACTGCAGACGACGACGCGACAGGCCTGCGTGGCCTCGGGGATCGCGTACGCGCAGCGCGGGGCACCTTCGAGGTGTCCAGCCCCGCGACCGGCTCGACCATCGTGACGGCGGTACTGCCATGCGCATCGTGATCGCCGAGGACTCCGCGCTTCTGCGGGCAGGCATTGAGCGCATCATAAACGACGCTGGGCACGAGGTGGTGGCCGGCGTATCCGATGCCACCGACCTGCTGCGCATCGTCAACGAGTTCACACCGGACCTGGCCATCCTGGACGTGCGAATGCCACCGACGTTCACCGACGAGGGCATTCGCGCCGCCGCACTGCTGCGCAGTCAGAACCCCGAATCCCCTGTGCTCGTCCTCTCCCACTACGTCGAAGAGCGGTACGCGGCCGACCTGATCGCCTCGGACACCAGGGGATTCGGCTATCTGCTCAAGGACCGAGTGGCCGACGTGCCGTCATTCCTGGACGCGGTCGAGGTCGTGGGTGGCGGTGGCACCGTGCTCGACCCGGAGGTGGTGTCGCAGATCCTCGTCCGCTCGCGGCAGCGGTCCACACTCGACGCACTCACCCCGCGTGAGCTCGAAGTGCTCCAGTTGATGGCCGAGGGACGAGCGAACTCCGCGATCGCCGGTGCTCTTCACGTCTCGGTTGGTTCGGCCGAGAAGCACATCGCCTCCATCTTCGCCAAGTTGAACCTGGCGCCCGACGAGAGCGAGAACCGCCGCGTCCTCGCCGTCCTCCGTTACCTCGAATCCTGAACCACTGAAGGGACTTTCGCCTTGACCATCATCGCTGGCCCACCGCAAGCTCCGCCGCCGCTCACCCCCGGAGGCCGCACGGCTGTGCGGGCCATTCTCGTCATCTCCGCCTCGGTGCTGGTCATCGGCTGCGTCGTGGCACTCGGAGTGACTGCCTATGGGATCAACACTCTGCGGGTGAGCAACGAGCGCAGGGATCTACCGACCGACATGCGGTCGCTGACGATCGACGTCGGCGACGCCACCGTCCGGGTCAGGAACGACCCGCAGGCGAGTACACCCCGAGTAGATCTGCGCATGCTCAACTCGATCAGAAGCGGCGGGCAGCACCTGGAGGTCACCGGAGATGCCGGAGGCACGCGGATCCTGCTCACTCCCGATTCGCCGTCCTCGGTGGACTGGGGCCGTCTGGGCGAGGTCACCATCACGCTGCCACCTCGGTTGGCACCGAGACTGTCCGTCACGACCCAGCAGGACGACGGCGCGCTGATCGTGGACGCCGACCTCGATCGCTTGATCGCGCGCACCGCCGACGGCACGGTGATGCTGAACGGTGGCGCGCACGACGTGGAGATCACGGCCAGGGACGGCGACGTCGTGTCGAGGAAGCCGATCTCGGTCACCGGGTCGTTCGCCGCCGAATCCGTCGACGGGGACATCGCCGTCAGCTTCGCCAACACGGCTCCGCGCAGGATCGATGCCACGACCCGCGACGGCGACGTCGCGATCACGCTTCCGACGAACGGGCCCTACCTCGTCCGCACCCGATCCGGGGACACCACGACGGTTCGAGTCCCGGAGACGACCGATCCAGCGCGCGCAGTGTCGGAGGTGACGGTGCGATCCGACGACGGCAATGTCGCGGTCGACACCACCGAACGGGGCTGACCCGCTCGGCGGGCGAACGGTGCCGTCACACCAGCGACGCCATGATGTCGGCGACGGAGCCCTCGGTGGCCTTCTGGAAACCGGTGCCCGCCCAGATGTTCGCGCCGTGCGGGTCGCCGGCCCGGACCGATGCCGCCCGCACGGGACTCGTCAGGTAGTGAATCTCGGGGTAGCCCAGTGGCGCTTGCGCGTCGTGTTCGTCGATGAAGCGGTTGCGCAGACCGCGCGCGTAACGACCCGAGAAGCATCGCGTGACGGCCGTCTCGGTGAACTGGGGGTCGCGTAGCGCTGCGCGGTGCACCGGACTGCTTCCCGCCTCGTCCGCCAGCAGGAACGCGGTTCCCAGCTGGGCGGCCACCGCACCCGACACCAGCACGTCGGCGACCTCGACGGCCGTCATCAGACCGCCGGCCGCGATCACCGGGACGTCGAGCGCCGTCGTCGTCGCGCGCAGCAACTGGTCCAACGGCTGCGTCGGCGGCAAGGCCACGGGGTCGAGCGTGCCGCGGTGTCCGCCCGCCGCAGGACCCTGCACGGCTACGGCGTCGACGCCTCGCGCGACGGCAGCCTCGGCTTCGGCCAGGGTGGTCACCGTGGCGATCGTCGTAATGCCCGCACGGCTCAGCCGGGCGCAGTCGGCCGCCTCTGGAAGGCCGAACGTGAACGAAACGACCTCCAGCTTGAGGTCCATCGCCACGTCGAGCTTCGCGGACCAGTCGTCATCGTCGAAGCGCGCCTCGCCGAGGTGGACGCCATAGTGCTCCGACTCGCCGCTCAGAGCGTGGGCATACTGCTGGATCGCGTCGGGTCGAGCCGCACTCGAACGCACCACGAAGAGGTTGGCACCGAGGGGACCCGTCGTCAGGCTGCGGGCCTCGGTGATGCGGTCGGCGAACACCTCGGCGGTCAGGTAGCCAGCGGCCAGGAAGCCGAGCCCGCCTGCGGTGGTTGCTGCAGCGGCGAGCTCCGGCGTCGTCGGGCCGCCGGCCATCGGCGCGACGATCACGGGCTTGTCGAGCGAGCGCATGTCGAAGCTCATCGCTTCATCATCCAACGCTCCGACCCCCGCGAGCGTGCGTGGAGTGCCGTCTGAGCCCGGCGTGTCGTGTGCCGACACGCACGCTCGCGGAAAGGACTCAGCGGTGGCCGCGCTCCTCCTCCTGGCCCACGTAATCACCAGCAAGTACGGCGACGTGCCCCGGGAGGTCACCCGCTGCGACGTCGGCGAGACTGGTCTCCTCCAGCACCGACCGCATGCTGGCGCGCAGCGCCCGCCAGACGTCGGTCAGTGCGATCGTCGGGCCTGAGTACGGCAACTCGCCGAGACCGATGTCGCGGACGCTGGCCAGCGGGCCGTCGATACACCGAAGCACGTCGGCGATGCTGATCTCGGCAGCGGACCTGGCCAGCGTGTAGCCGCCGTCCCGCCCGCGATGGCTGCGAACCAGCCGATCGGTGCGCAGATCGGAGAGGATGTCGACGAGGAACTGCGGTGGGATGCCCTGAGCCTTGGCCAGATCGTCGGTCTTGACGAGAACGCCTTCAGCGACCGTCGCCAGTTGCACCATGGCCCGGACGGCATATTCCGCCTTGGCCGACATCCGCATGAAGCGAATCATGCCACCGACCTGGCTGCGAACCGCGCATCGACCGATTTCCCGGGTCGCTTCGCTCCTGCCCTCCAGATAGGCCACGATCAACACATGACTACCCGCGTCACCTGCTGTCAGATCCCCTTGAAGATCGGTGACACCACCGGCAACCTGACCACGGCAATGACTGCGATCGAGGCGGCGGCCCTCGACGGTGCGCAGATCGTCGTGCTGCCGGAACTCGCCTCGTCGGGCTACGTGTTCGCCGACCGCACCGAGCTCGAATCGCTCGCCGAGACCCGCGAAGGGCCTGCCATCACCGCATGGGCCAACCTCGCCGAAGCGTTCAATCTAATCATCGTCGCCGGGTTCCCCGAAGCCGCAGGCGAGAAGGTCTACAACAGCGCTGCCGTCGTGGACGAGAGCGGACTGCGCGGCGTCTACCGCAAGGCACACCTGTGGGACACCGAGAACGCCGTGTTCGACCGTGCCGACGACCTACCGCTTCTGGTCGATACCGCGCATGGTCGCATCGGCGTAATGATCTGCTACGACATCGAATTCCCCGAGTGGGTGCGTGCGGTGGCACTGGCGGGCGCCGACCTGGTGTGCGCTCCAGTGAACTGGCCGCTGCTCCCCCGCCCCGACGGCGAGCGACCGAACGAGCAGGTGCGCGCGCTGGCCGGCGCGGGCATGAACCGGATGCCGCTCGCGGTGTGCGACCGCACCGGCGTCGAGCGCGGCCAGGACTGGATCGGCGGCAGCGTCATCACCGACGCCGATGGCTATCCGATGGCCATCGCCGCGTACTCGACGGCAGGCCGCATCACCGCGGACGTCGACCTCGAGCAGTCGCGGATCAAGCGGTTCAACGAGAACAACGACGTACACGGCGACCGGCGCACCGACCTCTACCGGCGCACGGCCTTACTGGACTGACGGGGGCGCGTTGCGCATCGCGCCGGTCATCGCCCGCATCGAGTCCGGCAGCGGGATCCCTTCAGTGAGATCGGGGGCAGGCATCGGTTCCCCGTAGGTCACCGCCATCGGCACCACCCCGGCCCAGGCATCCGTGGCGACGTCCTCCTCGGGGTCCTCGGGCCAGCCCGCGCTGACCTTCAACGACCAGTTGTCCTCCCGGATGGGCATTCTCAGTGCCAACGTCGCGGCGAGTTCCTTGCGACTGCTGGGCCGCAGCTCGGCGACCCGGCCCGGGATGAACGTGTCGGTCAGAATCTCGAGAAGGCCGGCCTTGTCTGCGTCGGCCACCTTCTCGAAGACACCGAAGATCGCCGCGCTGCGGTAGCGGAACGACGACTCGAAGCCGCTGCGCGCCACGACGACGCCGTCGAGGGTGGTCACCGACACGGCCGCGGGACGCCCGGTCGCCAGCGCCATGAGCCAGGGCGACCCGGTCGATCCGTGGATCACCAGATCGTCACCGATCCGCGCGAAACCGGTCGGGAAGATCACCGGATGGCCGTCACGCACCAGGGCGACGGTCGCCAGCGGTGTGCTGTCCAGAAGGGCGTCGAGTCCGCTGCGAGACGTCTCCTGTTTCTCGCTGAGCCGACTGATCCGGGTCGAGGGCTTACTCGTCTCCGTCATTCGTTCATTCTCAGTCGGGGATGCTAGCGCCGCCAGGCACGACGACGGCGAACAGGTCCGCCATGCCCGCGAGGCTGGCCGACTGCATTGCCGCCGCGGACACGGCCTCACCGCTCACCCCGGGAAGCGCTCTGGTCGCGGTCGCGGCGGCAACCACCGTCGGCGCGTAGCCGTGGTTGAAGGCGCCGCGCGCCGTCGAGTTCACGCACATGTGCGTCATGAATCCCGCGATCACCAGATTGCCCGCACCGACCGCCTTCAGCTTGTCGTCGAAGTCGGTCTGCACGAACGAGTTCGGATACTGCTTCACCACGACGGCTTCGCCCTCCCGCGGGGCGACTCGCGTGACGATCGCACCGCTCTCCCCCTCGACGTCGTACAGCGAGCCTGGGCCATCCGAGTGCTGGACGTGAATGATCGGGATGCCCGCCGACCGCGCACGATCGAGCAGGGCGGCGGCCTCGTCCAGCGCCGCCTGCACTCCCTCAAGCTCCATGACGCCGTGGGTATAGGTGTTCTGGCAGTCGATCATGACGAGCGTCGACTCGGCCAGGGGTGCAGGCGTCAGGGGAAGTTCGGACAGCGCTCGCAGCGTTGGATTGCTCATGTCCTCAGGCTAGTGTTCCGCATGGCCACGGGACCGAACTACTGCCGAGTCGTCACCGCAAGCACGGCATCGGCCAGGTCCGGCCTGCAGATGATGAGGTCCGGCAGCCGGACGTCGGCCTGGTTGTAGCGAAGCGGCGATCCGTCGAGGCGCGACGTGAACAGCCCTGCCGCGCGAGCGACCGCGACCGGCGCGGCCGAGTCCCACTCATACTGCCCGCCGGCGTGGACGTAGGCGTCGGCGACGCCGTGCACGACGGCGGCGACCTTCGCGCCCGCCGAGCCCATTTCGACGAGGGTGCCGTTCAGCACCTCACGGACGGCCAGCGCAATGGCAGGCGGGCGGGTGCGCGAGACGATGATGCGTGGCGTGGCGGGTCCGGCAGGCGGCGGGGCCACGTCGGGCGTCGCCAACGTGACGCCCTGGGCAGGCAGAGCGACCGCGCCGGCGACCAGTTCGCCGGACTGCCACAGTGCCACGTGCACCGCCCAGTCCTCGCGACCGAGTTCGGAGAACTCCCTGGTGCCGTCGAGGGGGTCGACGATCCACACCCGCTCGGCACTCAACCGGGCGTTGTCGGCGCGCTCCTCGGCGGTCGCTTCCTCGGACAGCACCGCGTCGTCGGGCCGTTCCGCGGCGAGCGCCGCCATCAGGAAGTCATGGGCGCGCTTGTCCCCGGCGTCCTTTCGCTCGTCGGCGGTGGCGTCGGCAAGCTCGCGGCGCACACCCAGCAGGAGGTCGCCGGCCTCGGTCGCGAGGCGGGCGGCCAGCTGGTGGTCGCCATCGAATCCCCGGTCGTTAGCGTCCTGCCCGCCGGTCACTTCTTCGCGTCGATCATGTCGATCACGCGTTGGGCCAATTCCGCGACGTTGCAGTCGGGCGTCAACCGCAGATCCGGGTTCTTCGGCCGTTGGTAAGGACTGTCAATTCCGGTGAAGTGCGTGATCTCACCGCGGCGCGCCTTGGCGTAGAGCCCCTTGGGATCTCGTCGTTCGCAGTCTTGCAGCGGGGTGTCGCAGAACACCTCGAAGAAGTCGTAACCCTGATCGACGTGGACCTTGCGGGCGAGTGCGCGGTGCTCCTCCAGCGGGCTGATGGCAGGCACCAGCACGATCTGTCCGGAGTCGGCCAACAGCGTCGCGATGTGCGCCAACCTACGGAGGTTCTCGGCACGGTCGGCCATTGTGAACCCGAGGTCGGCGTTGAGCCCGTGGCGTAGGTTGTCACCATCGAGAACGTATGCGGGGCGGCCGCTTTCGAGCAACTTCTGCTCGACGAGCATGGCCACCGATGACTTGCCAGATCCCGAGAGGCCGGTGAACCACACCGTGCTGCCATTGGAAAGCCGATCCTCGGCGGTGACGAGATTCTGATGCCGCACCGCATTCGGGGTGGCCGTACGCGTTGCTGCGGGGGTGGAGTCACGCACCATGCCCGCGGCAACGGTGCCGTTGGTGTCGGGGTCGATGAGGATGAACGACCCGATGGCTGCGTTGCGGGAGTACTCGTCGAGCAGTAGCGGAACCTGCGCACGCAGTGTGACGCGGCCGAGTTCGTTGATCTTCAACGCCGTTGCGCTCTTGTCGCGGTGCAACGTGTTGACGTCGAGTCGGTAGTCCAGCGCCGTCACCCTGGCGCGGGTCGTGCGCGTGGTGTGCTTGATGACGTAGTCGCGACCGGGTTCGAGCGCCGCTTCGTCGGACATCCAACACACCGTGGCGTCGAAGTCCTGCGTGACGTGGGGTTGGTTGTTGGGCCGCGCGATCATGTCGCCGCGCGAGACGTCGATGTCGTCGGCGAGGCTGATCGACACGGCCATCGACGCGAACGCCTCGGTGAGAGGCCCTGCGGGACCGTCGATGTCGGTGATGCGGCTGGTCTTCCCGGCTGGCAGCACCACGACCTCGTCGCCGGTACGCATCACACCGCTGGCGATGGTCCCCGCGTAGCTGCGATGGTCCGCGTGGTCGTGGGTCTGCGGCCGGATGACGTACTGCACGGGGAACCGGACGTCAACCAGATTGCGGTCACCGGCGATGTAGACCTCCTCGAGGTGCGACAGCAGCGCCGGACCCTCGTACCAGGGCGAGGCATCCGACTTGGTGACCACGTTGTCGCCGTTGAGCGCCGACAACGGAATGGTCGTCACGTCCTGCACGTCGAGGCGTGCGGCGAACTCGTGGAAGTCGTCGCGGATCGTCTCGAAAATCTCCTGATCCCAGTCGACGAGGTCCATCTTGTTGACCGCCAACACGATGTGCTGGATGCCGAGCAGTGACGCCAGGAATGCATGCCGTCGCGACTGCTCGAGCAGGCCATGGCGGGCGTCGACGAGGACAACCACCAGCTGTGCCGTCGATGCGCCCGTCACCATGTTTCGCGTGTACTGCACGTGGCCCGGGGTGTCGGCGATGATGAACTTCCGCTTGGCCGTGGCGAAGTAGCGGTAGGCAACGTCGATCGTGATGCCCTGCTCACGCTCGGCGCGCAGGCCGTCGGTGACTAGGGCAAGGTCGGTGTAGTCGTGTCCGCGCTCCTTGGACGTGCGCTGCACCGAGGCCAGCTGGTCCTCCATGACGGCCTTTGAGTCGAACAGCAGCCGGCCGATGAGAGTCGACTTGCCGTCGTCGACCGAACCGGCTGTGGCAAGCCTCAGTAATGTCGCCATCAGATTTCCTCGCTCTCCGCGCAAGCCATGACGACACCCGTCGCTTCGCTCGCCCCTGGCATCAGAAGTAGCCCTCTCGCTTGCGGTCTTCCATCCCCGCCTCGGAGATTCGGTCGTCGGCGCGCGTCGCGCCTCGTTCGGTCAGCCGGGAGACCGCGGTCTCGGCGATCACCTCGGACACCGTGCCCGCCGTCGATTCCACGCAGCCGGTGCAGGTGACGTCGCCGACGGTGCGGAACCGCACGATCTTCTCGACCACCTCTTCGTCCTTGCGCGGCTGCAGGTACTTGTGCACGGCCAGCAGCATCCCGTCGCGCTCGAAGACCTGCCGCGGATGGGCATAGTAGATCGAGGGCAGCGTGATCTTCTCGGCGCCGATGTAGGACCAGATGTCGAACTCGGTCCAGTTCGAGATCGGGAACGCCCTGATGTGCTCGCCCTTGTGGTGGCGCCCGTTGTAGAGATTCCACAGTTCGGGACGCTGCGCCTTGGGGTCCCACTGGCCGAACTCGTCGCGGAAGCTGAACACCCTCTCCTTGGCTCGGGCCTTCTCCTCGTCGCGGCGGGCGCCACCGAATGCGGCGTCGAACCTGTTCTCGCGGATGGCCCGCAGCAGCGTGAAGGTCTGCATCGGGTTGCGCGACGGGATGGTCTCGACGACGCGGCCTGCGTCGATGTCGTCCTGCACCTTCGCGACGACCAGTCGAACACCAGACTCGCGGACGAGCTCGTCACGGACCTGCAGCACCTCGTCGAAGTTGTGGCCGGTGTCGACGTGCATCACCGGGAACGGCAGTCGGCCGGGCCGGAAGGCCTTGAGCGCGAGATGCAGCATGACGATCGAGTCCTTGCCGCCGGAGAACAGCAGCACCGGCTTCTCCAGCTCCGCGGCGACCTCACGGATGATGTAGATGGCCTCGGCCTCCAACGACCGCAGGTGACTCAGTTCGTACTTGCCGGCGGCCCGGTCGACGTTCCCTGCGACGGTCATGGCTTCCCCATTAAGTTGGTAGAGTTAGCCAGAATTGCAATCATGACCAGGAATGTAACCTTGGGCATGGCGGCGTGTCAACGATCGGGGTCGATCAGTCCACCGTCGTCGGCGCAGCCGACGCCTTGACCAGGTGCGCCTCGGGACGGGCCGGCACCCCGTCGGCAAGGAACCAGCGGAACGCCAGGTTGCCCAGTGGATAGTCGAGCGTCGTCAGCGAGTTGGGGTGCCCAGTCATCCCCCGCGACAAGACGATCGTCACGGAGCCGTCGGCGTTGGGCACCGCCATGTGGCCGTTGATCGAGCTGCGCGTCGGCAACACCCGGTGTGGCCATGAACTGGTTCCACACCACCAGGTTCCACAACCGGCACGCCGGTGGCCGGTGGGTGATGACGAGCGCCTCGTCGTCCTCGAGCACGAAGCTGGCGTTGGCATAGCAGGCGTCCCGCGCCGACCAACCGAAATTGGCGTCCGGCACTTGGTAGGGATCGGCAAATTCATTTGCGGCGTGCGATGTTTCGTGCCCCAACGTGTGAGCGTCCTCGCTGCGCACCCCGACGGCCAGCGGTAGGATCGCGAACATCGTGCGCATCCAGGCGGCACTGGCCCGCAGCGCCGCCGCGGTTTTGGCGTCGCCGTGACGGAAGGGTTCGGGTTCGTCGAGCGCCTCGATGCGCCAGGCGGCGGGGCGACCGGTGCGCGGGTCGGCCCGATTGTCGCGCGTCACCAGCACGGCTGCCTCCGGCGTCGGCCCGAAGTCGAAGGAGAAGTTGCCGTCCGCGTCCACCTCGAGATCGTCGTCGCGAACGATCGCGACGACCTTGTCCGACCAGGTGCCCGGAGATGGTTCGTTGTAGGCGGTCACCGAGCACGTCCACGAGGAGATCCAGCTGCTCGCGAACGACGTTTCCACGATGCTCATGGAGACTCTCTGCCAAGCCCCGCGATGGCGCCATTACTACCTTTCTCATGACCAGACAACGCATTACGAGCACCTCGCCACTCAACTCAAGGCGTTGCAGTTCCTTCGCGGCGGTCGGCGCTGGCTGCTCAAGTCGCCGCAGCACCTCGAGCAGTTGGCGGTGCTGGACCGCGTCTTCCGGGGGGTAGTCGTCGTGTGCGCGCATCGCGATCCGATGCCGGTGGTGCTGTCGATGATCGCGATGATCACCTACTCCGCACGCTTGCACCGCAGCCCGGTGCTCGTCGATGAGATCGCCGCGTCATGGGTCGACCGCCTCGACCTGATGCTTACCGCGTTCATGCGCGACCGCAACGTCATCGGGCCGGAGCATTCGCTCGACGTGCGCTTCGACGACTTCATGGCCGACGAACTCGGCGTCACCGAACAGATCTATGCCCTGGCAGGCGAGCCGCTCACCGGCGGGGCGCGCACCGCGATGGCCGAGTATCTGGCAGGCCATCAACGCAACCGGTTGGGCCGGGTGGCGACGTCGTGCGACATGTTCGGCCTCGACGAGGACGACCTCCGCGAGCGATTCGCGCCCTACGTCGGGCGCTTCTTGTCCTGAGGTCCCCTTTCCTCTCGCCGACGACTCGCCGCACAGTCGCGACGGCGAACGGCTGTGGACAACTCCCGAACACGGGGTGCTGAACGTCGGAGGCCCCGGCCAGTGTGCGTGGCATGGACAGTGCGCCCTTCCGTGGCAGCGAAGCAGTGCGTCAAGGTCTGCTCACCGATTACCAACTGCGGACGAAGTATCGAGTGGTTCATCGCAACGTGTACGTGCCGACCGGATCGACGCTGACGGCGGAAACGCGCGCCAGTGCAGCCTGGCTGTGGTCGGGCGGCGATGCGGTCCTGGCCCGGCTGTCCGCCGCTGCGGTGCTCGGCACCAAGTGGCTCGACGGCAACGCGCCCTCCGAACTCATCAGAAGCGACCGACACGCACCCCCGGGCGTGCTGCTGCACACGTGGGACGTCTCGCCCAACGAAACTCGTGACGTTCGCGGCATGCGGTGCACCACCGCGGCCCGGACGGCATTCGACATCGGCCGGACCCTGCCCGTGGACCGTGCCGTTCCGATCCTCGACGCCCTGATGAATGCCACGCGACTGAAGGCCGCGGACGTGATCGCGCTAGCCGACACCAGGCCGCGTCACCGTGGCGTGCGAGTGTTGCGCGCCGCCATGGCCTTGGCGGATCCAGGCGCTGAGTCGCCGCAGGAGAGTCGGGTGCGATTGCTTCTGCGTCGAGCAGGCTTACCCGAAACCGAGACACAGATCGAATTTCGTGACCGGTTCGGCGCGCCCTTCATCCGGGTGGACATGGGCTGGCGGCAGTGGCTCGTTGCCGTTGAGTACGACGGTGTCCAGCATTGGGCGGATCGTCGTCAGCGTTCGTGGGATATCGACCGCATCGCGATCCTGGAGGCAATGGGTTGGACCATCGTCAGGGTCAGCGCGGAAATGCTCGAACGCCCCGACGTCATCATCGCGCGCGTGACGGCGAAGCTACGCGCAGCCGGATGCCCGATCTGATGCCGACTGTGTGGCGTGTCGTTGAGGATTCATCGATTACTCGACGGGAAGCCACACACTCGACGGGCGCAAATCGCTAGAGGGTGACCTCGTTGAGCTTGCCCGTCGCGACGTCGAAGACGAAGCCGCGCAACGATTCGTGCTTGGTGACGAACGGGCTGGCCTCGATGCGACGCAATCACTGCCGCACGTCGTCGTCCGGATCCTGAAAGGCCTCGGCAGCCCACTCCGGCTTCAGACCGGTCTCGTCCTGGATCTGCTTCTTGAAGCCGTCGTCGGTGAATGTCAGCATGCCGCAGTCGGTGTGGTGGATGAGGATGATCTCCTTGGTGCCGAGCAGTCGCTGGCTGATCGTCAACGAGCGGATCTCGTCATCGGTCACGACGCCGCCCGCATTGCGGATGACGTGCGCCTCCCCGTCGGCCAGCCCCAAGACCCGGTACACGTCCAGCCGGGCATCCATGCAGGCGACGACCGCGACGTGCTTGCTGGGAGGCAGAGGCAATGGCCGGTCGGACGCCCGATTGAATTCAGCGGCATACGCCTCGTTGTTCTTCAGGTACTCGTCGGTCACGGACATTGGGACCTCCTAGGGGCAGACGAACACCACGACGATAGCCGCCGTCTACTCGTTGTCGATCATTCAGGATCGCGGTGACTGCAGGTCGTAGAGTCCTATGCCGCCCACGTCCGTCTTGGTGAACGTCTTCTCCACCCACGCCGTGATGTCGCCGGCCGGGCCCATACGCTGCCCGGGAGGCCCACCGTGACCCGAGTCGGCGAGGAAGTACCGCACCTGACCGTCGGAGACGTACTGCTGGAACTGGGCCAGCGTCGGCGACGGGTCGCTACCGGTGAATCCACCGATGGCCATCAACGAGCTTCCGGTCTTGAGTTCGAGATCGCTCACCGACATGGAGCCGATCCCGGCTGCGGCCCAACGATTGTCGGTGCTCTCGAGGAGAGCCTCGAGCTCAGGGCTATCGGCGCGGCCCGGCATGCCGGGTCCGCTCGGACGTCGTCAGCAGTCAGTGTCACAGTCGTCTTCCCCGTGTTCTCGGTCGGTGTCACTGGGTCCGGCGGGGGTGAAACACCCAGCCGCGCAGGAGGACGAAGCGGACGGCGGTGGCGACCAGATTGGCCAGCACCAGCACGGAGAGTTCGAGCAGGCGAAGCGGTTGATCGACGAACGCGTGGCCCTGCCAGCGCACCGCTGGTGATCGCGAGCGCGATGGCGAAGACGATGAGCCCCTCGACGTGATGGCGTGCCGCCTTCGCGCCACCGGCCACACCTAACGTGAAGCGCCGGTTGGCGGCCGTGTTAGCAATTGCGATGAGCAGCAGGGCAATCAGATTCGCGACCTGGGCGCCGATGACGGGGTGCAGCAGTACGAACAGCAGGAGGTACGCCGCAGTCGATGCCACGCCGACGGCACCGAATCGCACCACCTGGCGGAACAGCGAATTCGGCGCGGCCGTCGAGTCAGCTGGGCTGCAATCGCATTCATCGGAATGGATCCGCTGGCGAAGCCTCGGAGAGGTCTGCCGACGCCCTTGAGATCGGCGGTAGCCGTGGCGATGATGTCGACCCGGCTGTCGTGATCGTCGACCCAGTCGACCGGGACCTCGTGGATCCGCAGGCCGCTACGTTAGGCGAGGACCAGCAGCTCGGTGTCGAAGAACCACCCGGTGTCGGCCACGTGGGGCAGCAGTTGGCGAGCGACGTCGGCGCGAATCGCCTTGAATCCACACTGGGCATCCGAGAATCGGGCCTGAAGCGTCGATTTCAGGATCAGGTTGTAGCAGCGCGAGATGATCTCGCGCTTGGGGCCACGCACCACCCGTGAGCCACGGCCCAGGCGGGTTCCGATCGACAGGTCGGAGTGACCGGAGATCTGCGGCGCGACGAGCGGGGCGACCGCGGCGAGATCCGTCGACAGGTCGACGTCCATGTAGGCCAACACCATGGCATCGGACTGCGACCCGACCTGCTGCACCGCGCGCCCGCGACCCTTCTCCTCCAGTCGCACCGCGCGGACGTCGTCGAGCTCTTCGGCCAATTCGGCGGCGATGCGGGGGGTCTCGTCGACGTTGGCGTTGTCGGCGAGAGCGGCCTGCTCGTTGTCGACCGGTATCACCACATCCAGCACCGGAACCCCGAGCGCGTGGGCCTCCAACCCGGCGTTGGGCCGCGAGCCGAACGCGATCGCCTTGGAAACGGCGGGGACCGTCGCGATGGCCGCATCCTGAATGTCGGTCATGACTCCATCGTCGATCCGCCGTGTGTGGTGGCGTTGGTCGAGCCGACGACCGCCGCGGTCCACTCGAAGCGGTCGGCGCCGTCGGCAAGCAAGGCCGTCAAACCTGTTCCGGCCGCAAGAATGTCGAGGAAGCCGCCGCCCGGGCCGCCCGGCCCCCCGAAGGAGCCGTGTCCGCGCGGCGGTCCCACCGACGGGATGGCCCCGGAGTGTGGAGTGGCCACCGTGGTGCCCAGCCAGTGCAGCCAGTCGTAGCGCCGGGCCAGCAGCACGGCGGCGAGGATGGCCGTGACGAGGACCGTGGCTGACATCGCGACCGCGGCGCATACGTCGAACCTGTTGCGCCACAGCAGTACTGCACTGATGCCAATGCCAGCGCCGATCGCGGGCGCCAACGCGACGCTGTAGTACTGGTGCAGGATGCCGTTGGCATAGCTGAAGACGACCGCGGTGACCACGAGCCAGCCGGCCCACAGGATCAGCCCAGCCCTGGTGGGGTCGGTCCGCGGGGCGCGACGAGTGATGAGCAACCCGGCGGCGGGGATCAGCCACGCGATGTAGGCGCCCATCGAGTGTCCCAACAACCTGCCCCAGCCGACGTCGAAGTTCATGTTGCCAAGGCCCCCGGTCTCGTCGCCAGTGAGTCTGCCGAGTCCGTTGTAGCCCAAGGCCAGCTCCATGATGCTGTCGTGCTGCGAGCCACCGATGTAGGGACGTGACGAGGCCGGCCACAGCTCGACCAGCAGCAGATAGCAGCCACCGCTGATCACCATCGTGGCCACGGCCCCGGCCAGCCCGACCAACCGCGTGCGCACCGGGACGGCGGCAACGAGGTAGGCCACCCCGAATGCGGGCAGCACCAGGAATGCCTGCTGCATCTTCGCGAGGAATCCGATGCCGACGGCGGTGCCCGCCACGATGAGCCACCAGCGGCTGCTGACGCGCTCGCACGGCCGCTGCTCGCATACGCACCCGCTACGAGGGCAAGCACCAGCAGCGCGTCGGGATTGTTGAACCGAAACATCAGCGCCGCAACGGGTGTCAGGGCGAACACCGCTCCGGCAAGCAACGCCGCCGACGGACCCGCGGCGCACGGCCGCGTAGAGCAGTGCCAACGCTGCCACCCCCTGCAGCGCCAGCACACTCCACGAGTTCAGCCCGAACACGCGCACCGAGACGTCCATCACCTACAGCGCGGCAGGTGTCGTGTCCACCGTGATCGCATTGCCCCCGTCGCTGGAACCGAACAGCATCGCGGTCCAATTGTCCGCGGTGGTCAGCAAGAGGGTGCCAAATGCCAGCCGCTCGACGGGGGAGACGGGCTGACGGTGCACGTCGGCAGCGTCGTCTTCGCCGTCGTCGGCGTGCGCTGGGCGCGTCAGAACGGCTGTCACGCCGCGATTATCGGATAGCCGGCAAGGCGCATCATTGGTTCGGGCTGTGGATCGACTGTGAACCTACCGGGAGCCGGACCACGAACTACCGGGCTCACTTCGGACGTCGATCGTCCCGTCGTGTGCCTGACCACTGCGGCCACGATCGACGGGCCGAGGCCCGTGCTGCCGTCCGGACTCGGGTTCGCCGCCGGGAAGGCCCCACGACGCGATCGGGAGGGATCACCGCGCGCGAACCGCTCGAAGATCTCCGGTAACAGGTCGGCGGGGATGCCGGGCCCGTCGTCGGCCACGGTCAGCACCGCCACGTCACCCTCCTGGGCCAGCGACGTCGTCACCGACGTCCCCGCGTGAGTGTGAACCCTGGCGTTCGCCAACAGGTTCGCCAGAACCTGCTGCAGCCGCGCCTCGTCGCCGACGACGGTGACCGGTTCCCGGCCCAATGGCCGCCCCGCGTCGAGTCGCGCCAGCAGCAACATGTCCTCGACGAGGTGCGTCATGCGCTCGGTCTCGGATTCGACCCGGCTCATCGAGTGGGCGACGTCGTCGGGCAGATCGTGCCGCTTGCGTTGGGCCAGTTAAGTGTAACCGCGGATCGCGGCAAGTGGGGTACGCAGTTCGTGGCTCGCGTCCGCGACGAACTGGCGCACTCGCGTCTCGCTGGCGTGGCGCGCGGACAGTGCGCTTGCGATGCGGTCCAGCATCGTGTTGAGCGCAGACCCGAGTTGGCCGACCTCCGTGTGCGCACCCTCCGGATCCACCTGAACGATCCGGCTCGGCAGGTGCACCTCACCCTTGTCGAGTTCGAGACAGGCCACGTCGCGGGCGGCCGCGGTGACTCTGGACAGCGGCGCCAACTGGCGACCGATGACGAGGATGCCTGCGGTCGCCGCGGCGAGCAGGGCGATGAGTGCGAGGTCACCCTAATCTTCGTAAGAACTGTCCGGAACGTCGGCTAGGACCATGACATCTGCGGGTATGTCCTGCACACTACTCAGGAACAGATTGAGCTCGTCTGGTCTGAGCCCATCGCCCGACAGAACAAGGTCGATCTTCGGTTTGTTTTCGTTCCCAGCGGCACTGACTCTCACATCTTCCACAGGGCGGAAGACTTCTGCGAGTGCAACGACATTGTTTATGGTCTCCGTGACATCAACTAAGCCGTCGCGGGAAGAGATGATCACTTCCCCTTCTATTTGTGAAGAGGTAAGCAAGGCTCGATGTTTCAGGATCTGAGCCCCTGCTGCAAGGAACTCTTTGCACCATGCATCTCCCACACGGCTAGACCAACTGGGCAGCACCACCGGAGTGTGGTCATGCGACTCGTCCAGTGCGACCTGAACCAAGGGACCGAGCACATCGCCGAATGCCGCAGCGTATTGCGATTCGAGATCTGCATCCTCCGCAGACAACATCCATGGCACCAACACACTCGCCAAGTCCCCATCCGCGGCACATTCATGAGCCGCAAGGTATTGCCCGACAGCTAGCGGCGCCACTGGTCGGCTTACAACACCGGCACGCTCTAGGGCCGCCGCGCCCCTATCTGAATTCCGCCGTGCTTCCACCTCGCGGAGGTCGAGTTCGCATGACGCCACGCGTCGATAGTCGGAAGCCACCTGTGCTGAGAAAAGCTGTGATGTTACCGCCGGGTTGGCTCGCTCTTCAGTCGGGGTGCCGGATGGCAGGAGCGGACGCGAGAAGCGATCGACCCGGTCTACCTGACCGTCCCAGGCTAGGGACGCGGCCGACACGACACGAACCATTTCCGATTCCCGTGGGTCACGCGTCGACGGCGCGGGCTTCACAATGCCGGCGCGCAATCTACCTACCTCGTCCTTGAGTGTCCGCGGCTTCCGCTCCGGCGTCATTAGATCCCCAAGATAGTAGCTATCGCAGCAGCCAGCTCGGCCAAACCCGCTCTCAGGAAGTCGAGTTGATCCAGATCGCTTTGATCCGCCTTATCACTCAAAGAGTCCGTTGCAACGCGCAGGACGAGCACGCGCTCACACAAGCCCAACGCGCGCATCGTGGAAGCGATACCGAAGGACTCCATGTCGACGAGTACGGGCTTAGTCGCCATTCGGGAGTACAGGGCAAGCGCCAGCGAGTACGTCCAGTCTCCCTTGGCGTAGATGGGACCGCTGGATGGCGTATCTATTGGCATTGGCGCGACACCTGGCGAGATCTTGATCACCTTGTCGGTTGCAAGAACGTGGGCGTCGGGAAGGTCCAGTCCCCACACAGAACCCGGAGCACCTGCCGACCCGGCTCGCATCTCAATCGCGTCAAGCGGAGCCTGCTCGTGAGGTTGCGTACGGACGATCCACTTGTTCTGTAGCTTGACGACTTCGCCGTCGGCTGAGGCAGCTACCACTCCCAATGACAGGTATGACACCCTTTCGGCCCGAAACACCTGACCAACCAGCTCCGCGTCGACTGTTCCGCAGCAGCCGTAAAAGACGTAGTAGTCGGCCCGGTTCTCCCGGGTTGACCTGCTGAGGGCGGCCGCTGCAACGACATTCCCTTGGACATTCAGTGGGTGGTGCTCCACCCTAGCCGTCCGGCCGTCGGACAGGCGGCCCTCTAGTGCCTCTTCCCCCAGCTTTGTCGGCGTCCAGACCGTTGTTCCGAACACCGGTAGGTCGATGTAAAGGCGCGTCAGCAACTCCGTTACGGCGGTCGCTTCGTTCCCGGTGAACGTAAATATTGCCACCGTCACATCCGCCACGGCGACATCGTAAGCCCTGAGAAAGGCGTTCGGGAGTGAACCTGGATTCAGTCCCAATTCGGGCTATTCGAAGACGTGCATGCGAAGGGGGCTGAACACCTTCACGTTTCGGGTGACCGAAGCGGACGCGCATCACACGCGAAGCGTTTTCCCGGCCGACCCCGTGATCGACGGTGTGGCATCGCCGATGGCAGGTGCATTCGGTGGAGTGGTCTCAGTGCTGCCAGCGCCCAACGTCATCTGCGTTCCGGCGGCCGACGCGGGCGCGACCTGGCCCTCGACGAGGCCCGCGCTCAGAACGCCGAGGGTCAGGACCGCGCAGCCGCCGACATCGGCCGCGAACGTCTTTGGGGTGTAATGCATGTCACAATTCCGATCTGGTGTCCGGCAATGAATCCAATGCAGCTGCCTTCGAGTGAACGTCGCCGCCCTGTGAGCGCACCGTGTTCTCGCTGCGAGTCCTCTTGCTCCGTTACCGCGCCGCAGCGCGGTCATCGACCCTCGATCTCATACCCTGTGGCCATGCGGTTTCCGGCGAGCGCGACGTGACGCGTTTCCTAGCTCGTCGGGCACTGAACTACGTCGTGCTGCTGGCACTGGCGTCGTTCCTGACGTTCACGCTCACGTCCTGGTCGTTCAAACCCCTGGACAGTCTCGAAGGCCGCAACCCCCGGCCACCCCAGGCCGTGATCGACGCCAAGGTAGCCGAACTCGACCTCGACAAGCCGATTCCCCTTCGGTACGCGCACTGGGTGTCCGACGCGGTGCGGGGTGACTTCGGCACGACCGTCGCCGGGCAGCCCGTGTCCGACGACCTGTGGCGCCGGATCGGAGTCAGCCTGCGGTTGGTCCTCATCGGCTCGGTACTCGGCACGTTCATCGGCGTGGTGGTGGGTGCGTGGGGAGCCATCCGGCAGTACCGCGTGTCCGACCGGGTCATCACGGTGCTCTCCCTGCTGTTGATCAGCATGCCGACGTTCGTCGTCGCCAACCTGCTGATCCTCGGCGCATTGCGCGCCAATACGGGACTGGGCTTCAACCTGTTCGAGTACACCGGCGAGACGTCGGCGACGTTGACGGGTGGGATTTGGACACAGTTCGTCGACCGCCTGCAGCACCTCGTCCTGCCGACGGCCACCTTGGCGCTGTTCTCGATCGCCGGCTTCAGCCGCTACCAGCGCAACGCCATGCTCGACGTGCTCGGTCAGGACTTCATCCGCACCGCCCGCGCCAAGGGCCTGACGCGGCGCCAGGCACTGTTCAAGCACGGATTGCGCACCGCGTTGATCCCCATGGCCACGCTGTTCGCGTACGGCGTCGGCGGACTGGTGACCGGGGCCGTGTTCGTCGAGAAGATCTTCGGTTGGCACGGGATGGGCGAATGGGTGGTACTTGGCATCGCGACCCAGGACACCAACATCATCGCCGCGATCACGGTGTTCACCGGCGCGACGATTCTGCTCGCCGGACTGCTGTCCGACGTCATCTACGCCGCGCTCGATCCGAGAGTGAGGGTGACGTGACCGAACCGGTGAACACGGAGGCATCGTCGGTGGCGCAATCGGGCATCCAGACGGCAGGCACGTTCGCCTCGCGCCGCACACTGACGACGCGCCGGTTCCTCCGCAACAGGCTCGCCGTCGGAGCCTTGGTGGTTCTGGCGCTGATGTTCATCGGGTGCTACGCGCTGCCGCCGCTATTGCCCTGGAGCTATACCGATCTCGACTTCTTCGCGCTACAACAGCCACCGAGCACCAGTCACTGGTTCGGCACCAATGCTCTCGGTCAGGACCTATTGGCACAGACGTTGCGCGGCATGCAGAAGTCGCTGCTGATCGGCGTGTGCGTGGCGTTCATCTCGACGATCATCGCGGCGACGGTCGGCGCCGTCGCCGGCTACTTCGGCGGCTGGCGGGACCGCGTGTCGATGTGGGTGGTGGACCTTCTGCTGGTCGTTCCGAGTTTCATCCTCATCGCCATCGTCACGCCACGCCTCGGTCAGTCGGGCCGGGTGTTCTCGTTGATCCTGCTGCTGGCCGTCTTCAGCTGGATGATTAGCGCGCGCATCGTGCGTGGGATGACGATGAGTCTGCGCGAGCGCGAGTTCGTCACGGCGGCAAGGTACATGGGGGTGTCCGACTGGCGGATCATCGTGCGCCACGTGCTGCCGAACGTCGCATCGATCCTCATCATCGACACCACGCTGAACGTGGGCGTCGCGATCCTCGCCGAGACCGGGCTGTCATTCCTCGGTTTCGGCATCCAGCCGCCGGACGTATCGCTGGGCACGCTGATCGCCGACGGCACCCCGTCGGTGACCACCTTCCCGTGGGTGTTCCTGTTCCCCGCCGGGGTCCTGGTACTGACCGTGCTGTGCGCCAACGTGATCGGCGACGGCCTGCGGGACGCGATCGATCCGGGCGCCAAGCCCCTCCGACGGCGTCGGCGGCGCACATGAGCGAACTCCTCCAGGTGAAGGACCTGCGCGTCGGTTTCACCACGGATGCGGAAGACGTCGCGGCGGTTCGGGGCCTGACGTTCGACGTCCAGCCGCGCGAGGTCGTCGCGCTGGTCGGCGAGTCCGGCGCCGGCAAGTCGGCGACGGCCATGGCGGTGGTCGGACTGCTTCCGGAGTACGCGACGGTGTCCGGATCGGTGCGGGTTCACGGTGACGAGCTGATCGGGCTGGACGATCAACGGATGTCGCGGATCCGGGGTCGCGTCATCGGCACCGTCTTCCAGGATCCGATGTCGGCGCTCACCCCCGTCTACACCGTGGGCGATCAGATCGCCGAGGCACTTCGAGTACACCAGCGCGACCTGAGCCGCAAAGCCGCCGGGTTGCGCGCCGTCGAACTGCTCGACCTCGTCGGGATCTCACAGCCGCAGCGACGTGCCAGGTCCTTCCCCCACGAGCTGTCGGGCGGTGAACGGCAGCGCGTCGTCATTGCGATCGCGATCGCCAACGATCCGGACCTCATCATCTGCGACGAGCCGACGACGGCGCTCGACGTCACCGTCCAGGCGCAGATTCTCGACGTGCTGCGCACCGCCCGCGAAGTGACGGGCGCAGGCGTGCTGATCATCACCCACGACCTCGGGGTGGTATCGGAGTTCGCCGACCGGGCGCTGGTGATGTACGCGGGCAAGGCCGTCGAGACGGCGCCGGTGGGCAACCTTGCCAGCAGCCGGGTGATGCCGTACACGGTCGGATTGCTGGGCTCGGTCCCGCGACTCGACGCCGCCCAAGGCTCGCGCCTGGTGCCGATCCCTGGCGCGCCACCCTCGATGACGGATCTCCCGCCCGGCTGCCCCTTCGCGCCGCGGTGTCCGATGGTCATCGACGAATGCCTTTCGGCGGAGCCGGAATTGGTTTCCGTCGCACCCGATCACACGGCGGCGTGCATCCGCACCGACGACGTCGCGGGCCGCTCGGCACCCGACGTCTACGGCGTCTCGACCGCGCCCATCGACGCCACACCGGATCCCCACGCGCCCGTCGTGCTCCGCGTGGTCGACCTCGTCAGGACCTTCAGCCTGACCAAGGGCGCGGTGTTCCGACGCCAGATCGGCGAGGTACGGGCGGTCGACGGCATCAGCTTCGAGCTACGCCAGGGCCAAACCCTCGGCATCGTCGGAGAATCCGGTTCGGGAAAGTCGACGACGCTGCACGAGATTCTGGAACTCACTGCGCCGCAGAGCGGTTCGATTGAGGTGCTCGGCCAGAACGTCGCCACCCTCGACCGCCGGTCACGACGCGCACTGCGCGGCGATCTGCAGGTCGTGTTTCAAGATCCCGTCGCGTCTCTGGACCCGCGGCTGCCCGTCTTCGACGCACTCGCAGAACCGTTGACCGCCAATGGCTTCGCCAAGAAGCGTGTCGACGAGCGCGTCGACGAGCTTCTGAGCACCGTCGGACTGCGACGCCAGGACGCGAGCAGGTACCCGGCCGAGTTCTCCGGCGGGCAGAAGCAGCGCATCGGCATCGCCCGTGCGCTGGCATTGCAGCCGAAGATCCTGGCGCTCGACGAACCGGTGTCCGCCCTCGACGTGTCTATTCAGGCGGGCATCATCAACTTGCTTCTGGACCTACAGGAGCAGTTCGGACTGTCGTATCTGTTCGTATCGCACGACTTGTCGGTGGTGAAGCATCTCGCCGATCGGTTGGTGGTGATGCACCAGGGTTCGGTCGTCGAGTCGGGTGACGCCACCGACATCTTCGCGAGGCCTCGACACGAGTACACGCGCCAACTGCTCGCCGCGGTGCCGCAGCCGTAGAAGACCCCGTCGCGGCTGGTGACGGGCGGCCTGCGGCGCGAAGGACGAACACGAGGTTAGAGTCTGTCCGCATGGAGCTCCGACGCCTCGCCAGCGCCCTTCTCGTCGCCGGAATCGCACTCACGGCGTGCTCCGGCAGCAACCGGCCGCCGCCGTCGGCAGGGGGCAGCGCCGAGATCGGCACCAGCAGCGACATGAACCCGCAGGATCCCGCCAGCTTGCAGGACGGCGGCGACCTGCGACTGGCGCTGTCGGGATTCCCGGAGAACTACAATCCGCTGCACATCGACGGCAACGTCGCCGACGCCGCGGGCATGCTGAAGGCGACCTTGCCGCGGGCGTTCACGATCGGTCCCGATGGATCGCCGACGGTCAACCACGACTACTTCACCAATGTCGAACTGACCGGCACCGACCCGCAGGTGGTCACCTACACCATCAATCCGCAGGCCGTGTGGAGTGACGGCACGCCAATCACGTGGGAGGACATCAAGTCCCAGATCGACTCGACCAGCGGCAAGGACAAGACGTTCGCGATCGCGAGCACCAACGGAAGCGAACGGGTGGCCTCGGTGACCCGCGGCGCCGACGACCGCCAAGCAGTCATGACGTTCGCCAAGCCGTACGCAGAGTGGCGAGGCATGTTGTCGGGCAACACGATGCTCTTGCCGAAGAGCATGACCGCGACGGCAGAAGCGTTCAACAAGGGTCAGTTGACCCAACCGGGCCCCTCAGCCGGTCCGTTCGTCGTCACCAACATCGACCGCACGGCTCAGCGAATCACCCTGGCCCGCAACCCCAAGTGGTGGGGGGCGACCCCTCGGCTCACCAGCATCAACTACACGGTCCTGGCAGACGAGGCCCGAATTCCAGCGCTGCAGAACAACGCCCTGGACGCCAGCGGTCTGGCCACCCTGGATGAGATGGAGATCGCCCGCCGCACACCGGGCCTCTCGATTCGTCGAGCACCCGGCTTGAGCTGGTATCACTTCACGTTCAACGGCGCACCCGGTTCGATTCTGGCCGACAAGGCGTTGCGGACGGCGATCGCGAGGGGCATCGATCGGCAGACGATCGCCAGCGTGACCCAACGTGGACTGGCCGACAATCCGGTACCGCTCAACAACCACGTCTACGTGGCGGGTCAGGAGGGCTACCAGGACAACAGCGGCGTGGTGGCGTTCGATCCGGAGGCGGCCAAGAAGGAACTCGACGACCTCGGCTGGCCGATGAACGGGCAGTTCCGCGAGAAGGACGGCAAGCAACTGGTCATCCGCGACATCTTCTACGACGCTGCGAGCACCCGACAGGTTGCGCAGATCGCTCAGAGCAGCCTGGCGCAGATCGGCGTCAAGCTCGACCTTCAGGCGAAGGGCGGCAATGGTTTCTTCAGCCAGTACGTCACCGTCGGAAACTTCGACATCGCTCAGTTCAGCTGGGTGGCGGACGCCTTCCCACTATCGGGTCTCAACCAGATCTACCTGTCCAGCGGCGAGAGCAACTTCGGCAAGATCGGCAGCCCCGAGATCGACGCGAAGATCGAGGAGACGTTGAAGGAGCTCAACGCCGACAAGGCCCGGACGCTGGCCAACGAGGTCGACAAACTGATCTGGGCCGAGGGGTTCAACCTCCCGCTCACGCAGTCGCCCGGAAACGTCGCGGTGCGAAGCAATCTCGCGAACTTCGGCGCTGCCGGACTGTCCGACGTCAACTACGCCGCGATCGGCTTCACGAAGTCGTGACGTAACGAACGGCGCGTGGCACCACGGACGGCACCGCCGACTCCGCCGCCGCGGCCGCGGTGATCGCCCGTATCAACAACCGAAGGCTCGGTGGAACGGGTGCGGCGTCGAGTTCGGCTGACCGACTGGGTAATTCGGAGGTCGTTCCGGAATAGACGGCCTGTACCACGTCCAATGCCGAGCGTTCCTTGATGTCGATGATGCTGTGCCCCGTGGTGGGCATGTCGATCAGCACCGAGTCGGGGATCAGGTCGACGATCCGCTGGGCGATCGCGCGCGGGGTGGTCAGGTCGCGACCTCCGGAGATGACCGCGGTCGGCCAGGTGAATCCCGGCATGGCCGCGATGAGATCGTAGGGCTCCGCGACGAAGTCAACCTCACCCGTGGCTGTTTCGCGCATGGCCAACGCCGGATCGAGCGGTTTGCCGTCAGGCACCGCACCGTAGTTGAGCTCGCGGTACCCGATGCGACCAACGAGGTCGGGCTCGTTGTGGTACGAGGTCTTGCGCTCCACCAACAGCCGGGTGCCGAGTCCGACGGCGCCCCACACCCAGTCGTGATCGTTCAACAGCAGGTCGAGCTGTCGACCCAGGAGCTCGGGACCGCCGAGTCCGTACATGTCGGCGGCGAGCTGCGTCGCGGTCGGGGTCAACACACCGTCCTCGACGAGTCGGTGCACCTTGTCGGCGAGCTCGGCGGTCTCGTCGTCCTGGCCGTCCCACAGCGCCCGGCGGACGGCGTCTCTCACCTCGTCGATGTCGTCGGCCGACAACAGCGGAGAGTCCAGCACCATCGCATGCACCCGCGTGGGGTGGCGGACGCCAAGACCCGCGGCCAGATAGGTGCCGTACGACGTGCCGTAGACGACCGCTTCGTCGACCTGCGCGTCGTCGAGCACCGCGGCGATGTCCCCGACGGCGGCGTCGATCGTCAACGCGGCGAGCGGGAGGTCGGCACCCTCGTCGTCGTGCCGTGACATCCCGACGCCGCGATGCTCGACCATGATGACGTCGAGACCGTCGGCGGCGGCGCGCCTGCGAAGCCCCCGGTAGAGCGCTATCGATGCCGCCCCGGGCCCGCCGGGGATGATCACCAGCGGGTGGTCGGACTCCTTGCCGGTGCGCACGTAGAACAGGTCGAACTCGTCGGGTCCATCGGCCAGCACCGGCCGACGGACCGAACGGACACCCGGCTGCGCGGCCAGCTTGTCGTGGACTCGGCGGCGCCCTGCGTTCATGGTCATCGGTCACCATTGTGCCCGGTCGCCCAATGTCGCCGCCGGGGGCGGCTCCCGTCGCTCACTCTTAGGTTCGGGCTGAGTCAAAGTAGTGTGGTCGCGCGGCCTTGCGTAGAAACGATGCCATGACCACCGGCGAGAAGACACCCGCATCCTCCCCGGCTCCCCGCAGTGGGACGAACTGCTCGGCCGCATCGCGGCGGGCGCCAAGGACCGAGACCTCAACGACGAGAATCCCTTTGAACAGGTCGCCGCCCTCAAGCGCGCCCGCTTCGGCACCCTGCGCCTGCCGCCCGAGCTGGGTGGCTCGCGATTGACTGCGCCGCAGCTGTTCTCCGCGGTGATCGACGTGACGCAGGCCGATCTCATCGTGGCGCAAATCTTCCGGACGCACTTCTGGTTCACGGAGGAGCGGCTTCGGAGCCTCGGAGGGCAGCAGCGGAATGACCCGGGATTCAGCTCAGCCGACCCGTCGTCGCAACAGTGGCTGCGCATGGTCGCCGACGGCAAGCTCTTCGGCAATGCGTTCAGCGAGAAGGGCGGCAACGCCGTGGGCAGCCTGGTGCTCAACACCCGGCTGCTGCCCGATCCGGCCGGCGGCTTCCGGCGCGAGTGCGAGAAGTTCTACAGCACCGGAATGCTGTTCTCCGACTACCTCACCGTCACCGCACCGGCGTGAAGGTGATCGACGACTGGGACGGCTTCGGCCAGCGCCGCACCGGCACCGGGACGACCGTCTTCAAGAACGTCGCGGTCACCTCAGACGAGATCCTCGCCGATTCGCCCTATGACGCCGAAGCTGCGCCGACGGTGCAGTATGCGTCGCTGTAGTCGTTCATCCACGCGGTGCTCGTCGGCATCCTGGCAGACGTGGTGGACGACGGAGTGACGCTGCTGCGCTCACGCGACCGCAGCTTCAGCCACGCCCCCACCGATCGCCCCATCGACGACCTGCTTCTACAGCGTCTGCTCGGCGAGCTGGCCAGCACCGCCTACATCGCCAAGGCCGCCGTACTCGACCCCACCGAGGCGATTGCGGTGGCAACGAGTTCGGGCGCCTCGACACCCGACGGCACCCCTGACGCCCAGCTGGCTCAGGATGCCCAACTGAAGGTCGCCCATCCACCCCCAAGCGATTTGTGCACGCCCGCCCGCGGTCAGCGCGGGTTGGCGTGCACAAATCGCACGGGGCGGCTAGGACGACGACAGGATCAGGTCCGACGCCTTCTCGCCGATCATGACGCTCGGCGCGTGGGTATGCCCGCGGATGATCGTCGGCATGATCGAGGCATCGGCGACCCTCAGCCCGTCGACCCCGCGGACCCGTAGGTCGGGATCGACGACGCTGGCCTCGTCGCTGCCCATGCGGCAGGTGCCCACGGGGTGATAGAGCGTGTGCGACACCGTCTCGAGCGCCCGCTCGAGGGTCGCGTCGTCCAGTTCCGTCGCATCCCTGGGCCGGGCAACGCCGCGGAGCAGCCCCCGCATCGTCGGCGATTCCGCAATGCGCGCCGTGATGCGCAGGCCAGCGATGAGCGCGGCACGGTCGACGCCCTCGGCGTCGGTCAGGTAGCGGGGGTCGATGACGGGCTTGCCGAGGGGGTCGGCCGACCGGAGGGTGACGGCGCCACGGCTGCGTGGCTTGAGCAGGATGGGACCCATCACGACGGCGTGCCCCGTGTGGCCCGCCCCGACTCCTTCGTCGAAGAAGGGCGCAGGCGCGAAGATCAGCTCGAGGTCGGGCAGCTCGAGGTCGTCACGGCTGCGGACGAATCCATAGGCCTCGGCGACATTGGAGGTCAACATGCCGCGCCGCCGCAACAGATAGTCCACCAGCTCTCGCGGTTTCTCCGCCGCGTACAACGTGTCCTCGGACGCGTCGAATCCGACCGGGACGCACAGGTGGTCCATCAGGTTCTGCCCGACCTCCGGCGCGTGGCGAACCACGTCGATGCCGTGATCGGCGAGACGTTCGCGGTCACCGATGCCCGAGAGCATCAGCAGCTGCGGTGAGTTGATCGCCCCGCCGCACAGCACAACCTCCCTGCGGGCCCTCGCGACGTGGGTGCGCCCCTCGTGGCGGTACTCGACACCAACGGCGCGACCGTCCTCGACCACTACCCGGGTAACCATCGCATTCGTGATCACCTGGAGGTTGGGTCTGCGCAGAGCGGGTTTGAGGTACGCGTCGGCGGCACTCCATCGCGCTCCCCTGCGTTGCGTCACGCGGGTCTCGCAGAACCCCTCTGGCGAATCCTGATTCGCGGCCTCCGCGCGGTAGCCGCACTCCGCGATCGCCGACAGCCACTGCGCGGTCGAGCTGCGGGGGCTGCGCTGCGGCGAGATCACCAGCGGCCCGGCCTCTATGCGGGTGAAGTACTTCTGAACGTTCTCGTAGCTCCACGACTCGCCTGCGGCGTGGCCCCACTCGTCGTAGTCCGCGGCGAATCCGCGCACCCACATCATGGCGTTGATCGACGACGATCCGCCGAGCACCTTGCCTCGCGGCCAGTAGATTTCGCGGCCGGCGAGTTCCTTCTGCGGTTCGGTCGAGTAATCCCAGTCCGCGTCGGACTTGAAAAGCTTCGCAAAGGCCGCCGGGATGTGGACGAACTTGTCCCTGTCGCGTGCGCCGGCCTCCAGCACCAGCACCTGCACGCCAGGGGTCTCACTCAGGCGATTGGCGAGCACGGATCCGGCAGAGCCGGTGCCCACGACGATGTAGTCGGAGTTCACGTCGCGCCAGTTTATTGAGCGTTGCGGTGCTATGTGCTCAATTCGAGGTGCTGAGCGTCGACGATGCCGGCATACCGCTCCGGGCTGCACGTCAGGACGATGACCTGGCCGTCGCCGCCGACGACGTCGAACACTTCGCCCATTCTCGCCAGTCGGTCGGGGTCACTGAAGCCGAGCGCATCGTCGATGACCACCGGCACACCGTCCTCCTTGGCCACCAGTGCCGCGCTGGCCAGCCGGGCGACGATGCCCATCTGCTCCTTGGCACCGCCCGAGAGCGACTCGAACGGAACGGTGCGCCCGTCCAGCGTGCGGCTGAGAATGCAGAGATCGCCGTCGATCTCCACTTCGAAGTCTGCGCCGAACACGATGCGGCCCAGCCGTTCGACCTCGGCACGGAACGGATCGACGTAGCGCAGTCGCGACTCGTCGCGGTGGCGTGTCATCACGGACTGCAGCAGCTGCGCCGCTCCTGCGCGGCTCTGGATCCGGTCATGCTCCGCCGCGGCGTGCTCGCACTCGGTCTGTGCCGCATCCAGGCGCCCCTTGCGGCCCTCGGACCCGTACACCCGCAGCTGGGCCGTCACCTCGCGGAGTTGGGCGCCGGCCTCGTCGTGCCCTTC